>NZ_CP051180.1:2066566-2755422 GCF_012295575.1 Ferrimonas lipolytica | reverse complement strand
GCCTGTTGTCGATGGCGTTGAGCCCAACATGGAAGCGGCAGCTGGCTCATCAAGCGATGGGCTGGAGCCGCAAGCGCACTTAGCTATAGCGCTGGGTGTAGGAGAATAAAGATATGGTAACCACCGAATCCGTAGACATCGCCATTGTTGGCGGTGGCATGGTTGGTATGGCAACGGCCATCGGCCTCGCCAATGCGGGCTTTCAGGTTGGCATTGTTGACCGTGCAGCAGCGCAGCCGGTTAGCGGTGAACCGCGTTTACGTGTGTCTGCGATCAATCGCGCCAGTGAGCAGTGGTTGCGAGAGCTGGGGGCGTGGCAGTTGTTGCCTAAGGAACGGCTCAGCCCGTACAACGGCATGCAGGTGTGGGATAAAGACAACCTCGCCGGTATCGAGTTTCATGCGGAGGATCTGGCGCAACCGGATCTGGGTCATATCGTCGAAAACGATACCTTGGCTTATGCCCTGTGGCAGCGGGCTGAGCAAACCAAAGGCATTAAGTTGTTTGTCGCGACCCCGCAGGGCGTTGCGGTCAGTGAACGCGATGCGTGGCTGAACTTAGATAACGGCACCATGCTCACTGCTCAGTTGGTATTGGCCGCTGATGGCGCCAATTCATGGTTGCGCCAGCAATGTCAGATCCCGCTGAGTTTCCGCGATTATGGCCACCATGCGCTGGTAGGCACGGTGCGCACTCAACAGCCTCACGGTGGGGTAGCGCGGCAGGTGTTCCTACCGGATGGGCCGCTGGCATTGTTGCCGCTCAATGATCCGAACCTCTGCTCCATTGTGTGGTCACAATCACCAGCGCAGGCTGAGCAACGGGCGCAGTTAACGGCTGATGAGTTTAATTTGGCCATCAGCGTTGCTACAGAATCGCGCCTAGGTCACATTCAAGTTGAGTCGGCTCGGCCAGTATTCCCATTAATGATGCGCTACGCCCGAGATTTTGTCCGGCCACGCATCGCATTGATGGGCGATGCAGCCCATACCATTCACCCATTGGCGGGGCAGGGAGTGAATCTTGGTTTCGGTGACAGCATCGCTATGGTGCAGTTACTGAGCGAGGCCAAAGGCAGTGATTGGGACATTGGCGCGGAAAGACTGTTAAAGCGTTACGAACGACGACGCCAAGCCGCAGCGCAAGAGATGTTGGTAGCGATGGACGGATTCCGCTGGTTGTTTGCTGGCACTAACCCGCTAAAGCAGATGGTACGCGGACTTGGTATGAACCTAGTCGATAAAGCCGGTAGCGTAAAAAATCAGTTGCTGTCCCATGCACTTGGGCTGTCAGCAACAAATAACAATCGGTTGTAAATTAACCATAGTAGCAAGTGTATACAGCAGCGGCGCGATAGGTATAATGCGCCGCAAAAGTGCGATGTGATCTAGGCCGCATTTGCAGTCAGACCCAAATCGCCGTGCCAGTTATCCAAGGAATCGATATGGCCAGCAAAACCGTTCTGTTTGAGCAACACCTTACCTCTAATGCCAAGATGGTCGACTTTCACGGCTGGGACATGCCGCTGCATTATGGATCGCAGCTGGATGAACATCACGTTGTGCGCACTGACGCCGGTATGTTTGATGTGTCCCACATGACCGTTGTCGACATCAATGGCGCTGATGCCGGCGATTTTCTTCGGCGCGTATTGGCCAATGACGTCGCCAAGCTAACCACCCCAGGTAAAGCCCTTTACGGTGGCATGCTTAATCAAGATGGTGGGGTGATTGATGACCTCATCACTTACTACCTGTCTGACACCTTCTATCGCGTCGTGGTGAATTCCGCTACCCGTGTTAAAGATCTCGATTGGCTTAATCAACAGGCGGAAGCGTTCGACGTTACCCTGACTGAGCAAACCGATCTTGCCATGATCGCCGTACAAGGCCCTAACGCGAAAGCGAAAGCCGCGCAGGTGTTCGATGCCGAACAAAACGCTGCGGTTGCAGGCATGAAACCATTCTTTGGGATTCAGGCTGGTGAGTTGTTTATCGCGACTACCGGCTACACCGGCGAAGCTGGGTACGAGATCATCGTTCCCAATGAACAAGCTGCATCGCTATGGCAACAGTTATTAGCCGTTGGGGTGAAGCCCGCAGGCTTGGGCGCTCGCGATACCCTGCGCTTGGAAGCCGGTATGAATCTGTACGGTCAAGATATGGATGAGACCGTAAGCCCACTGGCTGCCAACATGGGTTGGACCATTGCGTGGGAGCCAAGTGAACGTGAGTTCATTGGTCGTGAAGCGCTGCTGCAGCAAAAAGCAGCAGGTACCGCCAAGTTGATCGGTTTGGTACTAACCGAAAAAGGCGTATTGCGCGCCGGTATGCCGGTCTATGTCAAAGACGCTGAGGGCAATGAGCAGGAGGGGATCATCACCTCTGGCACCTTTTCGCCAACTTTAGGCCACGCCGTGGCTATGGCTCGAGTACCGTTCGCGGTAGCGGGTCAAGTCGAGGTGGGTATTCGTAAAAAGCGCGTCGTTGTTGACGTTGTGAAGCCGTGTTTTGTCCGTAACGGCAAGAAAGCATTCTAGTTAAAGGAAACGAAGATCATGAGCAACATTCCATCTGAATTGAAATTTGCCGCCAGCCACGAATGGGTTCGCCCAGAAGGTGATGGCGTCTACACCGTTGGGATCTCTGAGCACGCCCAAGAGCTGCTGGGTGACATGGTGTTTGTTGAGTTGCCTGAAGTGGGCGATACCGTTGATGCTGGTGAAGATTGTGCGGTAGCAGAATCGGTGAAGGCCGCGTCTGATGTATACGCACCTCTTACCGGTACCGTAGTTGCTGTTAATGAAGAGCTAGAAGACGCACCAGAAACCGTCAACAGTGACCCATACGGTGACGGTTGGTTGTTTAAAGTGGAAGTGAGCGACGCCGCTGAGTTGGATAACTTGTTGGATGGCGAAGCCTATTTAGCGTCGATCGAAGACTGATTAACACCCCACAGATGAAAGCCCCCACAGAGGGGCTTTGTCGTATATCAATCTAAGTATTTTATTCACTGATCGAATATTGGTGCAGATTGGTATTACTACCCTACTTGTTTTTAAAGGACCTGCCCGTAATGAGTACGCCCCGCACTCTTAAGCAATTGGATCGCAGCGCTGAATTTATTGGCCGTCATATTGGCCCGGATGCCACTGAACAACAGCAGATGCTGGCCGCCATTGGTGCTGATAGCCTCGACGATCTTACCGCCCAAATTGTTCCTGAAGATATTCGCTTAACCACCGAGATGAGTGTGGGTGAGCCGATGGCAGAAGTGGATGCTTTAGCCCGTTTGCGGGCGATGGCCGACAAGAATGAAGTGCGTAATAACTTCATTGGCATGGGTTACTACGGTACCCGTGTACCGCATGTTATTCAGCGTAACGTATTGGAAAATCCGGGTTGGTATACTGCTTACACCCCATACCAGCCAGAGATCGCCCAAGGCCGTTTGGAAGCGATTCTAAACTTCCAGCAGTTGTCGATGGATCTTACCGGAATGGCGCTGGCTTCGGCTTCGCTGTTAGATGAAGCAACTGCCGCTGCGGAAGCGATGGCGCTAGCCAAACGAACCTCTAAAAACAAGAAATCGGATCTGTTCTTTGTCGCCGATGACGTCTTCCCGCACACCTTAGATGTGGTGCAAACCCGTGCTGAACAGCTGGGATTAGAGATTGTTGTTGGTGCCGCTGCAGACGCTGCCAAACACGATGTGTTTGGGATCCTGCTGCAATACCCAAATCAGTTTGGTGCTATTGAAACGTACCAAGAGCTTACTGACGCCATTCACGCTAAAAAAGGCTTGGTCTGTGTTGCCACCGATCTAATGGCACTGACACGTCTACAGGCTCCATCACAGTGGGGCGCTGACGTGGTGTTTGGCTCGGCCCAACGTTTTGGCGTGCCAATGGGCTATGGCGGTCCACATGCGGCCTTCTTTGCTACACGTGATGCCTACAAACGTTCGATGCCAGGGCGCATTATTGGTGTCTCGAAAGACACCCGTGGCAAGCCAGCGTTGCGGATGGCAATGCAAACCCGTGAGCAACATATCCGCCGTGAAAAGGCCAACTCCAACATCTGTACCGCTCAGGTGTTATTGGCCAATATGGCGTCGTTCTACGCGGTCTACCACGGTCCAGCAGGGCTTAAGGCAATTGCAGAGCGCATTCAGCGGTTAACCACCGTGGTAGCGACTGGGCTTGCTGCCAAAGGGTTAGCGCCAAGTAACAGCAACTGGTTTGATACCTTAACGGTGCCGGTGAGCGATGCGGTAGCGGTGCAAGCACGCGCTGACGCAGCTGGCATCAACCTGCGTACCGATATTGCAGGTAGCGTTGGCATCAGCTTGGATGAAACCCATAAGGCTGCCGATGCGGCACTATTATGGGACGTATTGTTGGGCGATGGCCACGGTCTCAGCGTTGATGATATTGATGCTCAACTGAGTACCCCCGCCTTCCCTGAACGTGATACCGAGTTCCTGCAACATGCGGTGTTTAATCGCTACCACAGCGAGACGGAGATGCTGCGTTACATCCGCAAGCTCGAAGGCAAAGACTTGGCCTTGAACCACTCTATGATCTCATTGGGCTCTTGCACCATGAAGCTCAATGCGACCGCCGAGATGATGCCAGTCAGCTGGCCTGAGTTTGCCAACATGCACCCGTTCTGTCCGCAGACTCAAGCCCAAGGCTACAAAGAGATGGTCGACAGTTTGGCAGAGTACTTGGTGAGCATCACCGGTTACGACGCCATGTGCATGCAGCCCAATTCTGGCGCTCAAGGCGAATACGCAGGCTTGCTCGCAATTAAGAAATACCAAGCCTCTATTGGTCAAGGTCATCGTGACATCTGCCTGATTCCAAGCTCGGCCCACGGTACCAACCCGGCATCAGCGATGTTGACCAGCCTCAAAGTGGTCGTGGTCGCCTGTGATGAATCTGGCAACGTTGATATGGCAGACTTGCAGGCTAAGGCAGCAGAGCACAGCGACAACTTGTCGTGCATCATGGCGACCTATCCATCTACCCATGGTGTGTATGAAGAACAGATCCGTGAGATCTGCGATTTGATTCATCAGCACGGTGGTCAGGTCTACATGGATGGTGCCAACATGAACGCTCAGGTTGGGGTGACCTCACCGGGCTTTATCGGTTCTGATGTATCGCACCTAAACCTGCACAAAACCTTCGCAATCCCCCATGGTGGCGGCGGTCCAGGCATGGGCCCAATCGGTGTAAAAGCACACTTAGCGCCATTTGTGGCTGGCCACTCGGTGGTTAAAACCGGTGTAGCCAGTGAAAACAACGGTGCCGTATCTGCTGCGCAATATGGCTCGGCTTCGATCTTGCCTATCAGCTGGATGTATACGGTAATGTTGGGCAATCGTGGGTTAACCGAATCAACTCAGGTCGCAATGCTTAATGGCAACTACTTGGCGCAGGAGCTGGGGAAGCATTACCCGGTGCTCTACACCGGCCGTAATAACCGTGTAGCGCACGAGTGCATCATTGACCTTCGTCCACTTAAAGAAGCCACAGGCGTCACTGAGATGGACATAGCCAAGCGTCTGAACGACTACGGTTTCCATGCACCTACCATGAGTTTCCCAGTAGCGGGTACGCTGATGGTTGAGCCAACGGAGTCGGAGTCTAAGCTGGAGTTAGACCGCTTTATTGAGGCTATGGCGATGATCCGTGCTGAAGCCGATAAGGTGGGGCGTGGTGAATGGCCGGCGGACAATAATCCGCTGCACAACGCTCCGCACACCTTGGACGATATCGTAGATCCGAGCTTTGATGCGCGTCCATACAGCCGCGAGTTGGCGGTATATCCGACTGCGGCGACTCGCGACAACAAGTTTTGGCCAACGGTAAATCGCATCGACGATGTGTTCGGCGACCGCAACCTGTTCTGCGCCTGTGTGCCTATGGAAGCGTATCAAGATTAAGGGTAAGAAGGTTGCCGCTTGATAGCTAGCTTTACTGCTAGCTAAAAAGAGACCCTAGCAGGGTCTCTTTTTATTGGTGGCTTCGGGGCGCAGCGTGGAGCAATCCTTATTACTAATGCCAGTCAGTTTTCTGACTGGCATTGTCAATGGTGTGGCTTAGCGCACTTCCATGGTTTGCATCATCAAGATAAACGCCTTTATCGATTTCTGCCGCATTGGAGCAGCTCAACGAAGCATTTTGGACTGCGACCTAAGGCAAAGGGGGATTCCAAAGGAGGCGGAGCTCCCCCCCCCCTAATGCATACAAGAATGTGCCGTCGCCACCGCGACATAAACCATTAATAGTATTGCAATTTGTTGAGCCTAAGGCTTGATGTGAACCTCAACACCTAACTGTTACACAGTTAAGTTTTAACCCCTATAAATAAACTTTTTTTGTGCGTGTAATGGGGTACTCAGAGGCATCAACTGGCTGCTTCGATGAGGCATTGGTCACATTAAATAATAAATGGTAATTCTTTATTGTTTACAGGTTGTTCAAAATGACGATAATGCGCTCAGTGCAAACAGATAACGAACCTCGAACATTCGGTGGTGTAGGGCTTCAGACTGACTGGTTCGACTGGTGGCATTCAAGGGGGCGAACCAACGTAACGGAATACCGCATAACAATGGATTGTTTTTCTTTAATAGATGAACAAGGCATCGACGATGCAGTGCAATAAGGGCTGAAATTAAGAAATTCTATGGCAAATTTTTCAGCAGCAACAGCCTAATGTTCTTCGCCGAAGAACCCTGAAAATTAACTAATCCATTTTCGCAAGCTGAAACTTGCGTTTTACTTATTCAAGGTAAACTATGAAGTACTCTAAAATTGCTTTAGTAATCGCAACTACATTGGTTATTTCTGCTTGTGATGATAGTGACTCAGGTAGCTCGACATATACTAGAAATGTTTCGGTTGATGTAAGTTCGATCTACGGAGAGCTTACCACTACGCCAATGGTAATAAGTTCTGAAGAAGGTGTTGAGCCAATTTCTGACTGTACTTTGGATATTTCGAAAACGACTCCTTCTGAAGCGAGTGACGCCGTTCCGTTCGACCTCCGTTATTGTAATGATGGTTATACCTTGACTATTGAGCACAATGGTGAATCTCTGGTACATAAAGACATCACTCTAACTGAAACCGTTCAATCTGGTAACGTCACTGGTCCGGTGACATTTACTTTGAGTCACCCTGAACTAGAGGGCGTAGACGAAGCACCTTATTATACCTTGTCTGGCAGTGCCTTTATCGGTGCAGAAGATGCTTCCGTAGAGCTAATTGCCAAGAACGAGGATTGGGCGCTGGTAACAGTTGTTGATAACGAAGATGTTTCGGAAGCAAGACTGAACAATATAAATATGACTTCTCAAGAGTCTAAGACTTTGAATAAAGTAAATCGTAATGACTTTGTTATGTATACCAAAGAGTCTGAATCATTCTTGGAAGTTGAGTCGGAAAAGCATGGCCACTATGGTGCTAGCAGTATTTCTACTGCATCTGATACACATAGCCATGTACCAATCATAATCAACGAAGATGGCTCGGTAATTGTTAAGCCTGGTTTTAGGAATGATCCGATTGAAGTGAGTCCAGCCGAACCGGTAATGGCTGACAACAAACTAACATCAGCTGGCTTGTCTAATTACTCTGTAGATGTCCTGAGCGGTGCTGTAACTTATGATATTGAGTATGTAAGAGAAGGAACGGAAGCGTACTCCTATACTCCTGTTTCTATCAACAAAAAGCTAGGTGCATATAATGTTGAATTTGATGCATTGATTACTAGAGACAGTGGAGATAGCACATTTCCCACCTTATCTATTTATGTAACTCAAGAGTCGGGCGTGGGAAATGGGGGGGGCTTCTTCGAGAATACCAATTTGAAGTTCCATGGCTATAGGGGTGAAGAGGGCGAAATGCTTGTGAAAGCATATGTGCGCAAGGACAACAGCTGGGTTCCTCGAAACGGTGAATTAGATAAAATCAGTGACTACAATGACTATTTCGTTTCTTCAACTTGGGGCGAAGATGGAACGCTAGGTAACTTTTTTGTTCGCTATAACGATGAAGGTCAAAACACTGGTGGTAGCGTAACTATCACTGAGCATGAATTTGTATTGTCATCAAATGAAGGCTAACCAATCCGGTAACGAATGTTGGAGTAAGCAGATACTAAAACACCATTATTTCGTTCTGTTAAAACTGCCATTTTTTAAAGCGAAATAATCATAAAAGCGAGTGCCCTAAGGTGCTCGCTTTTTTGTTGCAACGGTAGCCCTACCCCAAGACTCCGGTGCCGCGGTTATGTTCCTTTTGTAACTGAACGAAGGAAAACCGTGAGGTTAGGATTAGCCATCGTGGGTGGCTACTTTTTCTCGGGCGCCTTTTAGCGCTTGTTGAATTTCATTGATCAGCAGTTTGGTGCGATTGTGGACATAGTGGCGCGAGCTAATGACTGCATACAGGTTAAGGGTGTCATAGATGTCGCCGTTGAATAGGATCTGAAACTGATCTTTAGGCAAACGTGAAATGGTAATTTGTGGCAAGCGTGTAATCCCAAAACCGGCCAGCATCCATTGTGCACTGACTTGAATTGAATCGGTGTTGATACGGGGGTTAACCACTACACTACCGTCGTCCCCATTGCGGGTATGCCAATGCCACACCGCTTCATTGCCGATGTGGTAGCCAGAGGTAATAACCTGATGGTTAGCAAGTTCAGCGGGCGATTGTGGATGCCCATGCTTGGCTAGGTACTCATTACTGGCGACGAAGTACTTATCGCTTTTATATAGCGGCTTAGCAATTAGGGTCTCATCACTAGGGATAATTGGTGAGATGGTAAAATCACAACCTTCCATCTTCGACATATAGCGTGGTGGGATAGATACCAAGCGTAACTTCAGCTTCGGATATTTGCTCATCAATTGAGTTAACACCAGCTCGGTTAGTAGGGTGGCCATCGGCTGGTGGGCACCAATAACAACTTCACCAGCTATCTCTTTATGCTGGCTGCTAACCGACTCTATCGCGGCTTCATATTGACTCAGTAAGTTATGAGCCTTGGGAAGAAACGCAATCCCCTGAGCGGTTAACTCAATCTTTTTGCCTCTTCGCGATACCAGCAACGCTTCGCACTCCTGTTCTAGCGCCTGCAGCCTTCGAGTAATGGTGCTGGTATTGCAGTCCATTATCTCCGCCGCATGGCTTAGACACTTTGTCTGAGCAATTAACGTAAACGTTCTAATATTTTGAATAGACATATTTAATTCATCCAAGAGTTTTCTGAAAAATACTTTTTATCTCGAATAACGATTGCGACATACGTCTCAATGTTGAAGTGAATTCTTCCGGTTAGAAATTTTTCTGTGATCTGATGCCGATTTATTGCTGCGTTTTTCGCAACGTAAACACCGCTTTTGTTCGGTTAATTGCTCGCAAGGATAGATCTAGCATGTGCTCATTGTTATCCATATAGCTACTGAGACTACCGCTATGAAAAAAGTATTCACTACTGCTGTTACTACTATCGCGTTAACACTATCTGCTTTTGCTGGTGCAGCAACTTATGAAGAGGGAACTCACTACGTAAAATTAGGTGATGCGGCCTTTAACTCCCCCAACAAAGTCGTCAAGGTTTATTCAACCAACTGCCCATTCTGCTACAAGTATGAGAAAGCAGTAATCCCTAACTATATTAAGAACCTTCCAGCTGGGGTTGAATATGATTCTTATCACATCACCACTAAACCACCATTTGGATTAGAGAAGGCATCGGTATTAGCGGTTGCCAAAGCAATTGGTGATAAGCAATACAAAAAAGCCAAAATGGCTTATTACAAGCATATTCACGACGACAAAATTAAGTTCTCCTCCAGCGAAGAAACCACCGAGTTTGGATTAAAGGCAGCTGGTATTTCCCGCGCTGATTACGATGCCAAAGTGGGCACTGCAGAAGTGAAAGCGACCCTGACTGAGTGGGACCAAGGGGTTGATGTTGCCAAGGTTAAAGGGATCCCAGCGATTGTTGTCAACGGCAAATACCTGATCAACACCTCGTCAATTCGTTCCATGACCATGCTGGATGAATTGACCGCTGAACTGCTGAAAAAGTAAGGCCTATCTCATGATTGCGAATCTATTTCAACAGTTTAAACAAGCCCCAATGGGCACGCTCTCAAGCTGGGAGCAACAGCGACCAGTATGGCTGGTGATGTCTGCTGCATCGTTATTTCTGATTCTATCGGCGATGGGGTATTTCCAGTGGTTCTTAGAGATGGACCCATGTGAAATCTGCGTTTACATCCGTTTTTCGCAGTGCTGCATTTTGTTTGCGGGTTTGATTATTGCCATCAATCCTCGTATCTCGGTATTGAAGTTAATCGGCTTGGCTCTGGCTTGGTACGGCGTCCTGCAAGGTATGGCATGGTCGATTGAACTGAACGTATTACACGATTCATCACACGCTCTGGATGACGTAATGGCAAGCGGCGGCGACCTGTTCGCAGCAGGCGGTGGCGGTGGCGCTTGTTCTACCGAACCACACTTTCCATTAGGTCTACCACTGCATGAGTGGCTGCCGTATGAATTCCAGCCTTCTGGCATCTGTGGCGAAGACGATTGGACGCTGCTGGGATTGAACATGGCGCAGTACTGCATCATCGCATACACCTTTTTCATCGTTGCACTAGCTCCGGTTACTGCCGGCACAGTGAAAAACCTAATTAGCAAATAAGCATTATCAAACTTAAAAAAATAGGACCTTATTATGTTTAAGAAAACCGTTTTAGCTGCCACCTTAGCGACCGTTGCACTGTCCGCTAGCGCCGGTAAATTCAATGCAATTAAGCCACCACCGGCACAGGGTGCCTTAGGCTCAGTGGTAGTTAACCCGTACGGTTATGCCCCACAGACTGCCGTAGTTGATTTAGGTGGCCACGAAATCACCGCTGCTAAAGTTACCGTGCAAGGTAAAGGCAAGAAAGGCGTTGATATCAGTTACGACGTTAACCGCGAAACCATCTTGAACCACAACGGTGTGCCAATCTTTGGTCTGTACGCTGACTTCGACAACACGGTAACGTTGGAATACGTTAAAAACGGCGACAAGATTAAAGAAGACTACTCCATCTGGACTCAGCCTCTGCAAGGCGGTGCAGTAGTAAACGGCGTTAAAAATAACTACCCAGAAGTGGAAGTTAAAAAGGTCGACAGCAAGTTTAAAGATCGTTTGTACATGATGAACTATCTGCTACCAGTACCAGGTTCTTATGACTTGGAATGGAAAGGCGGCATGGGTGCCATGAACTGGGATCGCCACACCTTTACCTACGTATTGGATACCCAAGGTGAGACGCGCTGGACGCTAGATACCAACAAAATCCACGATGTGAACGACCGCAGCAAACGCGGCATCATTATGGGCATCCACCAGATGGATAACGGCGACATCATCTTTGGTCAAGGCCAGAAGATCTACCGTTTCGATATGTTCGGCAAGAAGGTATTCGAATGGGATTTGCCGCGCGGTTACCAAGATTTCTCACACGATATGAAGGCCATGCCTAACGGTCACTATATTGTTCGTGCAGCGAAAACCGATTACCTGCGAGAAGATGGCAAGCGTGTTCACACCGTTCGTGACCACATCTTAGAGATTGATGAGCACGGTAAGCTGGTAGAGGTATGGGATCTAAACAAAATCCTCGACCCAATGCGTGATGACCTGCTTAAAGCACTTAATGCTGGTGCAGTATGTCTGAACATCGATGAAGACAAGATGGGTAAGAAAGCAGATATCGAACCGGACGCCCCGTTTGGTGACCTTCCTGGCGTTGGTGCTGGCCGTAACTGGGCTCACGTAAACTCTGTTGATTATGACGTTGCTGACGACAGCATCATCCTGTCGCTGCGTCACCAAGGTAACGTTAAGATTGGCCGTGACAAAGAGGTGAAATGGATTCTGTCGCCATCTGCTGGTTGGAAAGGTGAGTTGGCTAAGAAAGTACTGAAGCCAGTTGATAGCAAAGGCCGTGCTCTGCAGTGCTCCGAGAAGGGCGAGTGCGAAGGCGACTTCGACTTCACTTACACCCAGCACACCACCTGGTTGAATGGTAAGACTTACAAAGACCAAGATGTTGTCGGTATTGTCTCGTTCGATAACGGCGATGGTCGCCACCTTGACCAGCCAGCAATGCCAAGCATGAAGTACTCTCGCGGTGTTGAATACAAGATCAACGAGAAGGACATGACGGTTGAACAGACGTGGGAATACGGTAAGGACCGCGGCTACGATTGGTACTCAGTAGTAACCTCCAACACCCGTTACATGGCGGACCGCGATACTATGGAACTGTTCTCAGCCAATATTAATATGGGTATTAAGGGTAAACGTTCTGGTGGTATTTTGAATGAGATTGATTACCGTACCAAAGATGTAAAAGTAGAAATGGAGTTCACGTGGTTGATGCCTCGAAATGCCGCATACCGCGCCATGGCTATCGATGTTAACAAACTAGGCAACTAATCATAATTAGGGGAAAGACAGAATTATTATTACTGTCTTTCCCCTTTTCTTGTTTTGTATTTCTTGTTTTTTATTACTCGTTTTTTTTTGTATATCTAATCGGCATTGTTTAGCGCTACATTTGTAACCGTTAAATATAAAGTGTTTTTATCAGGGATAATGATTATGAGACGTTCTTTTATTGGCTTGGCAGTTGTATCCGCCTTAGTGTCTACTTCAGTAATGGCGGAAGCTGAACCATTCAAAACATCAGCATATGGTGATGTTCAAGTTCAAGCGTTATGGCAGACTGACAAAGATTTTGAAACTGAAGTTGCCTTAGCTAACTTAGGCGTCAAAGGTGTTTATAAGTACGACGGTTTAACTGCTAAGTTTGACCTTGGCGGTCAATACTCAGATAACGACAACAGCGGCGATGCTGACGACTTTGAAATATTGAAGGCCAACATTCTACTGGCAAATAAATACGGTGCAATTTTTGCCGGTGACGGGGTTTCCGGATCATATTCGAATATTTATCAGCGTATTGATATTCACGAGTCTAATAATAACGAAGCTTATAATTCGGCAATGCTTTATGAGCAGCCAAAATACTCTGAAAATATTTTCTGCTTAATCAGTAAAAAGTACGATGTGGGTTTCGGTAAACTGCAGGCTAAGACCGCAATTGTAACCCCGAAAGACAATAACGGCTCTGACGATGACGTATTGATGGGTCGTATCCTGTTCTTCAGCGACAGCTTTAACGCTACGTTTAACGCGTTAAGAATCGATGAAAAGTACGGTAACGCTGATGACACCTACATGCGTTACGCCTTGGGTGCCGATTACAGCATCGATAATTTAACCTTAGCAGCAGTAGCTGAAGTGACCGATGAGTCCTTTAACGGCGCTGAAAATACCTATATTGGCGCAGCGACTTACCGTATGGATAAGTTCGAGTTTGGTGTGTCTTACCAGCACAAGACCTTTGAAGAAAAAATTGGTGTCGAAGATATCGATTCAGTTGGCTTAGCAATTGCCTCGGTTAAGTACCACCACAGCAAATACCTAACGCTCTACACTGAAGTTGCTGAGTACGGCGAAGATATGACTAAGGCGTTCGCTGATACTAACTTTGCGGGCAAATTCGCCAACAGTGAAGATAACGTAAGTATCGGTGTGAAGGTGCGTTTCTAACATCGGTTAGTCAGCCTTTCTCTCCACCATAATAAAATCCGGCGTAAGCCGGATTTTTTCGTTAATGGCCAATCGTTCACTCAGTACAGAAACTTGTTGGTGGCAGTCTCTGTAATAGCCTATTTATCTTGGTCTTGGTCTTGGTCTTGGTCTTGGTCTTGGTTCGGTGCTGTGAGTTGAGCTAACAGCAGTTTATTGGAGCGATAACGAGGCGCAATGATACAGCCCAAAACCATGATAAAACCGATACAGAGACAGTAGCCGCCAAAGCTTAGATTAGCGATTATCTGTTGCCCTAAATAGCTAACCTCTCGAGCTGACAATGAGCCATGACCACTGCCACCAAACAGCGCTGCCAGCGCTTGTAGATGGTGTAATGTATCAACCAGCACGCAGATTAAAATAACGCTACATAGCAAGGCTGTTGCACGGCTCAGCTTACCGCTAAGACCAACTGCAAAGCTGACTAATCCAATAACAGCAATCATGCATAAAGGCGTCAGCCAACTCATCTGTCCCCGAGCTTGCGTCATCATCGGGTTAGCTAGCTTATCCGCGTCAACCCATGGTAACAGCAATCCTGTTAGCAACAGCGTAAAGGCAAGTGTGCCGACTTTGTTGTGCCATTTAATCAGTGTCACGGCGCGTAGCCATGGCGAACTGCTCAATAGCGTGGCTTTGTTGACGGGGCCAAGTAGAGGCTGACTCATTAGTACATCCCGATCCATAGAATGAGTAAGCTTTAAAGCTATCGATCGAGTTCTAAAGCAGCAATACGTGTTCGTTGTTAGTACCGTTAGTTGATTCACCCCGTTCGTTAGCGGCAATATGCGCTAAGCCAAGTAAGAGTTTGACCTGAGCAATGAGTGGCGGGAGTAAACCGCAGCGAAGCTGGAGGTGGCAACCGCACAACATTGCCATCGAGGTTAACTTGGTACCACAAGCACTGGCGGCAGTATTGGTGCTGCAATCTAAGCCACCAATCATGACCATAATCGTAATGGTAAATGCCGCCATTAATGCATAGTTGTATCGCCATAATTTAACCGGCGATATCGTAATTGCGTGTTAAAGCAGGCTTTGCCCCTTGCCAGACCGTGCCGATGTGGCCAACATTTTGCAAAAAGTTAACCAATAAAGAGGCTGTGTACCAACTAAGTGTTATTCATTCCAAGGTTGTTAACGCAGCGGCTAGGCGAGTGTTGATACAAGGGCAAAGCACTACCGCCGTTGATCTTCTGCTGCATTGGAACAGTCCAGCGAAGCGTTTTGGACGGCGACGTAAGGCAAGGGGTATTCCAAAGGGGACGAAGCGCCCCCCTCTAATGCATACAAGAATGTGCCGTCGCCGTCGCGACATCCTCGCCTAAAAGCACCGAAATCGGTGAAGCCGAAGGCTTAAGATAAACTTCAACAGCTAACTACGACACAGCCTAAAAAAGGCAGTGCCTTCACAGCACTGCCGATATGTCATTAACCAAGCGATCGGTTATCGCCTCAATACAGTTCAACCGCTGGCAGGTTATCGCCCATCTCAATGGCGGTATCGCCAAACTCATTAATCCCGTCACCGATGATGAGGTCATAGAGCTGTGGAACCCCGACTTCACCGTATTCGCTATAGCCCCAACATTTTACCTCGAGGTTATCGAGCAACGCACACATCTGGTAACCGCGGCCAGCAATATCGATGGCGTAACGGCCTTCACCTAAATCAGGTAACGCGGCATTGGACGGTAGCTCATCAGGGGTGTCGCTCCAGTCGTTATCAGTATCAAGGCCTGTGGTACCTTCGTCACCGTCGCCCCAACAATTGAGGGTGTGATCGTCAAACAACACACAGGTCGAGTAGTAACCCATGGCGATTTTAGTGATTGGTGCTGAACTGGCTAACTGGACGAAAGGAAGGTTGTCACCCATCTCTGGAGTCGGTAAGTCGTCACCATCCACATCGTAGCCGTAATTGTATTCGAAACCACCATTGCCGTTACACTCGCTCGAACCGAGCCGGTGTTCAATAATCGCCCCTAATGCCGGCGCGCCATCAACGCCGCAGCGGTTGTATGTACCTTGATATTCATCGGCACTGAGGGCTCCATCGGCATTGCTATCGTAGCCGTAATCGATGCGAAAACCTTCAACTTCACAACTGTTATTCACACTCATTACGGTGCGCGTTTCAAATACTGCTTCGTTACCGCGACATAACGCGCTAGTGCTCTCATAGCCGCCATCACCAACGAAACTATCGCCTCGGCCTAGGCCTGCTTGACCATCACGATTGTTGCCCCAACATTTTAGTGAGCCGTCATCAAATATCACACAGTTGGTACCGTAGCCGCTGTAGATCTGGAGTGGGGTGAGATCGGTGCCAAGATTGATAGCAGGCAGGTTGGCGCCCATCTCACCAACGTCATCGCCAATGTCGTCGGTATGTTGATAGCCTAATTTGAAGAAGGCGCCGTCGCCCCAACAACGGAGGCTGTCGTCACTGAGAATGGCACAATTGTAGTTATAACCACTTGCGATCTGCTTTACCGTTAATGGTTGGCCATCGCTGCCGTTGCCGAAGTTTACTGCTGGCCAACTATCACCAATGCTATCTGGGGTTGCGCCGACACTATCTTTATTTTCATAACCAAGACGGCCATCGCTACCATTGCCCCAGCAGCGGAGGCTTTCATCGTCCAAAATGGCACAGAAGTGATCATCGCCACCAGTAAGTGATATTGCGGTCCGCCCGGTGCCGAAATTGACGCCAACCAAATTGTTACCGAGCTCAGCTGGGTCGTCACCAATGTAGCTGTTATCTGCAAAAGGAACCCCTAATCCAAGCATTCCGTTGCTATTACTACCCCAACATTTAACGGTGTTGTCGACAAATAGGGCACAGCTTTGATACTCGCCTACGGCTATGGAAATAACGGCAATGTCGCCGATGTCAGTAGCTAGCAATTCGCTGCCCATCTCTGATGTGGTAAGTACCCCATCGAGATTGTCATCGCTCCCATGAAAAATTGACATGCCGCCCTCTGGACAAGAAGCAGAGGCTTCGAACTGTTGTGGCTCCAAGGCGATGTAGGGAGGAACGTTGTTACCACAACGATTGATAGCACGGGATACCAGTTCATCATCCTCAAGTGTGCCGTTGCCATTGTCATCATTGCCTTGGGTGATAACGTAGCCACCATAACCGCTGCAATTATCGAGGTCATCAACCTCATAGCGGGTTATCTCAATCAAACCATTCAGCCCATCCTGGTTGCAGGATTCGGTCAGCTCGGCCTCGCCGAAATCGTCGCCGATATCGTCATCGTGGCCGTTGCCAAGGGCATAGCCGCCATTATGGCCCCAACATTTAACCAAGCTATCTTCGGTAACAACACAGTTGGCATAAAAGCCACCAAATAACTTAGCAGTGGTTGGAATTATACTGATCTCAGCGCCGCTGAAATTGATGCTGGCGCTACTAGTTGCACTGGAGTGACTATTATCGGCTGCCATTAGGTTTAACGCGTGTACGCCCGTGTCAGCGATGCTGGCGGACACTTGAATGGTTTCTCGCTCCTCACGAATAGCATCGTTAACTGGCTTGATAGCCACTTCAACTCGTTCTGTTGCAGCGGCGATTACAACGGTTTCTGCTGCATTGAAATCAACGCCGTGGATAGCGGAGCCGCTGTAAGCTAATGCAACCTCTACTGGTTCACATACTGGGTGGTCAAACACTAAGGCAAATGTTGCATCGCTGTCATTCTCGACGATTTCGTTGTCGATTACATCGATACGCGCCTCTAATTGAGCGGCGCCGTTATCGTTGATTTGTCCAAAGCCGCTGTAGCTGCTGCCGTTGCTATTCAATGCCAACATTACCGTTTCGTTGCACTCAAACAGTGTGTCGCTTGCCAGTTCAATTGCGACAGTTTTGCTGGTTTCACCGGGGCTGTAAACTAAGGTACCCGCAGTGCTAGTAAAGTCTAGGCCGGCCGTTGCAGTGATCCCTACGGTACCGTAGTTAATGCTCAGGGGAGCAACCTGTGCTTCAGATAGAGCAACGGTAAATATTAGGCTGGTATCATCTTCGTTGGCGGCAGTGCTTGTTACAGTAATATCAACTGGTGCAGGGGCATCGATGCCATTACAGACATATTGGGTGTTGGTGATCTCCTCGAGATCGAGCATGTTGTTGCGGTTCAGGTCTAAGCCGATATCGAGGCGTTTGCCACCGTTACTACAGTGCTCGCCGGGCTCTTCGGTACTTAGATTGGTTACAACTGAGTATCCGTCTTGGCCATCATCACCGTCGCTTCCACCTTCGCCGTCGTTACCGTGACAAATGTATTGAGTGTTAGTTATCTCTTCAGCATCAAGGATGTTGTTGCGGTTGCTATCGAGGCCAGAGTTAATTCGGGTGCCACCGGCGTCGCAATTAGCGCCTGCAGGCTCGGCAATCGTTGCCACTAAGGCGGTAAAACCGTCTTGGCCTGTGAAGCCTTGTTCACCGTTACAAACATAAAGCACTGACAACACTTCGTCATCTGATAACACCGCATCGCTATTTGAGTCGAGACCTACTTCAACTCGCTGGCCCCCGTTAGTGCAGTTTTCACCAGTGGATTCTTGGCTAACATTGAACCGCGCGCTAAGGCCAGCCTGACCGTTGGCACCGTGGCAAATCAGTTGGGTATCGGTGATCTCGCCGTCGGTTAAGGTGCCGTCACCATTGCTATCAATCCCAACCTGTAGCCACTCACCACCATTGGCACAGTTATCACCTTGTGGTTCGGCAGTAGAACCGATCAACGTTGGTGGCGCGTTGTCTGGGGTCGGACTCGGATTGAGCGCGACCGCTCCTGAGTCATCGTTGCTCTCACCTCCACCACAACCAGAAAGAGCAGTGATCAATGCTCCGTATATTAGATGTTTTTTCATGCTTCCCTTCCCCAAATGCCTGTTGGTTGATATACCTGACTAAAATGATCGGGTATGTTAACAGTTGGTTAATATTCAAGGGGCGCACCAATATCAATTCGGGTGAATCGGCTAGCTGCTGTCAATTTGTGGTGTTTTATCGGCTGTAACTATGCTGGTTGTCATGAATCAACTGAATTTGGAAGTAAAAAGATCAAATTGTTTTGGCGGAGAGAGATGGAGGATTTGCGTCATTTATATCTACCTGCGAGAGCACTGCCGAATCAAACTGGTTGAGAGGTGAATCTGGCAGCGATAATGTATTTAGACACAAAAAAGGCTGTGTACCAATTAAGTGTTGCTCTTTCCAAGGCTGTTAAAGCGCTGGCTAGGAGAGTCGCGATACAAGGGTAAAGCACTACCGCTATTGATCTTCTGCCGCATTGGAGCAGTTCAGCGAAGCGTTTTGGACGGCGACCTAAGGCAAGGGGGATTCCAAAGCGGGCGAAGCTCCCCCCTAATGCATACAAGAATGTGCTGTCGGCACTGCGACGCAACCCCTAAGAGTACTGCAATCGGTACAGCCGAAGGCTTGATATAAACCTCAACACTTAACTGTGACACAGCCAAAAAAAGGCGCCACGAGATTGCTCTCGGGCACCAAAGATGATGAAACTGTGTTGGTGCAGATGTTAGAACCAGCTAACCATTTGCTCCATAGTACGGCGGGTCTTATCAAATTGTGGCTCGTCGGCTCGGTAACCAAAGGCCGCCATAACAGCCGGCTGATACACCTTAGGGTCGATACCGAAGTGCTCCTCCAGTACTTGTGATGTCTTATCCATTTCAAAGCCCTCGATAGGGCAAGAATCGATACCTATCTGCGCTGCAACCGACATGGTGTTGCCTAAGGCAATGTAAGCTTGCTTGCCAGCCCAATCAGTGATTTGGCGAGCGCCATCAATATTAAAATCTTGCTCCTGAAACTTCTGGAAGGCTTGGTTGATAAAGCCAATCACATCGTCTGGCAGTTGCTTTACTTCCTTCATAAACTTCTGTTGGTACTCAGAGTTATGCTTCATGTTTACGTCGGTGTGAGCCAAAAAGATCACAAAGTGACTGGCGGTACCAAGCTGGCCTGCGGAGCCATTAAAGGCACCATTTGCACCCCAAGCAAAATCGCGGAACAACTCACGCTTTTGTGGCGACTGGATAATCAACATCTGGAATGGTTCGAAACCAAAAGAGGTTGGTGATAACCGCGCCGCCTCAAGGATGGTGTTGAATTGGTCATCACTGATCTTGCGCTTGGGATCGAACACCTTAGTTGCATGGCGAAAGTTAAAGGCTTCGATGATCTGAGATTGGATAGCTTTGGTATCTTTTGCAATTGTCATTGTTGCTGCTCCATTAAGCGCTTGAACAAGTGTGAATTGGGATAATCAACGCTGTAGCGATTACCCCGTTGACTCAATGGCACGCATGCTATCACCGGGTTATCCCAAGCCAAAGGTGCAAAATGTCCAAAAACATTGGAAGATTTTGTCCTTAACCAACTCCTGTATTTTTTCGATAATTAATTTATATGGTTAAAATATCTTAAAAATCAGTATTTTGCTGTGGCTTTATGGGCAGACGGAATCAATTGGGGCATCGAGCTTGAACTTGGATTATTGCTTTGATGCTCCACCTAAGGTGAGCGGCTCTGTGAGACTTTAACCACCGCAGAATAGGTAATAGCCGCGTGGCTTTGGCAGCAATAGCGCGTTGTTGGTGTGGTTTCGTTGCCGTAACTTAATCTCCACACGTTATTTAGCGCTATCTCTATACAAGGATGTATCCATGCAGCACGTTAAGTCCATAACAATGGGTATCGCAACGGCACTGCTGTTAGTTGGTTGTGGCAAGCTCGAGGGCGGTATTGAGGCGGCCAATCAAACGGAAGAGTATCGGCGGATTGAATCTGACATGGCGGTAGTGATGCTGCAGATGATGGGGGACGCCTTTAGTGGTGAACTTGATCAACAGGTTTGTGAAAAGCTGGTTGGGTTACAGGACGAGCTTGTCGATCTTTACCAGCAACATGAAGGCACCGGCAGCTGGGTTAAAACCTTACAGGGCGACATTGAAGATACAGAGCAAGACTGTGGATTGTAATGGTCTGTTCAATCACTAGTTACCCAATACCGTTGGCACCTTACCTTGGTGCCAGCGTGGGAATGACTGCATCGCTTGGTTATATAAACGGTGTTGGTAGTGCTGCGCTAACCAACGCCGTATCTCGCCAAAATCCTCACTTATAAACCACCGCCGCTCTATGCGTGAAAACTTACGTATGAACGGTAATAAAGCGTAATCGACTAATGACGGAGTCTCCCCAAACAGATGGCTATGCTGTCGCAGCCGTTGTTCCAATTGCCGCATGAACGACAAGGTGCGCTGGCGGTAATACTGGTGGTTTGGAGCTCGGTAGCGCACGGCCGCTTGATAGCTCTCAAGTATGGGCACAAACTCCCTATCGGCGTATTGAATTAATTGTTGCATCTGTTGTTTAACTAGAGGCTGCTGCTGGCGGAGCAGATCGCTAGGATCTTGCTGCGCTAACGCCCAAACCATGATATCGAGACTTTCCTCTATCACTCTACCGTCAGGTAGCTGCAATACCGGCACAGTGCCCTTGGCTGAAGCAGTGATTAGCTCGGTAGGCTTGTTGGCCAATACAATGTCTCTAATCTCTACCGGTTGCTCAGCATGCAGCAGCACCAATCGCGCTCGAACGCAGTAGGGGCAGCGGCGGAGAGAATAGAGAATAGGTAAGGGCATCACAACCTCTGTTACGGTGCTTTTGGTTACCTTATCTCAATTTGAATGCCCAGTATAAATTGATTTTATATCAATGCCTTGGTGTGCCAATCCAGTTGGGTTCGACAAGCTGAGATAACCTGACTTTGGTCAATATGACCATAGGGAGCGAGCCAGTCTAGCCCATTCAATAGGTTTTCCATGGTGGAAAATGAGCATTCGAGACTTGGCAACGACTGCTGCTCGCGCAGGAACAGATTTTGCGATTGCAGCACACAGCCTCGTTGATAACCAATCAAGAGTTGGCGGCATTGTTTAATAGCGGCCATATCGCTCAGCAATTTTCCCTGTTCGATCGGCACTAACCACAATTTGTCGGTGATCTGCTGCAGTTTTAAAAAACTGGCTTCTATTTGACTGCGATATGCGCTTTCAGCGTGTTGCCACAACCCGGCATTGGCAATCATAAAATTGAGCCCATCAGTGTTGGGGCTGTGCAAGCTCACCATGATTGGGGTGAGATTTGATACCAACAAGCGCTCTGCAGGGTTAAGCTCGGCGTCTAATAACTCCTGCCGCGTTTTAACATAGTCGTTGATGCGCTCAACATACAACTCCACCAGCAGGTTCTCTTTTGAAGCAAAGTGGGAGTAAAGCGTGCCCGTGGATGTTTCCGCATGCTTGGCAATGTCGCAGAAACGCATCGATACCAGCCCCTGCTGTTGAATCAAATATTGCGCGCTGCGCAGTAATTGATTACGAACGGTTTGGCGGTTCTTTCTATACATTGCAGCAGCCTTAAGCGAAAACTATTTCGAGAAAGTCTCGCGACTTTTCTTGGCACTGTCGAGTAATGAAAATTGTTCAACCTGAACCTTGTTAAGGTTGTGAATAAGCTAACGCTAGCGCGGTTGTTAACCGAGAGAAATTATTGTGGATGGTTGATATTAGTGAGGCAAGTCTCGACTTGCTGCTAAGTCGATGGTGGTTCGGTTGGGTGAGTTTTAACTCTCATTTCTGAGTGATTGCTGTGGTTAATCTGGTTACCAACATAGCTCGAATCAAACCATGTTTACTCGGAGATAATGATGAAGATACGCAATGCAGCAGTAGTATTTGCAGTGATTGGTGCCATTGGTTTTAGCCAAAGTGCAATGGCCGCAGGGGTTAAGAGCTCACTTAAGTCCACTCGCGGAATGGCAGTCTACTCCAAAGGCACTGAGGTGATCGGCACCATTTTCATGAACAAATATGGCTACGCGCCGTTGACCGCTGTGATTGACATTCCTAGCGGCCGTAAGCTGACCGATGTCAAAGTGACCGTACTAGCCAAAGGCGCTGATGGAGTCGATATTAGTTACCATGTCGCAGCGAATGAGTTGCTGCAACACTCCGGTATTCCAGTGTTTGGCTTATATGCAGATTACCAAAACCGAGTCTTGGTTAACTGGACCGAAGATGGCAAACGTCAGAATCACACCTTTAACATGCGCACCGGTGGGGTCAAGTTTACTCCAGCGGCAAATGCACGCAGCTCTTACCTTAAAGGCGAAGTTAAAGTTAAAGCGGCAAAGGGTTTTGAAGATCGGTTGTACCTTGTAGATGGCTTTGGCGATGGCTCAGCACGTTCTATCGTTGGCCATAACAACCCCAAAGCACCAGGGGCTGGCTTGTGGGATCGTTCACCAACCCTTTCAATGTACGACACCAATGGCGATTTACGCTGGTACATGGATTACCAAGCGTTCCGCGACGCGGAACACTATCGTAAAACCGGTTACGTAATGGGCATTAAGCAGGTTGGTAAGGATCTGGTTTGGGGCGCAGGTCAGGCTTACCACCGTATGAGCTTGATGGGGGAGCACGTGTACTCGCGTGATCTACCAGGTAACTACTCTGATTTCTCCCACGACATTCACCACCGTCCGAACGGCAACATGATTATTCGCGTGGCTAAAAAGGACTACCGCAATGACATCGGTGAGATTGTTAACACCGTCCGTGACCACATTATTGAGGTCGACCCAAACGGCAAATTAGTTCACGAGTGGGACTTAAACGGCATTCTCGATCCGTATCGCGATATCACCCTCAAAGGGTTGGATATGGGCGCTGTGTGTTTGAATGTTGATGTTGATAAGGCTGGTAAAACAGTAACCAAAGAAGAGCTGGCCGCGATGCCTTACGGTGATGTACCAGGTGTTGGTGCTGGCCGTAACTGGGCTCACGTTAACTCAGTCTCTTACGATGAGTTAGACGACGGTTTGATTGTGTCGCTGCGTCACCAGTCCGCCAATATTAAGATTGGTAAAGATAACCAAGTGAAGTGGATTATGTCCGCTCGTGGCGGTTGGAAAGGTGACTTAGCCGCCAAGGTACTGCAGCCAATTGATGCGGATGGGAATAACATCGATTGTACTGAACAGGGCCAGTGTCCAGACTTAGATAAGTTCGACTTTACTTGGACTCAACACACCGCTTACATCGGCAAAAATAACGATCAGCGCTACTTCAAACTGTTCGTTCTCGATAACGGTGACGGCCGTGGCAACGAACAGCCAGCGATGCCAACCATGAAGTACACCCGTGGTGTTGAGTATGTGATTGATGAAGAGAACATGACGGTACAGCAGCTGTGGCAGTACGGTAAGGATCGTGGCTACGAGTTCTACTCGCCGGTTACCTCTATCACTCAATACATGGGCGATAAGGATTCTAACTTCATCGCATCGATGTCTACCGGTCTGTACGAAGGGAAAACCGTTGGTAAGATTTTGGAGGTCCCATATGGCGAAGATAAGCCCGCGGTTGAGATCTGGGTTCACGGCATGGCACCAGGTGCTCCGGGCTATCGTGCGACCGTGATCAAGCCAGCATTCGATCAGTAATAGCTCGAGCGCAATAACGAGGCCAGCACAGTGTGCTGGCCTTTTAGGTTTGTATTAACGTGACAATTGTCGAAAAGGAATCGTTGTCGGACTGTGGTGATTGCGGTGGGGGCAATCGTGATTGACCTTCGCTGAGGTTGAGAGCTGTGCCATTGCGGTTGTGCTCAAGGCTGCTGTTGCGGTCGAGGTTGCGGTCGAGGTTGCGGTCTTGGTCGCGGTCGCTCATGAGCGCCCCTACGTCTGGGCAGGTGAATGTTGTTGGGGCAATGGTGGTTGCGGTAGGGGCAATCGTGATTGACCTTCGCTGAGGTTGAAAACTGTGCCATTGCGGTTGCGGTCGAGGCTTCGGCCGAGGTTGTAGCCGAGGTTGCGGTCGCTCATGAGCGCCCCTACGTCTGGTCAGGTGAATGTTGTTGGGGCAATGGTGATTGCGGTGGGTGCAATCGAGATTGACCTTCGCTGAGGTTGAGAACGGTGCCATTGAGGTTGTGCTCGGGGCTGCTATTGCGGTCGAGGTTGCGGTCTTGGTTGCGGTCGCTCATGAGCGCCCCTACGTCTGGGCAGGTGAATGTTGTTGGGGCAATGGTGCGGTAGGGGCAATCGTGATTGACCTTCGCTGAGGTTGAAAACTGTGCCATTGAGGTTGTGGTCGGGGCTGCTGTTGCGGTCTAGGTTGTAGCCGAGGTTGCGGTCGCTCATGAGCGCCCCTACGTCTGGGCAGGTGAATGTTGTTGGGGCAATGGTGCGGTAGGGGCAATCGTGATTGACCTTCGCTGAGGTTGAGAACGGTGCCATTGAGGTTGCGCTCGGGGCTGCTGTTGCGGTCGAGGTTGCGGTCTTGGTCGCGGTCGCTCATGAGCGCCCCTACGTCTGGGCAGGTGAATGTTGTTGGGGCAATGGTGATTGCGGTCAAGGCCGCTGTTGCGGCCGAGGTTGCGGTCGAGGCTTCGGTCGAGGTCGCTCATGAGCGCCCCTACGTCTGGGCAGGTGAATGTTGTTGGGGCAATGGTGCGGTAGGGGCAATCGTGATTGACCTTCGCTGAGGTTGAGAACGGTGCCATTGAGGTTGCGCTCGGGGCTGCTGTTGCGGTCGAGGTTGCGGTCTTGGTCGCGGTCGCTCATGAGCGCCCCTACGTCTGGGCAGGTGAATGTTGTTGGGGCAAGGGTGATTGCGGTAGGGGCAATCGTGATTGACCTTCGTTGAGGTTGAAAACTGTGCCATTGCGGTTGTGCTCAAGGCTGCTGTTGCGGCCGAGGTTGCGGTCGAGGCTTCGGTCGAGGTTGTAGCCGAGGTTGCGGTCGCTCATGAGCGCCCCTACGTCTGGGCAGGTGAATGTTGTTGGGGCAATGGTGCGGTAGGGGCAATCGTGATTGACCTTCGCTGAGGTTGAGAACGGTGCCATTGCGGTTGTGCTTGAGGCTGCTGTTGCGGTCGAGGTTGCGGTCGAGGTCGCTCATGAGCGCCCCTACGACCAAACAAAAAGGCCAGTCGGATTGCTCTGACTGGCCTTTAAAACTGGCGCTATTGGCGGATTAGGCCGTTTCAGTAGCAGGCAGCTCTTCGGTATCCTGCTTGCTAATCCACACTAGCAGACCTGCTAGGGTCAGCATTGGGATAACCAGATCGAAGATGGTACCGGCTGAGCCGAAGGCCAAGTTCAATGCCGTCACCATGGTGGCACCAATCGCCCAAGCGATCATAGCGGTCACACACCAGATCTCCATCTGTGCTTTGGTTTCATCTACACCCAAGGTGCGGTTTACCACGTGGAAGTAGGAATCATTAAAGTGACTAAAGCCGATAGCACCAACAGCACAAGCCAAGGCAACGAATACTGGCTCTAAGCCCAGCCCCGGAACCATAGGTGCAGTGATGGTCGCTGCAGTGATCATCGCAACCGTGGCAGACCCCTGAGCTAAACGTAGCAGTGAAGCGATTGCCAGCGGGATCAGGATTGGTGGTAAACCGGTAGAGGCGATGGCATCGGCAATGGTGTCGCCAGCGCCAGAAGCACGCAGTACTGCACCCATTGCACCGCCGGCACCAGTTACCAGTAGGATGATACCGGTAGAGGAAACGCCGCTCTCCATCGAGGTGATGATCTGCTCACGTGGGATGTGACGAGTCAAACCATACAGCGCTACCAGCAGGCCGAGACCAACGGCGATTACCGGGTGGCCAACCAGTTGAATCAAGTTGTATAAGAAGCTGGCTTCTTCACCCTCAGGCAGTTTGCCCATTAAGGTGCGGGTTAAGATTAGCGCAATAGGCATTAGGATTGGCGCGAATGACAGCAAGTTGCTTGGCAGTTTCGCTTCCTCTTCAGAAGACATCTCTTTGACGCCGCGGAACATCGCTGGCTCAGAGATCCATTCGCCATCTTTACCTGGAACACGGTAGTATTTTTGGCCCATGCGGCGGGTGTAGAAAATGGTACCTAGCATCATTGGGATAGCAACGATAAGTCCCCAAACCATGTATGCGCCCAAATCGACACCCAGCAACGCAGCAACGCCAACAGGGCCCGGTGTTGGTGGCACCATGGCGTGGGTGATCAGCAGACCGATTGCCAAGGTAGAACCTAAACCAACAACGGACTTACCGGTGTTGGCAGAGATTGCGCGAACCAACGATTGCAACAGCACGTAAGCCGAGTCACAAAATACTGGAATGGAAACCAACACACCGGTGAAACCCAACGCGATGTCTTCGCGACCTTTACCAAAGATCTTGATGAAGGTACGAGCCATTCGCTTAGCCGCACCAGAGACTTCAAAGCAGGAACCCATCATCACACCGAAACCGATGATCAGACCAATTGAAGACAAGGTACCACCGAAGCCAGAGGTTAATGCCTTGGTTAGTGCATTAGGATCCATGCCACCAAACAAACCGATGATTAACGCTGTGATGATCATGGCCGGGAAGATGTGGATACGGGTCTTTAATACCATGGCCAACAGGGCAATAAGGCCTGCGACAATGCCGATGATGGTAGTTTCCATAATTTTTGGGGTTCCGTTGTTATATAGGAAACGGCGACCAGTACGGTCGCCTCATTGAGTTAGGCTTGAGCCATCCAGCTCAAACCAGAAACAGTGTCGTTACGCGGGTGATATTCACAACCGATGTAACCGGCGTAGTGCTTATCCAATACCTTAAATAGGTGTGGGTAGTTCAACTCGCCTTCGCTTGGTTCGTGACGTTCAGGTACCGAAGCAATCTGGACGTGGCCTATGTAGCTACCAATCTCTGCAATCAGTTTGGACAGATCACCATCCATAATTTGGGCGTGGTACAGATCAAACTGAACCTTAACGTTGTCACGGTCGGTGGCCTTAGCTAGCTCTAGCGCATCACGTTGATGAGCAAGGAAGTAGCCTGGTGCATCACGGTCGTTCAGCGGTTCAATCTGGATCTCGATACCGTGCTCGGCATATAGGTCAGCAGCCCAACGAAGGTTGTTGATAAAGGTGTCACGGTGGCTGTCGATGCTGTGGTTCATATCAACAATACCGGCCATGGCGTGCACTTTTTTACAGCCCAACGCAATAGCGTATTGCAGTGCTTGTTCGGCATTGTTGCGAAACTCAGCTTCACGGCCTGGGATTGCGGCCATGCCGCGTTCACCTGCTGCCCAGTCACCTGGGAACATGTTGAACAGTGCTTGGGTCAAGCCATGCTGTTGCAGCTGCGCCGCCAGATCTTCCTTGGCATAGTCGTATGGAAACAGAAACTCAACCGCCTCGAAACCGGCGGCTTTGGCCGCCGCAAAGCGTTCCATAAACGGCAGTTCGGTGAATAGAGTGGTTAGGTTGGCAGCAAATTTAGCCATAACGGGCCTCCAGCTCAGCCACTTCTTGTTGGCTTAAGTAACGAATCGGTTGGTCTTTCATCAGGTTTAACAACTTAGCGGTCTCTTCCAGCTCTTCCATGTTGTTAACTGCGTCTTCTAAATCTTTGCCTGCACACACTGGACCGTGGTTGGCCAGCAACATGGCGCGGTGTACTGGAGCCAGTGCAGCCAATTTATCGGCAATGGCTTTGTCACCGGGGGTGAAGTACGGCACCAGTGGCATCTTGCCAATGCGCATTACGTAGTACGGAGTGAATGGCTTAATTACGTTGGTAGGGTCTAAACCCTCTTGGCAAGACAGCGCCGTTAGATAGGTGCAATGCAGGTGCACAATGGCACGATGCTTAGGGTTGGCACGGTACATTGCCAAGTGAAACTGCACCTCTTTCGAAGCTTTGTCACCACTGATTGGGTTGCCATCGATGCTGACTTTGCTGAGGCGGTCGGCAGCTAATCGGCCCATGCATGAACCGGTCGGAGTTGCCAATACATTGCCACATGGTAGGCGCAATGATAGGTTGCCGGCGCCACCAGTAGCGTAGCCCCGTTCAAACAGCGAGCGGCCTAAGTCGACCATCTGTTGCCGCAGTTGTTGTTCGGTCATCATTTTTCCACCATGAAGGTAAGCGCGCGGGAGAAGAAATCCACCTGACCAAAGTTGCCGGATTTCAGCGTCAGGTTGAGGTTTTGGTCGACCGCTTTTACCCAAGGCACACCAGGGGCGATCTGCGGGCCGATGTGGAAGGCTTCCACCCCAAGGCGCTGGGTAACAATAGAGGAGGTTTCGCCACCAGCGACGATGAAGTTAGTTACCTGATGCTGCTTCGCCAGTAAGGCCAACTCGGCAAAGGTCTCCTCTACTGCAGTAGAGGCGCGCTCTGCACCATAGGTTGCTTGGATCTGCGCTAGGGTCTCGGCATCGGCAGTGGCGAATACCAACGGCGCGGCAGGGTTGTCTAGCTTAGGTAGCAACCACGCCATGATTTGACGGGCGTAGTCGTCCTGTTCGATACAGGCTTTTACATCCAACGGGTAGCTGCAAGCATGCTGGCGGTAATCGGCAACTTGGGCGTTGGTCATCTGTGAGCATGAACCGGAGAATATGACGGTTTTGCCACGAGTTGGTTGACCCGCAGCGGACTGCTTGGTTGTGCTAGTTGCCAAGTGTCGCGCTAAGCCTAGTGCGAGGCCTGAACCACCGGTTACCAGTGGCAAACCGGCAACTGCGGCACCTAGGGTTTCGAGGTGAGCTTCATTGAGGGTGTCCAATACCGCGTAACGATGGCCGGCGGCTTTAACCTCTTCAAGGCGTGCTTTTACCGCATCAACGCCAGCGTCGATGATGGCAGCATTAACCAAGCCGGTGGTACCGCGGGCTTGTGCATCCATGAGACGGACTAGGTTGCTGTCGGTCATTGGCGTGACCGGGTGGTTACGCATGCCAGATTCAGACAGCAGCTGCTCACCAACAAATAGGTTGCCCATGTAAACGCTGCGACCGTTAACCGGTAGCGAAGGGCAGATGATGGTGAAGTCATGGTCCAGCGCGTCAAGCAGGGCATCGGTTACCGGACCGATGTTGCCCGCGGCGGTGGAGTCAAACGTAGAGCAGTATTTAAAGTAAACCTGCTCAGTGCCACGGGATTTAAGCCAATCTAGTGCAGCAATGGAATCGCGGATTGCTTCGTCAGTTGGGCAAGAACGCGATTTCAGGCTGATAACGACTGCGTCGGTATTCAGCTCGATGTCGCCAGCCGGCACACCAGACAGCTGTACTGTGCTTAAGCCGTTTTCAACTAAGAAGCTCGCGATGTCGGTAGCGCCGGTGAAATCGTCGGCGATAACTCCTATCTTGATCATGCTTCATCTCCTGGCAAGGTGATGCCGGAGAAGGTTTTGATGACGGCCGCATCGGCTTGGTGGCCATAGCCAGCGTTAGACGCGTTGAGGTACATGTTGTAGGCGGTGCTCGCCAGTGGCGATGGGAAGTTGAGGCTCTTGGCTGTATCTGCCACCAGGCCCATATCTTTTACGAAGATATCGACCATTGAGGTTGGGGTATAGTCGCCGTTAACGACGTGCTTCATACGGTTTTCAAACATCCAGCTATTACCGGCGGCATTGGTAACCACGTCGTACATAGTATCCAGCGGAATCCCTGCTTTAGCCGCCATCGCCATCGCTTCAGCACCTGCAGCAATGTGTACGCCAGCCAGCAACTGGTGGATGATCTTAACAGTGGCGCCAAGGCCAATTTCAGTGCCGATGTTGTAGGTTTTGGCAGAGGTGGCATCCAGTACCGGTTGCAGTTTAGCAAAAGCCTGCTCACTGCCGGAAGCCATAATGGTCATCTCTCCGGCTGCGGCTTTAGCGGCACCGCCAGATACTGGGGCGTCCAACATCAGTAGTTGGTGCTCATTAAGTTTGGTTTCAATCGCTTTGGCGTCGTCGGCAGAAATAGTGGCAGACACCATCACTGCGGTGCCTGGCTTCAATGCTGCAGCAAGGCCTAAATCAAATAAAATGGTGTTTACTTGTTTGGCGTTAACAACCAGTAGCATCACCGCATCGACGTCGGCAGCATAAGCCTTAGCATCGGTACCAGTGGCAGCAGCGCCGGCTTTGTTAAGTTGCTCTAACGCGACAGGATTAAGATCCACACCGTAGGTGGTAAGGCCCGCATTGATGCAAGACAGAGCTGCGCCCATGCCCATAGAGCCAAGGCCGATAACAGCAACAGAGTATGATTGAGTCATTGTGAATCCTGTGAATTAGTGTGAATAACTAAGCTGTCACAGCGTATTGGTGAGGCTTGGTTCTCATAATTGCACGGGAGTATCACAGGATTTCACTAACGCAATGGTTAACATCCGTGCGCGATTACTTTTTTGTGAGCGGTGACTAGAAACCAGTGAATCAAATTACAAAACAGAACAACATTCGCCACATTAATGACACAATCTTCTGGTTTGGTTTTTAATTGTTCGCAACGGAGAACGGTTTGTTTGTCTGTTTGCTATTGCCGCTAAGCTCAATAAGGTAGGCTTAGCGGAGGAGTATCAGGGGGGTTGGGAATTAGATGTCTATTGCGAATCAGTTAGCACTGTTTCTGGATATAGTGCAGCAGGGTTCATTCACTAAAGCGGCTGCATTGCACGATATGGACAATTCGTCACTGTCGAAGCAAATAAAGAAGCTCGAGGCGGATCTTGGGGTGCAGTTGTTGAATCGGTCAACTCGCTCCTTCTCGCTAACCTCTGCCGGTGAGGAGATATTGGCTCAGGCGCAGACGGTAGTGAACACCTTAGATCAGATCCAAGACACGGCAGCGGCATACCATGCCCAACCAAAGGGGGCGCTGCGGATAACGACCTCGGTGTCGTTGGGACAAGAGGTAGTACAGCCGGTGATCAACCGTTTTATCACACGTTACCCTGATATTAAGGTGACGCTGTTTTTGGATGATAAAAAAACCGACATTATTGCTGATCACTTCGATCTAGCCTTTCGTCTTGGCAAGATGGTCGAGTCCAACCTTATTGCCACCAAGATCGCCAATACCAACTTTGCCATTGTCGCTGCGCAGCAGTTTATTGATAGCTACGGTGAGCCAAAGACACCTCAGGAGCTAATAGCATTACCTGCGGTGATATACAGCAACGGTGATGTAACTCTCGATCAGATCGATATCGGCACCTCAGAACCACTAGGTCGCTACCGGATGCAGGGGAACTGTAAGGTAAACGACGTTCGCGCAATAATTAATGCGGTCAAGAGTGGGGTTGGTTATACCGTTCTTGATCTGTCCAACCTTGACCGACCGATCAGTGAGTTGGGGTTGGTGCCTCTTTTGACCGATCATCAATTATCGAATCAAGGGACTGGGATCTACGCAGTCTATCCTCACCGAAAAAAATCAGCGTTGGTGGCGGAGTTTCTCGAAGCGATGAAGAGCTACGTTGGTAACCCGCCCTATTGGGAGCAGTACATTCCCAACTACCATGAACTCTATAACGGCAACCCGCGCCAATAGCGGCGCGATGTTTGGTGTTGCCTCAACTACAGATAGAGCGGGCAAAGCTCTACTATGGCACCGTCGCCAGTTGGGGGGCTGATATCTCGGCAATGCTGTTGACCATTGTCATCATATCGTCGTGGTTGCTAAAAATATCTGGTGGTAATGCTGTCTGAGGTTATGCCAGCTGGGTGACGAAATTCATGTATTGCTTCATATCGCCAATCAGCGCGGCTTCCATCAGTGTACCGGTAATCTTGGAGTAGGGTTGGTTGAAGTGGATATCCCATACCGCAGCTTCGTTACGCCAGTGTTCATAGACTGCCAGAGTATCGTTGCTACCATTGATGGTATAGAGCTCAAATAGTAGATTTGCCGCCTCAGTGCGGGTTTGGCTAACGTGATCCTCAAACTGTTGCAGCAAGCGCTGACGGAGTTCAGGCTTGATCTTAAATATGAACAAGATAATAAACTCTTCGTCGTCAACCGCCGCTGTTTTTAATGGCTGTGGCAGTGGATTGGTTTCGCCTAACTCGAATAGCTCAGCCGGCTCGATTAACGCCGTATCAAGCGTTGCTTGTAACTCGATCGAATAGGCTTGTAGTGCATTACAGGCTATCCCTGCGGCGCAGTCCCAGCGTTCGTAGGTGAAAAACAGGTTGGGGTTGTCGCGGTCTACATAAATACGCACGGCAATGTTACCACGCAGCTGCTTAGCACCGTTTTGATAGGTCAGCAGTGCCGTTTCAACGTGTTGGCGTTGTTCTGGTTTAACCGTAAATTTTGCGATCTTATTCAACATTAGAGTGTCCCTAATTGAGCCGTGCGCCAATTGGCATGGCTCAATTAATCAGCGTTACTTGTTGCCAAGCATAGTGCCGAATATGGACGTAGGAGGGGAGAGTGAAAAGCTCCAATAGTTATGGACAAATTGTTCCGTAATGGCTTGGGACGTGGCTTAACAACATCAGCTATTGATGCATCTGATGCAGTTTTTCCCCGCTGCTTTCGCCAGATAGACGCCTTTGTCTGCCAACTTAATCAACTCCTGATAACTTCTCATTGAGGTGGTTGAGCAGGCAACGCCAATACTGACTCGGGCTTGCCAAGGTTGGTCTGGGGTTGGCACAGACACAGCACGCACCTCAGTAAGTATTTGCTGCGCTAATTGCAGGCCGCCATTAAGATCTGTGTCTGGGAAGATTGCGAAGAACTCATCGCCACCGACGCGGCAGATAATGTCGTCGGTGCGGATGGCGTATTGCAGCACTTTACCGAGCTCAGCTAAGACGGTGTCGCCGAAGATGTGTCCGTAGTTATCGTTGACCTGCTTAAAGCCATCGGCGTCGATCACCATGCACACTAGCGAGCGCTTGGATTGGCGCGAGACTTGCCATAACTCCATTAGTCGATTAATGGCGTAGCGTCGATTGGGAAGGCCAGTAAGTGAATCGGTTGAGGCGATAACTTCTAGCTGCTTATTGGCCTGAGACAGTGCCTCGGTACGTTCGGCAATGCGTTTCTCTAGGCTGCGGTTGAGGGTCAACAGCTGTTGATTACGCAGCGATACCTGCTTGTATAACCGCTCTAATGTTGAGACCAATGGTTGAACCGCAGGATCGGCGTTTCGCTCTTCCTCAATATATGCTTGTTCCGCTGTTACACCGGCATTGATGGCCTGTATTTGGCGCGCCATATTTTGGTCAATACCGAGGATATGGAATGCGAGCCAGTTAACTAGGTAATCAAGCAACTGATGTTGGCCGTCGAGATCATTGGAGGCGATGACACTTTGTTGCTGCAGTACATCAGCTAAGAACGCTTGGTGTGCGTCAACGTGAAGCTGTTGATGGCGAGGATCGACCCCAGCCGTGCGCATTTCTCGCTCTTCTTCGGCGAAGTGGTATTGACTGTAATCAATGAGCTGCTCGAACAGCTGCGCGAGCGCTTGAGGTTGTACATTTCGTTGGTTTAGCTCTAATGCATAGCCGTTGATGATATTAACCAATTGCTTGTGTTGACTATCTACCGTAGCTAACCCGGTAATGAAATGTTTGTCCCACTGAAACGATGACATCGACTCTAAACCTAAGCCCATTAACAACTGTCTGTAGCGTTAGCATACGTGATAAGCCAATCAATGTTATTGCTATTCTTTGCTTGGTATCAGGCTTTCGTTAGCGTAGTAACAAAATCTAATGTTGATGTGATTTAGGTTTATTTGCTGTTAGCTTGCCGCATAGCACTGATTGGATAGTGGTCGAATATGACTAATTCTTCAGGCGGCACAACTATAACAAGGATGGTTTAAATCGTTATGCACACACTCTCGAGACTGTTTAAGCTAGCCAGTTATGTCGCTCTTAGTGGTTGGCTCTTGTTGCTGCTGTTGCCAAGCTGGGAGCATACCCAAGCTGCCATTGTTGGCGTGGTCGTTATGTTATTGTCTGCGCTCTATACTTATCTGGTATTTTTCGGAAAACGTTTGGACGATCCGCAGCAAAAATACCGCGGCCACTTCTGGTCACTGACTGGGGTAATAAACCTATTTAAATCACCACGAGCGGTGTTAGCGGGTTGGGTTCACTATTTAGCGTTTGATCTAATGTTGGGGCTCTTTATTGTGGTTAATGGTAACCACTACGGTATTGCCCATTGGATATTGGTGCCGTGCTTGTTGCTAACACTGATGTTCGGCCCCGCCGGCTTACTGCTCTATTTACTGCTGCGCATGGCGGTTAGCGGTGACTACTGGGCGGATACCCTGTTTTGAGCTATTAACAGCCTTTGGTTTGCTTAACTAAGCCGTACTTATTAGAGCCATCTGCCGGTGCACCAGTGCCGTTGGGTTCGCTGTAGTGTACGTAGCAGCCTTCACCATCTTCCAAGTCGTAGCCAATAACAACTTGAGAGCTGCCGCTGGTGCAGTTACTTGGGTAATTATTGCCGTTGCAGACCATTAGATCTTCGCTAATATTGAGCAGATCGATAATATCATGCTCATCGCTTTCTGCGTGGGCTTCTGGGTATCCATATTTGGCTTGAACAATGGTGCCATTAATCTCTATGTCCGAGCGTTCATCAGCTTCAACACCTACAAGTATGGCCTTAAGGTAGGTTTGATCGGCAGCCGTTTGTACCGAGGAGTAGAGGTTGTCGATAACAGCGATTCGAGCATCACGGGAGATATCGATGAATTTTGGGGCTGCTACGGCGGCGAGAATAGCGATAACGACGATAACTATCACCAGCTCAATGAGAGTAAAACCTTTCTGTTTCAACATGTCACCTTAACGCTATTGTTCATTTTTGTAAGACTGCAGTGAACCAACCAAAGCTTAGTTAGCCCTCCCCCCTTATCGCAATATTCCGGCCATTAGTTTCTCAAGCGATCGATATTTTTCGCCGATAAGTGCGAAGCTATAGATAACAATGTCGGCTTTGGCGAATCTATCAGACTAAATGTAGCCATCAGAGCAAATGTGGTTAAAATTTAACAGGTTTGCATTTGTGCAACAAGCCTAGTGGGGATCGCGGTGTGGTTAGTGTAATCACAGTGTCTTTGAGGATGGTAAACCCTAATGGATAAAGAGATTTATGTTGCTTAAGCACTAGTCGATTTAATGCCAATGGCAATGCGGGCATAGACCTATTTGTGGGCGGGGCAGGGCAATACCAACTAAGTGTTGTTCTTTCTAATACAGTTAAAGCACTGGCTAGGCGAGTTTTGATACAAAGGGGGCAAAGCTCCCCCCTAATGCATACAACAATGTGCCGTCGCCACCGCGACATAGTCCCCTAAAAGCACCGAAATCGCAGAAGCCGAAGGCTTGATATAACCCGCAACACTTAACTGTGACACAGCCATAAAAAAGCCGATGCATGCTGCACCGGCAATAGGGAGTTGCTGATCTAACTAGCGTATTCGCTCTGGTCAATTTCGAGCAGGGTTGCAATACCGGCAGCATAGGCTGGATCGGCTAAGAAGCAGTGGCGTAAGTGACGCAACTGGATCTCTTTCGGTACGCCTGCGATGTTGTTCGCTGTGTTGCTAAATAGCGCTTGTTGTTGCTCAGGGTTCATCAAGCGGAACAGATTACCGGGCTGGCTGAAATTATCTTCATCTTCTGCAGCATCCCAGTGATCTGCAGCGCCTTCCAGTGTTAATGGCGGCTCCGCGAAATCAGGTTGCTGTGCCCACTCACCATGTTGGTTGGGTTCGTAACCGATGGTACCGCCGTGGTTGCCGTCTACTCGCATCGCACCATCACGGTGGTAGCTGTGCACTGGGCAGCGTGGTGCGTTAACCGGAATACTATGGTGGTTAACCCCTAAGCGATAGCGCTGAGCATCGCCGTATGAGAACAAACGTCCTTGCAGCATCTTGTCTGGCGAGAAACCGATGCCCGGAACAATGGCACCTGGATTAAATGCTGCCTGTTCAACTTCGGCAAAGTAGTTATCTGGATTACGGTTGAGTTCCAACATGCCCACTTCAATCAATGGGTAGTCTTGGTGTGGCCATACCTTGGTTAGATCAAATGGATTGTAAGGCACCTTGCTGGCGTCCGCTTCAGGCATCACCTGCACCATCATTTTCCATTTAGGGAAGTCGCCATTGTCGATGCTATCGAGTAGGTCGCGCTGATGACTTTCTCGATCCTGACCTGATAATAGTGCCGCTTCTTGATCGGTTAAATTCTTAATGCCCTGTTGCGATTTGAGGTGGAATTTGACCCAAAATCGTTCGTTACTAGCATTAATAAAGCTAAAGGTGTGGCTACCGAAGCCATGCATATGGCGGTAGGTTGCAGGCAGGCCTCGCTCGCTCATTACAATAGTAACTTGGTGCAGCGCTTCAGGCAGTGAAGTCCAGAAATCCCAGTTGTTAGTCGCACTGCGCAGGTTACTGCGTGGGTCGCGTTTTACTGCGTGGTTTAGATCTGGGAATTTGAGTGGATCGCGCAGAAAGAATACCGGGGTGTTATTTCCCACTAGATCCCAATTGCCCTCTTCGGTGTAAAACTTCACCGCAAAGCCGCGGATATCGCGCTCGGCATCAGCGGCTCCGCGTTCACCAGCAACGGTGCTAAAGCGGGTGAACAAAGGTGTGGTTTTTCCGACTTCGGAGAAGATCTTCGCTTTGGTGTATTTGCTGATGTCATTAGTTACGGTGAAATGGCCATACGCAGCTGAGCCTTTGGCATGCATGCGTCGCTCTGGAATGACTTCACGATCAAAGTGAGCCAGTTTCTCTAAGAACCAAACATCTTGTAGCAGCTGAGGGCCGCGTTTACCTGCAGTTTGCACGTTCTGGTTGTGAGCTACTGGGCAGCCACTGGCCGTTGTTAGTTTTTTGGTCATAATAACCTTCCTGATAAGAGCCAAATTTTTTGGAGGCGAGAGCAAGTATTTGGCAACTGCAGACTAATGTAGTTGATCTTGATCAACTTAAAATAGATTGGAATAGATTGTATTAATCTGTAAATGTGGTTGCACTTCGGTGGTTGGTTGATGCAGGGAGTTAATGAACTTAACGAGTGGGTTACATCTTTTCGCGACCACGATGCCATTTCAATTGGGGGTTGATGGCGGCGAGCCCAATTTAGCGGCAACTTCGATTACAACTTAACCAACCGGACTGCATATTGTTTTTGATTGGTGGTGGTAATTTGTGTGAGTTGTGAATTGATTGTGACTTGAGGTGCTGTTCGCTGTTAGTCAACTCAGTTGGGTAACAACTGTCTAAAAGAAATGTTATTGGTGCTGCAGCACTGGTACCAGCGAAGCAGGGAAGAGCAATGAAGGTAGTGTTGGCAATATACCGCAGCGTTCGTTGCTTTATCGAGAGCAAGGTTACATTGAAGGTGGCTATCTAATGGAGCCAATGTTGTTTGGCAGCGAAGTAAAACAGGTAGCGATGTTGAAGTGTTTGACCTTATTCGAGCCAAAAATTTGAGTTTGAAAACAGTGATGACACCTAAGTGGCACCACTGTTTTTAAGTCAAACTCTATACTTACCCAAATAACTAAGGTAGTTAGCATGTCGTGCTGTCGGAGTCGTTGTTAATTTCCGCTTTGCTTACTCATTGGTGTCGAACTTGATATTGAAGGCTAAGGTAGGGGTTGCTAATGACGAAAGATACAACGGTGTTTACCAATACTGAAAAGACGTACTTACTGGAACAAGTTCACCGAGCTAGGGTGCATAAAACCGCTTACTTCATGTTGGCTAAAGAGTTTCACATTAAATCAGAACGATGGTGGATCCTGTCTAATTTATTAGCCATCGCCTTGGGATTAGGGATGTTGTTGTTATTGATTGGTACCTTTGGTGAAGAGCTTACTATCGGCACTATAGGCATGATCGAGATTGTGGTGTTTCTGATCGCAATTGCAACGGTGGCGGTGGATAAAACGCAATGCCTTGATGGCTGTCAGCACAAGGCTGGCCATTATCAACACCTTGGTAAGGTCTATAAATCGATAGAACATCAATACGGTGCTGTGCTCAGTAGCGGTACCGATATCCATGCTAAAAGCACAGCCATTTCAGCCATTATGGCTAGCGTAAGTGAGCATCTCGACCCACTTGATGAACATACCTATCAACGAGCATTAGCGCTGGTTGATGCGGAGTAATATCGACTTAAAAGTGCTTTAGCTGACCTAGTGCCAAGCTAGGTGAGTAATATTTGCAGTTTGGTTTTGCCACCCTAGTGGCCTCATTAGGGTAAAATGGCGACGTTAGTCAGTATTCATCCAAAGGAAAGAACAGATGTCGGTACCATTAACGATCGTGGCAACCATTGTCGCTAAGCCACAACAGTTGGAGTTTGTTAAAGCGCAACTGTTGATCGTTGTTGCAGCTACTCGGGCGGAGGAGGGCTGCCTGCAATACGACTTACACCAAGACCATAATGATCCTTCGGTATTCCTGTTGTTTGAAAACTGGCAAAGTCGGAGCCACTGGGAAAGCCATAAAGTGGCTCCGCATATGGACGCTTACCGTCAGGCCATGGCCGCTGCGATCGCCAAACCCACCGTTGTGCATCAGTTGGGCAAGCTGGTCTAACACCGTTAGGTTATTAACCTTTAGCAATTGAAAGTTCTTTACTCCCTATGACTCCATCAGACCAACGCTATCGCCAGCTTAGAGCCGCTAATGGCGGTGATTTTCATACCTGTTTTTATTGTGGCTGTTTAGCGACGGAATTTGACTTTGCCCCTCCTCAAGCGCATTGGCAATCCTTCCATTATCGCCAAGCGAGTGCCGACAATTTACAGGTTCCCGCCTGTAAGGAGTGTGCGACTTTTTTGAAAAAGTGCAGTATGGGATTGGTGCAACAGCGGCGCGAGTTAGTCCACACCAAGATCGCTGCAAAATACGCTAAATCGATAGGGGTTTATCTGCGTTGGAACCAAGATGAGCTGGCCCAGATGGATTATGGTTTCAGCCACAGTTTGGGTGCTGGTATGAAGCTGGGTGAAGAATCGCATCGACGTAGCAATTATCAAGGCTTTGCCTATGAGTTGGATGGTGCCATCGTTGCGGCTAGCGCGCCGACACCGGTTCCTATTCATGTATTCGAACAGCGATTTAATAGCATTAAAGAAGCCTTAGTGGCGGTGAGTAAACGCTATGGCATTAGCCAAACCAAACTGGTGGATGGACTGGCAAAACACGACAATAACCTCGAAGCAGTGGTGATGGCGGTTCAGCGAGAGCAGGAGCAAGCGTTGTATCAGCGTCAGCTGCGGAGCCAGTGCCGAGCGTTTGCCAAGCAGCATAATCAGTCAGTGCGTTATGTGACTAATTCGGTCGAACGCTATCTCGATAAAAATGAGTTGATGACAGTGCCGGAAGCGTTAGAGAAGTTATACCAAGAGCGAGTAAAGCACCCTAATAAGCTGTAATGAGGAGAACACCAACCTAAGTGTATACACAGTTAGGTTGGTGTCACCTCGAGCTTTAGGCAACGATTTACATCATGGGTTTAAAGCCATCATTATCGGTGTTACCGACAGCGCCATCTATTATCCCACCTTCAGCAAGTCCGGCACCGGCAAAGGCAAGCTCGTTACTGTTTTGCTGATGCCGGGTCATGCCCTTTTCAATTTTTTCTGCCTGAGCAAACATCTGCTGCTTGAGCAGCGCCTCTAGCGGTTGATCTGCTCGAATAGTGCCGCCTAAACGATCGGTAACCAACGAGAATAGGGGCACATAAACAAACAGCATTGCGATGCCGACGCCCCACATTACATAATCGTTGAGGTCGAACAGGTGCAGTTTAATTAAAAATGGTGTGGCGATTGCTGCGCCTAATGAACTGATGTAGTTCGCCCCATTCATTAAACTGCCCCACAGTGAAGCGGCCAATCCGCGCTTGAGCGCGGCGCTTTTGGCTTTCTTCCACTCCGTTTGACCCAAATAGTTTAGTCGTTCGGTGTCATGGACATAAAATGCCATTGGACAGTATTTATCTTTGGTTTCGTAATAGAAAACGGTAATTAAGGTGTCCTGGGGGATATTGGCTGTGCCGTCTTTGACCACACTAAAAATCTTACCATCAGTACCACGGATATTAACGGTTTCATACTCAGTCGTGGTGACTTTGGTACGGCCATTCGTTTCGGTGGTGCGGGTTCGCGTCTCAACCTTACCACCAGCGTAAGTACCACTACGGTAGAACCAATTGCAGTCAACGGTTTTGCCGGCCACAGTCTCTTTTATTGCAAATGAATCCATCGGGAATTCCTATCAAAATACGGCGCTTAAGCGCCGCAGTTGTTACATTATTCTTGGTGTTCTAGTTGTTGCTGGTTTGCACCTAAGGCCGCCTGAGTTTGTGCTAGGCCTTGCGTTGGCATAGCGCGGCTTTGTTCATTGATGCTATGGATCTGCGCTGCAGCTTCGATGTCGGCTTCAGTGTTTAGGTTGGCGATGGTTTGGCGAGATTTGAGGTAACCACGCAGATCGTTAACGATTTCACTCATATCATTGTCATTGCTGTGCAGTGCCATAAGGTGACGCGGTTGCTCTAAGTTTTTGCTACCTACACCGGCAAAGGTTGAGCTAATGGCGGTGGCAGTAACCACCCATGGGGTCATCGATGAGCGACAGATAACGTTTTCAGATTGGGTTGAATCGTAGATCCCTTTACCGGTTGAGATGGTGCTTTCGGTATAAGTGCCTTCGCACTTGAAGTAGATAAGCTGCGATTCGAATTGGAATTCACTCCAAAATACGTGCGTTAGGTTAGTTAACATACGGCCAAACATTGCCAATATCGCCATGGCAATTAAGGCGTTAATCATTGTCGCAATTTGGGTGCCCAAGCTTACGGCTTCGGCATAAGGATCTTTGTCTCGCAGGTTATTGGCTTCAAACACCCACTGAGTCAGATTAATCAGTGTCTCGTAGTTGCTGAACAAGACAACTGCGGCTGCCAGCATTAGCAGTTGGCCAACTACCGTGCCGGTAATTCGCATTGCCTTAGGTAACCCGTCGATAACAATAGGTTTTGCGCGAGGTTGAGTCTCTTGAATAGTCTCGCCATAGAATGCGCCTTTGCCGTTAGATTGCTCCTTCAGCATCGGTTTGAGGCTACGGTAAATTCGGTTTGGCACCTCTTTGTAACGACGGTTAGCCATTACCATTGAGTCGAGGTTGATGAAGATCTCCCGCGGGTGCACGGACTCCTGCCAATTCTCCCGCAGTTCAGAAACCTGAGTTATGGGATCGGCATGGCGGCAACGGTGGGCAATCAATACCGTGATTAAAGCACAGGTCAGTAGGGCCAACACTGTGATGGCCATAATCCACTGGGAGTTACTGACGTTATGGTAGATGGTTGATACGGTACCAGCGACAAATAGCTCACCATTATCTAGCTGTTCCATCGGTTGGAATAGGTTGCCGATGTTGCGTGCCCAACGCTGTTCCAGCATATGGCTTAATCCCATGGCAGCTGCCGTAGGCAGAGTCACCGCTAGCACTAGGGTACGAGCAAGACCAGAGGCTCCACGAGATTGTGCCCCGTTCGCGACGTTGCGGGAGATAGGTTTACCGGCCTTGAACCAAATGATCATCAAGTAACCGAGAAATAGGGTTGAGATGATAGGCGTTAATATCGATGCATGGTTGCCCCCCACTAAACCACTGCTGAGTACAAAACTGGCTAAGCCAAACACTACAATTGCCACCAGTGTTTGCGCTAAGGTGTCGGTCAGTTGTTGGGCCATGTTGCGAATTGGGTATGGCACAAAGGTAAGCTTTGGAAACAAGGTATGGATGAGACGTGCGATCAACCCTTGTGGCTCGGTAAAGGTAAGGTTTTTGCGCCCCACCAACATCTGCTCAAGCTGAGCACCATCGTAAGCAACATCGGCTTCTTCAGCTTTAGCGCTATCGGCTTCTGATTTGGCGTTGTTGTAGGCTAATGAGGTCGGCACGGAACGACCGACAAAAAAGCGCAGGGTTTGCATCAAGCCGCTGCCTAATGTCCACAGCCCGCTACTGAGGAGCAAGAAGCCGGTTATTGCAGTGATCCAGCCAAACACTTGGTGCTGCTGTACCGCGCTGGTTACGGCTAAGAGAACTAATACCCCAAGTGCGGTGGTTAAGATGCCGCGCATAGCGCGGATAGTCCCTTCAAATCGAAACGGATTGCGTAATCCGAGATCCAGTGAGCCGTGTTCGTAGGCCATGTTAACTCCATTTTATTGACGCTTTGGTCGAGCAAACGCTAAGGCGTGCAAGGATACATTTCCCCTTGGGGTTATTGAAGTTAAAGGGTTAAGCATCAGTATCTTACGTTTTATTTTTAATCGAAGTAGTGAGCGGTTTACTGTTATTAATGTGATTCAGCAACCGCTATTTTCTGTAGTTTTCGCTCAATCGATTCGCTGTTTTATCTTCATTGATAAAAACTGCTGTAGGGCTCTGATGGTTGGGTTTAATTGACTGCGGCTGGCACACAGAAGGTTAAGAGGGACAGTTCTACTTTGCCAAGAGTGGCATAAACGGATTAGTTTTCCTGATTGTAAGTCGTCATAAATATCGACGATTGATTTGAATGCAACGCCGTAGCCAGCAAGCGCCCAGCGATGCACTAACTCACCGTCGTTAGCAATGCGGTCACCACTAACCTTGATACTGAGTGCTTGCTGATTATCGTGCAGTTGCCATTTATTAAAGGTGGTACTGTCTAGGGCAAAGCAAAGACAGTTATGCTGTGTTAATTGGTGGGGGGATTGGGGCTCACCATAGGCAGTAATATAAGCAGGGGAGGCACACAGTATTCGGACGTTATCGTTGGTTAATGGTAGCGCTACCAACGAGGAATCGTTGGGTTGTCCATAGCGCAGCATTAAGTCGACCGGTTGACGGTAAAGATCGGTCAGGCTGTCGTTTAGGTGTAACCGAATCGTTAAGTGTGGGTGCAGTTGCATAAATTCAGCCAGCCAGGGACTTAACAGGTTACGGCCAAAGTCTGAGGGAGCAGAAATGCTGATCTGGCCTGACAGGTCAACGGCGTTATCACGCACAGCAGCTACCCCATCTTCAATCAGATCTAGGGCTTGCTGGGCGCTAATTAGAAAGCGTTCTCCCTGTTGGGTTAAGCGTAATTGACGAGTCGACCGGACAAACAGCTCGTGCCCTAGCTCTTGCTCTAGCCGTTTAACTGCTGCGCTGCTAACCGCAGGGCTCAGTTCTAGTAGCCGAGCCGCTGCAGATAAACTACCCAATCGTGCGGTTTCGACAAAAATTCGCAGCGCTTGCATCGATTTCATTTTCAATATTTTTTTAATAGTAATTCTATAAAAGCCTACTTTTTCAAATTCAAGTGATCAACTAAAGTAATCACAACGTCACGATATCGGTCTATGTAGACCGCGGATCTCACAATAGGAACTACCCAATGAAAGCCATCGGTTACCAACAATGCTTGAGTGCAGACAACGAAAATGCCTTAACAGACATTACCTTAGATCAGCCTCAAGCTGCAGGCCGGGATCTGTTGGTTGAAGTCAAAGCGATATCAGTAAATCCGGTCGACACCAAAATCCGCACCAATGTGGCCCCAGCAGCGGGTGATTGGAAAGTGATCGGTTGGGATGCCGCTGGCATTGTTACCGCCGTTGGCGACGGTGTTACTGACTTTAAAGTGGGTGATGAGGTGTTCTACGCCGGCGACCTGACTCGCTCTGGCAGTAACGCTGAATTCCAGTTGGTTGATGAACGCATTGTTGGCCGCAAGCCTGCGAGCCTTAGCTTCGCTGAAGCTGCAGCAATGCCATTAACGGCAATTACAGCCTACGAGTTGCTGTTCGATCGCTTGCAGGTCGCCACTACAGAACCCAAGAAACTGTTAGTAGTAGGAGCTGCAGGTGGTGTCGGCTCTATCTTGGTGCAGTTGGCGAAAAAACTGACTAATTTGGAAGTGATTGGTACCGCCTCTCGCACCGAAAGCTCAGATTGGCTCAAGCAGTTGGGTGTTGACCATGTTATCAACCACCGCAACCCGCTGAGTGAAGAGCTCAAAGCCATTGGTATCGATGAGGTCGATTACGTTGCCGGCCTAACCAACAGCGATGATCACCTGCAGGAGATCGTTAAATCACTGAAACCACAAGGTCAGTTTGGTTTGATTGATGATCCACAGGTGTTTGATATTCGTGCTCTGAAGCAAAAGAGCATCTCGCTGCATTGGGAGTTTATGTACACTCGTTCGATGTTTACTACTGACGATATGATTGCTCAGCAGCAGCTACTGAATAAGGTTGCTGACTTGGTTGATGCTGGTGATCTGAAAACCACTGTTGGTGAGCACTTCGGTACCATTAATGCTGCAAACTTGCTTAAAGCACACCGCTTACTCGAATCGCAGAAGGCGATTGGAAAGATCGTGCTGGAAGGGTTTTAATCTGATTATTGTGGCTAGTTAGCACTAGTGGCAGCAATGAAACAGGGACGCTTAGGCGTCCCTGTTTGTTATCGTTTTGCTGTAGCACTAAATCGAACGGTAACTTGCTACTGACCTAGCAATAACGCGGCTTGTTAGCTATTAGAGCGACGGCAGTGGCATTAATTAGGCTGTGTACCAACTAAGTGTTGTTCTTTCCAAGGCAGTTAAAGCACTGGCTAGGCGAGTCACGATACAAGGGTAAAACACTACCGCTATTGATCTTCTGCCGCATTGGAGCAGTTCAGCGAAGCGTTTTGGAGTGCGACCTAAGGCAAGGGGGATTCCAAAGGGGGCGAAGCTCCCCCCCTAATGCATACAAGAATGTGCTGTCGCCACCGCGACATAACCCCTTAAGAGTGCTGCAATCGATAGAGCCGAAGGCTTGATATAAACCTCAACATTTAACTGTGACACAGCCATTAATTAACTGTGGCGTTGTTAGCTTTTGAGGCTGGCCTTAAGTCTAAGATGATAACGACTATTGTGCTTAACTGAGTTATCTCGTGGTGGCAACGGCATCCATGGGAAAGTTTCAATAAACTATTCGCAATCTACACTGTTATAAGCGGGCTTATTGTCAGTAGCAATGCTGTATAACAACAGGCATTGAAAGCCTGAACCACTCGAATCTGCGGCAATACCTAAGACCGACGTTGGTTTAGTTGTTGCTTCCCCATAAATGCCATAATCGGCATCAAAGCTATCGGTGGGACCACCAATGTCGGCAAAGTCAGCATCGATAGCGGCTTTCACTGCGGTAGTTGATGGCGCTAGATAGCCATAAATAGTGGCGACTTTTACACCTGCAATATCTACTTCGCCGATGGCTTTTGTGTGTTCACCAGACAGTAATGCTTTTGAATACACGAGGGTATTGGCGCTTTTAAGCGATCCTTCCATTGCTTTTAGCTTAGCATCCATTGCATCGCTCGACAGGTCGATGAATTTCGGTGCAGCGGTGGCGGCTAAGATCCCCAGTATGACAATCACGACAACCAGTTCAATTAGGGTAAATCCGGCTTGCCGACCAAATGATTTTTTATCCATGAAACACTCCTACTGCTGGATTCATGACTTCGATGAGGAGCTAATTAAATCATAAATAACAAGTAATTGATCGGTTATTGTTATGTTCGGTGACGACAGTAATGTCACACGTTGGTGTTCAGTTGCGATGTAAGTTGCAGCCTAGTGGCATTGGTCACAGCGAGATTTGAGCCAAGTCGCGGCTTCAGTAGTGGAGGGAACTGCTGTTTTTCGCGAACGCGGAATGGGGCCAAGGAATCCAAGCACAGGTGGTAGGTGGTAGGTGGCTGAAGTTGACCCACCTACCACTTAGCGTATTGGTCTTCGACAAAACCCCATAAGCCATCGACGGGTACGTTGGTGCCATTAGACAGGCGGATCTGACCGTTGAACTGACCAAACAGCTGCTTAAAGTCACTGGCGAACAGCAGCAGATTGAGCCGCTGTTGGTGCGAACCATGGGGGGTAAAACACAATGACACGCTGCCATCTTCACTGGTTATTTGCCATGGTTGTTCTGGTCTGTCCCAATCGTAATCGAAGTAACACAAACCAAGGTGGTGCAGTTGACCGTTTAACCAAACGGCATTTTCACTAAAACTGGTTTCGTTGACGCCGCAGCTGAGGTTTAAGCCAATACGGTCACCGTGTTGGTTTCGACCACTAAGGCAGGCCCAGTTCCAAAAGGTTTCCCGGCGCAGAAAGCCGGCAGAAAAGTCATGGTGGGCGAAGGAATTAAGCGCCGTCAAATCAAATTTTTGGGAATCTAACTGGATGCTGCCATGGCAGCTTACACCTGCCACTTTGCGGGCATAGGCCCAGCCATTACGTCCAATGCGACTGGCAATGCCCAGTGGTTGGTAATCGACTTCGGTAAACCATGCATCTATATGGAGGCGTTTACCAAGGGTAACAGAAAGGCTTTTGCGTTCACCTTGGTGGTTAAGTTCGATAGCGAGATTACCTGCGTGAAAACGGCTGCAGCCATTTGTGGTGTCGTTGCTCAGCGTTACTCCAATTCCCAATGGTATTCGCCGGCTGATCTCCAGCAACATTCCATGCTGGGGATGATATAGGTAAATGAAAGCGATGGCGGTATGACGGAGGTGGGCGATGGCACAGCCAAATAGCAGTTGTTCAGAGACAGCGCCAAAGTATTGAAACTGCTTGAAACCGACCCAATTATTCCAGGCTGAAGCTTGCCCGCCTCGGGGTTTACGCAGCCAAAAGTCATCAATATTGATTTTTGAAACGCTATTGCCAAGCAGACCAAACCGTACCTTACCTGCATCATCTATCAGCTTTTCATTCATGGGGACTACTTACCAAAACAGAGGCTTATTAACATCCCATCGGCGTTGAGCAATCACAAGCGATTAATCGTTTCTTAAATTTGGTTGTATTTTAGGCAAAGCTGCTTATCTCGCCTACCATTGGCTATGTAAGTTATTACGCTGAAAACCTGAGGAGAGTTAGCATGGCATACGTTCAAATTGACGGTGTACGGCTTGAAAAAGAACTGATTGATATGGCTAAAGCACATACCACCGGTCGTGGTGAAGGGCGGCTGTCTCGTGATGAGGCTGTCGATCTGATTAACAGTGCTAATGACGGCCAAGGGATCACTGGTGTTGAAATGGCGACCCTTAATTATATTCGCGATAACTTTGATTTGACCGACGCCGCAGTGCGCGTATTCGACGAAAACCTAAAATAGATTTGGGTGGTCGAACCGGTAGACTTAAGCGCTGCGCTGCAGCGCTTTTTGTCTTTTTAAGGGCGCCGTGCCAAGTAATTATTGAGCTTTTCTATACGGTTAAAGCACCAGTGGATTGGTGTCCAGAGATAAGTACATAAGGCACTAATATCCTTGAACTATCGCTGCATTGCTACGCCCTTTAACTAAGCGTTTTGAAAGGCTGTGTTGTAGTTAGCTATTGAGGTTTATCTTAAGCCTTCGGCTTCACTGATGGCGGTGCTTTAGGCGAGGGTGTTGCGGTGACGACGGCACATTCTTGTATGCATTAGGGGGGAGCTTCGCCCCCTTTGGAATCGTCCCTTACAATCGTCCTTTGCCTTAGGTCGCAGTCCACAGCACTTCGCTGGACTGCTCCAATGCAGCAGAAGAACAACGGCGGTAGTGCTTTGCCCCTAGTATTGGGACTCACCTAGCCGGTGCTTTAACAGCATTGGAAAGAACAACAGTTAATTGGTACACAGCCTTTTGAAATGCTATCTCGCATCCACGGTATTGCTTGGAATTAACCTGCGATCCTAAAGCCTCTGTTGCGGTTATTTTAGCAGTGGTGGCAACCTGCCTGCGCGGATAACTCGATACGGGCACAACATGGCGTTGTGGCTCGTGCCAGCGTAAGCTGTCGTCATCGTTGGGTATACCAATATATCGAAGCAAGGATCATTAAGATGAAGTTCACTTTTGAAAACAGCACTCGCGTCCATTTTGGCGAAGGTCAGATCAAGCAAGTCGGTAACGATATCCCGAAAGACAAGAAAGTCTTGGTGCTGTTTGGTGGTGGGTCGATTAAAAACAACGGCGTATACGATCAGGTAACCGCAGCGCTGGCTGATCATCAGTGGGGTGAGTTTGGTGGAATCGAAGCCAATCCTCAGTACGATACGCTAATGAAAGCGGTAGAGCTTATTCGCGCTGAGGGTTACGACTACCTTCTCGCTGTTGGCGGTGGCTCGGTAGTAGATGGCAGTAAGTTCGTCTCCGCTGCGGTAGCGTTCCAAGGTGATCCGTGGGATATCCTCGCCAAAGGTGCCTCAACACCAACGGTAATGCCGATCGGCTGTGTATTGACCTTGCCTGCCACTGGCTCGGAGTCCAACCCGGCCTCAGTCGTTTCTCGTGGTAACAGCAAGCTGGCATTTTTTGACCCACGGGTGCGACCTGCGTTCGCGGTACTTGATCCCCAAACCACCCTGAGTTTATCCCCGCGCCAAGTGAGTAATGGTGTGGTCGATGCCTTTGTCCACGTGATTGAGCAATACCTGACGGTGAATCACAACGCCAAGGTGCAAGACCGATTTAGTGAAGGTTTACTGCTAACGTTGGTGGAAGAGGGGCCTAAAGCCCTAACCAATCCAGATGACATGGAAGTACGCAGTAACGTTATGTGGGCGGCCACCATGGCCTTAAACGGTTTGATTGGCGCTGGTGTACCGCAAGATTGGACTACTCACATGATAGGTCATGAGCTAACTGGTCATTACGGCGTCGATCACGGCCGCAGCCTAACCATTATGTTGCCAGCTGTTATGAAGCAACGCCGTGACCAAAAGGGCGACAAGATCGTACAGTTGGGGGAGCGAGTATTCGATATCAACAGCGGTAGCCGTGATGAGCGCATTGATGCCACCATTGAGGCCGTTGTAGCATTCTTTAAGCAGATGGAAGTGCCAACCACATTGGCTGACGTTGAGTTGGGTGATGATGCCATCGTTAAAGTGTTAGCCAGCCTAGCTGAGCACGGTCGTGAAGGCATGAGTGAGCATGGTGACGTTGGGCCTACTGAGTTGGCGCAGATGCTTGAGTTAGCGCGTTAAACCACGTTAGCCAATGGCGCGGCAGCGATACGAGCCAGCGCGAGCGTAATAAAAAACGGCGTACTCTTTAGTACGCCGTTGTTGTTTCCGTGGTTTGGTTAAAACTTGTAGCTGTAGTCAACGTATACGCGGTGGTCTTTCTCGTCGTCTTTAACGCCACCAACAGAGCCAGTCTCGTCAGAGTTGTAGTCGGCGTATAACCAACGTAGCTTTAAGCCCTTCACTGCCGCAACGTTATAGCGAGTATCGATGGCCCAGTAGTCTTCATCAGCAGTGCCACCGGCGGCGCCTAACTTGGCATTCTCTGCGTCTTTACCTTCGGTGTAGGTCATATTGATGGTTAGGCCATCGACAATCCCAGCGAAGTCAAAACCAACACGGCCTTGCCAAATGGTTTCTTCGGCATTGGTTAAATCTGGGCCGATTGGGGCACGGGTTGGCAGTGGGTTAGTACCATGATCGCCAGCGAAATTGTCTTCAATCCAAATTTCGTCAACTTGGGCAAAAGCAACACCAAAAGTTAACATTTGATAATTCCAGTTGGCATCAAGGTAGTAAACCTGACCATCATTACTGTCTATATTATCTAGGTTTTTATCACTTCCCGCTTTAAATGCACTGCCATCATCTTCAGAGAAAAAGATACCTGCGGATAACTTTATTTTACCGCCTGCTAACTTGTCCGAATAACTCCCGCGAATGCCGTATTTAGCTAAATAATTGTCGGAGTTTAAATATTCAGCATCGGCTTGCCATTTACCTTGTTTAAAGGTAGTTCCAAATCCCCAGACATAATCAATGTCATCACCATTAACCGTTTCGAATGATTCCCATTCGTCATCACCACGGCGACTCCATTCATCAAATACATAACCGTAAACCTTAAATGACTGCCACTGATAATTGCCGGTTATGCCGCGGAAAGTGCTGGGAATAGCACGGCTGCCAGAGCTTGCCAATAACATGGTTTTGGTTTTTTGGTAGCCCAAAGTGATGTTGCTGTCTTCAACTAGGGACAAACCAATGTAGGCTTGACCAACTTTACCAAAGCCACCACGAACATCGCCAGCGTGACTGCCACTAGGAAGAATGTTACCACCAGCGCTGCCGCTAGACTTGATGTTGGCCACGCCATAGAAGGAAGCACCAACGGTGAAAAAGTCAGAAATTTCACCAGATTGGTAATTTAGTTCGAGGCCCTGAGCCAAGGTACTGTCGTTCGAGCTACGCTTTTCATAGTCTCGATCGAAGTAAACCGTGCGAGATTTTAGAGCAAGCTTATCGGCCGCGGTTATGCCCTCAATCGCAGTGGCATTAGCGGACATTGCCAATTGAGCTGCAACAGCCAGCAATATCGGAGACAGCTTAAAAGTGCTATTTAACATCATCATATATCCATATTGTTTTATTCTTCATTACTAAATATAGGCGAGCGATTTTGTGCTATGTAGATATTGGTCACAACTTTAAATTACCAGCTTAAGCTTTTTTTAATCAGGGTTAACTATAGTTAACTTTGGTTTGATTGTAATAAAGTAACCACAATAAACCTCATAAACTTAGAGAGCTAAGGTGATAATTTTTCGAGATTCCTTTTTTGCGTCTTTACGTAGTTAAGAAACATTTAATGGGGTTTAAGAATGTTGATGTTGCTCCCTATTTTTAATATGACGCGGATCAAATTGTATATTCTCCATCTACTGCTAAAGTGGTAGTCAGAAAATGAAAATACTCCAAGGTGAGATGATGAAACTGAAATTAGCAACGCTTTCTGCAGCGGTAGTATTAGGCCTGTCCCTAACGGCTCCAGTACAAGCAGAATCTGGTCAAGCACTGGCAAAATTCCATGCTGAAATGGGTGGCTGTGATTCCTGTCACGTTGGTGAAAAAATCAAGGATATCAAGGCTAACCTGACTGATAGTCAGACCCATGAGAACGCTCAGTGTCAAGATTGTCATGGCAGTTACCAAGAGCTAGCCAACGATGAGTTGGAGTTCGACCCACACACTTCTCACCTGGGTGAAATCAACTGTACTTCTTGTCACGTTGGCCACTCTAAGCCAGAGCTGACTTGTAACCGTTGTCACTCTTTCGATGACATGGAAATGCCGTTTGCTGACAGCAAAGAGAAGAAAGCATGGAACGGTGATTGGAACCAGAAAAAGATTCAAAAAGCTATCGATAAAGGCCCAGTTGAAACTGTGGACGTAATCGTTGTTGGTGGTGGTTCTGCTGGTTTTAATGCTGCCATCTCCGCTAAAGAAGCTGGCGCCAACGTTGTGTTGTTCGAAAAGAACGAATACACCGGTGGTAACTCGATGTTGGCTGCTGGCGGTATCAACGCCGTTGGTACACCACAGCAGAAAGCCAAAGGTATCGAAGACTCTGTTGAATGGTACGCAGAAGACGCCATGAAAGGCGGTCGCTACCAGAACGATCCTAAGCTGGTGCAGATCCTGTCTGAACGTTCTGCCGACGCAGTCAAGTGGCTGGAAGATCTCGGCGCTAACATGGATGACTTAAAGCGTTCTGGTGGTGCTCGGGTAGAGCGTACCCACCGTCCTTCGGGCGGCCACTCTGTTGGTCCACACATCATCGATACGCTGCGTAAAGCTGCTGAACAGCGTGACATTCCAGTTCGCGTAAACTCTCGGGTTGAGAAGATTGTGCTGAATGATGACAAGTCTATTGCAGGCGTAGTCGTTCACGGCCGTCACAGTGGTTACAACATGATCGCCGCTGACTCTGTCGTTTTGGCTACCGGTGGTTACGGCATGAACAAAGAGATGATTGCTTACTATCGTCCAACCTTTGCTGACATGACAAGCTCTAACAACGTTACTGCGACGGGCGATGGTATCACCCTAGCGAAAGAGATTGGCGCGTCCATGACCGACATCGATTGGGTACAAGCACACCCTACCATTGGTAAAGATAGCCGTATCTTGGTTTCTGAAACCGTTCGTGGTGTTGGTGCCATCATGGTGAACACCGACGGTCAGCGCTTCATTAACGAGTTAACTACTCGCGACCGTGCTTCCGATGCAATTTTGAAAACTGAAGCTCAATGGGCTTGGTTGGTATTCGACGAGCAGTTGGTTGAGAAGAAGAAAATGGTACGTGGTTACGACCACCTGGGCATGCTGAGCAAGTCCGATACCATCAAAGGTCTGGCCGAAATCACCGGCATGAAAGACCTTGTTAAAACTGCCACTGACTACAACCAGTACCAAGCTAATGGCAAAGATGATGCCTTCGGTCGTGAAGACATGCCTCTTAACCTGAGCAAACCGCCATACTACGCGGTACGAGTTCAGCCTGGTATCCACCACGTAATGGGCGGCGTAGCAGTAGATACTGATGCCAACGTATTGAACCTGCAAAGCTGGAAGATGGATGGCCTGTACGCAGCCGGTGAAGTAACTGGTGGTGTTCACGGTTACAACCGTCTGGGCGGCAACGCTATCGCTGATACTGTGGTATTCGGCCGCATCGCTGGTGAGAACGCAGCTAAGTTCGCTAAAGAGAAAAAATAACGGCTAACTATTTCATCACTCTGTAAAACGGAGCCTGTTAAGGCTCCGTTTTTTTTGGCGCTGCCTTAGTTAGCTGTTGAAGTTTATCTTAAGCCTTCGGCTTCATCGATTTCGGTGCTTTAGGGGGGAGCTTCGCCCCCTTTGGAATCCCCCTTGCCTTAGGTCGCAGTCCAAAACGCTTCGCTGAACTGCTCCAATGCGGCAGAAGATCAATAGCGGTAGTGCTTTATCCTGTGTATCGCGACTCGCCTAGCCAGTGCTTTAACAGCCTTGGAAAGAACAACAGTTAGTTGGTACACAGCCTTTTTTTACTTTAAATTGTTAACTCATCTGCTCTTTCATTACACTGTCGACTCCAGCAGTGAGGAGTAGTAATGCGAATTACCCTAAAACAGTTAGCGGTGCTAAAAGCGATTTGTGAGCATGGACAGATCTCGAAAGCAGCGAAACATTTACATCAGTCCGTGCCTGCGGTAAGCATGAGCTTAAAGGAGCTTGAGTCCTCATTAGAGGCCAAGTTATTTGTACGTAGTGCCTCCGGAGTAGTGTTGAATGAGTCTGGGCAGGTTGCATTAACCTACGCCAACACAATTTTAGGGCAGGTTTCAGAGCTTAAACAGCGCTTCCAGGACCAAGCAACAGGCGAGGGTGGTACCTTAAATATTGGCGCCAATAAGACCTGCGGCAACTATGTTATCTCCAAGCAGCTTCCCTATTTCAAACGTTATAATCCGGCAATCAACACTCGTCTTAAGATCGGTACTTCCAGTACGATTGAACAGATGGTAGTAGATAATGAGTTAGATCTCGCCTTCATCAGTGCGCGGCCAACTTCTATTGGCATTGAGTCACAACCGTGGCTGAGCGATCGCCTCTGCGTGGTCGCTAGCCCAGAGCATAAGTTAGCTAAGCGTACCGCTTCGATTGAAGATCTCTCTGCGGCAACTTGGGTTCTGGATGAAGAGGAAGCCGCCAGTCGTATTGAAGCACTGCATCTGTTAAAAGAGTTGGGCGTGACCGTACAGGACGAGATGGTGATGAACACCATGGGCGCCATAAAGCGTGCAGTAGGAACTGGTCTTGGTTTGAGCGTACTGCCGTTACTGGCGGTTGATGCTGAGCTGGAACGTGGTGATCTTCGTGAAGTTATCGCTCCGGGAGCAGGCTCTGAAAAGCGCTCAATTTACCTCATCTATAAATCGGAACGGCTTACTCCGCTAGCGCAACGCTTTATTGAACACTGTGGCATTGAGTTAGCTAAATAGCCTTATCTGTGGTGACGTTAATGCAGCAGTAAGATTGCCCACAACAGCGTAACCAAGCTTAACTTTACCTTCCAGCCAATGTTGGCCAGTACCTTGGTTGGGATCGATGCCATATTAACAACTAGGCTATTGGATGGCGTTCCGGTCGATAGTACAAACGCGAACGAACACCCCATTCCGACCAATAACGCCAACTGCTCTTCGGTTGCCCCTTGGGGCAACAGTAGTAGTGACAGTAACGGCGCCATTAAAGACGCGCAGGCGACATTGCTCATTAGCTCGGTAACAATGGCGGCAAACAACAACACCAAGCCAAGCTGCAATGGCAGCGGTAGCTGCGTCAACGTTGGCATAATGGCATCCACCATTAATTGGCCACCACCGCTGTTATGCAGCACGGTACCGAGGGTAATCGCACTGACAAATATAAGCAGTACTCGATATTTGACCGACTGAAAAAACAACTTTAGTGACAGCAGTTTAAAGGCCATCATCAACAGTACGCCCACTAATGGGATCAGCCCCCAATAAGCTTTGCCTTCGCGCCAGAAAATGGCGGTGAAGACGAAGGTGGTTAAGGTGGTGCAGACGATCAATAACGATAACTTTTGTTGCGGTTCGATCGCCAATTTAGGTAGCGATAAATCGTTGCCAAACTCCGGCTTAAAGTACTGGCTAGTTAGGCCGATGCTCAACAGCCACAACAACAATGAAATTGGCATTGCCCATTGCATCCAACCGATAAAATCGATTCCTATGAGGTTGCTGGCGATAAAGCTGGTTGAGCTTCCTACTTGAGTAGCCATGCCGCCGATGGTGGCACTGTAGGCGATGCAAATACAGATAAAATAACGATAATTCAGTGATTTATTCTCGGTCATCATCAGCGCCAGCGGCAGTATTAATGCCGCGGTTACGACGTTGCTGGTCCACATCGATATCGCAAAAGTGCAACAAAATAGAATGAAGCAGGCGCGACGCTCGCTGCCGTTAGAACGCTGAGCAATGGTGGCCAGAATCACTCGGTCTAAGCCTTGGTGGCGGCTTAGCGCTGCAAAGGCAAACCCAAATACAAACACCGCCATAATAGGGGCTAAAGCGATTTCAAGTAATGCTTCAGTAGGTAACAACCCCTGCGTGAGGGCGATAACGGGGATGAGTAATGCACTGTGTTGTTCCGGTAGAATATGGGTAGTCCAAAGCACACCAGCTAGACCAAACAGCGCTAGGCCCTGCTGCGGTAATGCCAGCGACGGAAACCATAAGCTGCATGGGAGTAATAACAGCAAGAACAACAACCAATGGCGCATAAATAACCCGACAAGATATGATGGAAATAGTGTACCAAATTGATTCCAGTCAAAAATGACCGACAAGCCCGTTAGCGCTAACTTGGTACTAAAGTTGGTAGCGGGTCACAATTCATCTCAAATCCACCTAAAGCCATGACAACATATTGTATGGGGTGACTTATCGCTCGCAGAGCTGGGGAAAATACGCTGATTTAGTTGCGTCTTTGGGAGTGCTGTCTTACCCTCCATCCATCTGTTTGCTATTGGCAAACGCTTACCATTGACGCTCTGTTGGAGCGTGAACTCAAAAGGTACCAACATGTCTGTGACCGCAGTGCCGCTATTGGCAAAACCTGAGCTTAAGTCTCACCATAAAGCCCGCCATCAGAAAAAATACGGTATTGGCGCTTACGCTGAAACCTGTGTTGAGTTTCGCTTCGAAGCAGACATTGAGAAGTTCGATGATCTGGACGACGCCTTAACTGAACTGCAAGGCACTGAAGGTTGGGATCTGTTTATCGCTTTCTTCAGCAAGAAGTACCACGTAGCAGTAAGCTTCTACACTGCGCAGGAGTCTCAGGACGAAGTGATTGCTAAGATCCAAGGCGTTATCAAGGCGCAATTGGGTGAAGTAGCCACCACCATCTTAGCTGGCGATGCCAACTACGGTGACTGGGATGGCAGCTACGCTGAATAAGGGCGTTGCCTGTGTCGCGCTAAAAGGCTGTGTCGTAGTTAGCTGTTGAAGTTTATCTTAAGCCTTCGGCTGTACCGATGGCAGTATTCTTAAGGGGCTATGTCGCGGTGGCGACGGCACATTCTTGTATGCATTAGGGGGAGTTCTGCCCCCTTTGGAATCCCCCTTGTATCAAAACTCGCCTAGTCGGTGCTTTAACAGCATTGGGAAGAACAACACTTAGTTGCTACACAGCCTAAAAAAGCCGCTCATTGAGCGGCTTTTTTTTGATGGCAGTGTATTGCCGCTCGATTTAGCTACCGGCACTCAGTTCCAGATTAACGCGGCTGCCACGGGTATCGAGGTTAACTCGGCTTTCTCGGACAAACACCCGTTCAGGAGGCAAGCCAACCACTTCAACCAGCACCTGTTTGGTGTTGGCGGCACGATTCAGTGCCAGTTTTGATAACGCCTCATCGGATACCGCTTGTGCCTCAACCATTTTCTCCAATAGCAGTGGTTGCCATTGCGCCGGTTCCGGTTGCTGTTGTTGCAGCACTGTCACCGTCTCTTTTCCTAATTGAGTCTGTGCCAACCGAACTAGGCGTTGCCAATCGCTGTCGCTGCTTAAGTCACTAACCTCGAAACCAAGTTGCTCACTAAGGCGGCGTTCCGCCAACGCCCGTTTATCGGCATTGGGCGAGATAGAACCAAGCAGCGCTAGGTTCAACCCTGGCCGCTGTTCGAGCGCTTTGCTAAGGCGTTTTAGATCCGCTTGGGCCTGTTCTGTTACCTCAATCTCACCTGCGGCAAACTGCACAAACTGCGCCGGTGGATCGCCTTCCAGCAAACTACCTAACAGTGAAAATGGCGCGGTAACCGCTTTAGTGATGACATTGGTTAATGCCTTCATCACTAAAGGACCAACGGCGAATGAGGGATCATCAACCTCGCCGCTGATATCGAGCTCAAGATCGATGACGCCGTTGCTGTCTTGCATTAACGCGAGCGCTAAAGAAACCGGCAGGCTAGTGGCTTGTTCAGATTCACTGCGCTGGCCAAGCTTGAGCTGATTAAGAACTACCTTGTTGTTGCCGTTCAGCTTATTGCCTTCCATTTGATAATTGAGGGCTAAATTGAGTTGGCCTTGATCAATGAAGTAGCCGGCGTAGGTGCCCGAGTACGGGTTAAGCGAGGTTAGTTCGATGTTGTCGAAATTGAGGGCTAAGTCGAGCTCACGGTCAGCACCAAACGGTTGCAGTTCGCCTTGCAAGCTCATCGGTGCATAACGGTCGACTTTACCGGCAATGTCGACCTCAGCTGGTTTGTCAAAGTCGGTACTTAGGGTGCCAATGCGCCCCTCAATCTGTTCGATACCGGTGGCAAATTTCGGTGTTAAGGAGTTGTCAGCGAAGAAGGCACTGCCTTGGGTAATCACCACCTGACCGATCTCCAATTGCAGCGGCAGTGCCGTTGACTCAGCGGCTGGTTCATTAGTAGCCACATCAGTTTGCGCAGTTTCAACGACAGCGTCATCGGTTTGGGCGGCACTATCGTTGCTCGATAGCTGGCTGAGGTTGGTGCTGCCGTCCTCATCAATGATGATACGAGCATAAGGCGCGACCGCTTTAACGGTATCAATTGAGATTGCCATCGGGGCGGTGGCGACACTTAGCTGTTCCAACGCAAAGGATTTCCACTTGAGGAGATCTCGTTGGCCATTTGGGTCTTGAGTAACAAAGTTGCTGATCTCAGTGCGACCATCAAAACTAACGTCTAACGGTTCCGTCCCCTTGAGCTGTAATGTCCCGTCGAAACCCGCTTGGCCAGAGAGTAGTTTAATCGCCACCTGCTGTTGCCAATAGGGAATGGTGTCGAGCAAGTTGAACTGTTGCAATGCTAGCTGGGCATCAAGGGTCAGTGCATCAGGTTGTAAATTGCCGGAAAAATCGAAGCGACCTTGCTCATTGATGGTGGTTGCCAGTGCCAAGGCGATGGGCTTGCTCAGATCGCTACCAAGCGGCGCAGCGCTAAAGCTGTTAAGCAATACTTGCCACTGTACGGCGGTCTCAGGGGTGGTGTCTGTCAGGTTAAACTGCCACTGCTCGATGGCGGCTTTATCAAGGGTAACAACCCATGGTTCGCTCGGTTCAGTAGGCTCATCTGTTGTCGCGGGGGCAGCATTGTCATCGCCGTTGTCGATGGGTTGGAATAGGGTTGCCCAATTGAGACCGTCTTGATCCAGTTGGGCGTGGCCATGGCCACCTTGTAAGGTAACCCCAGCAATTGCCAACTGTTGTTCCGGCCAGCGCAGCTCGAGCTCACTGACATTGAGGCTATCAATGCTGAGCAGTGGTTGTTGTTGGTGACTTAAGGCCACTTGGGTGATATCAACATTGCTATTGCTGATGTGCGCGGAGATCCCGTTGCCTTGTTCGGTCACACTGATCTGGGTGGTAAGCGCTAACGCCCCTTGGTCAAGATCAAACGCCAACGGCAATTGCAGGAATTGCCAAAATGGCTGCAGCTGTACCTTACGCAGTGCTAGCTCGGCTTGCACGTTTAGCGGGGTAAGTTGGCTGTCGAGCTTAAGGTCCAATTCACCGCCGCCTGGGCCAACCAGTGCCAATGCAATCTTGTTGCCATCGTGGGCGAAATCGAGTTGTTCTCCAGCTAGGCTAAGTTGTTCGAACTTAAGCGGCTTATGGTCATCGACTTGGTAACTAACCGCACCTCGCTGGAGTGCAAAACGGTCGATGGTTAGCGGTATTGGCTGTGCTTCTTGTTGTGGTTCAGCTTCCGGTTCTAGCGCCGGAGTATCGCTGCTTAGCGGAGCGAAAATATCGCTAATGTTAAGGCTGGCGTCACGGTTAACTAAATCCAGTGCCGGTTCGTATAGGGTGATCTCGCTAAAAGTGCCAGACAGTGTAAATAGCGATCGCCATGGTTCGATATTAACGACGCCTTGCTCCAGAGCAACGACTTGAATGCTGGCCTCATCATTAAGGGCGACCTGGTCGACCTTTAACTCCCACGTTAGCGGGTTGAAGCTGATATTTGCAATACTTAAGGAGCCGTTGGTGTTCTGGGCTATCCATTTGGGCAACTGGCGTTCTGCCAATGATGGCAATCCCCAACCCAAGGTTAAGCAATAGAGCGCCAAAGCGATCAAGGCGTAACTAACGCGGCGTACCCACGCCTTTTCCCACCACTGTTTTAACACGATTAATTCCTTTCTGATGGCTATGTTTCTATTGTAGCGCTACCCGCCGTAATGTAACCAGAATGAAAACACCGCTTTTGTCACTAAAGGCAGTGACAATTGAAATTTCATTAGGGTAATGATTGTTGCGGTGATGGCGGTTAAAGCGTGGCATTTCTGTCCGGCGCTAACGGGACGTGGTGTTGCCAGTTCGGTTGCGGAGGGTGAAGGGGGGAGAGAAACTTCCCCCTAAATATGGAATCTTCGCTGGCTCTAGCCCGAGGGGTAAAAGCCGCCAAGGATAGCCTCGCGGCTGGCACCAGTCACCGCAGGCAGATTACCACTGAGACCATTAATATGGCGGTACGCCAGCCATGCAAACGCCGTGGATTCGACCCATTGCGGGTCAAGGCCCAACGCCTCGGTGCTGCGCACATTGCTGTGGGGTAAGCGCTGACGCATCTGCCGTACCAACTCGGCATTAAATGCGCCACCACCACATAGGTAAACCTCAGTGTGATTACTGTGATGGCTGATGCAATCGCAAATGCTGATAACAGTGGTCGCCAATAGCGTAGCGAGAATATCGTTATCTGCCATTGCCGGTAGGCTGTGTAGGTGGCCCTGCAGCCACACTGAGTTAAACAACTCACGGCCTGTGCTTTTCGGTGCTGGTTGACTGAAGTAAGGGTGGCTCAGTAGTCGCTCTAACAGCGCATCGTTAACTAGACCGCTGGCAGCCAGAGCGCCGTCCTTATCGTAGCTGCAGTTGAGATGATCGCGACACCAAGCGTCCATTAAGGTATTGCCGGGGCCGGTGTCGTAACCCAATACCTCACTGCCATCACTGGGAAGCCAAGTAATGTTGCTGATTCCGCCGATATTAACGATAGCGCGGTCGGCATTACTTCGAAATAACGCTTGGTGGAACGCTGGCACCAACGGTGCACCTTGGCCGCCTAAGGCGATGTCTTTACGGCGGAAGTCCGCGATGACATCAATGCCGGTCAGCGCCGCTAGCGTGTTCGGGCAGCCCAGTTGTAAGGTAAATGCGTGGTGGCCGTCAGGCATATGGCGCACGGTTTGGCCGTGGCTGCCAATGGCGCTGATGTCGCTGGCGTTAAGTTTGGTTTTGGCCAGTAGGTTGTGGCAGGCTTCGGCAAACACTTGCGCTAAAGCGCGATCGGCGCGGCCCAGCCGATCAATTTCGTCATTGCCGGGACGACACAGCCTGTGTAGTTCGATCAACAGCGGTGCCGGTAACTCCAGCGTATGTTGCTCAAGAAGAGTTGGCTGGCCGTGATCATCAAACTGCACCAAGGCTGCATCAACTCCATCCATCGAGGTACCGGACATCAAGCCAATTAGGTAAGTCATAATTGTTGGTTCCCGCGACTTGCCAGTAAAAATGATTGCCGGTGGTTAAGTTGCTCAAGCAGATTACTGGCGTTGGCCAAAAAGGTTTGTTTCTCTTTGCCCGATAGTGATTTCGACTGTGGCAGCTTGACCGTGCGTGGGTTGCGATGCACACCATTGACCAAAAACTCATAGTGCAGGTGCGCGCCGGTAACCCGCCCGGTGCTGCCTAACTTGCCGATCGACTGCCCCTGCTTCACTCGCTGGCCCTTTTTCACTAAGCGCTTCGATAGGTGCAGGTACTTAGTGACATAGGTATTAGAGTGCTTAATGAACACATAGTTGCCATTAAGGTTGTTATAAGTGGAATGTGTAACCACGCCATCACCGGCGGCCATAATGGGGGTGCCGCGTGGTGCTACGTAATCGGTGCCGTTGTGGGCTCTGACTCGGCCGGTAACAGGGTGCAGGCGTCGCGGGTTAAAGTTGCTCGAGACATAATTAAACTGCACCGGTGCCCGCAAGAACGCCTTCTTCATAGCGCTGCCATTGTCGCTGTAGTAGTTGCCGTCACTATGACGAATGGCGCGGAAGGTTTCCCCTTGGTTGACAAACTCAGCCACTAAGATCTTACCTTCATTGACGTATTGGCCATCGATGTAATTATTTTCCCATAACACTGAGAAACTATCGCCTTGACGAATGTCGAGGGCGAAATCGATGTCCCAACCAAACAAGCCGGCCAATTGCATAATGGTGTTGGGGGTCAGCCCCGCTTCCACGGCTGCGTTCCAGAAGTTGGATTTAATCTCGGCAGCGGCATACTGCTCCCGTTGTTCAACCTCTAGTTGTTCCAGCTGCTCAGTAAAGCCTTGGTCGCTGGCGGTAACCAGCAAGGTGCTATTAGCGGCAAGCTGGTAGCGAAGCTGGGCGAGCTGTTCGCCCTCAAAGGCGATGGAGATGGTTTGCCCCGGTTTAATCCGGGTCAGTTGTTTGCTCGCCTGCGGCAGTTGAGTAATTTGATGCAGGGTTTTGGCTGACAGCCCCGCGCGGTTAAACAGCAACGCCATGCTGTCACCATTTTTTACGGTAAAGTCGCGCCATTGAATCGGTGCTTGGGGAGCGGCAGAAACCGCCATAGGCGCTATGGTTAACGGCAGCCTTTGTGCGCTTGGGATCGACTCGGTTTGGCTCTGCGCCAATGACGCCGGGCTCGGCAGCAAACCAATAACCGCCATCAGGGCAGTTAATGCAGCAATTGCCGCTTTGTGGCGCGTTGGTAGCTGCACAATTGCAGATTTAATTCGGGTAACGGCTTCGGTCATAAATCTTTTTAATGGTGTTGGGCGAGTGTGGCGTCACAAAAACAGCAAACTGGGTCTTTTTACCGCTGTAATTGCCGCTTGTTGCCATGCCGCTCTTTGCTTTATCAGGGCTAATCAGTAACATTATCGCTTTTGCAGACAGAATCAAACCGTGTGGAGACAGTGAATGACTGATTTGGATAAGGCCTTAGCTGAAATTCGTCGTGGAACCGATGAAATTTTAGTGGAAGAGGAGTTGGTGGCCAAGCTGAAATTGGGTCGCCCACTGAAAGTAAAACTGGGTGCCGATCCGACCGCCCCTGATATCCATCTGGGCCACACGGTTATCCTGAATAAGTTGCGCCAGTTTCAGGAACTGGGGCACGAAGTGATCTTCTTGATTGGTGATTTCACCGGTATGGTTGGCGATCCAAGTGGCAAGAACACCACTCGCCCGCCGCTAACCAAAGAGCAGGTGCTGGCTAACGCTGAAACCTACAAAACTCAGGTATACAAAATCTTGGATCCAACAAAAACTCGCATCGAGTTTAACTCGAGCTGGTTGGGTGATCTTGGCGCTGAGGGCATGCTGCGGTTGGCATCACAACAAACCGTGGCTCGTATGCTGGAACGTGACGACTTTAAGAAGCGTTACGCTGATGGCCGTGCTATTGCGATTCACGAGTTTATGTACCCACTGCTGCAGGGCCACGATTCAGTAGCACTTGAAGCGGACATCGAGCTCGGTGGTACTGATCAGAAGTTCAACTTACTGATGGGCCGTGAACTGCAAAAAGCTGCAGGCCAAGAGCGTCAAGTGGTGATTACCATGCCGCTGCTGGTTGGTCTGGATGGCGTTAAGAAGATGTCTAAGTCTGCTAACAACTACATCGGTGTGGCAGATGCACCAAGCGAGATGTTCGGCAAGATCATGTCTATCTCTGATGAGCAGATGTGGGACTACTACGAGTTGCTGTCGTTCAAGCCACTGGAGCATATCGAAGCACTGAAAGCCAAGATTGAAGCCGGTGCGAACCCGCGCGATGCCAAGATCGATTTGGCTAAAGAGATCATCGCTCGTTTCCATGATGAAGCCGCTGCTGAAGGCGCTCATAACGAGTTCACGCAACGCTTTTCCAAAAACCAGATCCCTGATGAGATGCCAGAGCTGAGCTTTGATGCTGGCTTGCCTATCGCTAATTTGTTGAAAGAAGCTGAGCTGGTGAAAACCACCTCAGAAGCGATGCGAATGATTAAGCAAGGTGCAGTTAAGATCGACGGCGAAAAAGTTGAAGACGCTAAGCTGGTACCTGCTGCTGGTACCGCGGTTTACCAAATCGGTAAGCGTAAGTTTGCTCGCATTACCATCGGCTAATTACGTTGTAGCAACGGCACCCGAGAAGGAGTGACGTGCAGCTGAAATAGAGATCGGCGCAGCCCATAAGGTTGCGCCGATTTTTTATCTCCTGATAGCAAAGAAGTGCCCAACTAGGCTGGCTTGATTAGATAACGCTGCGGCGTCGATAGAACAGCAAGCCGGGCAGGGCGAGGCCAATTGCTAAGCCACCAACAATGAACACCGCCTTTAATAGGTTATCCACTAGATTAGCTAGTAACTCAGGGCTATAGCCGAGTTGATTCATCTGCACCAGCGCAATCATCGATCTAAAGGCAAAGACTCCAGGTAGCATTGGGATCACTGCGGCGACCGTGAATACCTTTGGGTGAGCTAAAAAGCGTTGTGACCAATAGACGCCGAGAAAACCAACCACACTGGTGGCAAGCAGTGTCGCTAGTTCGATTGAAACCCCTTGCTCTAGCAATAAGTAACGACAAACCACACCGATAGCGCCACCGGCAGCACAATATTTCAATGCCTTTAGCGGAACATTGAACAGTAAGCCAAAGCCCACTGCGGGGATCATAGCGAAGAAGGCATGGTGAATAATGGTGAGTAGGAGATTCATCGCATCCAAGGCCACAATTGAAATAAGTTAATGGCGAGAACTATGCCCATACAGGTCGCCAACGTTAACAGCGATGCCATTACCCAGCGGGAAACACCGATGTTGATGTGGCCTTTGACCATATCGGACGCCGCATTAATCAGCGGGAAGCCGGGCACTAACATCAATACCGCTGAAGCCATGATTAACGAAGGGTTGTTGCCAATCTCAAAATAAAACCCTGGCACCGATGCTGAAGTGGTTACAAAGGCGGTCGCGCCGAAGTTTAGCAATGGGTTGAAGTGACGATGGGCCAGTTCTTGCCGTACCAGCATACCGCAGCAGGTAGCGATAAATGTCATCGCAAAGACGGCGAAGTCACCACCGGCTAAGCGGCTAAATGCTGCACAAGAAAGGCCTACCATTACTAACACCAACCACCGGTTGTAGCGTTTGGCGGTGATCTTCTGTAATCGTGCTGCGGCTGCATATGTGTCCAACACCTGATGCTCTGTCATAACCACAAGGTGTTGGATCTTGGTAATGACATGCATATTGATGCCGTGATCAGGGCATTGGCGTACGGTAGTAATGCAGTGGCGATCGGTGATGGTAGTGACTGATATGCTGTTGGGAGAGAGGGACACCTCGATCTCCTCGATACCGAGGGCCAAGCCCAAGCGTCGGGTTAAATCCACCACTAGGGTGCTTTCTGCGCCATGCTGTAGCAGCATCTGCCCTGATTGAATACAAAGGCGAGATAGGGCGCGTTGATCAGACTCGGTTAGTTTGCTGGTCACGGTGGGGCCTCTTTAACGTCAACCAAACTGTATCAGCTATCTTGTGGCGGTACACGATTAACCATCAAACTGATAAATAATGGTTATTGTTGATAGCTCGGTTAACTTCAAATACGCGCATTGGTTAACAGCACGACGATTGGAATGGCGTTTATTCCGGGCTGTGTCACAGTTAACTGTTGAGATTTATATCAGGCCTTCGGCTGTAGCGATTGCGCTGCTTTAGGGGAGGGTGTCGCGGTGGCGATGGCACATTCTTGTATGCATTAGGGGGGGCGCTAGGCCCCCTTTGCCTTAGGTCGCAGCCCAAAACGCTTCGCTGGACTGCCCCAATGTGGCAGAAGACCAACGACGGCAGTGCTTTACCCCTTGTATCGGAGCTGCCCTAGCCGGTGCTTTAACAGTATTGGAAGCACAACAGTTAGTTGCTACACAGCCTTATTTAGTGCGAATTGCTGCTAATGTGCCCACTTGGTTCGCGCTAGACAAGAAAGCGCTTTACCTTTGAAGGGGTATCCTTATAATCTTCTAGCGTTCGAAGGGGTATAGCTCCAATTGGTAGAGCACCGGATTCCAAATCCGGGTGTTGGGAGTTCGAATCTCTCTACCCCTGCCATATTTTACGAAAGAGCCCGCACAGTGTGCGGGCTTTTTTGTGTCTGCAATTTATGAAAACCTAGCCGATTTGAAGCGGTGGCGACAGCACATTCTTGTATGCATTAGGGGGGAGCTTCGCCGCCTTTGGAATCCCCCTTGCCTTAGGTCGCAGTCCCACACGCTTTGCTGAACTGCTCCAATGCGGCAGAAGCACAACGGCGGTAGTGCTTTGCCCTTGTATTGCAACACGCCTAGCCGGTGCTTTAACAGTATTGGAAGAGCAACACTTAGTTGGTACACAGCCTTAAAGTACCGTATTCGGTAGCGGCTTATCGCTCGAACCACAACGCAGCCTAACCAAGGAGCCTAGCGGACCCTTTATGGTTTTAAGCTGCAATCGTAGTTAGAAGAATAAGCCTTGGTGCAGGTGCGCGGCGCTAGTGTGCTGCCGCCCAACACGGTTACAGCTGTTTGGGCAGTTCGTTTTTTAGAAACTCAATAAACGTGGTGATCTTTGCAGGTACATTCTTGCCTTGGTAATACACTGCAGTGATCTCTCTTTGGTCGAGCTCAAGTTGTTGGCTAAACAGTTCCACCAGCTTGCCGCTGCCGCGATCTGACTTACTGATAAAATCGCTCAGGCAGGCGATACCGGTGCCGGAGAGCGTCAATTGACGCAACACTTCACCGCTGGAAGCGGTGATCTTCGGTTCGATTTTAACTAGCTTGCCGTTCGCTGCTCTGAGTGGCCAAGTATTTAGTGCTGGCGGCCCCTCCAGCCCGATTAGTGTGTGTTGACTCAACTGCTCCGTAGATTGCGGGAAGCCGTTGCTTTGCAGGTAGGCGGGACTAGCTAGGATCCGTCGCCGGCTGGTACCGAGGCGTTCTACCGTAAAAGTTGGAGCGGTGACTGGGCCGACTCGAATCGCAATGTCTGCCCTATGCTCAATTAGGTCGACGATCTCTTCGTTGTTGTAGAGTTCAATCCGCACCTCTGGGTAGCGTTGTTGGTACAACTTCAAAATGGGGCTGATCAGATGGATAAGTACCGGTGAAGCGCCATTGATACGCAGAGTGCCAATTGGATCTGAGGACTCGGTATTAAACTCCGTTTCGATATTGTTAACTGAAGCGACGATAGTTTTGGCGTGCGTGAGTAGCTTGCACCCTTCGGCAGTAAACTCAATCCGCCTTGATGTTCTGACCAGTAATGACGCATTGAGCTTCTCTTCCAGGCGCGACAGGCTGCGACTGATGGTCGAGGGCATAACACCAATGGATTCGGAGGCCTTGCTGATAGAGCCCGACTCATGTAAGTGGATCAGAGTTTTTAGTTCATCGAGCGTAATGTTGTCTTTCAACTCGTTACCTTCTGAGTGAAATCAAACGGCAGGTCAGGCTGATGTGGCCTGCCGTGTTGCGGAAGGTTAGAAGAAGTAACCTAAGTTGATGTGGAGCCTTGTACCCTATCCATTATAGAGCTCTGCATGTCTGGTGGTTAGCCGTTTCGCTTCAAAACGGGCGCAGCTATGCTTTTCCTGGCACATAAGCGCGGGAAGCATTGAGCACGCACTGAGACTTTTGCTTGCCGTAATTAGCGATACACCAGTTGCAGGCTAAGCAGCGCGGTCGCTGGGTTGGATCCTTAGCCCACTTGTTGGCCAGATCAGGTTCGGACAGTAAGGTACGGCCAAAACCAAAGGCTTGCAGCTGATCAATCTCGGCTAATTGCTGTTCCAGCAGCTTAGGGGTGCGGTTACCGCCGGTAACAATCAATGGCAAGTCGAGGTTGTCACTGATGTATTTGGCGTCTTTAGCAAAGTAGGACTGATCCTGTTCGTCCTGAATGTCTGGGTGGAACTCGCCCATTCCCATCACTTTATTGCCGCCACTGATGTCGACAGCGGTAATACCCCGCTCTTTCAGGCCCTTAATAAAGTAGAGGTTTTCCTCTTTAGTATTGCCGCCGGCGAGACTGCCAAGGTAATCACGACCGTGTACTTTGGCCAAGATAGGGAACTCTGGTCCCACAGCTTTGCGGACGGCTTCGATGATCTCAAAGCCAAACCGAGCGCGATTCTCGATAGGGCCGCCATATTCATCGGTACGGGTGTTGTAGTAAGGGAATAGGAATTGGCTGACCAGATAGTTGTGGGCAAAGTGCAGTTCGATACCGTCAAAGTTGGCTTTTTGCGCGCGAACCGCAGCAGCGGCAAAGGACTCGATAGCGTATTGGATGTCCTGTTTGGTCATCACTTTGTTGGCTACGGTACCGTAGATCGGGTGCGGTACCTCGGATACACCGTAGACGCTCCGGTGATCGGTACGGTAGTCACTTTGCGGGCCCACCATCGCTAGCTGAACTGCGATTTTGCTGCCGTGATCATGGGTGTTTTTCACCAGCTCTCGGTACATCTCAATTTGGCTATCGTCATACAGGCCGGTACCAGTATGACCATATTGGTCCTCCTTTAGGATGTAAGTGAGACCGGTGATGATCAGGCCAACCCCACCCTCAGCTAATTCACGGTGAACGCGTTTAAGGTCTTCGGTTGGGTTACCATCAGCGGTGGCGCGGTACTGTGATTGTGCAGAACGGATAATCCGGTTCTTTAACTCAAGGCTGCCAATCTTTACTGGTTCAAACAGCTTGCGCCCAGAGTCAGAAGACGCTGCTGCATTAAAGGATACTGCACTTGGCGTAGTTGCTGCCAAGCCCATAATTTTCATCATTGTGCGGCGATCGATACTCATCATTACCTCTGAATTAAGTATTACTTGTGGCAGCTGCTGTTCGTGCAGTTGGTTAGACTTACTTCATTATCATCACGCTGTTGTTGTTCTTGCTGGTGGCAGGCTAAACAACGCTGGGCCGGATCATTATCTTTGGCTTTTTTACTGTGAATGATCTTGAAATAAGCGTTTGATTTAGCTTTATCTTCACCCTTAGTTGAGTGACAGCTGGAACATTTATATGGGGTAAAACTTTCGACCTCATTTATTTGCGGATGATGGCATTGGCTACAGTCGACATTAAGGTGAGCTTGATGATCAAAGTCGACGGCTTTGTCGGTTTGATGCATTGACATAATAATCTTCGGGTATTGACGATCATATGGGTCGGCTAAGGCTGGCACCGATAACGTCGTCACCATTATCGAGGCGATAATTAATTTAAGTTTCATTGAACTTTCTCTTTTTTGAAGTCGCAGTTATTTCATCACTCCGTCTGAAGGGCATCAATGCAACTGCCGCAAGGCTGGTTTGCGCGCATGACAAGGGTGGTCCTTTTTAAACCCATGGTCACAGCATTGGCTAGGGTGTGGAATAGGTCTAATTTAATGCTAAGAAAGTACATCCAGCTAAGCTTAAATGAAGTTAAAGTGAAAGTTTTTCGATTTTAGTTTGGTTTATTTTGAGTAGGTGCGCTGGTTTATAAAATTAATCTTTGAAAATAAATGATTGCTGGGTCGTAATTATAATTTTGATAACGTTAGATAATGATTTTTGAGCTGCAGTGGCGTTCCACATAAGTTAATTTATCGCGGCGAGATAAGAGTTAATGATGATGCCGAATGAGACTACCATATCGGTAATCCGCTCAGGGAAAAGGTAAACACTTTTAGGCTATGACAAGCTAATTCGAGCCACAGCAGTGACGATGACATTATACCCAGCTGGGCAATGCCGCCCCTGTTAGTCTGAGTTACTCACATTCAGTTAAACCAGCAACAGTTGCAATGGTAAGGACACCGAGTAAATAGAGGGTTAAGGCTTAATCGCTGTTGTGCTTGCGTTTAGCATTTACTGAGGCGATACAGATCCAGTAGATTCTCGGCTTCTAATTTACGCATCATGGTAGCGCGCTGTACTTCAATAGTCCGCACGGAGACAAATAGCTCGGCCGCCATCTGCTTATTGGTTTGGTTTTGTAGCACCCGCGCTAATATCTGTTGTTCACGCTCGGTTAACGCCGCTAACTTGCGTTGGTCGCATTGGCTTTGGTGGCGGGTTACGCTGGCAGCGTGGGCTGTGACAACGGCGTCGTATAATACTTTGCCAGCAACCGGTTTCTGGAAAAAGTCACAAGCTCCCTGTTTAAAAGCCTCCACGGCCATCGGCACATCGCCGTGGCCGGTTAGGAAAACCACACTTAGGGGGCTGTTGACCTCAATCATTTGCTGATGCAATTGCTGCCCTGTCATCCCCGGCATGCGGCTATCAAGAACCACACAGCCAGGTTGGGATAGATCAGTTTGGGCTAAAAAGTCGGCCCCACTTAGGTATGGTGTTACCGCGAGTTGATAACTCGTTAGCATGAACTCCAGCGAGTTTAAAACCGCTGGGTCGTCGTCAACCAAAATAACCTGTAGTGGCTCAGTCATAACGAATCCTTAAAAATACCGTTGTACCAGTTTAAGGGGTTATAAATCGGAAGTTCCATGAATAAAATCACAAGATGTGGCAATGTCATTGGTTATAGCGCGCTGAACGAATAACAGCGGCAAACGGAACAACCGCATACATTTCGATAGATAACAGGTAGCACTGTGGGTAAACGAGCGATATTGGCGTTACTTTGGTTATGGTTAAGCTGGGTTAATACGGTACAGGCTGAACCAAGCCAACTGTTGCGTGTTGGGGTATTAGCAAACTGGGGACATCAGTATGTTAACCAACGTTGGCAACCATTAATGGAGCACCTATCTGAACGGGTTGAAGGGGTTCATTTTGAGATCCAATCAGGGACTTTTGATGAGCTGCAACACGCCCTTGCGAATGATCAAATCAGCTTTATTATTACCAATCCGGGGCAATACCTGTACCTATCTAAGCGTTTCCCGTTGTCGTGGTTAGCGACTATGCGGTCACAGCGCCATAACCATACGACTAATGCCATTGGTGCCGCTATCTTGGTTCGAGCCGACAGCCCTTACCGCACCTTGTATGATCTGCAAGGTAAGTCGGTGGTTGCCAGCGGCTTTCATGCGCTTGGAGGCTATCAAGCCGCGCTTGGGTTGATTAAACAACGAGGTATTGAGGAACCGCAAAAGTTCTTTGATAACGTCCGCTTCCTTGGTTTCCCTCTTGACCCACTTATCTACAATGTTCGCGATGGCACAGCAGACGCTGCCATTACAGCCTTTTGCACTCTTGAAGATATGGTTGCTGCCGGTAAGGTGCGGCTGGATGACTATCGCGTTATTAACCGCAGTCAGCCGCCGGGGTACGACTGCCAAACCAGCACAGAGCTTTACCCTAATTGGTCGTTTGCAGCGATAGATAGTGTCGCTACCCCTATTCGTGAGCAACTTACTCAGGCATTGCTGGCATTAACCCCAGACGACCCGGTTTCCATCAGCTCTGGGAATGCTGGCTGGACGTCGCCTATCAGCCAATTGGCGGTTATTAAGCTCTTTTCTGACTTGGAATTTGAGCATCGGCAAACCTCTGCGCCGTCGTCGTTAATGCGTTGGTTAGATGAAAATCAGCATTGGGCTATTGGGGCGTTGCTGCTGTGGTTGATTGCCACCCTGTATCACTTTTGGATCGAATATAAGGTACGGCGTCAAAGCGAAGAGTTGATCAACAGCGAACGCCAACTACAACAACAAACCATACAACTAGAAAAACTGCATAGCACTGCGGTATTGGGTGAGATTGGCTCTGGCCTTGCACATGAGCTGAACCAGCCGTTAGCGGCAATCAGCAATTATTGCGAGGGTGGTCAGATCCGATTACAGCTGGTTGATAATCCGGATCCACAGCAGCTTGATCTGTTAGACAAAATAGCCACGCAAACGCAACGAGCGAGCGCCGTTGTTAACCGAATTCGGGGGTTATTAAAGCGCCATAAAACGGTGATAGAACGTACCAATATGCTAACCGTACTCGAGGACAGTTTAGCGTTACTTGAGGTGGAGTTTCAGCGTAACCAGATCGAGATTGAGCAACGTTATATCGGCGAACCCTTTTTTGTTATGGCCGATAAGGTTGCGATGCAACAGGTGCTGGTTAACGTGCTAAAAAATGCTGTAGATGCGATGCGGCCCGACGCGCAAGGCACCATCACCATAGTTCAACATTTTGAAGAGTCGCAACTTCGGATCACTATTGCCGATACCGGGCCAGGCTTTAGCGATGACCCTGACAAAATGATGGATTCGTTCATCACCACCAAAGAGGATGGACTCGGACTTGGTTTAGCTATCTGCCGTGAGCTGATTTCCCAACAGCAAGGTACGTTTACTGTAGTTAATCTTGACGACGATACGGTGGAATCGCATCGTGGTTGTGAGGTCGCCATTACCTTGCTCCGAGCAGCAGTGTCAGCACAATAAAAATGGCTGTGTTGTAGTCAGCAGTTGCAGTTTTCTTAAGCTTTCGGCTGCACCGATTTCGGTGCGTTTAGGGGAATATGTGGCGGTGGCGACGGCGCATTCTTGTATGTATTAAGGGGGGGAGCTCCGCCCCTTTGGAATCCTCCTTTGCCTTAGGTCGCAATCCCAAACACTTCGCTGGAGTGCTCCAATGCGGCAGAAGGTCAACGGCGGTAGTGCTTTGCCCTTGTATCAAAACTCGCCTAGTCGATGCTTTAACAGTAATGGAAGAACAACACTTAGTTGGTACACAGCCATAAAAATACGCTCTAACATGGCGGTCAATTATTGAGCTGAGTCACACTTTAGCTTTTATCATCGCAATCATGTGGTCGACCACAATAGTTAACCACCGGTTAGTTTTAGACACTTAATCTCGACAATGAAAATCACGCTGGCGTGGCCGGCTTGGGAGATTAAGATGAAACTGGATAGACGTAGCTTCCTCAAGGGAGCCGGTGCCAGTACTGCTGGATGTGCATTAGTTGCAACCCTACCGGGAACCCTTGCAGCCTTTGAACAACAAAGCCTTAAACCGGTTGGCAGCGAAGTAAACAGTATCTGCGAGATGTGTTCAACGCGTTGCCCGATCTCGGCACGTGTCATTAATGGTAAAAACGTTTCCATTCTTGGTAATGCCGCTGCCAAATCATTTGGCGGTGCCGTCTGCGCTCGCGGCGGTGCTGGTCACAGCCTTTTGTATGATCCGCAACGATTGGTCAAGCCGCTTAAGCGGGTTGGCGAGCGTGGTGAAGGCCAATGGCAAGAGATTGAATGGCACGAAGCCTATCAACTGATTGCCGAAAAATTGAATGGCATCAAGCAGAAGTATGGCGCTGAAAGCGTTGCCTTTTCATCTAAATCTGGTTCCCAACATAAGTATCTATTCCACCTTGCTCATGCGTTTGGTAGCCCAAATACCTTTACTCATGCAAGTACTTGCCCAGGAGCATACAAATACGCTGCATCGGCGATGTACGGCGGAGGTGTAAAGCGTGATTTAGGTGGGGCCAAGTATATTATTAACTTTGGTCATAACCTGTACGAAGGTATCAACATGTCGGAAACCCGCGGTTTGATGAAAGCGCAGACCAAGGGTAAAGCCAAACTGGTGGTGTTTGAGCCACGTTTCTCTATCGTTGCTGACAAGGCCGACAAGTGGTATCCCATCAAGCCGGGAACCGATATCGCGGTGGCATTATCACTGTGCCATGTGCTGATTAACGATAATTTATATGACCATGATTTTGTTGAGAAGTACGTTGCTGGCTTTGATGAGTTTGCCGACGAAGTTAAGCAGTACACCCCAGAGTGGGCCGAACGGATCTGTGAAGTTCCTGCAGCTGACATTCGCCGTATTGCTCACGAGTTAGCGGCAGCAGCACCCCATGCACTGGTGGACTACGGCCACCGAACCACCTTTACCCCAGAAGAGTTTGAACTTCGGCGTGCGCTGTATGCAGCCAATGTATTGATTGGCAACCTTGAACGGAAAGGTGGCCTGTTCTTCGCAAAGAAAGCCAAAACCTACAATCAATTTGCCGGTGATGACGCCGCCCCAACCTTAGGTAAACCTGGAGTTGACGGCATGCCAACCATTACCGCGAAACGCATCGATCAAGTCGATCAGCAGTTCGCTATGACTTGGTCAAAAGGTGGAGTCTATCAGTCGATATTGGATGCAGCGTTGGAGAGCAAACCATATCAACTAAAAGGTTGGGTGATTAGCCGCTCCAATCCAATGCAAACCATGACCGATCGCGCCCGCGTTGTGGAAGCGATGAAGCAGATGGAGTTTGTCGTTTGCTGTGATCTATACGTGAGTGAAAGCGCCGCCTATGCCGACGTGATTCTGCCGGAATCAACCTATCTCGAGCGTGACGAAGAGATCTTTGATAAATCCAGCAAATCGCCAGCCTACTACGTGCGTCAACGGGTGGTTGAAACCATCGGTGATACGCGCCCGTCGTGGCAGATCTGGCAGCAGATTGGCCACGCGCTTGGCTTAGGCAAGTTCTTCCCATGGGAAACCATGGAAAGCCTGCAGCTGGTACAGACCAAGAAAGACGCTAAGTTGCTGCAAGAGATTAAACGGCAAGGTTATATCAGCTACGGCGTGCCGCTGTTGCTGCGCGAACCAAGCTACGTAGCCAAGTTCCAAGCGACCCATAGCAAAGCTCGGGTGGCGGATGAGGATGGCAGCTACGCCAGCGCCCTTAAGTTTAAAACCCCAAGCGGCAAGATAGAGCTTAGTTCAACCAAGATTGAAACGATGGCGCCGGGACGCGGTGTGATTCGTTATCGCGAGGTAACGCTAAAGCAGCCGAATCAACTGTTTTTCATTCAAGGTAAGGTGGCCGTTCACACCAATGGCGCAACCCACAATGTGCCGTACTTAGCCAACCTAATGAACGACAACGCGGTGTGGATTAACCCGATTACCGCAGGTCATATGGGCATTAAGTCTGGCGATAAGATCCGCCTCTACAACGATACTGGCGAAGAGCATGGGGTTGCACTGGTGACGCCAGGCATCCGCCCAGACACCGTGTTTGCTTACATGGGATTTGGCTCAAAGAACAAAGAACTGGCTCGTGCATACGGTCGTGGCGTGCATTGCGGCAACCTACTGCCTCACGTTATCTCACCGGTAACTGGCATGAGCCTACACACCGCCGGTGTCAGCGTGGCTAAGGCCTGAGGAGTAACCAATGACTAAACGTTATGTAATGGTGCACGACGAGAACAAGTGCATCGGTTGTCAGGCCTGTAATGTCGCCTGCCGAAGTGAGAACAGCACCCCTGATGCGGTAACTCGAATTCAGGTTCGGATTGAAGGCCCTCATGGTCACTACCCAGATCTCCACTTTAAGTACCACCGAGTATCGTGCCAGCAGTGTGAGAATGCCCCTTGTGTTGAGGTCTGTCCTACCGGCGCCGCATACGTTGGCGATGACGGCATTATCAGCATTAACAAGGACAAATGCGTTGGCTGCCAATACTGCATCGCGGCATGCCCGTACAAGGTACGCTTTATCAACCCAGAAACTCGGGTGCCTGATAAATGCGATTTCTGTAAACACAGTCGCTTGGCCGAAGGCAAACAACCGGCGTGCGTAAGTGTATGCCCAACCGATGCGTTGACCTTTGGTGATGCTAACGATCCAAGTAGTGATGTCGCCCAGCTGCTTGATACTCGTATCCACTTCCAAGACAAAGCACACCTAGGTACCAAGCCACGGGTGTACCGTATTCCAGGAAAACGCGGAGGGATCAACCAATGAACAATATCTGGGGCTCAATGGAACAATATGATCCAGTTGTTTGGAACTGGATGATCGCGGTCTATCTATTTATGGCTGGTTTGTCTGCTGGCTCAGTAATGGTGGCCATCGGCTTACGCTGGTATAAGCGCAGTCGAGGCCTACCGGTTGAAGGCCTGCCGGTAATTAAGGCGTCGGCGATTATCGGCCCAGCGGCAATCTGTGCTGGCATGGCATTATTGGTTTTCGATCTAACGAAACCTTTTGATTTTTATCTTATTTTACTTAACTACAACCTAACTTCAGTGATGGCGTGGGGGGTATTGGTACTGTTGCTCTACATCCCGTTGATGTTTGTCTATTTTGCACTGGTGTTTCAGCAAGTTCTGCTTGAACGTGTGCCGGCACTTACGGGCCTGATCAACGTACTAAGGGTGATAGAGCAACCGCTATTAAAGCTGATGTTTGTGTTAGCCATTGGCGTGGCAATTTACACCGGCTTCCTATTGTCGGCGATGATCAGCTACCCGATCCTCAATACAGCGGTGTTGCCTGCATTGTTCTTGGCGTCAGCACTATCTATGGGTTCAGCCAGTAATATTCTGCTGGCAACGCTGGCTTTCAATAAATCTGACTCAGACTGCATTGAGCAGGTACACCGCATTGAGTACCCAGTGGCCTTTAATGAAGCGCTTTGTTTGGTGCTGCTGTTTGTTGGTTTGAACTTCTCTGGGCCAGCGGCACAGGCGGCAACGGCTGCCATCAGCAGCGGTGTTTGGGCACAGGTATTCTGGTTTGGGGTGGTTGGTTTGGGCCTTGCGGTGCCGGTACTAGCCAGTACTTTAGCGCCGGTAGCTTGGCGTCACAGTAAAGCCTTTTTGATTGGCGTATCAAGCTGCACCATTTTAGGGGTATTAGCCCTGCGCCACTTCGTGGTATACGCCGGACAGATGTACATTAGTTAATAGTAATTGGCTGGTAGCGTAAGCGAGCCAGCAGCAACAGTTAAAGCCAGCCGCATAAGCCGCTGGCTTTTTGTTGTTTGGTCGCGCTGATGCAGCTTCGGGTAATGAAATCGGTGGCCACCGCTACGTTAATTTGTCTGTTATCAGCAGGCGCAGAATCGCTAGGGTCATAATGGCGATGAGGATAGGTTGCTGCGAGATAGAGCAGATGTAGCTAGCGTGTCGCCATGTTAGCTAAGGCTAACAACAGCGAAAAAGGAATAGATGCAGTCGGTATTGATTCAGGTGCCTAGTTATCACGGCATTGGCAATACAGGTTATGCGGCTCATTTTTCGTTTTCGTGCTGGTAAATAGCACAGAGTGCTGTGATAGTGAGCGGTTGATGAGGCATTTGTTAAAAAGTGCTTTACCTTTTCTCCGTCATCTTTAGAATTGGCTTCGTTGTTTAGGGGTATAGCTCCAATTGGTAGAGCACCGGATTCCAAATCCGGGTGTTGGGAGTTCGAATCTCTCTACCCCTGCCATATTTTACGAAAGAGCCCGCACAGTGTGCGGGCTTTTTTGTGTCTGCGATTTGTGAAAACCTCGTTGATTTGAAGCGGTATTTGGAGCAACTGCCGCCACCTTCCGGTCGGACTACCGCGATATGATCTTCCAAATGCCATTGAGGTTCATATCCGGCTAGGGTAAACCACAGCTAAGATTTTAGATGTCGTATTTTTAGCGAGCTAAAACACCGCCTGACGAGTTTTATTTAAAATCTCCAAGCTTGAGTAATGACAGTAGAGAAGTACTGTCGATGACTCTATCTAGAACTTTGCTTGTGGCCCCCAACAGGGTGCTGAATGCAATAGTTGCAGTGATAACGGCAATATCCATTGCCGTAGTCTAGTTGTGAGTATTTTCACCCTACATCATCCAGCTCTCAGTAATCACGCCATTTCACAATTACGATATTTCACAATTTCAAATTAACGAAATATCGTTTATTGCGATAACCAGATCACAACAAAAGTGGCAAAAAGCCCATTTTAAAGATTGGCACAGTTCTCGCTCTTCTACTTCTGATTGTTTTACTTGCCTATCAGGAGAACCATTGTAATGAGCAAGTCTGAATGTAACCACGCTCGTCGTTCGATGCTAAAAAAGAGCATTACTCTCGCCGCTGGAGTGGGTGCCACTGCTGCAACTGGAACTACGCTCGCAACCCCTTGTGCTAACAAAGGGGACCAAGCCTTCGACCATGTCTACGACGTCATTGTCGTAGGCTCTGGATTTGCCGGAATGTCCGCTGCAGTCCAAGCTGCCGAAGAAGGGCAGAGCGTCCTTGTGGTCGACAAAATGCCGGTATTTGGCGGTAACTCCACTATAAACGGTGGTGCTATGGCCATCGCTGGTTCCGCAACTCAGAAGGAAAAAGGCATCAGCGATAGCGTTGAGTTGATGGTTCAGGACATGTTGGAGTCTGGACGTGGTATGAACGACGTCGAAATGCTGAAATTGGTCTGTCAGGACACAGCTTCCTCAGCCATCTGGTTAGAAGGTTTCGGTGTTGAATGGAAGCCTTTTGTTCAGCACTTTGGTGGTCACTCCGTTCCTCGGATTTTGCAAGCCAAGCAAAGCTCCGGCGCAGGAATCATTCGCCCTCTGATTAAAGCCGCTGAGGCCAAAGGGGTTGAGATGAAAAAACAAACCAAGCTGGAAAGCTTCATTACTGACGACTCTGGTCGTGTGATTGGTTTTAACGCTTTGGTGAACCACCGTTATGAACGTCCCAGCAGTGGTGAAGCAAAACGCTTCGGTGCCCGCAAAGGTGTGATTATGGCCACCGGCGGCTTCGGTCAGGACATCGCCTTCCGCCAAATCCACCAGCCTAAGATGACCGATGAGCTGACCTCCACCAACCATCCAGGTGCCAACGCCGATGCTTTGAAACAAATGATGCTACTGGGAGCCAACCCAGTGCATCTGGATCAAATCCAGCTTGGTCCCTGGACCTCTCCAGATGAAAAAGGCTTCGGTACTGCTTCTCAGTTCAACACCATCGGCACCTTCCCCAAGGGCATAGTGGTTGATCCTCGTAGTGGCCAGCGTTACTTCAACGAGCTGGCAGACCGTCGTGAGCGCGCTACCAAGATTATGCAAAACCGAGATGAAAAGGGTCAGCCGGTGTACCCCATCGGTTTCACCAATGCCGAAGGAGCGAGCCGCGCCCAAACCCTAGAGTGGGGCCTCAAGTACGACGTAATTAAAAAAGCAGAAAACCTAGACGATTTGGCCAGCCTGTACGATATGCCAGCCGAAGCATTGAAACAGCAGGTTGCCGACTGGAATAAGTACGTTCGTCAAGGCAAAGATGAACAGTTTGGCCGTCCTCTAGCCTCTGCAATCGAACTAAATCTCGGTCCTTGGTACGCCGTTCGCATGTGGCCAAAAGTGCATTATTGCATGGGGGGGGTACGGGTTAATGCTAAGAGTGAAGTGTTGGCATTGTTGACCGATCAGCACATTGAAGGTCTATACGCCGCTGGCGAGGCAACTGGTGGAATCCATGGAGCCTCCCGCTTGGGGGGGTGCGCTATCGCAGAGGGAGTAGTGACGGGACGCAACGCTGCGCGAAATATTGCTAATAAGAACTCTGTCACCCTGAAACAGGCTTAAGGATTCCATCATGAAAAAGACATTAGTATCTCTGGTACTTATCACTGTGTTCGCAACCCCAGTGGTAGTGGCCAACCCAATTAAATCTCATCACCAAGAGATTATGTCCGAAAACGGTAAAGTTGATTGCACCATTTGCCACGACAGCCAGAAGGATTTTAATGTGCCGTCTGAAGACGCCTGCATTGCCTGTCACGGCTCCAAGGCCGATTTGGCGGAAGCAACCGCCCGTGACAGTCACGACCATACCGTCGAGCCAAACCCGCACGATTCTTTGCACTACGGTCAGGACCTTGCCTGCAGTTATTGCCACGCAGAGCACCAGAAATCCGAGATTTACTGTAACCACTGCCATGAGTTCGAGTACCCGGCCATGATCCGTTAAAGGCTAAGGCTGATGACGAACTGCCATTAATTAAATAACTACTCCTCTTCCTACACTCCATTAGGAGTGCGGAAGGGCAACAATAAAAGATCTAAATTGATGAAAATTAATGCCCCACTGTTGATCGCCGCAATTGTAGCGACAACCACCCCGTACACCACGGCCGCTGAGTTCACTAAGACTTCCTTCGAAATTGGTTACATGGGCTTTAGCGACACTACCAAAGACGATAACCCTGGTGCCCTTGACCAGCCTTTTATGTCGTTTAATCACATCGCGGTGAAAGCCGAGCAGAGTCTGTTCCAGATGATTAAGCTCGAAAATCCGGACAATATTGCCGGTGACAAGCGGATGGCAACCAAAGCCTTGACGATTTTTCACCATGATTTGGGCAATAGCGCCTTCCAGTTCTGGGGTCAAAACTTCCTAGTGGCTCACAAGGACATAGTTGAAGATAACATTTACCTAGGCGCGAAACATAAAGCCGCTTTTGGGGGGGTCAAGCTGAAGTACGGTGTAGGTATCCATTACACCCACAGTTCATCTGATTTTAAAAATTTGGACTACACCGGTTTCTCCGGGGGCGTGGGTAACATCAATATGAGTTTCCGTGACACCCTCTTAGATTGGCCCACGTTATTCAGCCTAGATTACACCACGCAGTTCGCACGGGATGAAGAGCATGCGGCTGTGTTCAATTACGACGAAGACTACGGTCACCAGATAATCGCGAGTATGGCAACTAACTTGTCTGATGACGTTTTTATCAAAGCTAACCTAAAGCATTATAAAAGCTGGGGATGCACTCCCAATGATGGTGTCGAGTACGGTTTCAGTATTGGTTACGTCTTCTAAATCCAGATAGGTACTCCCCTAACATCATTGATGCTAGGGGAGTAATTCAAATAATCTCAAATTTTTTTAACTTACTGCGTAAGGTGTTGGGATTGACGTCCAATCTTTCGGCTGCACCGCCAGGGCCGTGGATTTTGCCATGGCAAAGCAATAACACCCGGTGCAGGTACTGACTCAACATGGTATCGAGAGGTATGATCTCGATATCGTCGACAGGGGCACTCGAAGTAATCGCAGATACACTAGCTACTTCACCTCGCAAATCAAATTCTAACTTGCCATTTCTAGAAGAAATAACCGCACGGTCAATCACGTTTTGTAGTTCCCTCACGTTGCCTGGCCAGGAATATTCCATAAGCTGCTCGGTATCATATTCGGTCACACCCGAATGGTCGTCATCCGTCAGACGCCGTATCGCTGATTCCAGAAAATACTCGGCCAGTAGCGGGATATCCTCTTTGCGCTCTCTCAGCGGTGGAACATCTAGTGGAAACAGATTAATTCGGTACCACAGGTCTTGACGAAATTCGCCCGTTGCTATCATCTGCGGCAAGTTCCGGTGCGTCGCCGTTATTAGGCGAAAGTCGACTGAGATCTCTCCTGTACCGCCCACCCGAGTGGTCCGTCTGGTTTGCAATACCCGAAGTAACTTCACCTGCGCAGTTAGCGGCAACTCGCCAATTTCATCCAAGAACAGCGTTCCGCCGCAGGCCTGTTCAAAGTATCCTTTGTGTTGGCGATCCGCCCCGGTGAAGGCCCCCTTTTCATGACCAAACAAGATGGAATCGATCAGGTGCTCAGGAATGGCTCCACAATTGACACGGACAAAATTCGCCCCAGAGTTGCTGTGTTGATGGATAGCATTAGCGATAACTTCTTTGCCAACACCGGACTCACCTTGGATCAGTACCGTACACCGGGTGGGAGCCACACTCCTGACTTTCAGCATCACTTCCGCAAGTCCATTATGTTCGCCAATGACTGTCTCAGGCACAGTATCCATGACCTGATCCACACCACGACGTTGGAAGGACATATTGGATCCAGCTTGGCGACGCTGTTGGATTTCCAATGCCGCGATAAGCGCAAAATGACGATGCAACTGCTGAAGTAACTTAGCTTGCGTGTCGTTGTATTGATTGGCTAGGTTGGAGTAAAAACCGATAATACCGCAGTGCACGCCGTCAATGAGTAACCGCACCAGAATTACGGAGCGTGCTTGGGGCAAGTAATTGCTTAGAACCCAACGGGTAACGGGATCATCCTGAACATCAGCTAATACCATCATTCTAGGACGGTGGCTGGACGTCAGACGTTGACACATGAAAGTATTCAGAGAAATCTTTCCTGACTGACTTTCCGTTCCCAACGCATTAACTTGGGCTATGGGCCAAATACAGCGTTGCTGTTTATCAAAGTAATTGATGTAGATGCCATCAAGGGGCATTACGGCCTTCAATTGATTGAAGCAAGTACTGAGAGATGCAGTGACATCCAAGCTAGGCAATCCCATCACTAAATCATGGATTGAAGACTTTAACGGTTCCATAGAGACACAAGTTTATTCCAATTTCCTAGTTCCCTACATCATACTTACAACTAGCTGATTATATTGGTTAAATGAAACTTGGCGTGTCAGAACTAGGAGCAGCTCACAGCTGGGTATTGCTAACAGTAAATGATTTAACTTTGTTGCCAAAAACTCTCAACATCACCTGAATGTAGAGTTCCAAGTGAAAAGAACACTTGTCTTAGTACTCACATCTAGCAGTCATTTACGCATAGGTTTTGCCTATGGCGCGACAGGCATGCCAGTTCTGAGTTAATGCAGGTGATTGCTCACATTTGACCTCACTTAATTCGAACCACCAAATTTGAATTCGGAAAAGCAGCTGCAGAGTTACTCAGCATCGCAGGAAAGCGCTTGGTCACATAGATAAGTTGTCGTTGGTGATGCCGATTAAACCTTACTATAAAGTAGTTTTGAAGGCGCAACCTTAAGGTCATTTCAGGTAGGTCTCATGCCTTCTACACAAGTTTTATTGACTGAAAATGCCTGACAGGCATAGTTGATAATGACGTCATGGCGAGCTACTAACTGCTGAGCAAACGTTCGACACTCAAAGGGCTTCAACACTCTTGGCCATGGATTCCTGAATGCTCTCGGCCTTGAGGTGTTCATCGGCATACATCTTTTTGAGGCGTCGTTTTTCCTCTTCAAGCTCTTTCATCCGAGCCATTAGGGAAGCATCCATGCCACCACATTTCTATCGGCACTTATAAAAGGTGGCGCTGTTCATGTCATGCTCGCGGCAAAGCTCAGGAACTGGCGTTCCAGCTTCCGTTTGCTTGACAATGACCAGACTGTCCGTATAACGCGATTTTTTCACTTTCGAATCTCATGCGTTTAATTTGCGAGGAAATTCTACTTTTGACACCAGTTAGTTGCCGGGGAGGGGACCTACCGGTGTTGATTGCTACCACACCTGGGCATATGTCGATGTAACGGGCTTACTTGCCCTGTTTCTTCTTCATATGAACCACCTTTCGGGCGATGGCCAGCAGCTCTGGCGAGATATCGTCTGCACCGTTCTTAATTAGCTTACTAACATCCCCTGATGAATATAGGGTTCCGCGATCCGACTTGACCTCTAACGAGCGAACGAAGTCTTTGGTTTTGCCGGTGCTACCGGTATCGATGTACTTAAAAATCACCTGCTCGTTGAAGCTTTTTGGCTCTTGCTTAAGGGTGTTAATTTCGTCATTGAGGGCACGAACTTGAGACTCTAACGATTCAATTAATTCAGCAATGTCAGAATAAGACTTCATATGGGAATAGCTCTGTTTTAAGTGAGGAAACGATCAGCCTATGGTAATCATGCTGATGTAAATGTGTTGGCCTAAGCCTGCATTATACAACCAAAAATAATGGTGTAGTGGCTTTCTAATAGGCTCTGAATTGATTGAAGTGCAGAGTAGGGCCATGACGGTTGAGCCGCGCTCTTTGCGCCGTACTCAACCGTTAACGCCTAGATTAACCGCGAGTAGTTATATCGCTAATCGAGGCCGTGATGCTGTATTTACCCTGCTTTGGTAATTCTATCTTAATAGCCGTGCCGATTTCGTTCTGGCCCGGGCGAAGATAGGTATTGGCCATACGCTTGATCGAGCGCCATACCGGGAACTCATCGCTATGCAGTAGCTGGCCGTTTTCACCGTAAATTTCCACTTTTAGATCCAGTTCAATCAACGGCTGAATCGCGTTGTTGTAAATCTCGGTTGGAATAACAAGCTCATCACCGTCCCACTTTGGTGGTGCCAATACCACGGTGTAATCAGACTGCTCGGTTTGTAAGATGCTGCTTGATTGACCAGGGCTAAAGGCTATGGTTTTCTTGGCTGGAATGACCGTTGTTACCACTGGCACGACAACGGGTGCGGGAGCGGGTGCAGCCAAATTGGTAGCAGCCACTGCTGTTGGATTAACCGACGCTTCAGGTTGTGCTTTGGGCACATATTCCCAAGTAAAGTTGTCTTTCAGCAGGATGTGGCGACCATCGACTAACTCAATGGTTTGGTCGGCGCTGGCTTGGAATAGGGCGATAACACCGAGTAACGGTATCCACTTAGTGATTTTCATTGCAGAGTCCTTAATTTTTACTGTGGACAAAGTAACAAATGTTGACGGAAAAGGCTGCTTTAGGGGTTTGATCTTTTGCTGCAGTGGGGAAAATAATGAAGCTTGGCACCATCTGGGCTAATGAATGAGCAAGTCGAACACGGCCTAGGTTAATAAACCGTGCTCATGGCTAACCTGAAACCGATTTTGCAGGGGCGATTTCAGCCTAGGATTAACGCCGCTCTGGGGCGGAGTCTGGTTTGCACGCGAGCCCATCGTTGTCCTCTTGTTTAATCACGATGCATTGCCCTTCAATGGCCTCGCCACGGCGACCTTCAAAGCTACAACTGTCACCTTCGGACAACTCCACGCAAGCTTGCAACGCTTCTTCTGGTGGCCCATTACGAGGACCGCCATCGCGGGCCGTTGCCACGTTGATAGTTGAGAGCATCAGCCCAATTAGGGCGGTGTATTTACAGAGTTGAATAACAGTAGGCATGGAATAGCTCCGATGGTGACTCAAGGAGTTGTTAGCGTATCGAGACAACTCAGAGTCAACATGGAGAGATTGTGCAGAAATGGTGGAGTTGCACCTAGTCGAGTTTGTAACCAACGCCGTAGATGGAGTGGATGTAGTCACAGCCCGATTTAACCGCCACCATCTTTTTACGCAAATTTTTGATGTGGCTGTCGATGGTGCGATCACTGACGACACGGTCATCCTGATAGCAGCTCGACATTAACGCATCGCGAGAAAATACTCGCCCAGGTTGCTTTACTAACGTCTGCAGTAACCTAAATTCGACCGGAGTGAGATCGATAGCTTGTCCATCAACGCGGCACAAATATTGGTCGAGCTGCAGCGTGAGATCGCGGTAACTGAGTTGGTTGTGATCGTTAACCTGAGTGACCGCCCGATTGACTCGGCGTAAGATGGTTTTCACTCGCGCGACCACTTCACGCGGCAGAAACGGCTTGCAGACATAATCGTCGGCTCCAAGCTCTAGCCCCAACAGCCGGTCAATTTCGTCTACTCTGGCGGTAACCATAATGATAGGCACCTCCGAAAACTGCCGAACTTCCTTACAGATGGTTAAACCGTCTTTTACCGGCAACATCAGATCCAAAATAACGCAATCTGGCTGCATGGCTCTTATGATTTCAACGGCATCTGCGCCGTCGAACAACAGCGAGACATCATAGCCATCCAACACAAAGTAGTCTTTCAATAGTTGGGCGATTTTGGCCTCATCTTCGATGATGAGTAGACGTTTACTGCTCATTAAATTGCTCGTTTTGAGTTGGTAGAGTTAAGGTCATTTGCAGTCCACCAAAGCTTGACGGACTGGCGTCTAGGCTGCCTCGGTGTGCCTTAGCGATGTTGGTGCAGATAGCGAGCCCTAGCCCACCGCCGGCGGTACGACGACTGCGGGACTGTTCTTGCCTATATAGTGGTTCAAATAGTTTGTCGCACTCGGCTTGAGTCACACCCGGCGGCGTATCTTCTATCACTAAGACCACGCGCTGTTTTTGCACTGCCAGTTTGATAGAGATCAGCCCCGGTTTATCGGTGTAGGCCAGTGAATTTTGAATCACGTTGCTAAGCAGTTGTTGGATCCGTTGATTGTCGCCGTTGATTACAATATGTGGCTCAACCTGACAGGTGATGGTTATCCCTAATGGTGTCGCTTGACGATTGAGACTGGCCACTTGTTGCTTAACCAAATAACTGAAATCCAGCGATTCAAAGTGGTAGTTAAGGGCTCCCAGTTCAGACAGCGATAACTGATAGAGATCGTCAATCAAGCGTTGCAGTCGCAGCGCCTCTTGCGACAACGATTCAATCTGATTCATATCCAATTGACGCACGCCATCTTTCAGTGCTTCAAGTTCGCCTACTAATACCGTAGTGGGCGTTCGTAGCTCATGAGATATGTTAGCAAACCATGCTCTGCGGGCATTTTGGGCTTCATTGAGAGCCACTGCAAGATGGTCAACATCGGCCATAAGTTGTCCCAACTCATCTTTACGGGGTTGGTGGATGCGACTGTCGTAATCGCCATTGGATAGCTTCGCCACGCCGGTGGCGATGCGATTAATAGGGGCTAAAAATTTGCGGGTGACCAACATGGAAACGATAAACGCCAATACGATAGAGAATAGAGCGATAACCATACTGGTTGACAGCTGCTGTCGTGAAAACGCAGTTTCTTGAGCCGTAGCAAAATGGCGTTTGGGTGCGGTATGCAACTCACCAACCCGGACGCCATCGACCATGATAGCTACCACGATTGGATTCTGTTTATCTGGCGTGGTTATGGCTCCGGCAATCACATTACCATCGTTATCCAGCAGCACGGTTTGCGGTGGCATTGGTAAAGGTGGGCGCGGCCGCGCCTGCTCTCGCGCCTGCTCACGCGCCTGCTCTCGCGGCGGCGGAGTTGGCAACGGAATGCGTTGGGGTAAGTTGGCTTGCCGAAGTAGCTGGCGGAGGCGGTGAAAGTCGACATTCTGCCAGCTGTTATCAGCGCTGCGATACTCCTCAACTAAGATTTCAGATAACTGCTGTAAGCGGTTTTGCTCTAACGCGTTAACGTAGTCGAGAAAGCCGTATTCAAAGCTCCATCGAGCCAACAGTAAGGTGGCGCTAAGCACCATCAAAGTGATGCCGATAAAAGCGGTTAGCAGTCGATGCGATATCGTCATTAATGAACCTGTAATTGGGAGCTGAACGTGGTTAAGCAGTGACGTCGACCAGTCCGTTTTCTGGAGCTGTCTGGGCAAAAATGGCTTGAATTGAGGTTAATGTCTCCGCTTTTGCCTCATCGGAAAGAGTACCACTGGCATAGCTGTCGAGTAAGCTACTTAATTCGGTTGCCATCTCATCGGAGATATCGAGGCTTGCAACTGTTTCGCTGCTTGATGGTGGTGGCGGTGGTGGATTACCGGCCTTGGCCTGATCGCCAATGCTGGCGGCATCAAAGCCGGTGTCGGTCATCATCGTTGCCAGCTCTTGGCTTGGGTTAATGCCCGCTTCGGCAAAGGCTTCGGTGATGGCGATAGCGTCTGAGCTGCTGAGGTTATCTGAGTCATAGTTGGACAGCGTATCAGTAACAAGCTGCTTTTGTTCGTCGCTCATTGGGGTTTCAGTTTGGCGCGTTGGCTGCATTTGGCTGTACGTCGATGAACTAACTGAATTGATCATAGTTGTGATTCCTTTACTTTTTAAGGCGGGGCCGGCGACCTATTGCTGGTCAATAGCACGCTGAAGCGTCATGCCGCAGCGTTGCTTAGCAGGTTAACAACACAACTTGCAGGAAATGTGCAGTCGCGGCAGAGACCAAGTGAAGGTGTTTCGTTAGGTTGTGTGCTAACTCAGTGTTGTTTTTGCCAATACCGTTAAGGCACCAGCTAGGTTAGCCTCGAAACAAGGGGTACAGCCCTATCGCCGTTGATTTACTGCCGCATTGGAGTGTGTTGCGAAGCTGCCCCTTTTGGGGCCGTCGCCATCGCGACATAGCCACCTAAAAGCACCGCAACCGCTACAGCCGAAGGCTTGAGAAAAAACTCAACAGCTAACTACGACACGGCCTTTCGCTAAGACGATATTACAATGGGGTAATTGCGCTGAAATAACGGGGGAGACTGCGTATCGTCCTTAAATCATGGTATCTTTGCCGCCATGAGCAAACTATCCAATAAACTTTCTTTGCGGCACACAGCAGTGCTGCAGCAGATGGGAATTACCCCCTATGTGGTGCCAGAAAAGCCGGCAGAATTGTGCTTGGTTAACGTCGATGACAGCGCCCTTCAGCACCCGCTGATCCTAGATGTGTTAGCGTTGCTGCAACTTGAGCCAAGCCAATGTAAGGTCGCGCCGGAGCAAGCAACGGTTAAAGCCAAACGCTATTGGCAGTTAAAACACGATATGCCAACACGACCGACCCATTTGAACACCGCCACCTTAGCTGAGCTCGCCGAACCAGCCGCTAAGCGTCGCCTCTGGCAGAGACTGCAATCATGGTTGTAACCTTTCAAGCAGCTTCCCCCCAGCGGTTTGACGATTTTTGGGTATTGGAGCAAGCATGCCATCCCTTACCGTGGAGCGAATCCAACCTCTACAGCTGCTTAATGGGCAACTATTGGGGCGAGTTGATGCGGGTAGATGGCAAACCCGCTGGCTTTTATCTATTCCAGCAGGTATTGGATGAACTGACCTTGGTCAACATCTGCGTTAGCCCTGCACTGCAGGGCAAGGGGTTGGGGCAACAACTGCTGCAGCGAGGCATTACGCAAGCCGAACAACGCGACGCCGCAGTGTGTTTTCTTGAGGTACGCGCTGGTAATAGCGCCGCAATTGCTCTGTATAACAAGAGTGGCTTTAACCAAGACAGCGTCCGCAAAGGCTATTACCCAGCAATCGCTAAGGGCGACCGCGAAGACGCGTTGTTGATGTCCTACAGCTTTAGCTAGCATACCTATTGCTGGAATGGGCATAACCTCAGAACAATGTCAGCGGTATTGCTTAGCTAATCGAGTGTTAAGTTGGGCTAGATTTGCTGTGCTATTGCTTCCATCAACTTAAATTGTTGATGGCAACGATTTATCGCCGCCTCATCAAATTCAGCCGCACATTTTAGGCTCACGTTCGCTAGCTGTTTCAAGTTTATGAAACAACAAACCCGCCTATTGGCGGGTTTGTTGTTTAGCTCGAAACCTAAGGAGATGGTTACTTCACCTCTTTCCCCTGCGCCTGCAGATCAGCATGATAGCTGGAGCGCACCAATGGGCCACAAGCGGCGTGGTCAAAACCGATACTCTCGGCGTACAGCTTAAACTCATCGAACTCCGCCGGAGAGACGTAGCGTTTCACTGGCAGGTGGTGACGGCTTGGTTGCAGGTATTGACCAAGGGTTAGCATGGTGACGTCGTGGGCACGAAGATCACGCAGGATCTGTTCAATCTCTTCGTTCTCTTCTCCTAGGCCAACCATGATGCCAGATTTAGTCGGTACGTCTGGGTGACGTTGCTTAAATTTCTTCAGTAGATCCAAGCTCCACTGGTAGCTTGCCCCAGGGCGTGCTTGGCGATACAAGCGCGGCGCCGTTTCCAGGTTGTGATTAAACACATCCGGTGGGCTTTGGCTGAGAATATCCAGTGCCTTATCGATGCGACCACGGAAGTCTGGCACCAATATCTCAATCTTAATATGTGGGTTGAGGGCGCGGATCTCGCGAACACAGTCGGCAAAGTGCTGAGCGCCGCCGTCACGTAAGTCATCGCGATCAACAGAGGTTAGCACCACGTACTTTAACTTCATATCGCGAATGGTGCGTGCCAGTTTGGCTGGCTCTTCGGCGTCGGGTTTGAGCGGCCGGCCGTGGGCCACATCGCAAAATGGACAGCGACGGGTACAGATGGCGCCAAGGATCATGAAGGTGGCGGTGCCATGGTTAAAGCATTCGCTTAGGTTAGGGCAGCTGGCTTCCTCACACACACTGTGGAGGCCATTTTTGCGCATGGCGTTCTTTACTTCGTCGATGCGCTCGCTGGTTGGCGGCAGCTTGATCCGTAACCAATCTGGTTTGCGCAGAATCTCTTCACGTTTGCTTGGTACCACTTTAATTGGAATACGTGCCAGCTTTTCCGCATCACGTAGCTTCACCCCTGGTTGCAGCTTCACTGGTGCATCAGACATGGGGGACTCCTTGTTGTGTTTCGACCTGTTGATAGCCAAGGCGCTCAACAAAAATAGAGGTTAACTCGCTGCCCAGCTGCTGAACGTTGGCGTCTATGCCCACGGTGCTGGTTTGCGTCATGTTCATACCAGCATAGCCGCAAGGGTTGATTCGTAAAAATGGACTCATATCCATATTAACGTTTAGAGCCAAGCCGTGGAATGAGCAGCCTTTGCGAATACGCAGCCCGAGCGAGCAGATCTTATCGTCGCCGACATAAACCCCGGGAGCATCGCAGCGGGGAGCGGATTCGATACCATGCTTAGCGAGCAGGTCGACGATGCTCTGTTCAATTTCGGTAACGAGGTTACGAACCCCCAGATTACGCCGTTTGATGTTCAAGAGCGGATAGGCGACAAGTTGGCCGGGGCCGTGATAAGTCACTTGGCCACCGCGATCAACCGGCACTACCGGAATGTCACCGGTATTGAGCAGATGTTCAGCTTTGCCAGCTTGACCTTGAGTGAACACAGGGGCGTGTTCAACCAGCCATAATTCGTCTGGTGTATCGTCGTTGCGATTATCGGTGAACTGCTGCATCGCTTGCCAGATTGGCTGGTATTGTTGCAGCCCCAGTTCACGCACGATCAGTGTGTGTTCAACCAAGAGAGGGCATTCCTTGCAGGGTGTAGCGGGAGTATACCGAGGCGTTGAATTGATGTCAGCCACGGGGCCGAAACGGCCAAGGCGATTGCGCCAATCGATTCACTTCGTCTGGCGCAATCTGCTGTAAATTAACGATTGTTCGTTAAAGTACGCCCTTTACGCCTTCTAGCTTAGCCAGTTCGGTGTATAGGGTTTCGATCTGCTGTTTGCTGTGGACGGTACAGTTTACACCGACAGAGACGTAAGTGCCTTTTGATGATGGCTTCACACTCGGGGTGTAGTCACCTGGGCAGTGCAGTTGCAATACGGCAACAACGCGATCCGCCAAGGTGTCGCTCTTCAGGCCCAAAACTTTGAACGGGAAGGCACAAGGAAACTCGAGCAGTTCGTCGAATTTAGTCTGCATGGGGATGGCTCCAAAAAAACATTAATAACAGTGTTGGCACGAGATTTGGGGGCGAGGGTGACAAAATTCAACCACTATTTCAACAAAAGCAAAAGGCCATCGAGCGATGGCCTTTTATATCAATAAGTTGCTATATCACTTGGATTGGCGCTTTAGCCAATGAGTGACTTAAACAGCAGTTTGAAGTAATCCATTAGCTTGGAGAACCAGCTACCTTCTTGCACGTCTTCCAGCACCGTTAGTGGGTAGCTGGCGACATCTTTACCGTCGATGCGGAAGTACAGTTTACCAACCTCTTGACCGCGAGCTAATGGCGCTTCCAGATCTTGGCTCAGTTCAAACTCGGCTTTCATGTTGGCAGCTTGGCCGCGGTAGATGGTTACCGGAGTATCTTCCAACACGCCTAATTTCACTTCAGGCTTGTCGCCATACCACATCTGTTGGCTGACGAAAGTATCACCGGCTTTGTATGGGGTAACGGTTTCGAAGAAGCGGAAGCCGTAGTTAAGCAATTTCTTACTTTCAGCTTCACGGCTCTTAGCACTCTTAGCGCCCATTACCACTGAGATAAGACGCATGTCATCGCGCTTGGCTGACGCAACCAAAGAGTAACCGGCGTTGTTGGTGTGGCCAGTCTTAATACCATCAACAGCAAGGGAGCGATCCCACAGCAAGCCGTTACGGTTGTGCTGGCGGATCTTGTTGTAGGTGAACTCTTTTTGTGAGTACAGCGGGTAATGCTCAGGGATATCACGGATCAGTGCTCGACCTAGAATCGCCATATCGTACGCGCTGGTAAGCTGACTTGGTGCGTCAAGACCGTGGGCGTTTTCGTAGATGGTGGCGCTCATGCCTAGCTCGCGGGCCCAAGTGTTCATCAGATCAGCGTAGCCATCTTCCGAGCCAGCTACGTGCTCAGCAATGGCAACACAGGCATCGTTACCGGATTGAACTACCATGCCTTGGTACAGCTCAGACAGCTTTACTTGGCTACCGGCTTTTAGCCACATCAGTGATGAGCCAGCCAGCTTAGGGTTTTGTGCCCAAGCGTTCTCAGAGACGGTGATGGTGTCTTCAAGGCTTACGCGGCCAGCTTTTAGCTCCTGACCCAATACATACGAGGTCATCATCTTGGTTAAGCTGGCAGGCGCACGTTGTTCATGCGGGCTGCCTTCAGCCAAAATCTGACCGGTCTGGTAATCCATCAGCACAAATGAGCTTGCGGCCACGGTAGGGGCGTTAGGGATCACCACTGGAGCAGCAGTTACAGCGGCGCTGAATACCAGTGAAGCGGAAAGCAAAGTTCGTTTAATGAAGGTCATCTTTTAGGCTTTTATCGTTTTTAGGCGCGAGGTGTCAGTTGGACAGCTCGATACTTTAATTAGTTTCAATCGGTTGCATCGCTATCAAGGATCTTAAAGGCGCTGCTAAAACCCGCCGCTTGAAGCAGGTTCAATAATTCTTGGGTGCGAGCGACAGTATCGAACGGACCTAGTTGGAGTTTATACAAGCTGCCCTGCTGAGTCACCCGTGATGGCACCGAATATTGTTTTGAAATCTTGGCCCCAAGCTGGTCTAGGTTGCTTTTCTGGCTACTGGCGGCCAATTGCACGTAATGACCACCGCTGTTGGCGGTTGTTGGCTCGGGTTGGATTTCAGCTTCAGTACCGGGTTTGGGAAAGGTGAGTGCCTCAATCCGGACCTGTGCCGTACCGTGTTTGAGCACATCCAGCTTATAAGCAGCGGCGTAAGACAGATCAATCTCGCGGTCGCCATGGAACGGGCCACGGTCGTTAACCCGAACGACCACATGTTTACCGTTAGCTAGGTTGGTTACCTTGGCGTAGGTCGGCAGTGGCAGCGATTTATGGGCTGCGCTAAAACCGTACATGTCGTAGGTTTCGCCGTTGGAGGTTAGGTGGCCATGAAACTTCTTGCCGTACCAAGAGGCGGTGCCCTCTTTGACAAAGCCTTCGGCACTGGCAAGCACCTTATAATCCTTGCCGAGCACGGTGTAGTTACGGTTGCCACCAGGGCTCATCGCTTCGTAGCGTGGCGCTGGTGGCTCCAGGTGGCTTAAGTCGGGTGCCTCAGTTGGGGCGTGATCCTGACTGATCTGATAACGACTGTTATTGGAGCCGGAGCCAGCACAACCAGCCAGCAGCGTCACAACGATTAGCGCAATCCATTGATACCTCATGGCGTGGCCTGTGCCTGTTTCAGCTGCTGGCTAAATTGCCATACCGCCATCGCATAAAGTGGGCTGTGGTTGTAGCGGGTGATGGCATAAAAGTTTGGGTGCACGACAAAATGCTGCTTGCTATCGGCGCTAATATCCAAGGCCAGTAAGCCCAGTTTGTCGGCGTTGATGCCGCCAAGTTGTACGCCAGCATCATTGAGCTTTGCACTGCTGTGGCTGAGCTTCTTGCCGTTCCACAGAAGTGGCTTCACTTTAATGGCATCAGCCACATCAACCTTAGTGGTTACCGGTTGGCCGGCTTGCCATTTGTGACGGGCGAAGTAGTTTGCTACAGAGCCAATCGCATCGGCCTTATTGTTGAACAGGTCGCGTTTGCCGTCGTCGTCAAAATCGACCGCGTAGGCTAAATAGGACGATGGGATGAATTGTCCCCAGCCCATGGCACCAGCATAGGAGCCTTTAGGTTCATCCAGTTGCCAATTTTGCTCTTGCGCTAACTGTAGGAAGTAGCCTAGCTCTTTACGGAAAAAGCTTTGTCGCGGCGGGTAATGAAAGCCCAAGGTGTAGAGGGCGTCAAGGACCGACCAGGTGCCCTTGTGGCGGCCGTAATATGTCTCTACACCAATAATGGCAACGATTATCTCAGGCTCAACCCCAAAGCGCTCGTAAGCGGCTTCAAGGGTGGACTTATTCTCTTGCCAGAATTGGGTGCCAGCGGCCAAGCGCTCTTCTGTTAAGAACAGTTTGCGGTATTGGTACCACGGCTTGGCTTCCCAAGGGCGGGTAATGGAGTCGATGATCTTTTGCTGCTTTTGCGCCTTCGATAAGGCGTGGTGCAGCATTTCACTATCTACTCCCTTCGCTTGCCAGTCGGTCACGAACTGCTGTTCGGCATCGGATTGGTCAGCGGCAGCGGCGGTTAAGCTACAGCCCAATATCGCGGCGGTGATAACGGCGGTTTTGAGTCCTTTCATAACTTCCTTAACTACTGATAAAGCGACGATGGGTATGAATTCCCATCAGAATGCCAAAGCCGGCCATCAATGTCAGCATCGATGTGCCGCCGTAGGACACAAGTGGCAGCGGCACCCCTACTACTGGCAGCAAGCCAGACACCATACCGATGTTTACAAACAGGTAAACGAAGAAGGTCAGGGTGATTGAGCCGGCCAACAATCGTGCAAATGGGGTTTGCGCTTGTGCCGCAATAACCAACCCACGACCGATGATAAACAGGTACATCCCCAGCAGGAGAATCACCCCTAAGAAACCAAACTCTTCACCTAATACAGCGAAGATGAAATCGGTGTGGCGTTCCGGCAGGAAATCGAGTTGCGACTGAGTGCCGTGAAGCCAGCCTTTACCATCAACGCCACCGGAGCCAATGGCGATCTTCGATTGAATGATGTGGTAGCCAGCACCAAGAGGATCTTTCTCTGGATCGAGCAGGGTCATCACTCGGGTGCGTTGGTAATCCTTCATCAAGTAGAACCACAGCACCGGCAAAAAGGCGAGCACAGCAACGACACAGAAGCCGATAACGCCCCAGCTCATGCCAGATAAGAATAAGACGAACACGCCGGATGCCGCCACCAAAATGGAGGTGCCAAGATCCGGTTGGGAGGCGATAAGCAACGTCGGCACCAGCAGAATTGCAGCACCACCAAGCAGATATCGCTTTTTCGGTGGCAGCGGAAACTGACTAATGTACCAAGCCATCATGATCGGGAATGCCAGCTTCATGATCTCTGATGGCTGGAACTCCATAAAGCCGAGGTTCAACCAGCGTTTAGCGCCCTTATTAACTTCACCAAAGAAGGTCACCGCGAGCAACAAGCACACGCCAACGAGAAAGATCGGCAATGCCCAGCGGCGGAATATCTCTGGGTTAAACTGGGCGAGAAAAAACATTACCCCAAGGCCGAGGCCAATTCGGACTAACTGTTTCTCCAGCATAAATAAGCTTTCGCCGCTGGCACTGTAGAGCACCATCAGACCGTAGCCCATCAGCAGTAATAAGCCGCAAAGTAACGGCAGGTCAATATGCAGACGTTGCCACAAGGTTGGACGACGTTGTCCTGAATTAACCATTACGGCGTGTCCTTAGCAATCAAGAATTCATCAAACAGAGCGCGAGCCACAGGGCCAGCGTTAGCGCCACCCCAACCGGCGTTTTCCAGTACCACCGCAATGGTAATTTGCGGGTCATCAAACGGCGCGTAGCCAACAAATAGGGCGTTATCGCGGAGGAATTCAGAAACCTGGTCTTCGTCGTATTCGGCATCTTCAGCGACCCCAAAGACCTGCCCAGTACCGGTTTTTACTGCAGATTTGTATGGGGCGTCGTTAAACAAGCGATAACCACTGCCACCACTGCGGTGGGCGGTTAGGTACATTGCCCGTTGCACACTCTGCCATGACTCCGGCCGCTGTAGCTCGATTGGCGGTTTTTCCGGTGGCGCTTCTTGGGCTATCTGACCATCTTGACCGGTCGCCTGCAAAAAGTGTGGCACTAGGCGACGACCGCTGTTAGCCAACATAGCTGTAGAGCTGGCTAACTGCAGTGGTGTGGTGGTCCAGTAACCTTGGCCAATACCAACCGAGATGGTGTCACCGATGTACCATGGCTCTTTGTATTTACGCTCTTTCCACTCGCGGCTTGGTAGGTTGCCAGTGGACTCTTCAAATAAATCGATGCCGGTGTTTTGGCCAAAGCCAAACTCGTACATGAAGTTGCTAATGTTGTTAATACCGGTGTTGTAGGCCAACTCATAGAAATAGATATCGCAGGAGCTGGTAATGGCTTTATTGAGATCAACCCAGCCGTGGCCCCACTTTTTCCAGTCACGGTATTTGCGCTCGACGTTGGGGATCTGCCACCAACCGGGATCCCACACCTTGGTTTTCTCGGTAACCACTTCTTTTTCCAAACCAAGCAGCGCTAATAGCGGCTTAACGGTTGAAGCGGGGGCGTATTGCCCTTGGGTGGCGCGGTTGATCAGTGGACGGTCACGGTCGTTGAGCAGTTCGCCGTATTTTTTGCCGGAGATCCCGCCAACAAAGAGGTTAGGATCGTAGCTTGGGCTCGACACCATCGCCAACACTCCGCCGGTTTTCGGGTCCATCGCTACCACTGCGCCCCGTCGACCTGCGAGCATCTCTTCAGCTTTGAGCTGCAGTGGTAAATCTAGGGTTAGGTGCAAGTCTTGGCCCGCTACCGGAGCTTGGCCACTGATGGTACGGACGATGCGGCCACGGTTGTTTACCTCAACCTCTTTCATGCCAGGTTCACCGTGAAGAATGCTCTCGTAGTAGCGTTCGATCCCCTGTTTACCAATGCGTTTGGTTGCAGCATAACGGGCGCTTTCATCAATCTCGTCGATGCGCTTAAGATCTTTTGAGTTGATACGGGCAACGTAGCCAAGCAAGTGAGTCAAGCTTTGGCTATGGGGGTAGCTGCGGGTTAAGCCCGCCTCAACTGCAAAACCGGGGAAACGGTGGCTGTTAACCGCAAACATCGCTACATCTTGTTCGCTTAAGCGGTTGAGCAGAGTAATAGGTTTAAAGCGGCGATGTCCTTTAAGGCGCTCTTCAAAGTGTTTTTTATCTTCATCGGAGAGCAACAATACCGTTTGCAAGTCTTCCAGCTGTGCCTGCATATCAACGACTTGTTCTGGCACCACATCAAGTGAGAATGTTGGTTGGTTATCGGCCAACAGGATGCCGTTGCGATCGTAGATAAGGCCACGGTTTGGGGCAACGGGGATTAAGCGAATGCGGTTGTCATTCGAGCGGGTTTGAAACGACTTATGCTCAATCACTTGGAGGTTGTAGAGGTTGCCAAGGAGTAAACCGACTAGCGCGATAACAAACATAAAACCGACGATGGCTCGACGGCTAAATAGGGCGGTTTCTGCTGCGTGATCTCGCAGGGCTGCACGCTGTTTATAGCGTCTCATTCGCGGTGATAAGGGTGATTGTTGTTAATACTCCAAGCCCGATAGAGGCTTTCGGCCATCACGATGCGCACCATCGGGTGGGGCATAGTGAGATTGGACAATGACCAGCTTTGTTCCGCCGCTTGTTTAACGGCAGGAGCTAACCCTTCTGGGCCACCAATCATAATTGCGACGTCGCGGCCGTCCAGTTGCCAGCGTGTCAGTTGTTTAGCCAATTGTGGTGTATCCCACGGCTTACCGGGGATGTCCAAGGTGACGATATGACAGCCTTGAGACGCCGCTAACATCGCCTCACCTTCTTTTTCAAGAATGCGTGGGATATCGGCATTTTTGCCCCGTTTTCCCGCAGGGATCTCAACCAATTGCAGGCTGAGATCCCGTGGGAAACGGCGCTGATACTCAGTAAAGCCTTCGGTTACCCATTTGGGCATTTTGGTGCCGACGGCGATCAGTTTCAGCTTCATTTAGTTTCCTGGCTTAGCGCCCCACAGCTTCTCAAGCTGGTAAAGGTCGCGAGTTTGTTCTTGCATCACGTGCAGCACAACGCTGGACAGATCAACAAGTGCCCAATCGCCGTCTTGAGTTCCTTCAATACCTAGCGGGGCAAAATCAGCACGTTTGGCTTCCAATCCGACGTGTTCAGCGATAGAGCGCACGTGAGTTTTCGACGTACCTGTACAAACGACCATAAAGTCGGTGATGTCAGAACGGTCGCTCACGTCCAATACTACGATATCGCGGGCTTTAAGATCTTCAATCTTATCAATAACAAAGTCTTTCAGTTCGGTTGGTTGCACCGGATAAACCTCAATCTGGAAAATGCCAAGCGGCGGAGTATAACTGTTTCAACGCCGCGCTACCACGCTAACTGCGGTAGAGCTGATTTTGTTCAATGTAATCGACCACCTGTGGTGGCAGTAAAAAATCAGCGGCTTGTCCGTTAGCCATCTGCTCGCGTAACGCCGAAGAGGCGATGTCGAGCTGAGTCGCAGCAAACAAAAATATGCCACCACTAGCGTGTTGCTGCAGTGCTTTGACACTGTGCCGCTGATGTTTTTCCAACAGTGCCGCCGCTGTACTGCTTGGGTGCAGTTGGTGGCCAGGACGATGGCACACAATCAAATGAGTGAATTCTAGGATCTGCTGATACTGATGCCATTGATGGAAGTTCAACAAGGAATCCATGCCAATAATAAAGTGCAGTTGCGCCTGAGGCTGCTGCGCTTTTATTTCAGCTAGTGTATCAACCGTATAGGAATTGCCAAGGCGGTTGAGCTCGCGGCCATCGACAGTGAGCTGCGGGTGGTTGGCACAGGCTAACTCTACCATCGCCAGCCGTTGTTCGGCACTTACGCCGGGGCTGGTTTTATGCGGCGGAATGGCGTTAGGTAGCAGGTCAACTCGGTCCAACTCGAGCCCCCGTTGCACCTCAAGTGCGCAGCGAAGGTGGCCGTTGTGCACTGGGTTAAAGGTGCCGCCAAACAAACCTAAACGCATTAGCCAGTTAACCCCGCAGCAGCGATGGCCAGCGGTTGGTAATTACCATCAAAACGGGCGCACAGATCTGCCAGTGCTAACCACTGTTGAGCGTCGCTGCCGCCCTCAAGCTTAATCAACTGTTCTAGCTGCCCAACCGCTGCCAGTGCTGCGCCAAGTTGAGCTGGAGTGATGCGATCGAGGCAGTTGCCATAGAGACGCTGGCGCTTTTCCCAGATCTTTTCTGTTTTCATAGCGGCGTTGCGATTTTGTCCCTCTTGCAGATGCTTAGCCAAGCGGCACAAGGTGGTAAATTCACGGCTTAGGGCCCAGCCAATCAACGTTGGTGCAGTATCTTCTAATTGCAGTTGATTGAGCATTTTGATTGCCATTGGGATCTGCCCTGCCAATAGCGCATCGACCAACTGAAACACGGTATAGCGGCTTTGATCTTCCAGTAATTCTTGCAGCTCAGTTTGTTCAATTCGTTGGCCGTCGCTGATGAGGCCAAGCTGGGCCATGGTTTGATCCGCAGCCATTAGGTTGCCTTCAAACATCGACGCAATGAGTTGGGTGGCACTGCTGGATAGATTCAGTTTATGGCGCCGGGCGCGTTCGCCTATCCAGCGTTGATAGTGGCTGCCTTCAGGGGTTAATGCTTGTATGTGCAAGCCGACTTTGTCGAGGGATTTAAACCATTTGCTGTTGGTTTGCTCGCGCGCGGCTTTGGGGCCATGCAACAACACGAAGGTATCTTGTTGCTGCGCAAGGTTTGCCGCCAGTTCCACCAGCGCTGCAGCACCTTCGGTACCGGGTTTAAGGGTTGGTAGTTCCAGTTCAATTAGCCGGCGGGAAGCAAATAGCGATAAGGCTTGGCACTCTTGCAACAACCCTTGCCAGTCGAAGGAGGATTCCTGCACCATCGACAAGCGCTCTTCGATCCCTTGGCGTTTCATCAGTTGTTCACGGATGGTGTCGCGGCACTCTTCGCGGATCAGAACGTCGTCACCAAATACCATCATTACTTGCGGCAGCTTGGTTAACTCCCGCTGTAACTGACTTGCAAATATTCGCATCAGCTCGCTTCGTTGCTGGCTGGAGCAGCCTTAGTTGCTTGGTCGACTTCGGTTGTCGCCAGAATACGCATGATTTTATCGGCGGCGTTTTGACGCATCTCTTGCAGTAACAGATTCAGTTCGCGGTTCTTTGCCAGTGCGGTACGAGGATCGTCGAGGTAGTCGCGACGTACTTCAATGCTAAAGCGCTGTGCCTGTTGATCTTTGAGCTGGACGTTAAAGGAAACGCTGTAAATTAGCTCATACTCCGCTACTTGGCCTGAGGGGAACAATGACAAGGTGGCGCGTTCGAGGCGGTCGTCATTTAACCAGATCTTTGGCGCGTTGTTATCGTCGACCACTTGGATGCTATGCTCGCGGAACCTCTCCTGCATCAACCGGTGCAGTTCGCCATACTCATCGTTACTTTGCAGTTGTACTTGTGACAACTGTTCAGGGTATTGGTAGTTTCCTTGCAGACGTAAGCCGCAACCGGAAAGTAATAGGGTAGTGGCCAGTAGTGTGACCAGTAGGCGTGCAATCACCCCCGTCTCCTTATGGTTGTTCAAACACGTTGTTTAAATAGGTGGTTTATTCAAACGGTGGCTATAACGACTGTTGCAATCGTTATAGCCACAGCCTGAAAATGCGGTGGTACTGCTGCCAGTACCACCGTTATTCAACCTGCTGTTAGCTAGTATGGCATAGCTAACATCAGAATTAGTTAGCTACGATATTCAGCAGCTTACCTGGAACGTAGATCACCTTACGGATGGTCTTCTCATCGGTAAACTTAGTGACGTTTTCGTCAGCCATAGCCAGCGCTTCAACCGCATCTTTGTCGGCGTCTGCTGCTACAGTTAGGCGAGCACGTAACTTACCGTTTACCTGCACGATAATCAGCTTTTCGTCTTCAACCAGTGCAGCTTCATCAACAGCAGGCCAAAGGGCGGTATCAACATCACCTTCGTTACCCAGCGCGTTGTAAAGTGCGTAGCTAGTGTGTGGGATGATTGGATATAGCATTAGCGTTACTGCGTCCAAGGCTTCCTGCAGCAAGGCACGGTCGTTGTCAGACTCCTGCGGTGCTTTGGCTAGCTTGTTCATCAGTTCCATTACCGCGGCAATAGCCGTGTTGAAGGTTTGACGGCGGCCGAAGTCGTCGTTCACCTTGGCGATGGTCTGGTGTACTGCACGGCGCAGGGTTTTCTGGTCGTTAGTCAGGCTTGCCTTATCCAGTGCTGGCGCAATGCCTTTACTGGAGTGTTCAAATGCCAGTTTCCACAGGCGCTTGATGAAACGGTGAGCGCCTTCAACGCCAGATTCCTGCCACTCCAGAGTCATCTCTGGTGGCGCAGCGAACATGGTGAACAGACGTACGGTATCGGCACCGTACTTATCAACCATCAGCTGTGGATCGATGCCGTTGTTCTTCGACTTGGACATCTTAGTCATGCCGGTGTGGATCAGCTCGCGACCGTCAGCGTCTAACGCTTTGATGATTGCGCCTTTGCCGTCACGCTCTAAGGTTACGTCTACTGGCGAAACCCAAACGCGCTGGCCATTGTCGCCAACATAGTAGAACGCGTCAGCCAGAACCATGCCCTGACACAACAAGCGCTTAGCTGGTTCATCGCTGTCTACCAAGCCCGCGTCACGCAGCAACTTGTGGAAGAAGCGGAAGTACAGCAGGTGCATGTTGGCGTGTTCGATACCACCAATGTACTGATCTACCGGCAACCAGTGATTAGCGCGGGCAGGATCAACCATGCCGGTGTCGCAGCCTGGACTGGTGTAGCGAGCGTAGTACCAAGACGACTCCATAAAGGTGTCGAAGGTGTCGGTTTCACGCCATGCTTTTTGACCGTTGATGGTGATCTCAGACCACTTACGATCGGCTTTAATTGGGCTGGTTACGCCATCCATTACCACATCTTCTGGCAGTACTACTGGCAGGTCTTCGGCTGGAATGGTAACGGTTTCGCCATTTTCCAAGGTCGCCATTGGAATTGGCGCACCCCAGTAACGCTGACGGGAAACCCCCCAATCGCGCAGACGGAAGTTGGTGGTTTTGCTACCGTTGCCGTCCGCTTCCAGCTTAGCGGCAATGGCATCAACCGCCTGTTGGAACTCTAAACCGTCAAACTCACCAGAGTTAAACAGTACGCCCTTGTCGGTGTAGGCTTCGGTGGAGATGTCCAGCTCAGCGTCGACTGGCTTGATCACAGGAGTGATGTCGATGCCGTACTTGGTGGCAAACTCGTAATCACGTTGATCGTGAGCAGGAACGGCCATTACCGCACCGGTGCCGTAACCCATCAGGACGAAGTTAGCGACGAAGATTGGCACCTTCTTGCCGTTCAATGGGTGGATGGCGTACAGGCCTGTCGCCATGCCTTTCTTTTCCATGGTCGCCATTTCAGCTTCAGCAACCTTGGTGTTTTTGCACTCGTCAACGAACGCAGCCAACTCTGGGTTGTTCTGCGCTGCCAGCTCGGCCAACGGGTGACCTGCGGCGATGCCAACGTAGGTTACGCCCATTACGGTGTCTGGACGGGTGGTGTAGATATCGAACTTCTCGTCCATATCTGCTACCGCGAAGGTCATCTCAACGCCTTCAGAGCGACCAATCCAGTTGCGCTGCATGGTTTTAACCATCTCCGGCCAGCCATCAAGTTGATCCATATCGGCCAACAGCTGATCAGCGTAATCGGTGATGCGCACGAACCACTGTGGGATCTCTTTTTGGATCACTGGGCTGTCACAGCGCCAACAACAACCATCAACCACTTGCTCGTTAGCCAGTACGGTTTGGTCGTTGTCACACCAGTTTACTGAGGCGGTCTTCTTGTACACTAAGCCTTTGTTGTACAGCTCGGTGAAGAACCACTGCTCCCAGCGGTAGTAATCAGGCTTACAGGTTGCCAGTTCGCGCGACCAATCGAAGCCAAAGCCGAGCAGATTAAGCTGACCCTTCATGTAGTCGATGTTTTCGTAAGTCCAAGGCGCAGGTGCGGTTTTGTTCTTGATTGCCGCATTTTCTGCAGGCAAACCAAACGCATCCCAGCCAAACGGCTGCATCACGTTTTTGCCCTGCAGGCGTTGGTAACGACTTACAACGTCGCCGATGGTGTAGTTACGCACGTGACCCATGTGGAGGTGACCACTTGGGTACGGGAACATCGACAGACAGTAAAATTTTTCTTTGCCTTCAATTTCTTTAGCGACAAAGGTTTGTTGCTCTTGCCAGTGCTGCTGCACTTGCGGCTCGATTTGCGCGGGATTGTATTGCTCTTGCATCGACACGTTTAGAGTCCACTCGAATTTTGATTTCGGGCAGGGAAAGGCCCATAAAGATCTGCATAGAATACAGTAGTAGCTGGACAGGCAACAACCACTGCAGTTAGGTAAATAGCAACTACAGTTGGTTTATCAACGCGAGGAGCCGCTTATGAACAGCCGTAATGACGCTTTAATCAGGAAATATGAATTTTTGCTGCATGAGATGGAGCGGCGTTATCGAGCCAAACCGGATCTTACTCTTGGTGAACTCGACTCTGTCTTGCAGGGCAGTAAAACTTATCTAGCGATGAACCAAGAGCTCAGTGCTAGTGAACTTGAGTTGGTCGAGCAGTTCCTTCGGCGTGACCTTGCTGATTATGCCGAACGCTATGCCAAAGAGCAGTTTGAGAGCGAAGGGGACAGCATCTTCACCATTGGCTTAGAGAATACTGTTTGGCGTTGGCTAGCGGAGATCACCGATCGCAGTCAGCTCGAATGGCATGAGTTGGGCGATGAATTGCGCCATCGCGGTACCTATGAAGCGGGAGAGTTGGTCGGTTTAGGCGAACTGGTGTGTGATAACTGCCATCACAGCATGAGTTTCTTCCACCCAACCCTATTGCCAGCCTGTCCTGAGTGCGATGGTGTGGTCTTTTCAAGGCGCCCACTCGAGCCTTAACTGTTTGTGGTTTCTTTGCCTGTCCTCTGATCTGCCATCACCGGTGCAGTTCAGGGGGGAGCTTCGCCCCCTTTGGAATTCTCCTTGCCTTAGGTCGCAGTCCAAAACGCTTCGCAGGACTGCTCCAATGCGGCAGAAGAGCAACAGCGGTAGTGCTTTCCCCTAGTATCAAAATTCGCCTAGCCGGTGCTTTAACAGCATAGGAAAGAACAACACTTAGTTGCTACACAGCGTTTGTTATGCTCAGTTAATACCAATAATTTATTCGATTAATGTTCTTAATTTGCTGATTTTATTGATATTATTCTGTCTGTTGTCACGAATGTCATTGTTACCACCCGCTGTTGTCATTAACACCAATAAAATTGGGTCAAGCCCACTGTTTGCTGAAATTTCCACTCCTATATTTATCTCATAAACTTTTGTTTAAAAAGAATATTTATTCATATTTCTGGGCTGTTGAGGGAGTTGGTCATGTCGTTAGCATTTTTTGCAAGCCGGCGAGGGATCGTGTTAGTCGGCGTTCTTATCGGTGTTATTGCTGCATTGCTACAAAATGCAGGTAACCCATGCGAACATGGGGTTGAGTTTGATCAGGTGGTGCCGCTGGAGCCTTAACAGCGGCGTTAATAATGCCGCTTAAGCTTGGCCTGTGCTAGTGAGTTGATCTGGATTAATTAGTCGGCTGGGCTAGGCGCCTGATCGACAATAGTTACCCCGGTCGGCACCAGCTGATAGAGCGTCTTGGCTGCAGTAACGCTGGCAGGGTCAAATGGCTGCCCTTGTTCTTCAGCTACATGAGCTAAGTACTTCTTGGTTTGTGCCAGATCGAAGCGCTTTGCTTGCACAGTGCCGGTGACTATCGCTTCCTTACCGATACTTGACGTGGGGAACACCATGTCGCCATCCTTCACTTTAACCTTAAGGTAGTTGCTGCCATCTTTAGCGGCTATCTCAAGCCAACAACCAGCCTTTTTACACACTGCAATCACTTCGCCTTCGATGGTGACTCGGCGATTCTCATAACTATCGGCATTGGCCAAAATAGTAGCAACATCGGTGAGCAGCTCCGGTTGTACAGGTTCGCCAAAATCAACTGCAGCCGTTGGTAGCGAGAGGGCACTCGCCAGCACCGCTGTTACCATTTTTCTAGCAAACGTCATAAACATACTCCTTTGAAAGTGATTCTCATCATTTAAGTTAAGCTAATCTGAGTCGCAAGAGAGTTTTTTTGTTTGCGGGTTAGCTTTAGGTCGATTGTGGCATAGCGTGATTAAGACGACGTTGTGTTGGTTGCGGATGATGAAAAGCTCTACTTTCTGTCGACTTGGCGGTAATACTTAGAATGACACTTTGGCCTTTATATCAATAAGAAGCACTGATGAACCTAGATAAATCACGCAAGCGAATCGATAAGAAAGTAAAAATGGGCTTCAAAGGTTACCCACAGATAATGTTGACCTACCGTGGTAAGACTGAAGATTGCGCTACCGAAGTGGTGATCGGCTTTATCGCAGCCGAAGGCACTGCGGTGCAGGAACAGACATTCGCAAGCCAAAGCGATGTGCGTTTGGATGAAACTATTCAATCGACCTTAGTGAAGATCATCGAACGGGCGGATGCAAAAACAGTAACGGAGCAGAAACAAGTAGAGCTGATTAGCTAACGATATGCGGCATTATAAGAAGCGTGAATAGTGGTTGCTATCCTTCCATATCGACTGTTGGGCCATAAGCCATAAAGATGCAAAAAACGCACTCAAATGAGTGCGTTTTGTTTGGCGAATAACGTATCTAGCTTAGTTAATACGCTTGTACTTCACTCGGTGCGGCTCGGTGATGTCGATGCCTTGCTCTTTCTTCATCCACTCAGCGTATTCTTGGAAGTTGCCTTCGAAGAAGTTGTGTTTGCCTTCATCACGGTAGTCCAAGATGTGGGTTGCAACACGGTCAAGGAACCAACGGTCGTGCGAGATCACCATGGCGCAACCAGGGAACTCAAGTAGCGCGTTTTCAAGGGCACGCAGGGTTTCGATGTCCAAGTCGTTGGTTGGCTCATCGAGTAGCAACAAGTTGCCGCCGGTTTGCAGTAGTTTCGCTAAGTGCAAACGGCCACGCTCACCACCAGACAGTTCACCAACGCGTTTTTGCTGATCGGTGCCTTTGAAATTGAAGCGTGACACGTAAGCCCGTGATGGGATCTCGAAGCTACCGATCTTCATGATGTCCTGACCGTTGGACACCTCTTGGAATACGGTCTTGGAGTCGTCCATGTCGTCACGGAACTGATCAACCGAGGCGATTTTGACAGTATCACCTAAGGTGATGTTGCCTGAATCTGGCTGCTCTTGGCCGCTCAGCATACGGAAGAGCGTTGATTTACCAGCACCGTTGGAACCGATGATGCCAACGATGGCGCCTTTTGGCACCGAGAACGACAGATCATCGATCAGCACGCGACCGTCGTATGATTTGGTTAGGTTCTCAACTTCCACCACTTTGTCACCTAGGCGTGGGCCCGGTGGGATGAATAGTTCGTTGGTTTCGTTACGCTTTTGGTAGTCGCTGTTGTTCAGTTCATCGAAACGCGCCATACGGGCTTTCGATTTAGCCTGACGACCTTTAGGGTTAGAGCGTACCCACTCCAACTCTTTCTGAATCGACTTTTGGTGTGCTTTCTCTTGTGAGGCTTCCTGCTGCAAACGGGCATCTTTCTGCTCTAGCCACGAAGAGTAGTTACCCTCCCATGGAATGCCTTCACCACGGTCAAGCTCTAGAATCCAACCAGCGGCATTATCCAAGAAGTAACGGTCGTGGGTAATCGCCACAACGGTACCTGGGTATTCCACCAAGAAACGCTCTAACCAGGCAACGGACTCGGCATCCAAGTGGTTGGTTGGTTCGTCTAGTAGCAGCATGTCTGGCTTTTCAAGCAGCAGACGGCACAGGGCAACACGACGTCGCTCACCACCGGAGAGGTTGCCGATCTTGGCGTCCCATGCTGGCAGACGCATTGCGTCAGCAGCACGTTCAAGGGCGTTCTCTAGGTTATGGCCATCTTTAGCGTCGATCAGGCTTTGCAGCTGCTCTTGTTCTTTGGCTAGGGCGTCAAAGTCGGCACCCTCTTCAGCGTACTCAGCGTACACCTCATCCAAACGCTTCATTGCGCCGGCAACGTCGCTTACCGCTTCTTCAATCGCTTCGCGTACGGTTTGGTTTTCATCCAGTTTTGGTTCCTGTGGTAGGTAACCAACCTTGGTGCCCGGTTGTGGCCGAGCTTCGCCTTCAAACTCGGTATCTACGCCGGCCATGATCCGCAGTAATGTGGATTTACCTGCACCGTTTAAACCCAATACGCCAATCTTGGCGCCTGGGAAAAAGGAGAGGGAGATGTCTTTTAGAATATGACGCTTCGGTGGCACTACTTTGCCAACTCGGAGCATGCTGTAAATGAACTGGGCCATTTTACTCTTCGCAATTAAGGTGATTGAAAGTCTTAATCTTACCTCAAAATCTGAATCTAGTTGAGGATGTTCAGCGGGATTACCAAGGTATTCTTGAGTGGATGAAGCCAAGCTGAACCCGTTAACGGGCATGTCGTGGACTATTCGCCCAACTACGCAATTCAAGTGTCAATAATAGCAATGGGCGCCAGCTGCGGGGCTTAGCAAGGATGAAGCCCATTGCTCAGTGCTGATGCTGCTGCCAAGGGGCATGATTGAAGGTGTGAGACTTAGGCTGAACTTTGCACATCAATATGATTTTTGGCCAATTGAGGTGGGAGTGTTCGAGTCGCCATTTTGAGCTATTAGCTCTACTCACTGTGGAGTGCAGTCGATATAGTGCTTGTCCCAGCAGTGGTGGCTGCTGGGATTTTTTGGCTATGATCGAATTGGGGCTTCATGCTATGAATCTTAAGAGTTTGCGAATTTTTGCTGCGGTGATGGCTGAAGGCTCGCTTAAGTTAGCCGCGCAGCGTCATTCACTCAGTGAGTCAGCAGCCAGTCGCCAGCTAAAAAACCTTGAGAAGCAATTGGGGCTGACACTGTTTGAGCGGCAGGTTCGCCAGTTAACTCCAACTAATCAAGCGTACCAATTACATGAAGAGCTCAATCGGGTGCTTACCACGCTCGATGGTCTGCCTGAATTTGCCAAGGGACTGCAAATTGAGCAACGGCAGTTGATCAATTTGGTGGCGGTACCGCGAGTAATTCGCCCGTTGGTTGCCCCGGTGATGGCAGCGATGATGAAGCGCAATGACCTGCAAATTAACCTTGATGTGCAATCGATGCGTCATGCCAAACGATGGGTTGCCAACCGCCAATATGATCTGGCCATTGGTCGCAGCTCGGTCGAGCATAATGATTTGTTGCTCATACCTTTTTGCCGCTGTCGTGCGATGGTGGTATTGCCTATTGAACACCCGTTAGCACAGCAACAACAGCCACTTACTTTGTCGCAGTTGCTGTCGTTGCCATTTATTGCACCCAGCCTCAACAATACCTTACTAGGTCGAGATATCGAACAACTGTGCCAGCAGGAGCAGATAACCTTGACGCCGCTGCTTGAAACCGCCTCTACCCAAGCTGCTTGCGCGCTGGTAGAGCAGGGGATGGGATTCACCATTACCGATGAATTCGGGGCAATTAGCAGTTACACCCCTAGATTAAAATCGTTGCCTTTAGAGAGTGATTTCCGCTTTGAATTCGCTTTTTATCTGCATAAGTCCAGTAAACATAATATCGCGTTGCAACAGGTGATTGCTGAACTGCGCCAGCAAGCTAATAACATTATTATTGATGAATTAACGCAGGTTGAAGATAGCGTTCACAAATAATAACTAACCTTCTTTCTCTACCTACTTAGATATAACTAACCGCCCTAATTGAATGAGGTTAATCTGTTAGCCCCTTCACCTCTGTTTTGTCGATCCCCCTTTGCTCATTCAAATAAGTTGTTGATTTAATTTATTTTTATCTAGATCTTATAGTTGCAAAAAAAGCAATTATATAGGTGTTAATGCCAATTGTTGTTGGTTGGTCTGGTCGCTACCGTATGCCCAACCGCACTCATCGAGTGCTGCAGATGATTGATGGAGTCTTGCAAATGATTGGCAATATGAAGAAAACCACTTGGGCAGCCACAGCGATATTAGCTGTGCTGTCTGGCTCGGCAACGGCAGCTGAGAAAGCCCCAAATTTAATGGAAATGCCAGATTTCTATGGGCGTATCTGGTTGGGGGTTACGGCTAGTGAAAATGGCATCGCCAGCAAAGAGAAAGTGGACGGTATCGCTCTGGAAAACTATGCCTCGCGCCTTGGTCTAAAGGGCGACTATCAGGTTAATGGTGATCTGACTCTGTTTTACCAAGCAGAAGTGGGTGTGGACGCGTTTGAAGAGGACGACAAAAACGAACCATTCAACTCACGCGACACCTTTCTTGGGGTAGAGGGTTATTACGGTAGCGTCTTAGTTGGTCGGAAAAATACCGTAGTGAAATCTTCAGAAGGTCCGGTAGACGTATTCAACGCCACCAATGCGGATATGGGTTACTTGATTGCTGGGCAAGAGCGTTTGGCAGATCAACTCGTTGCAAGCAGTGCCAACTATCAAGGTTGGACTTTGCATAGCACCGTTCTGTTTGAAGATGACTTTGGCGACGATGCCGAACTGGATGGGGCGAGCAACGTTGCCCTGTCTGCTCACTTCGGTGATAAAAAGTTCAAATCGAGCCCCTTGTTTACCAGCGTAACCTGGGCAGATGGCTTGAACGGCTTGGATGTGATGCGGTTGGTTGCAGCCTACAAACTAGGCCCATGGCAGCTTGGGGCGTTGTATCAAGACACCGACTCACTGGTGTACCCGGAATTGGGTGGGAGCAGTTACTTAGCCAGTGTCAAATACAAGTCGGGCCAGCATACGGTCAAGGCGCAGTTTATTAGCGACGATGCAGGCTTGGGCAAGGTAGTGAAAAACGCGGTTGCTGAAAATGGCGATAGCCGCAGTGATTTAACTGACAGCAGCAGCTATAACGTTAGTGTCGGTTACGACTATCAGGTGACTAAAGCCCTGACCGTTAGTGCCGTGGCCAGCTACCACGATGGCGATTACCAAACCACTGCCACCACCGTCGACTTTGACGACTCCCTACTAACTTTGCACAGCCGCTTTGTGTTTTAAGGACTCATCGTTATGAAACCGTTTCGTTATTCACTTGTTGTTGGTGGCATTCTTGCTGCACTAGCAGTCAACGCTAATGCCGTTGATAATTTAGCTGAGTTCCATGCCGAAGAGCTTGGTTGTGAGGCATGTCATGTCGACAATAACCAACCTATCGACGATAACTTGAGCGTTGAAAACAGCCAATGTGCAAGCTGTCACGGCAGCCTAGCGGAAGTGGCTGAAGAGACCCAACGCCACCATGTTAACGCCCATGATTCTCATCTTCCCGGCGAACCGTCTTGCACCACTTGTCATATGGGCCATGAGCAGTCGGTAACCTATTGCGATTCCTGTCATAGCTTTGAGTTTGAGCTGCCATTTGGTGGTAAATGGCAACGTGATGAGCCAACCATTGCTGAGCTTGCGCTCGAGCAACAACAGCGACAGCAAGTACTTGCTGGTGCACCAGCATTATCCACCGATGTTGTGGTAATTGGTTCTGGTGGCGCTGGATTTTCTGCCGCAGTAGCGGCATTTGATGCCGGTGCAAAGGTGGTGTTGGTCGAGAAAGAACCGGTGATAGGTGGCAACGCTAAGCTTGCTGCTGGCGGCATGAATGCAGCAGAGTCGGCGTCGCAAGATGCCCTAGGTATTGAAGACAAGGTCAGCATCATGGTGGAAGACACCATGAAAGGTGGCTACGGCAAAAACGATCCAGCATTGGTCGACATACTGGCGAACAACTCTGCCGGTTCGGTTGCATGGTTAACCGCAATGGGCGCGGATCTCAAAGACGTTGGCCGCATGGGAGGCGCATCAGTTAACCGTTCACACCGCCCAACCGGTGGTGCTGGGGTTGGTGCTCATGTGGTGCAGGTACTGTATGACAATGCCGTTACACGCGATATCGATATGCGCTTAAACACCCGAGCGGTCGAGATATTGAAGCATGCAGACGGTTCGGTTCGCGGATTATTGGTCAAAGGCGCCCATACCGGTTACTACTGGATTGAAGCCAAGGCGGCAATTTTAGCAACCGGTGGCTTTGCTAAAAACAACGAACGTGTTGCTCATCATGATCCGAAGCTAAAAGGGTTTGCTGCAACTAACCATCCCGGAGCGACTGGTGATGGCTTAGATGTGGCAGCCAATGCTGGTGCCAGTATGACCGATCTTGAATACGTACAGGCGCACCCGACCTATTCACCGCTTGGCGGCGTAATGATTACCGAAGCGGTCCGTGGTAATGGTGCGATTTTAGTTAACCGAGATGGCAACCGTTTCGTTAATGAGATCACCACTCGTGATGTTGCCGCCGCAGCCATTCTTAAGCAAAAAGGTGGCAGTGCCTTCTTGGTGTTTGATGATTCGGTGCGTAAATCACTGAAAAAAATTGAAGGCTATATTGCGCTAGGGATTGTGTCGGAATCACAACAGTTGAGCGAGATCGCTGCTGAATTGGATATCGATGCAGCCCAACTTGCGGCCACGGTAAAGCGTTACAACAGCTTGGTGGAAGGCGGTAAAGATCTCGATTTTGCGCGCCCGAATCTACCTCGTGCGCTTAACCAAGGCGCTTATTACGCGTTAGAGGTTACCCCGGCGGTGCACCACACCATGGGTGGAGTGACCATCGATAATCGGGCAGAAGTTCAAAACGAACAAGGCCAAACAATTAAAGGTTTATACGCTGCTGGCGAAGCAACTGGTGGTGTGCATGGTGCCAACCGCTTGGGTGGTAATGCCATTTCAGACATCGTTACCTTTGGGCGTCTTGCCGGCGAGCAAGCGGCTAAATACATCAAATAATTCCTTTATAGCTAAGAGTTTGCGGTACCAAGTGGTACCGCAACGGAGTACTTGTTATGAAAAAAACACTGATTGCCACTTCGATAGCACTGCTATCCACCTTAAGTGTGATTGCACCGGCACAAGCCACTGGCGTCGATAGCGCTAACGCCACCAATGTCAGCGTGTACGACTCAGCCATTTATGGCGACCTATTTAGCACCCCGGAGATCCGTAACGTATTTAGCGATACGGCATTGGTGAACTACTGGCTACAAGTAGAAATTGCGTTGGCGCAATCGCAAGCCGAGCTGGGCATTATTCCTGTTAGCGCGGCTGAGGCCATTACCGCTGCAGCGACCATCGACAACATTGATATGGCTGCACTGCAACAGCAAACCAATAAGGTTGGCCGAGGCATCAAAGGGGTGGTCGGTCAGGTTAAAAAGGCTGGCGGCAGTGAGGTGGCTAACTACTTGCACCTTGGTACAACCACTCAAGACATCATGGACTCTGCAACCGTAATGCAGGTGCAAGCGGCAATTGACGCGACGCAGGTGCGCTTGCGCGGATTGATTTTGCAGCTGGCGGATTTGGCTGAGGAACACCAAGCCACCATCATGATCGCCCGCTCCAACGGCCAAGATGCGATCCCTACTACCTTTGGGTTGCACCTAACCACCTATATTGGAGAGCTGCACCGCCACTCGGTTCGATTGGATGAGGTGGCAGGTCGGTTAGAGCTGCAATTTGGTTCTACCGTTGGCACCTTGGCGCCATTTGGCGATCAAGGTTTGGTCCTGCAGCAAAAGATTGCCAACAAACTGCAGTTGCAAACGCCGTTAACGCCATGGAACCCGAGCCGCGATACCTTTGCGGAAACGGTACAGACGTTGGCGTTGGTTAATGCCACCTTAGGGCGTGTCGCAATTGACGTGAATACCCTAAGCCGTACCCAGATTAACGAGCTGAAAGAGGGGGAGGGCGGCGCCTCGTCAACTATGCCGCATAAGCGTAATCCGCGAGCGTCTGAGTTTATGGGCGGCCTAGCGCGCCTTGGCGCGATGTATAACTCTGCGGCACCGCAAATAATGAGCCATAACGATGCTCGCCAAGGAGCGCCATGGATTGTTGAATGGTCCATTATTCCAGAGTCATTTATGGCGACTAACGCCTCGCTTGAGCGAGCCCAACGAATGTTCTCTAAGTTAATCGTTAATAAACAGGTGATGCTGGATAATTTCGCCGACTCTAATAACTTTGTTATGTCTGAAGCAGTGATGAACGCGATGGTTGATAAAGTTGGTCGTGCTGACGCCTACAGCCTTGTGAAAAAAGCGATTAAAAACGCCGACAAAGGCAGTGATCTGGCAGAGGTATTGCGCACTGATCCACAGTTGAGTCAACACTTTGATGCCAAGGCCATCAGCGCAATCTTGGCGCCAGAAAACTATCTCGGTCAATCTGAGCAGATTATCGAACGAGCGGTAGCTGCGGTGCGTAAACACCATCAGTAATAAATCGCGCTGCTAACGGTAATCCAAATCAAGCCACGATGCGTAAAGCATGGTGGCTTGTTGTTGCTAGCGGCATCAATCCTAGCTCGGGATAGCCGAACTTTACTAATGGCACGTTTATGGTGAAGGTTATACTGCGATTGCCAATGTTAATGGTCGCTCATGAGAACAGTGAGGTTGCTCACCTTGTCCTTGGGTTCGAAAAAACATCGGAGTACAATCCGCGCACAAATTACAAATAGCCAACTGTCTGATCCACGGAGTAAAGGAATGCTGGAAAAAAAGATGAACATCGCCGATTTCGATCCGGAGTTGTGGAATGCGATGGAAGCAGAGCGAGTGCGTCAGGAAGAGCACATTGAACTTATCGCCTCTGAAAACTACACCAGCCCGCGTGTACTTGAAGCGCAAGGTTCGCAGCTAACCAATAAATACGCTGAAGGTTACCCAAACAAGCGTTATTACGGCGGTTGTGAGCACGTGGATGTGGCTGAGCAACTGGCCATCGATCGTGCCTGTGAACTGTTTGGTGCTAGCTACGCGAACGTGCAACCACACTCAGGTTCACAAGCTAACTCCGCGGTATTTATGGCGCTGTTGAATGCTGGCGATACTGTTCTAGGCATGAGTTTGGCTCACGGTGGCCACCTAACTCATGGTGCTTCGGTATCGTTCTCTGGCAAGATCTACAATGCGGTGCAGTACGGTATTACCCCTGAAAGTGGCGAGATCGATTACGCCGAAGTGCGCGCTATGGCGATCGAACATAAGCCGAAGATGATCATCGCCGGTTTCTCTGCATACTCTGGCATCGTTGATTGGGCTAAATTCCGTGAGATCGCTGATGAAGTTGGCGCCTATCTGTTTGTAGACATGGCTCATGTCGCCGGTTTGATTGCCGCAGGTGAGTACCCGAACCCGCTGCCACACGCGCATGTAGTTACCACCACCACCCATAAAACCTTAGCGGGTCCACGTGGCGGTTTGATCTTGTCAGCAATTGATGATGAAACCATCTACAAAAAGCTGAACTCTGCTGTTTTCCCTGGCGGTCAAGGTGGCCCACTGTGTCACGTTATCGCAGCGAAGGCTGTGGCCTTCAAAGAAGCGTTACAGCCTGAGTTTAAGATCTACCAAAAACAAGTAGTGAAGAACGCTCAAGCGATGGCCGACGTGTTTATTAACCGTGGTTACAAAATCGTTTCTGGCGGTACTCAGAATCACCTGTTCTTGTTGGATCTGATCGACAAAGATATTACCGGTAAAGATGCTGATGCTGCCCTTGGCCGCGCCAACATCACCGTGAATAAAAACTCGGTGCCAAATGATCCGCGCAGCCCGTTTGTCACCTCAGGTTTACGCATTGGCACTCCGGCGTTAACCCGCCGTGGTTTTGCTGAGTCAGAAGCCCGTGAGCTGACCGGTTGGATCTGTGACATTCTCGATAACTTTGGTGATGAAACCGTGGTTGAGCGAGTTAAATCTCAAGTGGTTGAGTTGTGTAAACGTTACCCAGTTTACGCATAAAATTACTTTAGTTAGATTAAAGGCCCGCAACTGAGCGGGCTTTCTTATTTTTCGAACTTACCGAGCAAAGTAAAATTCGGTATGATCTGCAATAATTTCAATGCATAAATTCCATTAGCGGAGGCGCCATGCACTGCCCATTCTGTGCAGCCACAGACACCAAGGTGATCGATTCTCGGTTGGTTGCAGACGGTCATCAAGTGCGCCGTCGTCGCGAGTGCCTTACCTGCCACGAGCGCTACACCACCTTTGAAACCGCCGAGTTGGTAATGCCCCGCTTGATTAAGACCGACGGTACGCGCCAGCCCTTTGATGAAGAGAAACTTCGTCGCGGGATCCTCCGTGCTTTAGAGAAGCGCCCGGTCAGCTCAGAGCTGATTGAGCAAAGCATCTCTAAGATTAAGTCAGCCATGCGTGCCACCGGTGAACGTGAAGTGGGATCCGATATGTTGGGCAACTTGGTTATGGAGCAATTGTTGTTGCTGGATAAGGTTGCCTATATCCGTTTTGCCTCGGTCTATCGTGCCTTTGACGATCTTGCCCAGTTTGGGGAAGTGATTGCCAGTTTGGACAAACGCTAATGTTTTCAACCATTGATGCTCAGCACATGGCTCGAGCACTGCAACTGGCTAAGCGCGGGTTGCTGACAACGCGGCCAAACCCTCGGGTTGGCTGCGTTATTGTTAGAGGTGATCAAGTTGTTGGTGAAGGCGCGCACCTGAAAGCGGGTGAGCCACACGCGGAAGTGCATGCCTTGCGCGCCGCTGGCGATGCCGCTCGTGGTGCTACCGCCTACGTTACCCTAGAGCCATGCAGTCATTACGGCCGTACGCCACCCTGTGCTGAAGCACTTATTAAGGCTGGCGTCGCCCGTGTGGTTGCGGCCATGGTTGACCCCAATCCACAGGTTGCTGGTCGTGGTCTAAAGATGCTGCAAAATGCCGGCATCGAGGTTAGTCACGGGCTGCTTCAGGCACAAGCCGAAGCGCTTAACCCTGGTTTTATTAAACGGATGCGGACTGGTTTCCCATTTGTCACCATTAAATTAGCGGCCTCGGTTGATGGCCGCACGGCTTTGGCTAACGGCGAGTCGAAATGGATCACCGGTCCAAAGGCTCGACAAGACGTACAACGGCTGCGAGCTCGCTGTGACGCAATTATCACTGGCGCCGATTCAGTGCTTATTGATGACCCATCAATGAACGTACGTCACAGCCAACTAGGGCATTGGCAAGCTAAACTAGAGCCACAACAGTTACAGCAACCTTTGCGGGTAGTAATTGATGGACGGGCTCGTTTAGCACCGCCATTACAATTACTGCAGTGCGAAGGCGAGATATTGCTGGCCACAACCGAAGAATATCAGTGCCAATGGCCTGAAGCGGTGTCGACCTGGCGTAGTGCTCCTCATAACGGCAAGGTCGACTTAATCTTGCTGATGATGGAGCTGGGCAAGCGCGGCATTAACGAGGTACTGGTGGAAGCTGGTGCTAGCCTTGCAGCGGCCTTTATTAAGGCGGAGCTGTGGGATGAAATTGTGCTCTATCAAGCGCCTAAGCTTATGGGCAATCCAGCTCGAGGCTTACTTGAGCTGCCTGAATTTGCGCAGATGACCGAAGCGGTTAGCCTGCAATTTAACGATATACGTCTGGTTGGCGGCGATTTGCGCCTGAGCTTAACCCGACGGGAGAGATAAACTACGTGTTTACCGGAATCATTGAAGCGGTTGGCAACATTCGCAAAATGGAACATCGCGGCGGCGATCTGCATATGACCATCGCCACCGGCAAGCTGCCGTTAGATGACGTGCAATTGGGTGACTCCATCGCCACCAACGGTGTGTGTTTAACCGTGGTGAGCATGGGGGCTGACCATTTCGTTGCCGACGTGTCTGCTGAAACCCTCGACTTGACTAAGTTCACCAGTGCCAATGTGGGTGATAAGGTCAACCTAGAGCGGGCGGTAACCCCAAGCACTCGCTTAGGCGGTCACTTGGTTAGTGGCCACGTTGATGGCGTTGCTACCGTCGAGCGTCGTGAAGTGCGAGCTCGAGCGATTGAGTTTTGGATCCAAGCGCCAGCAGAATTGGGCCGTTACCTGCCGCACAAAGGCTCGGTAACCGTCGATGGTGTTAGCCTCACCATTAATGAAGTTGATGGGGCGCGCTTTCGCTTAACCATCGTGCCGCATACCGCTGGCGAAACCACATTAATTGATTTAACGCCGGGCGATAGTGTTCATCTTGAGGTGGACTTGATTGCCCGTTACCTAGAAAAATTGATGCAGCCACAAGCTGATGTGCCTGCGTCTGGCTTAACTCTCGAGACTTTGGCCCGTAGCGGCTTTGTGAAGTAAAAGGAATCTATCACCATGGCGCTTAACAGCATCGAAGAGATTATCGAAGATATCCGTCTAGGTAAGATGGTTATTTTGATGGACGATGAAGATCGTGAAAATGAAGGTGATCTGATCATGGCCGCTGAAGCCGTGACTCCAGAAGCAATCAACTTCATGGCCCGCTTTGGTCGTGGCCTGATCTGCATGCCAATGAGCGCAGATCGCTGCGATCAGTTGGGGTTGCACCAGATGGTGAGCCGCAACACCGAACAGTTTGCCACCGCGTTCACTGTATCGATTGAAGCAGCCCAAGGTGTAACCACTGGGATCTCTGCATCCGACCGGGCGGTTACTATTCAAGCGGCGGTAGCCAAAGATGCATCACCTGCTGATTTAGTTCAGCCTGGGCACATCTTCCCGTTGCGTGCTAAAGATGGCGGCGTCCTTAACCGTGCTGGCCACACTGAAGCGTCGGTTGATTTGGCGCGTTTGGCTGGTTTTGAATCCGCTGCAGTGATTGTTGAAATTCTGAATGAAGACGGCACCATGGCCCGTCGCCCAGAGTTGGAAGTGTTTGCCGCTGAGCACAACATGAAAGTGGGTACCATTGCGGACTTGATTGAGTATCGTAACCACAATGAAACCACCATCGTTAAAGAGACTCAGTGTAAATTACCGACCAAACACGGTGAGTTTGAGTTAACCCTGTACCGCGACACCATCGACAACCAACAGCATGTTGCTTTGGTAAAAGGTGAGATCGGCGAGGAGACCTTAGTGCGCGTTCACCTTGGGGATCCACTGCGTGATCTACTTGGAGCAACCCATAAAGGCGCGAGTAGCTGGCCGATTGAAGACGCCATGGCCAAGATTGCTGCTGAAGGTGGTGTCATGGTGTTGGTGGGGCGTGAGCATCAAGAGCAAGATATGCTCGAGCAGATTGAACAGCTGGCACGTTTGCAATCCGGTAACGAGATTGGCCAACGACCAGCTCATGAGGCACCGCGTACTGTTGGTGTCGGTTCACAAATTTTGGCGGATCTTGGTGTAACTAAGATGCGTTTATTGTCTGGCCAGACACGATATCACTCGCTCTCTGGCTTTGGTTTGGATGTGGTTGAATACATTCACGAATAGGCAGCAAGTTTATAATTCTAGGCTCAATCAGCTGAGATAAAACCGGCTTCGGTCAAGGCTTCCAAACAGCGCTATAGTAGCTTTACAGCGGGTTTTGGTCATGCCAACGAGGTTGGTTTTAATCGGCGCCGGTTCAACACTGGTAAGGGCCACTGCTTTGAACAACAATTTAATGTAGTTGGTATATGTTCAACGGGCGTAAATTTTTATACCCGTTGTGCTATTATGTCGCCACTTTTTTGCCCGTTAACGGGCTCTAAGATAGAAAATGGAAATAATATGAAGGTTATCGAAGGTAACATCGAAGCCAAAGGCGCTAAAATTGCCTTGGTGGTATCCCGTTTTAACAGCTTTGTCGTGGACAGCCTGACCGAAGGTGCTATCGACACCCTTAAGCGTTTCGGCCAAGTAAACGACGAAGACATCACTGTTGTGCGTGTACCGGGTGCCTTCGAACTGCCATTGGCGGCACGCCGCTTGGCAGCGAAAGGTGAATTTGATGCCATCGTGGCACTGGGTGCAGTGATCCGCGGCGGTACGCCACACTTCGACTTTGTCGCAGGTGAGTGTAACAAGGGACTGGCCCAAGTGATGCTAGAGTTTGATACTCCAGTAGCATTCGGGGTGCTAACTGTAGACACCATTGAGCAAGCCATCGAGCGCGCCGGTACCAAAGCTGGTAACAAGGGCGGTGAAGCTGCCCTGGGTGCGCTAGAGATGGTTAATGTCCTAAACCAGCTGGCCGACTAAGGCCTGATTGGAGAGTTGTGTGAAGCCTTCTGAGCGTCGTAAAGCCCGTCAACTGGCGGTACAGGCCCTCTACTCCTGGCAGATGAGCGGTAATCCCGTTGCCGATGTAGAGCAAGAGTTCTTAACTGAACAAGATACCAGTGGTGCTGATGTAGCCTACTTCCGTGAACTGCTGGCTGGCGTTGCTAACCAAGCAGATAACTTAGATACCAAACTGAAGCCTAACTTGGCCCGTTTGGTTGAAGAAGTAGACAACTTAGAGCTGTCGGTATTGCGCTTGGGCGCATATGAACTGATGTATCGTGACGATGTGCCATACAAAGTGGCTATCAACGAAGCGATCGAGTTGGCGAAAGTTTTTGGCGCTGAAGAGAGCCATAAATTCGTGAATGGTGTGCTGGATAAGCTCGCTATCTCATTGAATCGTCAAAAAGGCTAACCGTTTTGTCTAAGTGCCATTAGGCACGTAGTGACGACAAGGAGTACGGCCACATTACGATGTGGCCGTCTGACGTTATGAGTACTGGTGAATTTTCTATAATTGAGCGCTTCTTTACCCTCCGCCGTAACCGTAAGGATGTGGTTGTCGGGGTTGGGGATGATGGCGCTGTTCTCGCTGTACCTACTGGCCATCACTTGGTGGTTTCCACCGATACTTTGGTGAGCGGTACCCATTTTTTCCCGGACATCGATCCTGAAAAGCTGGCTTTCAAAACCGTGGCGGTAAATCTCAGTGATTTAGCGGCAATGGGGGCTGAACCAGCTTGGATGACGCTGGCAATTACGTTGCCAGAGATCGACGAAGATTGGTTGGATGAGTTTGCCAAAGGTCTCGAGTACGCCAGTGATTACTATGGCGTTTCGTTGGTCGGTGGTGACACTACCCGCGGGCCATTAAGCCTCACCGTTACCATTCATGGCACTGTACCTGAAGGACGCAGCTTGCGTCGCGATGGCGCCAAGATTGGTGATTGGATCTACGTGACTGGTGCATTGGGTGACAGTGGAGCAGGGCTACAAGCGCTGTACGCCAAGGAAACGGGAGCGCAATGGCAACCGTTTATTGATCGTCACCTTACCCCAAAACCTCGTTTAGCCGCTGGTATCGCTTTGCGTGGTATTGCTACTGCAGCGATGGATCTATCTGATGGCTTAAGCTCCGATCTGGGCCACATATTGGAAGCGTCCGGCGTCGGTGCACAGATTGAGTTAGAGCGGGTGCCGTTGAACCCAACCTTGATTGAGTTGGTTGGCCGTGAACAAGCGCTGCAACATGCGCTAAGTAGTGGTGAAGATTATGAGCTGCTGTTTATGGTTTCTGACAGTGATAACGGCGCGCTATCTACCATGATGGCCGAAACGGGCAATCAGGCTATCTGTATTGGGCAGGTGGTTGCTGGCAATAGCATCACTTATCGCCAAGATAGCGAGGTGATGTCGGTGGCTAGCACCGGTTATAACCATTTTGAGGAGCTGCAATGAGTCGTTTTGCTGGGATCTCAATGGCTAATCCAATTCACCTGTTGGCTTTTGGCTTTGGGTTGGGACTCGCGAAAAAAGCCCCTGGTACCTTTGGTACCTTAGCGGCTTTCCCATTTTTCCTGCTGATGCAGGAGCTATCGTTAGTTGCCTACGCCGGGATTGTAGCGGTGATGGGCATAGTCGGCATCTACCTGTGCGATCGTACTGCCAAAGACATGGGCGAGCACGACAACCCTGCCATTGTGTGGGATGAAGTGGTTGGTATGCTGATTACTATGGCGGCATTGCCAAGTGGTTGGCACTGGTGGCTAATTGCTTTCATCGCCTTTCGCTTTTTTGACATCATTAAGCCTTGGCCTATTCGCTTACTAGACCGTCATGTCCATGGTGGCTTTGGTATCATGATTGATGATGTCTTAGCGGGTTTCTTTGGTCTGGCGGTAGTGCAAGCGTTAGCCTACTACTTATAGCTGCAACTTGATCTAAAAAGCCTGACTTCGGTCAGGCTTTTTGCTTTCTAGTGGGGGGACACTAACGGCTTAGCGTACGATCACGCTAACAAGTGTCTTAAATAGTAACCAGCAAAATTCAAAAGTTTTCATTCTGTGTCTCTTTGCAACTGGGTTAATTAAAGCCACGATATCTTCCTAAGCCATTTGGTGATATTGCACTTTAGTGTAATACCAAGCGTAGTTAATATTTGCTCAACCAGCAGAGAATTCGATAGTTTTTGTCTCAAGCTAACCTCAGCTTTGATTGAGGCCAAGCTGCCGCTGTTTCTTTTTGGTTAACCCCAGCGAGACGATCCGATGAGACTCAGTCAGGTAATAGCGTAGCTCCTCGTCGGTACTTGGGCTGCTATCGAAGTGCTGGATCCACTTCATTCCTCTGGTTGCAAAATAGGGCGCTGGTCGGTATCCCGGCTGCTCGCTGAGAAATAGATAGTTGTGCTCCGACGCCTTAAAGATAAACGCCGGCTTACTCTTATCGTTACTCCAGCCGCCGATGGCAAAGACCTTGTCGCCGACCTTCCATACATGGGCGTTATTCCATTGCATCACGTAGGAGCTGGCTGGCAGTGACTGACATAACTGATTGAATTGGTCGTAGGTCATGCGCTTCCTAGGGCTGTGTACCAATTAAGTGTTGTTCTTTCCAAGGCTGTTAAAGCACTGGCTAGTCGAGTCGCGATACAAGGGTAAAACACTACCGCTATTGATCTTCTGCCGCATTGGAGCAGTTCAGCGAAGCGTTTTGGAGTGCGACCTAAGGCAAAGGGGGCGAAGCTCCCCCCTAATGCATACAAACCGCGACAGAGTCCCCTAAAAGCTCCGAAATCGGTGAAGCCGAAGGCTTAAGATAAACTTCAACAGCTAACTGCGACACAGCCCTTCCTAGTGTGGGCAAAGGGGGGCCTCAATCCTAATCTATTTTTAGCGTCCGTTATCGTCACTCTTCGGTGGCATCGGCAACAATAAACTCCGGCTCAAGCAGAGCAAATAGTTGCACAAATTGCTGAGTTAGTTTGTGTTTAGGGGCAAGGTAGATCAATGGGGTTTGGGCGTGATGAGACTCGCGCATCTTCACCGAGCTAGACAGTTTGCTATCTAAAACCGGGATCCCTTGATTCGCAATAAGTTGCTGGACCAATTGCTGCGGTAACTTAGCTTGTGGGTTGAACTGGTTAACAACGATGCCTTCCGCCGTCAATCCGGGATTATGGTCGCTCTTTAGCTCAAGTAAGTTGGCCATAAGGTGATCGATGGCTTGAGCTGAAAAACCGTCACAGTCGAATGGGATTAATACGCTGTCGGCGCCAATGAGGGCAGACTTAGAATAGAAATTAAAGTTCGGTGGGGTGTCGATGTAGATCCGATCGAATTGCTGCTCTAGTTCAGTCAGTGCATCTCGAATCTTAAATATTTTGTAGCGACTTTCCAGCTCCCGTTCAATATCGGCAAGCTCTGGACTTGCAGCCAATAGATACAGGTTTTCAAACTGAGTAGGTTGGACAAAGTCGATAGCCTCTTTGGGCGAGGCAAACCAGCCAACGGTTTGTTTAAGGAAGTCGCTGATACCTGCAGCACGTTGTGGTTGAGTTTGATCGAACCCCAAGTAATGGCTGCTGTTAGCTTGGCTATCAAGATCAATAACCAGCGTCTTCAGCCCAAACGCGGCGCTGATTGCGGCCAGATTGACGCTAATGCTGGATTTACCTACGCCACCTTTTTGATTGAACACCACTCTTTTCATGCATTGTCCTTTGCTTAATGAGTCAATCACGTCAACGGTTTGACCATAAAATACTCACTCTACTGTATCTTAACCACGGCATAAAGATGTTGATCGAACACAAACGAATGCAGCTCATAAGAGTGTTCGCCACCGCAACGAGCGCGAGAGGTTTGCTCGCCGCATTTGATGCGGTTAGTTCGCGATTTAACCGCAATTTTTTATCTTGATCGCAAAAATGGATAGCGAACTCGATTCGCTGCTCTGCGTGGTTGCGTCTAAAATAACACTTGGTCATTATGCCAAATGAGAAAGTAGGAGAAACCCGATGACAGAACAACAACAACAGCAATTAAACGCTCGAGCCGAGGTGCTTAAGGCGTTAGCACACCCAACCCGATTATGGTTGGTAGAGCAGTTGCAGCAGCAAGAGCGTTGTGTCTGTGATCTCACTGATGGCGTTAATGCCGATATTTCAACGGTGTCGAAGCATCTGTCGGTATTGAAGAATGTGGGCATCGTTAGTAAGCGCCGTGACGGCAAACAGATATTTTATCGGCTCGAAACCCCATGCCTGAACAGCTTGTTTGGGTGTATCGAGAAGGTAATCAGCAATAACGTACAAGCCCAAGTTGCCATGATGGGTTAGCAATAACCTAAGTGGTGTTAGCCCATTGCTGCTGGAGAGCAATAATGTCGATTAAAAGTACATTGTTAATGATAATGACACCGTTGGTATTGCTGGTTGGGTTGATGTCGATGGGCTCAAACGCCAATCCTAAAAATATCGATATTAACTATCAACCAACTCCAATAGAGCTGACTAATAATCAGCAGCTTAATGTCTATTACTTCCATGGTAACGCGCGCTGTGCAACCTGCAAACGTATTGAAAAGTACACCGTGGAAGCGTTGCAACAAGGCTATGGAGTACAGGTTGGTAAAGGTGCTATCGAGCTAAAAATCGTTAACCTTGAAGAGGCTGAGAACGAGCACTTTATTGACGACTTTGAGCTAGTCACTCGTTCAGTGGTGCTTGAGCTGGAACTAAATGGCCAGCCACAGCAGTGGCGTCGCCTTGACCGAGTGTGGGAGTTAGTGACCGCAGAGCAGTCCTTTATTGATTACATCTACGCTGAGATGGCCGTTATTACCGCCAACGTTGCGAACGGCTAGTAGCACGCTAATCGGGGTTGCTGCAGTTCGAGTTAAAATTTTGAACTCGTCTAAGTAATAACATTGGTTTTAGCTGTGTTTGCACACAGCACTGCTTTATATATTTGGTCATTGCGCCAAATAAGAAAGTGAATGAGTTGATGCAGCCATTAAGGGTAAGTCAAAGACAGTAATTTTATTGATGTTGGTCGCGTCATTGCGATAGCGCACCTGCATTGAAAAACAATATGCCGGCCGGAACGGTTTGGTTGAAGTCATTGTGGAGTAAAACATGAAAATTGAGATCCTTGGTTCTGGCTGTAAAAAATGCACTAATTTGGCTGCCGAAGTAGAGCGTGTTGCCACCGAGTTAGCGATTCCGTTTGAACTGGAAAAAGTAACTGATATGGCGCAAATCATGGGCTATGGCGTGATGTCGACTCCAGCGATTGTGCTCAATGGTGTAGTTGCCAGCGCCGGTTCGGTGCCTGCTGCAAATGCGATTGCCGAGCTACTTAACAACGCTAACGGCTAATACCAATGACCATTAACGGAGTTTTCATGAATCTACAATCCTACTTGTTGAAGGCATGTGCGCCGCTGCTAATAGTGTTTGGTTTGTTATCAACGCCAGCTCAGGCCGGTAATGACACCAACATTAACTATCAGCCGGTACCTATCGAACTGGCGGCTAACCAGCAGCTCAATGTGTATTACTTCCACGGCAATGCGCGTTGCACTACCTGTAAGAAGATGGAGCGCTATACCGTAAATGCGATGCAGCAGGGTTATGCAAGCCAGCTTGAGCAAGGCCAAGTTAATGTAAAGATCACTAACCTCGAGCAGTCTCAAAACTACCATTACATTCAAGATTTCGAGCTGATCACCCGTGCAGTGGTGTTAGAGATTGAACAGGATGGTAAGCCAATAGCTTGGCGTCGTCTGGATGAGGTGTGGAATGCGGTAACCAGTGAACAACGCTTCACCGATTACATCTACGCCCAAATCGGCATCATCATGCTGGGGGAAAACCATGGTTGAATGGGCGCTCATACTCAGCAGTGCCCTGTGGTTTGGGGTACTTACCTCGATCTCGCCGTGTCCACTGGCAACCAACGTAGCGGCGGTTTCATATCTGAGCAAACAGGTTGAACAGTCATCGCAGTCATTGTGGATGGGTATGGCATACAGCGCTGGGCGCATGGCCAGTTATGTATTGCTGGCTACCTTGCTGCTGCATACGGCTTTATCAGCACCGCACTTATCGGCTTTTTTGCAATCGCAGATGAACATGGTGTTGGGGCCGGTATTGTTGCTAGTTGGGGCTTGCTTATTAGGCTGGGTCAGTATTCCAACCCCCAATTGGTCGATCTCAAATGCAGTACAACAACGCTTGGCAAAGAAGGGCCAATTAGGAGCCTTCGGCTTAGGTGGTTTGTTTGCCTTATCGTTCTGTCCTACCTCGGCGGCGCTGTTTTTCGCTTCACTACTGCCGCTGGCGGTCGCGAATGACTCAGCGCTTATTGTTCCGGCAGCCTATGGCATCGGTACCGCGGCGCCGGTAATGGTGCTGGCGCTGTTACTGCACTTTGGCACTATGCAGGTGGGCAAGATGTTTCAGCAGCTAAGCGTGATTGAGAAGATAGCGCGAACCATCTCTGGGGTGATCTTTATTGCTGCCGGTGGATACTACTGCTGGTCTTACTTAGTCCCGCTGTTGAGATAGCATTATGTTAGCGTGGTTTACGGTTTTAGCTGATTGGTTAGCCTACGACATACTTGGGTTATCGCCAGAGACCCAGCTTGGGCATGCGGTGCACTTCTTTATTGAAGACACCACCAAGATTTTTGCCCTGTTGGTGGTGATGATATACGCCATCGGTTGGTTACGAGCATCGCTCAATGTGGAGCGAGTACGCGGTTACCTTGCCGGTAAGCCTAAGGTTATTGGTTACGGCTTAGGGGCGGGGTTTGGTGCAATTACGCCGTTTTGCTCTTGCTCCAGTATTCCGGTGTTTCTTGGCTTTACCTCTGCGGGTATTCCGGTGGGGATCACCATGGCGTTCTTGCTGACGTCCCCCCTTATCAATGAAGTGGCTATCTTGCTGTTGTTTAGCCTGTTAGGTCTGAAACTAACGCTGTTGTATGCGGTTACCGGTATTGCCATTGGTATGTTTGGCGGTGCCTTGCTTGACGCCCTTCGAGCTGAGCGCTGGTTGCAGCCATTAGCGGCCAAAGCTTACGAGGTGGGGCAGCAATCAGCAGCGGCGCAGCAGCAAGAGCAACCACAGGGCGCGGTAACTTGGGCTGAACGGCATGAGTTTGCGAAGCACGAAACTGGCGAGATCTTTGGCCGGGTATGGAAGTGGGTTGTTATTGGGGTGAGCTTAGGCGCGGCGCTGCATGGTTTTGTGCCTGCTGGCTGGCTCGAAGCTAATCTTGGAGATGGTCAGTGGTGGTCGGTACCGTTGGCAGTGTTAATGGGCATTCCCCTATACGCCAACGCTACTGGGGTTATTCCAGTGCTGGAAAGCTTGCTGATGCAAGGGGTACCACTGGGAACCACGCTAGCATTTTGCATGAGTACCGTTGCGGCCAGTTTCCCTGAGTTCGTGATGTTGAAACAGGTTATGCAGTGGCGTCTACTGGCGCTGTTATTCACCCTATTATTGGTGTCGTTTACTGTGATGGGGTGGGTGCTGAACCTCTCCGCCTAAGCTGTGGTGAGTAAAACAGAGTATGCCGCTGCTGCAGTTATTCAGCGGTAAATACTACAACGCCCACATTACGTGGGCGTTGTTCGTTTAGCGCTGCTGTTACGCAGTGACCATGGGCGCAGACGGCCGCACTAATGGCTTAGCGTTGATCGGCAGGTGCAGTATTGCCGCGACAAAGGCTAATACCACTGTGCTCCACCAGATTGGCTCGTAGCTGCCGTAGTAATCGTAGATGCGGCCACCGACCCAAGCCCCTAAGAAGCTGCCGACTTGATGGGTAAAGAACACCAAACCGTACAGGGTCGACATGTACTTGGCACCGAAGATCTGCCGCACTAAACCGGAGGTCAGTGGCACGGTTCCGAGCCAACAGAAGCCGATGGCAGCACCGAAAATTGTGGCGGTATTAACGGTGACAGGCAAGGTGACGAAAGCAGCGATGACTGCGGTACGCAACAGGTACAGTGAGGTCATGACGTAACGCTTGTCGTAGCTGTCGCCCATCAAACCCCAGAAGTAAGAGCCGAAAATATTGAAAATGCCAACGTAGGCTAATGCCAGTGCCGCGGTATCGGCCGGTAATCCCTTATCCGCCAAATAGCTTGGCAGGTGGGTAGCGATAAACATGACGTGGAAGCCGCAGACAAAAAAGCCCATATGGATAAGCCAGTAACCCTTGTGGTTAAAGGCTTCTTGCAGTGCTTCGCGTAGACTTTGTTTATCTTCTGCGATCGCTACGGCGGCTGGGTTAGCTTGGTTGTTGGTCTTCATAAATGAAGCAAACGCCACCATTGCACAGCAACACAGGGCAAAAAACTGCATTGCGGTTTGCCAGTCGTAGTCGGCTAATAGCGACTGTGCACCTGGGATCACCGCAAACATACCAAAGGAGCCGGCAGCAGTGGTTAAGCCAAAGGCCTTAGCTGTATGCTCAGCGGGCACCACTCGGGCGATGGCACCCAATACGATGACGTAGCTGGTGGCACTGAGGCCGAGCCCGACTAAGACCCCAAGACTGATAAACAACATGTTCGGTTCTTGGGTAATGGAGGTCAGGTATAAGCCGGCGCCATAGGCGATGGCACCGAGGCCAATAATTCGTTTGGCACCAAAGCGGTCAGCAGCCATGCCAACGAATGGTTGGAAAACGCCAAACAGCAAATTTTGAACCGCAATAGCGAGGCTGAAAAACTCGCGGCCGGTACCGAAGGTATCGACAATCGGAGTCATAAATAGACCAAATGATTGGCGGATCCCTAAACTGAAGATCAGGGTGGCAATTCCCAACCAAACTAACACTGGAAAGCGGAAGATACTCATTAATGGTGACTCATATGGTGGCCAGCGTGGGGATCGCTAGCGGGGTGTTGATGATGGTGTGCATGGTCGCTTGAGCTGCTATCACCTTGGTGGCAACCAGCTTCAACGGCGTTTTGAGACAGAGCATCACGCAACGGTTGGCAGTGGTGAACAAACACCAAGGCACAGATCAGCGCCAATGCCCAACGGCTAAGTTGTGCAGGCAGGGATTGACTTAACATCACCGTTCCAACAATGGGGAAAAAGAGGGCGAAATTGTATGCAGTGGTGGCTTTATCGGCAAAGATTATGTCGCAATGATCACGTTTTTTGTGAAGTACCTAGCAGTATGAATGTAGCTACTGCGCGGATAAAAATTGGCCGTGTGCCAATTAAGTGTTGTTCTTTCCAATGCAGTTAAAGCACCGGCTAGGCGAGTGTTGAGCCAAGGGCAAAGCACTACCGCCGTTGCTCTTGTGGCGCATTGGAGTTGCCCAGCGAAGCGTTTTGGACTGCGACCTAAGGCAAGGGGGGGCCATCGCTACATAACCCTTAAGAGTACTGCAATCGGTAGAGTCGCAGGCTTGATATAAACCTCCACAGCTAACTACGACGCAGCCTAAAAGTTGGTCTGTTTGAAATGGATAGCAGGTGCATTGGTGCGGCGCGCTTAAGTCCGTGAGGCAGACTTATCGTTATGTGTTTGATATACCGTAATGTCTGAGTGTTGCTGATGATAAATTCGCTGGTTAGCTACCCGTGGCGGGGCAGTTAACCGCCACTCAAACAACAAAAAGCCCGCACTAGGCGGGCTTCGTTATAAGCAAAAAGCGGTTTGCTTAGTGGTGGCCGTGGCCGCCGCAGCAATCGTCGCCTTTGGCGCAGTCGCCTGAGCCACCACAACATTCGTGGTCGTCATCGTGGCTATGGTCGTGGTCGTGAGAGCCACAACCGCCGCCACCGCAGCAGCCGCCTTCTTGATGAGGATGGCCGTGAGCCACTTCATCTTCGGTGGCAGCACGAACGTCTGCTACTTCTACGTAAAAAGACAGCGCTTGACCAGCCATTGGGTGGTTACCATCAACGATAACGGTATCGTCTTTCACTTCGGTCACAACAACAGGGCGTGGGCCTTGTTCGGTTTGTGCCATAAAGCGAGTACCAGGGATGATGTCGTCTACGCCTTCAAAGGCAGACAGTGGTACTTCTTGTACTAGGCCAGGCTCGATAGCGCCGTAAGCGTCTTCTTCAGCGATGTCTGCAGTGAAGGTATCACCTGCTTTTTTGCCTTGCAGTTGCGCTTCTAAGCCTGGGATCAGGTTCTGTGCACCGTGCAGGTATTCCATCGGAGCGCCGCCAAACGACTCTTCAATCTTCTCGCCAGCACTGTTGTGCAGACGGTAGTGGATAGTTACAACGGTTTTGGCGTCGATAATCATCAGACAGCTCCAGTTATTGGGATTAAAGACGCATCTTACGGGATCAAAGCCTATCGACGCTATGATCCCGATAGCACTTTTTCCTAACGCAGGCGGCAGTCACGGCGGTAAGGGTATACATCTGGGATCTTTTCCGCGGCAACGTTATCCTTGATCTGTTGCCAGTACTCGGCGGTAAGTAGATCTTGGTGGTGCGGTAAAAACGCCTGACGAATGCTCGGCCTTGCTAACAAAAAGTGGCCAAACTCCTCCGGGAAAACATCGTTAGGACCGATAGAAAACCACGGTTCGGCGGCCATCTCTTGTTCAAGGGTCTGAGCTTTGGGAATGGTTCTAAAGTTACATTCGGTCATGTAGCTTATCTCGTCGTAATCGTAGAACACCACTCGGTTATGCCGGGTTAAGCCAAAGTTTTTAAACAGCATATCGCCGGGGAAGATGTTCACCGACGCCAACTGTTTTATTGCCAAGCCGTATTCATAGATGGCGTGGTCAATCTGCTCTTGGGTGGCGCCATCGAGGTACATGTTGAGTGGCACCATGCGCCGCTCAGCATAGAGATGATGAATAATTATATGAGTGTCGGTGAGTTCAATCTCTTGTGAGGCAACTTTCAGAAGCTCATCGATCAATGCTTGGCTAAAACGCTCTCGAGGAAAGACAAAGTTGCTGAACTCTTGGGTGTCAGCCATGCGACCAACCCGGTCGTGTTGTTTTACCAAATCGTATTTAGACTTAACGTCCTCTTTGGTGACCTCTTTGGGCGGGGCAAACTCATCCTTAATGATCTTAAACACCATAGGTAGCGACGGAAGGGTAAATACCGACATCACCATGCCTTTGATCCCCGGAGCGACATCAAACTTATCGTCGCTGTGATCAAGGTGATGGAGGAAGCTGCGATAGAATTCGGTTTTACCGTGTTTTTGCAATCCGAGGGCGCTGTAGAGCTCAGCCCAAGTTTTACGAGGCATTAACTGTTTGAGATAGCTAACCAGCATGCCCGGATGATCGGTATTCACCATAAAGTAGGCGCGGGTAAAACTGAACACCACTGACAAGTCATCTTGATTGCTTAACACCGCATCGATGTAGAGCCCGTTGTCGCTGTGGCGTATTGGTAGCAACAGCGGTGCAAAGCCGCGGGGACCAATTAACCGACCCACCAAATAGGCGCCTTTGTTGCGATAAAACACACAGTTAAGCAGCTCAACCCGATTGTACTGATTGGCACTAACAATGGGCTCTAAGCGCTGCCATACCAGTGCTAAGTCTTGCTCTAAATCTGCGAACGGGCGTTGGAACCTGCGGGGGTTAATTAGCTCGCTTAAGGCGGTGGTGGGGTCATTACCAAAGAAGCGATACTTACTGAGTTTTTCTGGCTGAAAGGGCGGACGTTTGCGCACTTTAGTATGCAAAAATAGGTGTTGTTCATCGAGGCCCCGATGGCGAAACAGGCGAGAAAATACCGAGTTAAAGAAGGTCTCTGCTACTTCTGCTTGTGGGTGTCCCTCAAGCAGCTTGCTGTAGGCCTTTTTGGTGTCGCGCCACAAGTCGGTGGAGATCACCGGCTGATCCAACTGCTCAATCAGCTTCTGCGTTTGCAAGCTAACCTGCTGGCTGTAGAGCTTGATCCGCTTTACTTGGTTATTGTTAGCCTGTACCCAATCCTGTTGGATAAAGTTTTCCTTAGCGCCACGAGATATCCGCATAAATAGCCGGAAGTGTTTATCGAAGCCTGCCAAAATTTGGTAAGCCAAGTAGGATGGGGCCGAAGAGTTCATCATCACTCCTTTGATGTCACATCGGGAAAAATGCCAATTCGGTTGGCATATCGCGCATAATTTCAGCGGCTTTGTAGTGTTATTACTGTAAAACTAATCCTCATAAGCACGATTGGCAATCGTTGATGCTTGCTTCTACAACCGGTGGCGTTAACCTTGGCAGCCTAAAGCTGGAGGATAGATGGCTGAACTGTATTTTATTTTGGTATCACCCCAACGCGGTGAAAACGTTGGCGCTGCCGCACGAGCGATGAACACCATGGGGTTCGACAAACTACGGGTGGTTAATTCTGTTGCTCATCAAAGCGATGAAGCGCAGTGGACGGCCCACGGTAGCCAGCAGATTTTAGATAGCGCAGAACACTTTGACGACTTGGCCTCAGCTCTGGCTGATATCGATTTAAGCTTCGCCACCACCGCCCGTAAACGGGGAGACAAACGTCGCTTACACAGCCCTAACGATGCCGCTAAGCAGGTACAACTGTTGGCGAGCAGCGTTAATAAAGTAGCTGTGGTGTTTGGTTGTGAAGCCTCAGGCCTTGCTAATGCAGACTTAGCGTTAGTGGATTTGCTGACCACCATCCCATTGGCTAATCCTTACCCGTCACTTAACTTGGGTCAGGCAATCATGTTGTACGCCTATGAGTTTTCTCAATTGCCGCCGCCAACGGAAGCTGAGGCGAACCAAGCGCAGTTCAAAGCACTTAAACAACGAAGTGTTCAACTACTTGATAAATTAGATGTTTCAGAGCAAGAGCCCTTGCGCCGCTGGGTTGCCGATAGCGTTGGAACCCTAAGCCAGCGAGATGTAGCTATGTTGCATTTGTTATTAGGTGATATTGAAAAAGCTATTAAGTGAGCGTTGACAATTGGTCTGTAAACACTGAATGTAGAAGGGAGATTAACGAGGAACTGAATGTGAATTTTAACGCTGTAGCCGCAACCCTAGTAATTACTACGATTACCACAACCTTCGGGTTGAGGGCGGGCTAGCAGTACCTCGGATTTATCATCCAAATATAACAAAGCCCGCTCCCACCAGAGCGGGCTTTGTGCTTTTTAAGGCGTAGGGCAAAGGAAAAATAAGATGAAAGTAATGAAATTTGGCGGTTCATCGCTGGCGGATGCGGCTAAGTTGCAGCGTGTGGCGCAACTGGTTAGCACCGAAGCGAGCCAGTTTCCGGTGATGTTGGTTGTGTCTGCACCAGCAGGGATCACGAATCTACTTGAGTTAGCTGCAACGCAAGCGTCACAGGGGCAGTTTCCAACCCCAGCGTTTGCGCAACTGCAAAGCAATATTGAACAGATCATCTTAGGCCTAACCCCAACGCTAACTAACACGGCACAACAGCAGCTTACGCAGCAATGGCAAAGCGAAGCGAACCAACTGCAACAATTGCTGCAGGGCGTGGCATTACTGCAGCGCTGCCCCGATGAAGTAACTGCACAACTGATGGTTACCGGCGAACGCCTATCAGTCGCCATGCTCCAAGCGCTGTTTGCAGACGCGCCTTGGCCGGTCGCTAGCCTCGACCCGCGCCAATCGCTGCTTGCTAGTGGCCCTTATCTATCGGCAGAAGTTGATATCGAGCGCAGCCGAGTTAATCTGGCGCAGCTGCCGTTAGGTGATAACCGAGTGTGGTTGGTGCCGGGCTTTACCGCAGCCAACGACCTAGGCGAAACCGTTACCCTTGGTCGTAACGGTTCCGATTACTCCGCCGCTGTTATGGCCGCTTGTCTGCATGCCGATAGTTGCGAGATCTGGACCGACGTCGATGGGGTTTACAACCTCGACCCACGCCTGATTGATGATGCGCAATTGGTGCCAAGCCTGAGCTACGAAGAAGCGATGGAGCTGTCCTATTTTGGTGCCTCAGTGCTGCACCCGCGTACTATCGCTCCTATTGCTCAACACCATATTCCCTGCCGTATTCGTAATACTCTAAACCCAGACTCCGCCGGTACCCTTATCCACGCTCGTACTGAAGCCTCTAACTCGTTGGTTAAAGCGATAAGCCAGCTCAAAGACCAGTGGATGATCAGTGTGTCTGGGCCGGGTATGAAAGGGATGGTTGGCATGGCTAGCCGTGTTTTTGCGGCGATGGCTCAGGCCGGGGTATCGGTAACCTTGATTACCCAAAGCTCGTCGGAATACTCTATCTCGTTTTGTATTAATGCCGATGGCGGCCCTGCAGCTCTTAAGGCTTTGAACCAAGCGTTTGAACTCGAGCTAAAGCAACAACTGCTTGACCCTATTGATGTGCAGCGCGACCTTGCCATTGTTACCTTGGTTGGTGATGGCATGAAAACCCGCAAAGGCGTGGCGGCGCATTTCTTCAAGGCGTTGTCACAGGCCAGTGCGTCGGTACTGGCAATTGCTCAAGGCAGTTCAGAGCGCGCTATCTCTGCCGTTGTTGCACAAAGCCAAGCCAGCAACGCACTGCGCTTATGTCACGAGAACTTCTTTGTTCGCCGCCAATCCATTGATGTTGTGGTTGTAGGGGCAGGTAACGTTGGTATTGAACTTATCAATCAGATTGCCGAGCAACAACCGCACCTGAAAGAGCACAATATCGCTATTCGCCTTTGTGGTGTGACCAACTCGAGGCAGATGCTACTGCGCGCTGATGGCTTGGCCTTTGAACACTGGCAAGACGAACTACCGCAAGCGGACGCGCTCGATATGGAGCGATTGCTGCACTTTGCCCGTGATGCTCACCTAGTTAACCCTGTGTTTGTCGATTGCACCGCTTCAGATCAGGTAGCCGAGTTCTATCTGCAAGCGATGGCACTAGGGTGGCACGTGGTAACCCCTAATAAAAAGGCCAACACCGATTCGATGGCGAAATACCATCAACTGCGCAAAGTAGCGCGGGAACACAAACGCCAGTTCCTGTACGAAGCTAACGTTGGTGCTGGTTTGCCGGTAATCGATAACCTGCAAGGGTTGCTGCGAGCTGGCGATGAACTGCAGCAGTTCTCGGGGATCTTATCTGGCTCACTCTCTTACATATTTGGCTTACTGGAAGAGGGCTTAACCTTGTCGGAAGCCACAACTAAGGCCCGCGATAAGGGCTTTACCGAGCCGGATCCTCGTGAAGATCTGTCCGGTATGGATGTCGCCCGTAAAGTGCTGATCTTGGCTCGTGAGGCGGGCATGCCGCTGGAGCTTGCTGATCTCAACATTGAGAGTGTATTGCCTGCGGAGTTTGACGCCAGCGGCGACAACGACACCTTTATGGCGAACCTGCCTAAAGCTGATGCGGCAGTGGCGCAGCGGGTGGCGGCAGCCAAAGCACAAGGCAAGGTACTGCGTTACGTTGGTGCCATCGATAATGAAGGCAAATGCCATATCGAAGTACAGGCGGTTGGGCCAGCGCATCCACTGTATAACATCAAAGGCGGTGAAAACGCCTTGGCGTTCTACAGCCGCTACTACAACCCGCTGCCGTTCGTATTACGAGGCTATGGTGCCGGTGCTGCGGTTACTGCCGCCGGGGTATTTGCCGATGTGCTGCGCACTCAAGCGTGGCAACGGGAGGCGTAATGAAAAGTGTATCTGTATACGCACCGGCCTCAATGGGTAACGTTAGTGTTGGCTTTGACTTACTTGGTGCGGCGTTAGAGCCGCTTTATGTCGAGCAACCTTTTGGCGATGTGGTAACCGTTACCGCAGGACAGGGAATTAGCCTTGAATGCCGCGGTGATTACGCCCATTTTTTACCCAAACAAGGCAACATTGTGGAGCGCTGTGCCGAGCGTTTTATTGAACGCCATGCCCCGCAGTGCCAAGGGCTGGCGTTAACCCTCGAGAAAAACCTGCCGATAGGCTCTGGTCTTGGTAGCAGTGCCAGCTCAGTAGTGGCAGCACTGGCTGCTCTTAACCGCTATTTTGATGATCCACTTGAGCCGCAACAGTTGCTGCAGTTTATGGGCGAGTTGGAAGGTGAGATCTCCGGCTCAGTGCATTTTGATAACGTTGCCCCAAGCTACCTTGGTGGCATGCAACTCATGCTGGCGGATGATGCCCAGCCGCTACCTTGTTTTGATAACTGGTATTGGTTAGTAGCCTATCCGGGCATCACCCTTTCCACCGCAAAGATGCGAGCGTTGTTGCCCAGTGATGTACCAATGACAACCACCATTGGCTTTGGCCAACAACTGGCTACCTTTGTCGCTGCATGCTATCGCCAAGATGAACAACAAGCACTGGCAGTGCTCAACGATGTATTGGCTGAGCCCCATCGGGCCGCACATATACCAGGCTATCAAGCAGCCAAGCTACAGCTTCAGCAGTTAGGCTTTGAAGCGGTAGGGATCTCCGGTTCTGGACCAACCCTATTTGCCGTATGCCGCGACGAGCAGCTGGCTAAGCAAGGCGCGGATTACCTGCAAACTCATTACGTAACCAATCAATATGGACTTGTGCGTGTGTGCCGTTTGGCACGACAAGGCGTGCAATATATGGAGCACCAACTCAATGCAGTTAACTAACCTCAATGTCGCCGCTGAGCAGGTCGATTTTCGTCAAGCCGTCCTGCGTGGTTTAGGTGAGCAATATGGGTTGTTCTTTCCTGACACCCTACCTCAATTAGATATCGAAGCGTTGTTGCAGTTGCCGTTTGTTGAGCGCTCGCAGCAGGTATTAGGTGCACTGCTGGCGGATGAGCTAGGGCAAGATAAAGTTGATGCGTTAGTGGCCAATGCCTTTAACTTTCCATTGCAGCTTTGTGCGGCGAAGGAGCAGCAATATTGTTTAGAGTTGTTCCATGGTCCGACACTTGCGTTTAAAGATTTTGGTGCGCGCTTCTTGGCGCAGTGCTTAAGTGCCTTTGCCGGTGATAAACCGCTAACCATTCTTACTGCCACCAGTGGTGATACTGGCGCGGCGGTGGCAGATGCCTTCTACGGCTTAGCGAACATCAATGTGGTGGTGCTGTACCCTGACGGTGGCATTAGCGAGTTGCAAGAGAAGATGTTTTGCACCTTAGGCGATAACATTCGTACCGTTGCCGTGGATGGTAGCTTTGACGATTGCCAACAGTTGGTAAAACAGGCGTTTTCAGATCCCGATTTGAAACAGAAGTATGGACTTACCTCGGCCAACTCCATCAACATCGCTCGTTTACTGGCGCAGATCTGTTACTACTTTGAAGCGATAGCTCAGTTACCAGCGGACAAACGCAACCAAGCAGTGATCTCGGTGCCATCCGGTAACTTTGGCAACCTTACTGCAGGGTTAATTGGCAAAGCGATGGGGCTGCCTATCAAACGTTTTGTGGCGGCGACCAACCTTAATGATACCGTACCGCGCTATTTGGAGACCGGTAATTGGCAACCACAAGCGGTGCATAACACCCTATCTAATGCGATGGACGTAACCAGCCCTAATAACTGGCCCCGGGTTGAAGTGCTATGCCAGCGCCAAGGTTGGCCGTTGTCGAGCATAGCTTCTGTATGTATTGATGAGCAGCAAACTGCCGCCCAGATGAAGCTGTTGGACGCTGGCGGTTATCGTAGCGAGCCGCATGCGGCGGTAGCCAGTGCCGCATTAGAACAGTTCTTACAGCCTGGTGAGGTGGGGGTGTTCTTAGGTACTGCCCATCCAGCTAAGTTTAAGGAATCGGTAGAAGATATCTTAAAGGTAAAGCTAACACTGCCAGCGCCGTTAGCGGCGGTTGCCGACAAGCCACTATTGAGCAGCAAGCTATCTGCCGACTTTGACCAATTTGCTGATTATCTGCAGCAGCAACTGAACGGATAAGCAGGCACAGCACCGAGCTGTTGTTTGTTATCGCTATTGGATTGAGCACGCAGGAGAGATCATACTTTTCTGCGTGCTTTGGCTTTAACTGAGCTGTTCATAACTCGGGCATGTACAAGTAAATCTGACATTGTGCCGAGTAGCTACCCCGCTAGGCTGTTGGTAACACTGGCACTATTGCTATGCCAAAAGGCAATTGTGAGCTTGCCCAGTAGATGAGGCCAAGCAGCCGATTTCGGCGAGCTTTATTTATATCTTTGCCGCGGCATATTCAATACCTTTAAGTTGGCTGTGACACAGTTAACTGTTGAGGTTTATATCAATACCGGTTGCAGCCCTCTTAAGGGGTTATGTCGCGGTGGCGGCGGCATATTCTTGTATGCATTAGGGGGGCGCTTCGCCCCCTTTGCAATCGTCCCTTGCCTTAGGTCGCAGTTCAAAACGCTTCGCTGGACTGCTCTAATGCGGCGCAAGAGCAACGGCGGTAGTGCTTTGCCCTTGTACCAACACTCGCCTAGCCGGTGCTTTACCAGCATTGGAAACAACAACACTTAGTTGTTGGTACACAGCCTTTAAGCTAGCCACAATGAGAAATACATTAAGCGCGTTAAGGTTAATTCTATTCCTTGTGAAAAAGTGCCTTCGACGAGGTAATAGTATTACGAACTGCTGTAATACTCTTTAAGCCAGTCTCTGGCTGCTTGATGGTTGCAGTGGTTATGGTAGCAATGATGGCAATATCCATCAGCGGCATACAGCAATGCATCGGTAGTAATTAATGCAGTAAAGCCCATTTGTTATAGAGTGGCACCATCACTACCGCTCAAATAGAAAATCGTTACAGACACCAACCGCTGAGCCAAGCCAATATCCTTTGGGGGATAGTTAATGAAATTAGGGCGCTTATTTATCTAACAGTAAAGTGCTATGTTAATTAGCGCTAATACCGTTGCACTTGTAAAGAGTGTTATGGCGTAGCGATGCTGAAATATATTCAATAAAATAAGATTTCCCTTAATTGCCTACGCTCACACGTTTGTAATTACTAACTTACAGCTCAGATAATGGGCTTCTTACTCCATTAGCACCGACATTAATTACATGGGTATAGATCTGTGTTGTGCGAATATCATTGTGGCCAAGTTGCGCTTGAATTGTGCGTATGTCCGTTCCGCGCTGTAATAAATGAGTGGCAAATGAATGGCGTAAGGTGTGGCTGGTAACGCGTTTGGGGATTCCAGCTGCACGTTTGGCTTTGAGTAACGCCTTTTGAAATGCGGTGGCATCTAAGTGGTGGCGGCGCAGTTTGTCATTGTCAGGATCTTGGCTCAACCGCGTTGACGGAAACAGAAACTGCCATCCTAGTTCATAGGGGGCATTAAGGTACTTTTGGGCTAGGGCATTGGGTAGCTTAGCACCTTGGTAGTGCGGGTTATTGCTGTCGCTGTGCAGTAACTGATGAACCACCACAACTTGCTGTTTAAGTGGTACCGCCAACTCTGCTGCCAAGGTAACTCGGCGGTGCTTACCGCCTTTGGCATTCCAAATGTTGAGGGATAAGTGGTCAATATCGATATCTTGGCATCTTAGGCGTAACGCCTCATTTTTACGAAGCCCTGAGCCGTACATCAGTTGGGCCAATAACAAATGGGGGTGTGGTAGGTGCTGAAACAATGTTCTTATCTCGGCTTGGGTTAATACGGTAGGTAACGCACGTTGCGACTGGGATTGTTGAAAAGACATCGTTAATGAGAGCGGGTTACCAATCAGCTCTTTGTATAAAAACACCAATGCGTTAAGTGCAATCGCTTGTGTGCTTGGTGAGCACCGCCGGTCACTGGCCAAGTGCGACAAGAATAACTCAACCTCGGTACTACCAAGATTTTTGGGGTGACTTTTGCGATGAAAGAGGATGAATCGCTTAATCCAATGAAGGTAGGTTTTAATGGTTTGCTCGCGATAGCGACGTAACCTCATCTGTTCGGCAATGTGTTGTAAGTAAGGTGAAGCCATGATAACTCCTGTACTGTTTTTATATACAGTAAAGATGATAGGCATGTTTTCTACAAGCGCGGGCATCGTATCACGCACAGAAACTGTGTAAGCTTGCAGTTGATTTGGGTTAAGGTATTGAATTTAAAGGTAAATAATAAATGTTGAGTTTTTGGGGATTTTTACAAACTAAGCCTGAGGCATTGTGTGTTACAAAGCCTCAGGCATCATAATAAGCTGTTATAAGGTATCTATAGTTTGGCGTCTCGTTTTTCTATTTTACTGCTTCTAGTTTTCCTTTCAGGCTGTGAGTGTGACTCTATTTGTGAAGCAAATAAGCGAGCAAAGGATTTCTTCTCTGAAGAAAAGTCCAATTCAGAAATTATCCTCTTTTTGACCGATTATTATGGCGAAGGCCCAGGAAGTGAAACTTACTCCATTTTTGTCAAATGGGGATTGAAAAATCAACAAGCTTTTATTTCGGTCGTTAATGATCCTCAATTAACTAAGCCTGTTTTGCACTTAATTGCTTATTCTATTTCTGATATTGGGCTTTCTGATAAATATTGTGAGTTCTATAGTTCGTTACCTAAAGGTGTTGAGTTTAAATTAAAAGATTTACTTTTAGGGTGTAATTCAAATACCTTATAACAAGTCGTTAAAGCAGGACAAATAACAGTTGGCTTTTGCTCCTGCGTCGCTTATTTTAGCCAACATATTATTTGCCTCTTAACGAGGCGTTATAAGCACATAAAGTATTGAGTATGAATCAAGTTGTCGAGTTAAAGGAAAAGCAGTCAAGTGTAGGAGCTCCTTGCCCTGTAATATTAAGTGATGAACATAATATCTTCGTTGCGTATTACATGCAGGAACAATCAGAAAGCTTTGAGCTTGAAGCTATTGGGCTTGTTAAATTCAATGGCTTTCACTCTTATAAATTTGGCGCGCCAAACGATGAAGCGTTTCATGGGCATCCGTTAAGTGAAAACGGATTAGAGCCATATGGGACCTTTAAAATTCTGAATTCAACTTGGGTTCAAGAGCTTTGCAAGCAAAATAGTGTTCACCCATGCCACTCAGATGAAATCTTTAGGGATTTAATGCACTTAGTGTGGAGTTTTCACGACACCACTTTAGAGGTGGTGGCTAAGAGTTACGAGTTTAGTCTTCACCAAGGTTCTCCGAGTAGTGTTTTAGCTAACTACCTTTCAAGTATTGAGTAGGTGCTTATAACAAGTTGCTCAAAAGGACGCAAAACAGTTGGCTTGCGCTCCTTCGTCGCTAATTTTAGCCAACAATTTTGCGCCTCTTAGCAAGGCGTTAGGTTTTTAGGGGAGTGCAATGGAACCAGATCTTACTATTTCGCTTGAAAGCTTTTCTAATGAAACAGATGCAAATTCTTTAGGTAATAGCGTGATGAATGCTATTCAAGCTTTACATAAGCAACATCAACTTGATTTAACAAGTTTAAAGAGGGTATTGATCTCTTTCGATTTTGCAAGTGCGCTAAAGAAAGTGACCGAGGAATACGGTCATATATCACCTTCTTCATTTACCGAATCTAAACAAGCGATAGCTATAGCACAATTAGTAATGAAAGGTGCTCGTGAAGAGTTTACGCTTGTGCTTGGCATTGATTTTTTCTATGAGTGGTTCAATAGTGATGGTCGATGTGAAATTAGAGAAGACAACATATCTGTTGTTTTACATCGAATTCATCATGAGTTGATCCATGTTCATGAGAAGAATGTTTTGGCACAATTAGACGCATCTCGTTTAATTGATGATTATGATGATGCTCTATTAATGTCAGCCACAAGATCTTGGTCAGAATATCTGGCTAATTTGAAATCAGCATCGTCAGCTCCTGATGAAACAGTCGAACTATTCCTTGAACAATTGGATACTATAATCAAGGAAGTTCCAAAAGAAATCGAATCTTTAATTCGTAAGTATCAGCACCGCTTAATTCCACTGAATGAAATGTACTTAGCTGTTAAGAAAAGAATTAAGCTTATATTAAACGCGTATGCATATGCTTTTGGGTATGTTGATGCACTTGGTTTCGACTTAGAAAATTGCTTTCCCAAAATCACTAAGAGTCTCAAAGAAAGTCAGCTGTCGGATACGCTTCATCAATTAGGAACTAGTTTTAAAATTGTTACAGAGTCATATGAGCAAGGGTTGATTGAAAGCTACGATGCATTCGATGAGATAGTAAAAGTTATTGATCGTATGTTTAAGGAGTTCGGCCTATCGTTGGAGAGAACGCAGAGCGAGAATGGTACTGGATTATATGTACATGTTAAATGAATCAGGTTTTTAATTATTTAATAAACTAGACTCTAACTTGCTGTGAATAAACCTAACAAGTCACTTATGCGGACCGCATACTGCATGCCGGCGGTTGATGCCGGCTGTGTCGCGCGGCCGCATAGCTCAAGCGTTATATTGAAGCGAAGATTCATATAGGGAATTTAGGATATGTGGGAATTAGTATCGTTCATGATCGCCTTTGGGATCTTAATGTTAGTAATGAACTATTTTGTAGATCCTCGGCAGCTCATTGAAGACGTAAGGGAACTCAAGGGAGCCGACAAGCGAATTGAGGTTTTAGAAGAGCGAGTAGCTAGGTTAGAAGCCGAACTTCAGAAACAAAATAATAGTGCTTCAAGTTAACAAGGCACTGCAGGCGGATTTCAACCAGGCTGGCTCTTGCTCGTGCCTCGCAGATTGTAGCCAGCCAAGTTGCTCCCGCTGAGTGGAGCGTTATGTGTTTCAATACTTAGGAAATAGACTTTGAGTTTTATATTGGACTTTTGGTGTTGGTTGACAGTTGAAAAAGTTGCAGTTTGTATGACTGCTTTTGGCTTGCTATATACCATTCATAGTTTTAACAAACAGCAAAAATTAATAGTGTTTATGGACTATACCAAACGCTATCAAGATATTTGCTTAAACCTTCCTGAGAACATAAATGAAACAGAGTTTTCGTTTGACGATTTAGATAAAAATACTAAAGAGAAAACTTTACGCTACATGCGAGCTTATTTTGACCTGTGTAGTGAGGAATATCACCTATATCTCCAAAAACACATACATAAAAACACTTGGAAAGAATGGGAGTCAGGAATTCAGTTTGCCTTATCCAAAACTGCTTTCCGTAGTGCATGGGAAATACTGCAATTAGATACCATTTACTATTCAGATTTTTCAAAATTCGTTGATAAAACGATTAACAACACATAACAAGAGCTTAAACGGAATAAAAACAGTTGGCCATCGCTACGCGATTATAGCCAACCATTTTTATCCGCTTAGCAAAGCGTTAGAATTACTGCGTACCTCATAGTTCGGTGTAAGGATTAAAATTTGGAAAACTTTTGGCAATTAATAGTAGAACATTATAAATGGGTGTTTAGTGGTGCAGGCATTGCTTTATTTGGTGGTCTTATTGCTTTTTTTAAGCGAAATAAGGCTTCAGGTATAACACAAAAACAAAAGTCAGGTAATAACTCTACAAATATACAAGCAGGTGGAAATGTTGAGTTTACTCAAAAGAATGATTAATAAATCCAGCCAAAAGCAGGACGCAGGTGACAACTCCACTAACCTTCAAGGGCAGCAAGTCATAGTAAATCAGGGAATTTCATACTCTGATGCCAAAGAAATTGCTAATGACGTATTTAAGTCCAATTTCATTGAACTTAAGCAAGAAGCAGCTCAGATCGCCCAAGAGCGAGCAGAAGAAGTTACGGATAAAGTTATTTCTCAATTAAATGAGCGTTCTCCTGAGTCAATAAATGAATTTGAGACCCCTGCGTTACAAGATGCACTCTTCACTGTTCAAAAACAGTATGCAATTAGTGGCGATGAAGATCTAGGCGATTTATTGGTTGATATATTGGTGGACAGAGCGGCAGCCCCTACAAGAAATATGGTTCAAATAGTATTAGATGAATCTTTGGGAATAGCACCAAAGCTGACTTTAGAACAATTTGATACTTTAACACTTAATTTTTTGTTGATCTGTACACGAAGACTAGATGTAAAAAACTATGATGGTTTAATCGCTCATTTCAATAAAAGGGTAGTTCCTTTTATTGAAAATCTATCAGAGAAAAATTCTGATTACACGCATGCAGAGTATTTAGGGTGTGGCCATGTACGAGCTGGTAACTATGGGAATCTCGAAGATCGATTGAGAAGAGCTTATAAAGTGTTTTTTTCTAAAGGCTTTACCGAAGAAGAGCTCCTCGAAAAAGTTGGTGAAGGATTAAATTTACAAGGTTTAGTCATTCAATGCTTTCATGATAAAGATAAGTTACAGATCGGGGTTTTTGATGAAGATGTGCTTGAAACCGTTGCGAATAAGAACGGTCTAAATACAGAAGCTAAGAAAAAACTTAAAGCTCTTTTTGAATCTTCTACTAAACCAGCTAATGAGATAAAAGATATAGTCATACGGGAAATCCCAGAGTTGCAAGAAGTGTTTGATGTTTGGGGGAAGTCTCCTTTCAATAAATTTGAATTAACCAGTGTTGGTATCGCAATTGCGCATGCGAACTATAGAAGAAAAATAGGCGACACAATGGATTTATCTATCTGGATAAATTAATTCTAACAAGTCGTTTAAAAGGACAAAAAACAGTTGGCTTTTGCTCGTTCCTCGCTAATTTTAGCCCACTATTTTTGCCCGTTAATGGGGCGTTATATTTCACGGAGAGCTCATGCGTATATTGTTAGCTATGGCACTATTATCGACTTTAACTGGATGTGTAGGACTTGCGGTTGGTTCATTTGGCACCCTTGAAGCGAAGAAAACGGATTTCTCACTGAATGATCAACGAGGAAAACTTGGGTTTAGTGTCAAAGAAGCTGAAACGTACACAACTGAGCAGGTTGTAGAGCTGTGGGGAGATCCTGATTCAGTGGCAGAAAAGGGTAATTGCACGGTGTATTCATACCATGACGGCTTAAGTTGGTCTGGAGTCGGAGCATTTGTCGGTGTAGTGCCACTTCCCCTTCTAGTTCCATCAGGTAAAGATGAGACAAAGATTTACTTCGTTGATGGTCGAAGTGTAGCTGCGGTTAGTGAGTACGGGGAGGTTACCCATGCCTTTGGATACGTCTGTGGCAGTAACGAATGCGGCTTCAACTATGGTGCCGCCAACACAGAAGCTCTAAAAAATGCAGAAGTAACGGAGTGTAGTGAAATATAACAAGGCACTGTAGGCGGATTTCAGCCAGCCCGGTTGCGCTCGTGCCTCGCGAAGTATAGCCGGGCAGTCTGCTCCCGCTAAGTGGAGCGTTATATGCCAGAGGAGTATCATGGCAAAGTCAAGAAGTCGCAGATTGCGCAAGAAGTTGTATCTTGATGAGTTCGCAATATTTGGATTTGAGCTCTCTTTTGTTATAGATGTCGCGGAGAAAGATATCGACAAATTCGTAGGCGAGTTTGTCGATGTGATCGAAGATAATGGACTTATCGTCGGTGGCGGTGGCTTTAAAGAATTTAGTGCATTCGTATGTTCCGCTCAGCGTTATGGCTCGGCGACTGATGATGACCGGCAGTTTATTGAGAAGTGGTTAACTTCAAAGCCAATCATTTCAAATGTGGTTGTTGGAAAATTGGTTGATGCTAATTACGGCATATAACAAGGCACTGTAGGCAGATTTCAGCCAGCCCGGCTCTGCTCGTGCCTCGCAAAGTTTAGCCGGGCAGTCTGCTCCCGCTAAGTGGAGCGTTAGGTGACTAATGGGTACCGAGATATTATCAATTTTCATCTTAGCTCCAATTGTTGTGAGCCTTGTTGATTTGATCAAAATATTAAGAAATGAAAACCGCTTAAAACACACCATTCTTTTGGTAGTTACTTTTTGTACAATTAGCTGCCTGTCTTTATCTGCTTACTTAGCAGGTTTTAATCCAATGCAAGGTGTGGTTATTAGCAGTCTATTTTATATTCCAGGCTACTTAATATTGTATTGTGTATTTACCGCCTATTTTAAGAGAAATAGCACTTAAAAAACCGTCACTTAATAAGAGTTTAAAGCGGGACTGCTAACGGTTTTCTCGGTTTCGCTTCGCTACACATTTGAAGCAAATAAAAACTAACAAGCTGTTCAAGCAGGGCTTGAAGTTGACCCTTTTTAGCTAGCTATTACTCACCGCTTATTGGGGCGTTATGTGCATTTAGAGGAATGAATGGAGCATAAAATATTATTACAAGTAGTTGGCTTTATACTTATGTTGGCGGGAATTATTCTTACCTATAATCCTGAGAAGGTGAGTAGTAAACCAATTCCAGAAGATACATTTCTTGCAATTGAAAGAAGAGTTCGCTGGGGCTTTTTAATTGGTTTAGGTATCTTACTCATGTTCCATCATCAAATTAAGCCATACTTATTTACTGTTGCCGCATTAGGGATGACATTAACATTAGGAGCTTTAATTTCACGCCTAGCTGGTATTGCTCTTGATGGTTCATCACAAAGACAATGGATGTGGGTAGTTGTTGAGCTAGTTATGATTATCGGTTTCGGACTTTGGTATGCAAATCAACGCACATAACAAGTCGTTAAAGCAGGACAAATAACAGTTGGCTTTTATTGTTGTGTCGCTAATTTTAGCTGGCATATTATTTTCCCGTTAATGTGGACATTAGTGGTAAGGTGAAATATAAAATTGCGGTATTTATTCAGGCGTTATTCTCGTTAATCGGTTTGGCGTTAATTACGGTCTCAGGCTTTAATAGCATTAAAAGTACGCTAATTTATTTTGTTCTTTATGTGCTGATTCCTGCATATGGAGCATACGGATCCTGTGTTAAGAGCCGGATTGCAATAGCTATCTCTTTGTTTTTCTTTGTTTCTCAAAGTATTCGCAGCGTTAGTGATAGCAGTGTTATCCCATATATTGCTCCGTTAGCACTTTCTTTTCCTTTTGGGGACTTCTCTAATGGCCAAGGCTATCTAATTGACTTTTTTGCTATTTTTATGGCGTTGTTTCTGGGTTGGTTACTTAAAGCGATAAGCTGCTCTAGTACCCCATTAAAGTAGGCCGGTCAGTGCTTCTGTGTTGCCTACTTAGGCTATTGAATTATCGCTTGGCAATGAGCAGCCACCTGCCTTTAGTAAGAGTAAAAACAACCAACAATCGGCGCTTTGAATGCGTATGAGGTTAGTATGTTTAAATCAGTTCAGCAGCAAATTGGCAATGTAGCTCTAGTTGTTGAAGACTACGATGATGCGATTGCCTTTTATACTCAAAAACTTCAATTTACGCTGGTTGAAAATACAGACTTAGGGGCTGGGAAACGTTGGGTTCAGATTGCCCCGCCTAACTCAAATGGCACCAACTTACTTCTTGCTCAAGCGAGCACAGCGGAGCAGTTTAGTGCTATTGGTAACCAGGCCGGCGGGCGAGTGTTCCTATTTTTACAGACCAATGATTTCTGGCGAGACTACCAGTTGATGAAGGCAAATGGTGTTGTATTTAACGAAGAGCCGCGAGTGGAAGAGTACGGCACGGTAGTGGTGTTTCAAGATCTTTACGGTACTAAGTGGGATCTACTTCAATTAACTAATGCAACCAGTTAACAGGCCCATAGCAAGGTGTTTAGGCTGTCTGCAACGGCTGCTGATTTAGCTTCATGCAAGTGTATCAGCGGCTTCACCGATTTCGGTGCTTTTAGGCGAGGATGCTGCTGGGGCGACGGTACATTCTTGTATGCATTAGGGGCGAGCTTTGCCCCTCCCTTTGCAATCGTTCTTGCCTTAGGTCGCAGTCCAAAACGCTTCGCTGAACTGCTCCAATGCGGCAGAAGAACAATAGCGGAAGTGCTTATCCTTTGTATCGCGACTCGCCTAACCAGTGCTTTAACTGCACCGGAAAGAACAACACTTAATTGGCACACAGCCTATAAAAAGTGTCAAATTTGGAGTTAAATTAAACTATGAAATGTTCTGTTTATATCGCTACAAGCGCAGATGGATATATAGCAACAGCTGAAGGTAGCGTTGACTGGCTGCATAGCGCTGGAAATCGAGAAGCAGATATGAGTAACAATCCTGACATGGGGTTTAATGACTTTATTGACTCGGTGGACTGTATGATTATGGGGCGGAAATGCATGGATGTTATTTCTAGTTTTAATTTAACTCCAGCGCAATGGCCTTATGGCGAAACCAAAATTTATGTGCTTAGTAACTCAGTGAATGAACCACCTGAAAATTTACGTGGTAAAGTTGAGATGTATTCTGGCGATATTATCGAGCTAATAAATAGACTTGAAGATAGTGGCTATGAACATGCTTACATTGATGGCGGTTCAACGATTACGGCGTTTATTAATCTTCATCTAATTAACGAAATAACAATTACCAGAGCACCAATTATCTTAGGTAAAGGTATTCCGCTTTTTGGTGAGTTAGGCGCAAGTATTAAGCTGGTAAATTCCGAAGCTACTGCTTTTCCGAATCATTTTATTCAGGAGAAGTATGAGGTTAAATACTTTGGATAAACTATTTTGGTAAGCTAAATAACAGTTGCTTTCGCGCTAATTCACTGTTTGGCTAACTGTAATTTTAACAGCATTCGTGCCCAATTGAGTCTGCTTTGAGCCTAATGCTTGTAAACAAAGCGTTCACTTTCTAAGGATAGAACATGTTTTTTACACTACTTTTTGTAACGTTTGCGTTATCGGTTACTGTGTCATTTATGGTGGTTTATATATTTAGAAATCCACTAGCTGATATATTTGGCCGGATAATACAGGATACTATTAGCGCCGCATGGCAGAAGTACATTATCTTCGCAACCTATGTGGTTGGTATCTCTGGTGGTGTGCGCATATATGATTTAGAACGTTACATTACCGCACGGCACAAAGACACACAGATTCTAGAGTTAACGCTGGAGCGTTGGACTATCGAAATCTATCGCACCATTATTGAAACACTACAGTGCATTGCATGGATGTATTTAGTAGTCTTTATATTTGCTCTTATCGCATATGTGATTGTTAGAGGGTTCGAGCTAAAAAACGCTAACAAAACAAGTAAGAAGGACGAGGCATAGGGCATACCTTCTTGCTGCATTATTAGAACACAGGAAGCTTTATGTTAACCCCCAGCTTGAAGACTCATCGGTTTACCATACGCGCTTTTACAGCGGCGGATTTAGAACTCTTCACTCACTATCGCTCTCAGCCGGAAGTGGCCAAATACCAAAGTTGGTCTGACTTCAATTATGCTGATGCATTGTCGTTATTTGAGAAAATGGACTACCAAAATTTTGGTGTTGTTGGCGCATGGTATCAGCTTGCGATAGCTGACTGTGAAAGCGATATATTGCTAGGGGATTTAGCGGTGCATTTCATCGACGATGAGCAGGTTGAAATCGGCTTTACCATCGCACCTGCAAACCAGCAAAAGCATGTAGCAAAAGAGGCCGCTGTAGCTTTGCTTGGTTACCTGTTTAATACACTTAATAAGCATAGGGTTGTAGCCACAACCGATGCTCAAAATGTTGCTTCTTATCGTTTACTCGAGAGCCTTGGCTTTCGACGCGAAGCCCATTTTCGACAAAATATTTTCTTTAAAGGGGCATGGGGCGACGAGTATCAATACGCAATGTTGCGCACTGAACAAGCAACCGCATAACAATTACATCAGTTACTATTAGTACGGGATGAGCCATGAGAAAATTACTGCTATTACTATCTTTCCTGTCGCTAGCCGGTTGTTTAGGTATGCCTCAAGGGGTTCAGCCCGTTGCAGATTTTCAGCTTAATGAATATTTAGGAAAGTGGTATGAAATCGCTCGTTTAGATCATTCATTTGAACGTGGCCTGCAAGATGTTACTGCGGAATATGCCTTACGCGCTGATGGCGGCGTTGCGGTTATTAACCGTGGTTACTTGGCAAAGACAAACGAGTGGAAGCAAGCAGAGGGTAAAGCCTACTTCGTCAACAATGAAGATGAGGGCTACTTGAAGGTTTCGTTCTTTGGCCCGTTTTATGGTTCATACGTTATTTTTGAACTTAAAAACGACCAATATGCGTTCGTGTCGGGTCCGAATACTGATTATCTTTGGTTGTTGTCGCGTACGCCAAGTGTAGATAACCAAGTGAAAGCTAAGTTTGAGCTATTAGCCAAGAAGCGTGGTTTCGACATAACGCAATTAATATACGTCGAACATAAATAAACGTGTTAGCCATGAGCCAACCGCAGCTAACGTTTGCGCTTCACTCCACTGTAGTAAACGCTCTGCCTAACCTTAATGTGCTGTTATAGCTAAATTTTAGCTTAAGGTGCCCAACGTGGGTTGGTGCGACAAAAGCCATTTTTATTGGCTCGAGCTGCTTGCAAACACCGCTGTGTTGTTAGCGCTTAGTGCTGTGGCTACCTAAGGCTATAAACCAACCGGCGCGCAGTGCGTCGCGAAAGGTAGCGCAGGATACGGTGATGCCCTTTACGGTGACGATGTGCTTGCCGTCTACTGGTCGAATAATCATGGTTATTCTCTGTACGCTTTGGGCTGCCGTGCCACCGGTGCCGACGCTTCAATGGTCGGGGTTAAATGGGTTCCCTATGTTGGTGCTTTCCCTTAAGTGGCTATTTATAAAACATATCTTGGCTATTTTCTCAGCTACGCATGGTGTTTGTGATAAAGATCTCGCGGCCGACTGTAATGTTGTGATGCTGGTGGGTTAACAGAGTAACGCTGACGTTGCCACTGGCCTGTGGCAACGGTGTGGTAAACACCGTTGCGCGTTGCTATTAGGCTTGTTGCAAGCCTCGTAACCAGTTTATCTCTTCGGCCCAGATGGTGTCGTCGATGGTTTCCAAAACCATTGGAATGCCGATGGTGGCAGGGTGGGTCATCAGGAATTGAAATAACTCGGTGCCAATCTCACCTTGATTGAGGCTATGGTGGCGGTCGACCCTGCTGCCAAGCACCGACTTGCTGCCGTTTAAGTGCATCGCTTTGAGGTAGTTAAAACCAACAATATGGTCGAATTGGGCAAAGGTCTCTGCAGCGGCTTCAAAGCTGGATAGGTCGTAGCCTGCAGCGAAGGTATGGCAGGTATCGAGGCAAACACCAACCCGTGTTTTATCTTCAACTTGGTCGATAATCGCAGCGAGATGTTCGAAACGGTGGCCGAGGTTGCTGCCTTGACCAGCGGTGTTTTCAATTACTGCGGTCACCCCAACAGTGGCATCTAAGGCGAGGTTTATCGATTCGGCAATACGCGCTAAACAATCTTGTTCGGAGATCTTTTTAAGATGGCTGCCAGGGTGAAAATTAAGCAGCGTTAACCCAAGCTGTTCACAACGCTGCATCTCATCGATAAAGGCATCGCGAGAACGCTGTAACGGCTCTGCTTCAGGATGGCCTAAGTTAATTAGGTAGCTGTCGTGAGGTAGAATCTGCTCTGGGGCAAAGCCGTATTGGGCGCAACGCTGCTTGAAGTTATTGATGTTTTCTTCAGTTAAAGGTTTCGCTTGCCAACGGCGCTGATTCTTAGTGAACAGGGCAAAGGCGTTAGCGCCGAGTTTATGGGCATTAACTGGGGCGTTTTCGACGCCGCCACTGGCACTAACGTGGGCTCCAATGTATCGCATGGGTTCTCCTTCCAAATATGGCGGCCATGCTACTGATGCTGGTTTTATCGGGCAAGCGGAATGGGTATCCTAACCCAATCGTTTTTTTCACTCGTTAGGTGGTTGCTATGTCATGCTCCAACGCTTTCTCGTCCCAGTGGCAACCGCTGATGCTGCAACAGCAACAACAGCCTTACTATCAACAGATGATGGCGCAGATAGAACTCTGGCGACAGCAAGGGCAGGTTATCTACCCACCGCAGCAGCAGATATTTGCTGCCTTTGAACATACGCCACTTGCTAAGGTCAAAGTAGTGATATTGGGTCAAGATCCCTATCACGGCGCTGGGCAAGCTCATGGGCTTAGCTTTTCGGTTGAGCCGGGCATTAAGGTGCCGCCGTCATTGGTGAATATCTATAAAGAGCTAGCGCAGGATATTGACGGCTTTACCATTCCTAGCCACGGCGATTTGCGCCATTGGGCCGAGCAGGGGGTGCTGCTGCTCAATACGGTATTAACGGTTGAACAGGGTAAGGCTCACTCTCATGCCAAGATTGGCTGGGAGCAGTTTACTGATGAGGTGATCCGCAATCTTGCTAGCGAGCGTGAGGGCTTGGTGTTTATGCTGTGGGGCAGTCACGCGCAGAAGAAGGGTAAAGGCATTGATCGTACTCGCCATACCGTTCTTGTTGGGCCGCATCCGTCGCCGCTTTCGGCTTATCGTGGCTTCTTTGGGTGTGGCCATTTCTCGCAAGCCAACAGACAACTGCTGGCACAGGGGCAAAGTGCAATAAATTGGCAACTTTGATGCTGATCAACACGGTTGTGGTTGAGATCAGGCAAGGTGCTAGTAGGCTCTAACTGAGCTAATGGAGGCTGAATGTTAGCTAGAATTGATACCGATCATCGTCATATCACCAGTTTGCTGAATCTACTGGCTGACAAAATTGATCGTTTGGAACAAGGCGGGGCAGTGCAGATGACGATGCTGCATGATGCCGTGGACTACTTGCACCGGTATGCTGACCACTGCCACCACCCGCTGGAAGATATTCTCTACCAATACTATTTGGATAAGACTGAGCAATCTGAAGGGGATGTGCACCGATTGGCGCAAGAGCACCATAACCTGGCGGATGCCACCAATGCCATATTGGATACGTTGCGGATGATCTTGAACGACCAAGTTGTTCCCCGTGAGCGGCTAATTAAGGATCTGCAGTTGTTTCTCACCATGCAACGCGATCATTTATCGTATGAAGATAACGTGTTGCTACCAAAGGTCGCCGCTGCGTTAGACGAAGACGATTGGAGCAAGTTACAAGTGATGGTGGCAGATAAGATCCAACACGATCCGCTGTTCAGTAGCAGCGCTCGTGACTATGAAGATCTGCGTGCTTACTTAGCGGAGTAACCTAATCGCTGCGCTGCTAAAGCAGAAATACAGTGCGACCCAATAGCAAAACGCCAGTCAGGTTTCTGACTGGCGTTTTTTTGTTATCTAGGCGAAATGATTAGCGGTGCTAACTACTCTTCGTGACAGTTGCTGCAGGTAGTCATCGGGTCGGTCTCTTCATGCAGGGTGTGGCAGTCACTGCAGACCAAACTGCCTTGGTGTGGAGCATGAGGGTCGTCCATCTCACTGAGTTCGCTGTGGCACTCCACGCAGTTACCGTTTTCAAAGGTGAGAGTGTCCGAGGGTTCACCCTCTTGGTGGCAGGATTCACAGCCGCCCATCTCGGTGTGCATATCGGCTAAAGGTTGGGCCTGAGCAAGGCCACCAACCAGCAGTAATATCCATAAATATTTCATGTTGTTATTCCTTTTTATTGTTATCGAGTTAGGCCGGAACCATTTGGCCGGTGTAGAGCATGAAGTGACGAAGGGCAAACACCCCGGATAAGCTGAGAATGCAACAGAAGCTTACGAAGTAGCGGTGATGGGTGAGCGACTCGGGCAATAACCATTGCAGTAGCCATGGCAAGGCAATACCACCACCAATCACAAAGCCCCAGAAGATGACGCTCCAAAAATCGTTATTAAGTGCGGTGGTAAGCGCTTTCATTGAACCAGCGCCACCGAATGATAGGCCGACAAAGAACAACGCCAACAGTGCCAATTCCATCGCTAGTACCGGCTTTTCGATCTTGTGAATGAATTTGATCTCTTCTGGTTGGTTGGTGCCGTCGAAGCAGAGCACCGCAAACAGTAGGGTAGCGGCTGCGCCGGAGGATAATCCTGATACTAAAAACAACACCGGTAACAGAGGGTTATTCAGCAGCGGATAGGCTTTGAGTGCCGACAATAACAGGCCGGTGTAGGCACCAATACCGATGGCCAGTACCACCATGGCGGTTTCTAGGTATTTGTCCCAGCGTCGCACCAGGTTGATTAGGTGGGTTAACGGCGAAATAAAGTGGGCAAACACTTCCATTGGTTCATGGAATATCGCCATGAGGTATAACATCAGTACGCCGATGTAGACTGACAGTCCCCAGACTCCCCAAAACATAACTGAGCTAGGGTTGCCGTAGATCATCATTTTCCAGAATTCGAGCGGCTTGCTGAGATCCACAACCAGAATAGCGAGGCCAAGTATTACGCTCACCGGCGCGATTAATGCCATGGCGCGGACGATGCTGCTATGGGCAGGATCGTTACCCAGTGACGTGGCACGACGCTTAAATAATATTGAGATTAATACGGCACCGGCGGACACCCCCGCTAGAAACAGGTAGATGGCGATAGGCCAATGCCAAATTAGGTTATCAAAGTGAAGTACTGCATTGACGGCGGTGTCCATTAGATTACCTCGCCTCTTCCGTGTGGGATTTTGTAGAGTTTTGGACGTGTACCAAGGTACATCTTGTCTCTAAAGGTTTGCTTGTGGCGCAACAGTTGTACAATTTCGCTGTTGTGATCGTTTAGATCGCCAAATACCAAGGCTTTCGTTGGGCAGACTTCAACACAGGCAGGTAGTTCGCCTTTGGCTAGTTTGCTGGTGCGGCAGAAGTCGCACTTGTCGATAACCTTGGTGACAGGATTTAAGTGGCGGACCTTGCTTGGACAGGCAGCAACACAGTATTTACAGCCAACGCAACGTTCTTGATGGATAGCAACAATGCCATCTTTATCGCGATAGGGAGCACCGGTTGGGCACACGCTGATGCACGGTGCGGTTTCACAATGGACGCAACTGCTGCGATCAAAACGGTAATGGCGATCTTCGCCTTCTCCAAATGGACCAGTGCGGATTATTTCTAAGCGGCTGTAGCTTGCTGGAATATCGTTGGTTTCACGGCATGCTTGTTCACAACGTTCACAGCCAATGCATTTGCTTTGATCGTAAACCATGGCGAAATTGCGGCTGCTTTCATCCTCGGCGGTAACGTTGAGCACCGGAATAATGGTGCAAGCTGTTCCTCCGATGAGAAATTGGCGACGGGTAACTTTCATTGTTCTGCCTCCCCGTTGAACTGGCTATGGCAATCTGCACAGGCTTGCGAACGATCGTGTGCTGAGATCCCATCGATTGGGTCTCGTTCAGGATGGAGTTGATGGCAGGCGGCACAAGAGAGTTTGCTGAGGTGCACATCGTGGGTCCATTCGGACTGGCGCAGTTGCTCAAGTTGGTGGCAACTCATGCAAGCGAGGTTTTGTTCTGATGCGGGGGTATGGCTGTCGAGCCCAAAGTAACGCAACGCGGTTTTATCGCGTGGATGCTTACCTTTTTCCCCATGACAGCTAACGCAACCAATAGAAATATTATTAATGGTGCTGTGGATGCCTAACATGGTGCCGTTTTTCTTATGGCACATCATGCATTTTTTATCCGCACTGGCTTGTGCGGCAACGCCAAAGCACACAGACATTAACAGCGTGACTGTAATGGCATGTTTCAACATGGGGGGCTCTCCTTCTTGCCAAGGGTGGTAGTTGGGATGCTGCTACCACCCTCCTTATCGACGTTCATGAATGTTTCAGGTTATTGAACGAGGTGCCTTCAGAGGTTTTCTGCTGCTTTTCAGGTTGGCTCTGTTTGCGCTTATGCAGTGCTTCGTAACCGGCTTTAGCTAATCCAAGCACGACCATAGGGACGCAAATAAACAATACAAAGAACATGAAGAAATAAGGAACGATGACGTTGAAAAATAGTTCTAAGCTCATAATTTACTCCTATATGGTGGAGTCTTGTTTTCCACCTGAGTTAATTATCAAACTTTAATTTGCCAAGTGATAATGATCTAAATCATGTATTTTCAGAGTTGCATTATTAGTGATTTTTGATCGTTATATTTTGAAATATATCATAATCCATATCAGATTTCTTATAACTACAATTTGCTATTGCAGTTATTGAAATAACCAGTCAACTTAACAGTTTCATTAGTGCAGGCTAATGTTGAATCAATAGCGCTACTTTTAGGTGTCATTAAGGATTATCATGGTGCATTACTAGTGAAAGTCATGCGTTAACAATATAAACACGACAGATTTAAAGTTGGCTGTAGATAAATCGAATATAGTTTCTATAACATGTGGTTTAAATACAGGGATGGAATGCAATTCGATATTTTTTCGTTGTGAATTGTAGTCGCGGCTAACTCAGAAAGATCAGAACTTTTGCAAGATAGTAAGGATCAGATTTTCAAATTGTAATAATATTAATTATGACGATAGTCACACTTTGGAGGCAGTTATGGCACGGATAAAAGATATCAATGTGTTTTCTGCTCAAGTTTTTGTTGCGGTGTTTGATTCACTTAATGCTCTGTTGGTATCGAAACAGCTGAACGTTGCTCCTTCCAAGGTAAGCCGTTGTCTTGCAGGCTTGCGCCATTCTCTCAATGATGAGCTGTTTATCCGCAAACAGTATGGCTTTGAGGCAACGCCCATGGCTGAAAGAGTTTATCCCTATTTCAAGGAACTACTGGAAGTTGCGGATGAAATGGCGCAGATATGTAACGCCAAAGGGTCGCTTAAAGACCAAGGCAAAGTGGTTGTTGTTGAAGTACCACCACTGTTCTCTTGCTGTGTATTTAATAATGATGCCGACACCTTTACCGAGCAGTTAGTTATCGAACCATTGACAAACGATAGTGTCGATAATTTATTAAAAGGTAAAAGTGATCTTATTATTTCTTTTCTTCCTAGTAACCATAAAGGGATTAAAACAAGCTTTGTAGCTTCATCAGAACAGTTATATGTAGTTACACGTAAGAATCATCCATTATGGAATAACTCGGATAGCACTTGTCTTAACGACCTACTCGATTACCCCTATGTTGAAGTAAGTTGCCCAACACTAACTGAACGGATTCATCCATTGGAGTTATATGCGCAAACGCATGGGCGTAATTTACAGTATTTAGAGCCTTCGACAGGATTAGATGCTGCAGTAAAGAAAATAAAAAACTGTAATGCCTTCATCTTGGTTTCAACTAATTGTGGGGTTCGATTTATTGAGTCGAACCCAGATCTACACTGTCAGCGCTTGGCCCAGGCAGAATTTGATCGGTTACACCAGCGCTGTGAGGTAGCCACTTATTATATTTTGACTGCCCGTACCAGACCCGTTGATGAAGTCATCTTCAAACATATCTATCAGGTCATGGCTGACTGTGTCAGAGCGGCAGAGCATTAACGAACACCCCTTAACGGGCTGAACAATATTATTGGTAGTGGACAAGATTATGGATCAGATTTCAGCGTTGAGTTTCTTTGAACTGCGGGTCTTTATTTTGACCTATGAGCTGCGTAACGCGTCTGCGGTTGCTAAGCAGCTGAACCTGTCTGCATCTAAAGTTAGCCGCAGTCTAAATAGTTTGCGGCAGCACTTTGATGACCCATTGTTCCACCGCCGTCAGTTTCAATTTGAGCCGACATCATTGGCAGTAAAGTTGTATCCATCGGCGCAAAGGGCGGTTCTGATTGAGGAGCAACTAAATCAATTAGTAAGGGGGACTAGCGCCTCAGCAGCGCTTGAATATCATATCCATCTACCCAGCATGTTGTGCAGCGCGGCCACCAGTCAGTTAATGCATGCCACTAAAGCGTTGGGGCATAACGTTAAGCTAACGGTGCACTCATCGGATGAACATTCTCCGAAGATGCTGCTTGATGGTGGCAGCGATATGGTAGTGAGCTGTCAAAGTTTACAGATCCCACAATTGGACTGTGACTATATCTGCACTGGCGATGGTCCGCGATTGATCGCTCGAGAAGGCCATCCGATTTGGCAGTGCCCCGAGGATGACCGTCTGAGCAAAATATTGGACTATCCGTTTTGGGTTACCTCAATTACTGGTTTTAACTCTAAGGCCGACCCAATGGAACACTTTGCGATGGAGCGTGGTCGCATACTTAATAAAGTCGGTAGTTCTAATCTGTTGTCGGAAGTGCCATCGATTCTGCTGGATAGTGATGCCATCAGTTTTGTGTCGAGCCATACCATCTCGTTTTTTAACGACTATCCCGGCATCCGCTGCGAAGAGTTTGCGGCCAATGAAGCGGAGCTCCTAAAGCAATCGCTAAAGCCGGCAAACTACTATGCACTTACCAGCCAAACGGCGTCGGCATTACCGCTGTGGTTGCGTAATGCCGTCTATCAATTGGTAAAGTATGGTTCAGTGCAGGTCGAGTCCGCTTAGGCAACCTTATTCAAGGGAACTTAAGCGTCTCTGCTGAGGCCTTTTTCGACGATGCGAATTAAGCGTTGCTGTTGCCGGTTGTTTGGCTGCTGTTGTTGAAGTTGGTTAACAGCCCAATGGATATGTTCATCAACCATCGCATCGACACGGCCAAGGCCGTTGTTCAGGGCGCTGATAGCCTTGTCGCTGGCTGGGCCATTGCCAATCGCAACGGCCAGGTTACGTTGCCAACGCCTAAAGCCGATACGGCGTATCGGTGACCCTTCGGTGTTGGCAAGGAAGGTTGCTTGGTCCCATTGCCAAAGTGTAAGTAACTCGATTTGTTGCAGCGGTTTGCGAATGTGGAAATCGGATTCTGCAGTCAGCGGCGCTTCGCGGTTCCATGGACACACCAGTTGGCAATCATCACAGCCGTAGATGCGATTGCCTAAGGCTGGGCGTAATGCTTCTGGAATGGCGAGATCTGACTCAATGGTGAGGTAGCTGATACAACGGCGCCCATCAACGACGTATGGAGCAACGATGGCATTGGTTGGGCAGATGGTCATACAGGCACTGCAGCTGCCGCAGTCTTGTTGGTTTGGGGGATCGATTGGCAGCGGTAAGTTGACCAACAGTTCGCCGAGGAAGAACCAAGAACCAGCGTGCTCATTTAAAAGTAGTGAGTGCTTGCCAACCCAACCAAGCCCAGCATTTCTGGCCAACGGCCGTTCTAAGATAGGTGCTGAGTCAACAAAGGGGCGGAAGTTAAGCTCGTTTTGATCTGGCAGCTGAGTCTTGAGCCAATCACCTAACTTTTTGATGCGGTTACGCATCAGCTTGTGGTAATCACGGCCACCGGCGTAACGGCTAATGTAAGCTGTTTCGGTCTGTTTTAGATTATCGGCGAAGCCTGCTTGCGGTGGCAGGTAATCAAGTGCCACACAGATCACTTTAAGTGTGCCGGGATGTAATGCCTGCGGCTGACAACGCATATCACCGTGGCGAGCCATGTAATCCATGTCGCCGTGGTAGTGGTTGTCTAACCATTGTTGCAGGTGTGGCAGTTCGGCACTGAGATCAATGTCTGCAATACCAACGGCGCTGAACCCCAACGCCTTGCCGTGTTGCTTAATGGCGTCAGCCAGAGACGCCCAATCATTCGTATTCATGGGCGCAAGGGTAGCGCAAACCGCGTTGGGATGGCAGCGTGATTAGCGTTGATTTAACGGCGTTTCAGCGCAAGCAAGCCACTAACAGTGTTGAGCGTTACGGTTTTGGCGCCGCTGCCAAACTCTAAGCTCTTGTTGCCACCGTATTTACTTTTTTGTACGTTATCTTCGCTCCAGTCATTGTCAATATCGCCACCGCCGCCGGTGTGAGCGTGTACTGACACTGAGCCAATGTCGGCAATACTTAAGGTGACGTCGCCGCTTACGGTTTCCAGTTCTAATTCAGATTTCAGAGCCAGTGTTTTGCCATTGATGCCGATGTCGCCGCTGACGCTGCGTCCTTCCAGCGCGGTTAATTCAAGGATATCGATTTCGATGTCGCCACTAACGGATTCTAACTCCAACTCGCCGTTGAGGTTTTTGCCCCTGATATCACCACTGACCGAGCTGAGCTCGAACTCACCACGGCTGTCGTCGGCATTGATGTCACCACTGACGGTTTCAATATCAATGCTGCCATTGGCTTCGCGCACGGTGACGTCGCCACTAACGGCATCGATCTCGACGCTGTCACTACTTACGCTTGCACGCACGTCGCCACTAACCGATTCGATTTCGATAGAGTTGACCTTGCTGATGTCGATGTCAGTACTTACTACGTCGATATCTACTTGTGCTTGGGAGGGGAGCGAGATCTTTAGGTCACTAAACTGCTTGGCGTTATTTTGCTGGTTGCCCCAATTTCGTGGCAGCTTAACCTGAATGCGCAGCACATCGCCCTGTTGCTCAAAGATAAAGGCTTCGGCTTCGCTATCGATACGGCCGCTGACAGTAACGCTGGTACTATCGGTGCCAAGAACCTCAATATCACCCCGAGGTACATCGATAACGACATTACTGTTGCTTGACCAGCTAAGAGTTGTATTTACCTCTTCAGCGGCGGCGAAGGGACTGAGTAAGAGTGAAGTAAGCGTGGTGGCAAAAACGGTGGTTGAAAACGGTTTCATCATAGCTCCTTAAAGCATCTCTGGATGGGAGAGGCGAGTTTGCAATAGCTCAAGTTCACGTTGTTTGGTCCATAGCCAAAGTTCAAGTAAAGCTTGGTTATTGGGTTGCTGTAGCAGTGCCTGTTGAAGCTCTGAAGCCCCACTGCGTAATGCTTGTAGATCAGCTGCGGCAACCAATGGGTTGCTTGGTGGTAGTTGTGCCAATTGTTGTTGATGCTGTTCCGATAACACCTGCAACACCCCCTGTAACAGCTGTGGGTCATAGCGGGGCTGTGGTTTGATTTGATAGCCACCTATGCCGCCAATAAGCACACCAATAACTAAGCTAGCGGCCACAGCCCACTGGTTAAATGGCTGCCGTTGCTTGGTGTTTATCTTAGCAGTGATGATGGGCCACAGATCGTTATTAGGCGTTAGCTCCGCTGGGGTTTGCGCTAGCAGTTGTTCTAGTTTGTCTTGCTTCATTGCAACCACTCCTGCAATTGTTGGCGAGCATGGTGGTAATGGGCTTTACTGGCGCCGCTGCTGATCCCCAACAGTGTGCCTATCTCGTTGTGTTGGTAGCCCTCGATGGCATGCAACACGAACACTTGACGGCGCCGTACCGGTAATTTCGGCAGTAATCTATCGATGCCGTCGCTGTGGTTTTCAGTAATTTCGATCTCTGCTTGTTCATCGTTGGTGATGAACTGGCGCCACCATTGCCCTTGGCGTTGATAGTTGATGGCGTGATTAATACACAAGCGATGTAGCCAGGTGCTGAATTTGGCTCCACCACGATATTGGTCGAGCTTTTGCCACAAACGCAGAAACACCTCTTGAGTTGCGTCTTCAGCACAACGAGGGTTATGACATAGACGCAGGCACAGCGCATAGACACGGCGGTGATGATGTTCAAATAGCAGTGAAAACGCAGCTTGGTCACCGGCCTGGGCTAGGGCAATCCATTGCTGCTCAATATGTTCGGTGTGATCCTCTGGCGGCTGAGTCACTGTAATGTCCTTTTACCGAAGCTAACGAATAACCAAGGCAACTTGTTTGGAAAACAGTTCAAGTGCCAATCGGATGGTTATTTGATTAGACAGGTGGATTTAGTAAAAAGGTTTAACGCGATTGCGATTTATCCTCGCCTTATCGCGAAGTGTTCCATTTGTTCTTCACCGTCAAAGGATTCGCACCGGTTTCGACCACGCGCTTTAGCGTGATAAAGGGCACTATCAGCACGGTTAAACAACTCCATATCAGGTAAAGCAACTTGTTGAACCAAGGTGGCACAACCAATACTGGCCGTAACGTAGAGCTCCTGCTGCTGGTAGATGATCGGCTTTTCAGCAACCTTCTTTAGAAGGGTATTGGCAACGTGTTCCGCGCCTTGTTTATTGGTTTGCGGCAGCAAGATCGCAAACTCTTCACCACCAATACGGCACAATGCATCCGCAGGACGACGGAGACTGTAGTAGAGGCGTTTAGCTACCTGACGGAGCACTTCATCACCGACGGGGTGGCCGTGTTGATCATTCACGTTTTTGAAAAAATCCAGGTCGAGAATAAGCAGACTAAGCGTGGTTTGTTCGCGATTACTGCGGGCGACTTCAGCTTGATACTGCTCATTAAAGAACAGGCGGTTGCGTAGGCCAGTAAGTGGGTCTACCCAGGTTTTTTCATGCAACATTCGGTTTTTCGATTCGAGCGAGTCGATCTGTTGTTGCAATGAGCTGTACTGTTTTTGGTCGGCGCTTGATAGCTGTTGTTTCTTTTGTTCCAGCTGCGACGAGTGCGCCGAAAGCTTCACCAGTGGCCGGATAATATGGCACAACTGCCAAATGGCAATGGCTGCCAGCGCATAGATGATGGAGATGTCACTGCGCACTGGTAACTCTAGCGCCAGCACCATTAGGGCGAGCCAAGTAACCTGTTGATACCAATGACTTTGCCGTGACAGCAGGTGGTAGCACAACAGCGGTAAGGCGAAGGCGAAGCTCGACCACGCTTGCCATTGTTGTGGCACCATTAACCCAACCAAGACGGCAACGCCAACCCAGGGTATCGCCCATTGTTTGTTTAGTGGCAGTGCCGCAACCAAGGTAAGTAGTGCGCCGGTTGCGACTATTGGCAACAGTGGCGAGACGATAAGCATTGGTCCTGCTACGGCTACGGTTGCCATGGTGCGCCAGCGAATAGTAGTAAATAGCCACAGGATCACCTGACCAAGCAGCAGCGCCCCTAGCAGCATAAATAGAATCGGGTTTGGCAACTCGCCAAAGAATACGCGACCGTTACCATCAACAGAGTGATACAGATCGAGTGGGCGAGACAGGCTAGTGACTAAATGTCGCTGCAATGGTTGTTGCCAATCTGAGGCGGCAATTTCAATTACTTCAGTTCGAAGTGAGTCGACTTTGGCTAAGGTGATCGGCTCAAGTGAGAGCGTAGTGATGACCTGTGATTCATAAGGGGCTAATTGATGATGATGCCAGTGGGCGTTGCTTGCTGCATATGGTTGCCATTCTCTATCGCTAAACTCATCCACCTCTGCAGCGGTAGCATGTTGATGGCTGTATTGAGTGTGGCTATCAAATTTTTGGATCAGTAAACCCAAGCCCACGCTGATGGCCAAAGCTAGGAAAATCCTTATCCAACGCTTTTGAATGCTCTGCATTAATTAACAGCCAGTTCTAATAAATCCATTATATCCGTGTTAGTTTCTCATATAGATTCGCCTAAGTGCACCATAAGTCATTTAAACTTAATAAAATTTTGGAGTAAGCATGCAGCCTGTCTTCTTTGCGTTAATGTCTCGAATGCAGAACGTTCACCGGTGGGGCAAGTCGAACCCAACCCGAGCCGAAAATGTGGCGGAGCACAGTATGCAGGTGGCGATGTTTGCGCATGCGCTGGGACTCATTCACAACAAAATCTTCCCTGAGCTGAAGCCAGTGGACGAGAATAAGTTGGCGGTGGTGGCGCTGTTTCATGATGCTCCAGAGGTGCTAACCGAGGATGTGAATAGCGGCATTAAGTACTCGGCGCCAAGAATGTTGGAGTTGTGCCGTGAGATGGAAAATATCGCCACTGAGTTGCTAGTAGGTACGATTCCAGATCCGCTTAAGTCTAGCTATGCACCACTTTTGAGCCATGGCGAGGGCGATTTGGAAGCCCAGATTGTTAAAGCGGCGGATCTGCTTTCGGCTTACACCAAAGCTTTGGCGGAGTTGCGGGCGGGTAATATGGAGTTTGAGGGCACCGAACGTAAGGTGTTAGCAGCGCTGCAGCCCTTTATTGATGATCTGCCAGAGGTGAAGTGGTTTATGGATAACTTTGTAGCGTCATTCCACCTGACTATCGACGATCTCGTAGAGGCGGCTTTCGATTCTAAATAGGCTGGTTGTTTACGAAATTTGTGACCCAACCTGTGACGTGATCGATTTTTTATGAGATAAACGCTTTTATCGATTAAAAAAGCCTATTGCTCATTATGAATAAGTTACCGAGCCTCAAGAATTTGTACTATCTGGTGCAGCTGCATCGAGAGCAAAATTTTAACCGGGCTGCTAAAGCCTGCCACGTTAGCCAATCTACTTTGTCGTCTGGAATTCAGAACCTAGAAGAGCAGCTGGGTGGGCAACTGATTGAACGTGACCACAAATCCTTTATGTTTACCGCTTTAGGTGAAGATGTGGTTGGTCGTTCGCGGCATCTGTTGGCGGAAGTGCAAGAGATGACGGAGCTGGCGCGTAGCGCGGGTGAACCGATGGCGGGCACCATTCGCCTTGGCTGTATTCCTACCATTGCGCCGTTCTTGCTAAACCGGGTTGTTAAAGAGACCCAAGCTCAATTTCCTGAGATGAGCCTGTTGCTGCGTGAAGATACCACTGAAAGTCTGATCTCTGCCTTAGGCAGCGGCGAACTCGACCTGTTACTACTGGCGTTGCCGGTTGATACTAGCGGTTTTCATAGCATGTCGGTTGGTATTGATCCGTTTAAGCTGGTAGCGCACAAGGATCAAACCTTAGATTCTGAAGATTTGGAGTATGAAGAGTTTCCGGATCAAAGCATTTTCTTGTTGCAGCGCGAACATTGCATCACCGGCCATGCAATTAGTGCCTGTGATCTAAAAAACAGCGCCAAGATCAATCCATTCGCTGCGACCAGTTTGCATACATTGGTACAGATGGTGGATTCGAAGCTAGGGACGACGTTCCTGCCACAAATGGCGATTGATGCTGGGATCTTAAATGGTACTGAGTTGAACGAGTATCAGCCGAAGGGGACTGCACCATACCGCGAAATTGGCTTGGTATGGCGCCAGACTTCAAGCCGTTTGCGAACCTTTAGAACCCTCGGTCAAATGATCCAGGGGCTACTTCCGCCGAAGGAGCGTTAACCGCGAACACCTCGACCTCATGCTGCTTGCCTTTTAAGCGCATGGGGCCGATGGACTCTATGTTGTAGTTGGCTGTGTCACCTAAGCGATGGCGAATCTGGCCCGACAACAACAGATCTTGTTTTAATGGACCACACTGATCTTGCAGTCGCGCTAGGGTGTTGATGACATCAGAGAAGTAACTGATCTCCTGCTTATTCACTCCGACTACGGCGGTCATCACGCGACCACCATGAACCGCTCCTTTAAAGCGCGGTACAAAGCCGTAGTTCTCTTCGAAGTAGTTTTTATGCCAACCAATGATCTGCACAAATTCGTAGTAGAGATCTAAGCTGTGTTCGAGGTTGCGGTCGCGATTGAGCTCCCAGCTGATCATCGCCGCATCACCGATGTAACGGTAGATCTCACCCTTTTGACGAGTAACGCAGCCGGACAGCAGATCGAAACAGTCCTGCACCAAACGTGAGAATTGGAAATCACCAATGGCCTCAGCGTGTGCGGTCGAACCGACCATATCGATAAACAGGAATACTCGTTCCTCTTGGCGTGGTCGGTGGTAGTTGCCGACACCCATGTTGATTAGGTTACGAGAGCCCACCAATAATACTACTTGCTCGAAAAAGGCTAAGCACAACCGTACCCATACTAAGTACGCCAACATGATTGGTGTGGAGGCACTAGCCAATAAGCTTTGGGTCAGTTCGTTATAGTGGCGATCGAGTTGCGGTGCCGGTGTCCAAGTGTTGATCCAGATGGTCACTTTGATAAGGAAGAAGGCACCGAGCAGCAGGAACATCCCTTTGAATGCCACAATGGCAAGGTAGTTCATACGCCGAATAGCACTGATGTTGGCAATTAAGTTAGATAGCCAATGCAGACAACCTAAAATAGTGCCGAGATAAGTAACGATGCTGATGACGTCACCAGTGGTGAAATTCCACGACTCATTGTCGTACGCGAAGGAGTGCCGCACCGTCACAAAAATTAATATGGCGGCGGTCCATGCGATAACAGCAAAGATAAATTTTTTGAGTTCTTGACCTGTCTGCAAAGGAAAAAATTTCGCTACTTCTGAAAACGACGGGGGGTGCTATGAGCACAAGCGCACGATTGTAATGAATTGTGTGAGCTTAAACCAGCATTTGTGCTCAGCTTCTTACCTTAAAAATAGATATAGATCATGAAAAGTTTCTTTGGAACAGTAACTTGGTAAAACTGGTTCGAAGATAAAATCCGCGAGGAAGGGTGTTTATCTTACAACCGTCGGGGCCAATGGCTTCGGTTAATGCCTTGCGGTTAGCGGCTTTGGGACGCAATTGCAGCAGCTCTCCTTGGTGAGCGGTAATCGATTCTACCTTACCTAAGGCGACTTGCTCGATCAGCTCTTCCCAATCTCGCTGTAACTGTTGCTGTTCATCTGCAGTGGGTTGCCATAGTAGCGGCATACCGACATGGCGTTGTGCCACCGGAATGGATTTATCTCCCTGAACAGGGATCCACAATACATGGCTGAGCTTGTGGCAGACCGCTGAGTCTTGCCAGCGCAGACCGCGTAAGCCAGTAAGTGGACATACGCTTATGTAAGTTGACTCAATGGGTTTGTAATTTGCGTCAATGGGGACGGTTTTGAGCTCAACGCCTAAGTGGGGGAAGTCTGGTTCTGGTCGCGAACCGGCGCTGGCGCCTAACCAATGCTCCAACAGCTGCCCCACCCAACCTTTGTGGTGGCGAAGGTCATGGGGAGCGGCTATACCCAACTCAGCGGCAATTTCGCCCAGTTGCCATCCGGCAATGTGGTGAGCGCGCTGAAGAAGTTGTTCAATATCTTTAGGGGAACTGTGCATAACAACATTATATCGCGGTTGCGAATTGAGATCCGCTCTCTTAAGTTTTGACTCTAGTCATTACCTACTTGGTGTTATGCACAGTTCCTTCCACAATATATGGGTGAATCACAAATTTACGAACCCTACATCGGCGCAAAGAGCACAAAAAACACTCGACCGGTTGAGGGCTGTGGATAAAAAACTCGACACTTCAGTCACAATCTGATTGAGTTAACTAAGATTAAAAAACGAACAGAAAGAGTGTTTTTGCTGTTTTGCTTGTTTGGGTTGGAGGTAAGTGGTTGTTTTTATTGGTAAGTGTTTTTGAAGGCGAGCATTGCTGGTTATAATCAACGCTGATAAAGACAGTGTTAAAACAGATATTTGAGGTTATTCACGTAGTTATCCACAGAGTTAGTGGATATCTTCTGTTAATAACTTTTGTGATGACTAACAATGCACTATGTTTGCCGCATTGCTGCCTTTGTGGAACAATCCCAATAAGTTACGAATTTTATCGGATTATCTTGTGATCGATAGCGACGGCTTTCGAGCCAACGTTGGGATCATTATCTGCAACCGCAACGGCCAAGTGCTGTGGGCTCGCCGACTAGGCCAGCACTCGTGGCAGTTTCCTCAAGGCGGTATCAATGATGGTGAAAGCGCGGAACAGGCGATGTTTCGTGAACTTTTCGAAGAGGTCGGCTTAAAACGAGACGACGTTCGCATCATCGCCCGTAGCCGAACTTGGCTACGCTATAGGCTGCCTAAACGTCTTGTTCGACAAGACAGCAAGCCGGTTTGTATTGGTCAAAAGCAGAAATGGTTCCTGCTGCAATTGCAGTGTGAAGAAAGCCGCATCAATCTGGCCGCTTCTGGCCATCCAGAATTTGATGATTGGCGCTGGGTTAGTTTTTGGTATCCAGTAAGACAGGTGGTCTCATTTAAACGTGAGGTCTATCGTAAAGTATTGGATGAATTTACGCTGACTGCCTTAACCGGACAGCAGCCACAAAAAGGGAAGCCTGAGCCTTCGCGCAATCGCCGAAGGCGACGACCACGATGATAAATACTCTGCGGCAAATTGTTCAGCAAGTGTCACAAGCCGAAACTGTCGAACAGTCAGTGACCGAGCTTGTGAATTTGACCCGTTCCGCACTAAACACCGATTGTTGTTCACTCTATTTAGTGGATGAACAAGGGCTGTTGTTAGTGGCCAGTAATGGTTTAGCCGCAGATGCAGTGGGCCGCTCGCGGCTCGCATTAGGTCAAGGGGTCGTTGGCACCGTTGCTTCGCGCGAGGAGCTAATTAACCTTGCTAATGCGCCAAGTCATCCAGCTTTTGTCCGTTTACCTGAAGCCAACGAAGACGATTACCGTGCCTTTCTCGCGGTACCATTGGTGCACCGAGCGGTTACTGTTGGGGTGTTGGTGGTGCAACAGCGAATAGCACGTCAATTCAGTGAAGAGGAGGAGTCCTTTCTCATTACTCTTGCTTCGCAAATATCCCCGCAAATACACCAGCGTGCGCTTGCCAGTAAAAATGGTGAGTCGCGCTATTGTTATAGTGGCTTGAGTGCTTCCTCTGGCATCGCAATTGCACCAGCCCTAGTGGTGAAACCACAGGAGTCGTTGCAGCAACCAGAGCAGTTAAGTGTGGAGCCTGATCTCGAGTGGCCACGATTGCAGCAAGCGATTGATGCGACCATGGTGGATCTTGACGCACTGATGCTGCGGCTCGACAACGGTGTTGCTGATGATGTGCGGATGGTATTCGATAGCTACCAAATGCTGTTGGGCGATCCGGAGTTACTACGCAGTTTTGAGGCTCAATGCGAGCAAGGTTGGAGCGCTGAAACCGCCGTTTGTCGGGTAATGAAACAAGCGATGAACCGCTTTGCCAGCATGACTGACGAGTACCTGCGTGAGCGCGCTAGCGACATTCAGGACTTAGCGCAGCGGATTTTAAAGCAATTGTCAGCCTCCAGTGATCAAGTTAGCGAGGTTAATGGACCAATGATATTGGTGGCGACCGATATCACCGCAACCATGTTGCTGGAATATGGTGGCGAACAGTTGCAGGGGCTTATTAGTATTCGCGGTGGGGTTAATTCTCATACCGCCATCTTGGCACGAGCAATGGGGATCCCGGCCATTGTCGCGCTGGAAGGGATAACTGTCGAACAGCTCGATGGTCAACAGTTGCTTCTAGATGCCTTAAAGGGGCAAGTTTGGATAAACCCTGAGGCGGAGCAAGTTGCCCGATTCGAGCGGTCGAAACAACAACGAGATCGCTTCCAAGCGGTAATGCAAGAGCATCTATCGCAGCCTTGTGTGAGCCAAGATGGTCAGGCAGTGCAACTGATGCTTAATGCCGATGCAGGCTCAGTGGAGCAGTTAATGAGCCAAGATGGCGTTAGCGGTGTTGGTTTATACCGCACTGAAGCGCTGTTTATGGCGTCGGATCGATTCCCTTCCGAGCAACAACAGCGCCGTCACTATCACTTTATGTTGGAGCAGGCCAAAGGCAAACCGGTGGTGATCCGAACCTTGGATGTTGGCGGGGATAAACCGCTGCCATACATGCCTATCCGTGAAGACAACCCGTTCTTGGGCTGGCGTGGGATCCGCTTATGCTTGGATCATCCAGAGCTGTTTATCGGGCAACTGCGGGCGATGTTAAGCGCCAATGCCGATTTTGATAACCTTAAAATTTTGATCCCAATGGTGGCGCGGTTGGATGAGATCCACCAGTGTCAGCGCTTGATGCATCAAGCCTTAGCTGAATTGGTGGAGGAGCTAGATCGGCCGCTGCCGATCCCGCAATTGGGGATTATGATTGAGGTGCCTGCAGCGTTGATGCAACTGCCCAAATGGCTGGAGCAGGTTGATTTTGTTTCTGTTGGCAGCAACGATTTAACCCAATATATATTGGCAGTTGATCGCAATAATGAACGAGTTGGGCAGCAGTTTGATAGCTATCATCCCGCAGTAGTACAAGCGTTAGCGCAAGTGGCAGATAGCTGTAAAAATCACTCATTTAGCTTATGTGGTGAACTGGCCGGTGAGACTCAAGGTGCACTAATGCTGTTAGCGCTGGGGTATCGTGAACTGAGTATGAATGGACCCTCTTTAGGGCCGATTCATTATCTAGTACGCAATCTTGACCTACTGCAATTAGCTGATTTGAAGCAGGGCTTACTCGACGCACGTGATAGCCATGAAGTTCGGCAGTTGTTGCACAACCATCTACACCAGTCCGGTTTAGACAATTTGGAACAATTTTGATTATCTTGAGTTGCCGCTGAACGTTGCTACGGAGCTGCTAACTCACTATCCTTGTGCAAAAATTTTAACTCCCTAAGAGACTCATTTTTTCATGGCTGAACCTTGGTTTACCTTTCCTCAGATCGATCCGATTATTGTTGAGATCGGCCCGTTGGCATTACGCTGGTACGGGTTGATGTACTTGGCTGGCTTCTTAGCGGCACTTGGCTTATTAAACCGTTACGCTGATCAACCAAACTCCGGCTGGGATCGAGACCAAGTGTCTGACCTGTTGTTCTATAGCTTCTTGGGTGTGGTGCTTGGTGGCCGTCTTGGCTATGTCCTGTTTTATGGCTTTGAGTGGTTTTTGCAAGACCCACTTTATCTGTTCAAAATCACCGATGGTGGTATGTCGTTCCATGGCGGTCTAATTGGTGTTATTAGCGCGATGGGATACATCGCTTGGCGACAGAAGCGGACCTACTGGCAGGTGGCAGATTTAGTTGCTCCGGTTGTGCCTATCGGTCTTGGCCTAGGTCGTATTGGTAACTTCATTAATGGCGAATTATGGGGCCGAACTACCGATGTGCCATGGGCCTTCGTGTTTCCAGGCGCTGGCGCAATACCACGTCACCCGTCGCAGCTGTATGAGGCGTTCTTAGAAGGTCTGGTGTTATTTACGGTGTTGTGGTGGTTTAGCAAACGCAATAAGCGCCCTGGAGCGGTTGCTGGATTGTTCTTGGTAGGCTACGGTTTAAGTCGTTTTGCGGTTGAGTTTGTCCGTCAGCCTGATGCCCATATGAGCCTCTATTTTGGTATGACTATGGGGCAGTTGCTCACCGTTCCGATGTTGATGTTTGGTTTGTTCTTGATGGTGCGCCCGTACAAAGCGGCCAACGCTTAATAGCAAACAATATTGCTGCAATAAAAAAAAGAGAGCCAATTGGCTCTCTTTTTTGTTTTGGTTAAACCGAGAACGGGTATTTGATTGGCTCGTGGTGTTGGTAATCGACTACTTCAAAGTCGTCCATGGTGACCCAGGTTTCAATATCTTCGAGCGACTTGATGTTGGGGTTAATCTTTAAAGTCGGTAACGGCAATGGCGCGCGTTTGAGCTGCACATCACGCATCAACTCGAGCTGGTCTTCGTAGATATGAGCGTTAACAATTTTATGGAATGCGGTACCGGCTTTGTGGCCGGTAATTTGCGCAATCAACGCCAGTAGTACGTATACCTGCACCATATTAAAGTTCAGACCCAGTGGGACATCACAACTGCGTTGAGTGCTGTTGAGGTACAGGGTGTCACCCAGTAATGAGAAGTGGTGGCTGTACATACACGGGCGCAGGCACCCCATGTGGAAAGCACCCGGGTGGAAGAAGGTTAAGATTTCGCCACGGTTATCGATGCCATTTTTGAGGTCATCGATGATCTGCTTGAGCAGATCGATGCTGCCGCCATCGGGTTTTGGGAAGTTACGAGCTACTGCCCCATAGATAAAGCCGCAATCGTCTTCCCCCTTACGCAGTGGGTTGGCAAGCCAATCTGAATTCAGGTTGGCATTGGCATCCCAGGTTTTGGTGCCAAGGGCGCGGAAGTCGGCGGCATTATCGTAACCGCGCAGGTAGCCTATCACCTCGGCAATGGCCGATTTATAGAAGCTTTTGCGGGTGGTCACTAACGGAAATTCGCCAGCAGCAACATCGTATTCAAGATCGGCGTTAATGACGGTAAGGCAGCGCTTACCGGTGCGCTTGTTTTCAACCCACTGCCCTTTATCAACAATGCGTTGGCACAAATCTAAATACTGTTTCATCTGGCGAAATTATCCTGTTGTTATTGTTGTGATGATCCTAGCAGATTGAGTAGTAGCGATAAACGCTGGCCCGCGCGTAGGATTGAAAGGAAGCTTAAGATGGGGAAGGGCTAACAAACATAAGCGAGGGAGCGTAAATCCCCTCGCTTAATTGACTGAGCGAACGATGGTTAGCAGTTATCGCTGTTCATTTCGCCTTCAGATTTAGCAACGATGGTGGTTGCCACCAAGTCACCGGAAACGTTAACTACGGTTCGAGCCATGTCGAGGACGCGATCGATGCCTGCAACCAGTGCGACCCCTTCCAACGGTAAGCCGACGGTGGTCAGTACTAACGTCAGCATCACCAAACCAGCACCTGGAACACCAGCAGTACCAATGGACGCTAGGGTGGCGGTGGCGATAATGGTTAGGTATTGGCTTAGGGTTAAATCAATGCCGAACGCTTGTGCCACGAACAACGCACATACGCCTTGGTATAGTGCGGTTCCATCCATGTTGATAGTGGTACCCAGTGGCAATACAAAGCTAGAGATGCGCTTATTTACACCGATGGCTCCGGCACACTTCATTGATGCAGGTAAGGTACCGGCGGAACTTGAAGTGGTGTAGGCGACAGCCATCGCTTCGGAGATCTTTTTAAAGAACTGCAGCGGATTCATACGGGCAACGAGCGCCAATAGGGTGCCGTAGAAGCCAAAGATATGCAGGGCGCAACCAAGGTAAACTGCAAAGATAACCTTAATCAGGGGCAGTAATACGCTCAAACCGTATGAGCCTGCAACCCATGCCATCAGCGCAAATACACCGTAAGGGGCAAGGCGCATAACCAAGTCGGTCAGTTTGAACATCGCTTCAGCCATCGACTCAAAAAAGGCCGCCGCTGGTTTACCGCGCTCACCGATAAGCACCAGTGACACGCCTAGGGCAACAGCAAATACGATAACCTGCAGGATCTTGCCATCTGCGAGGGCTGCCACTGGGTTTGTCGGTACAATAGCCACTAAAGTATCAATAAACGAAGGGGCTTCTTTACTATTTGCAACCAACTCTGATGTTGGTAGTGACAGGCCAGCACCGGGCTGCAGTAAAGCGCCCAAGGTTAGACCTATGGTGATCGCCACTGCAGTGGTTGCGAGGTAGAACAGGAACGATTTTAAGCCGATGCGGCCCATCTTGTGGGTATCTTGCATCGAGGTGATGCCGACAATCAACGAGCAGAAGACCAGCGGCACGATAAGCATTTTGATGGTATTAACGAATAGGGTACCGATAGGTTTCAGGTATTGCGCGTTTTCCCCGAGCATGGCGCCGGTCGCCATACCTAAAATCATGCCAATAAGGATCTTTAACCATAGTGGAACGCCACACCAGCGTGCCCAAGGCGAAGGTGTGTTAGTTGAATCAGTGGAAGCGGATGTCATCAGAAGTGCCCAGTAATACCAGTGAAAAATTCTCAGTAATTGTACTTGGCCAGTTCGATTTACTAGCGCGACGAATGGCATGGATGTGATCCGGATCGGCTGTGATTCTGGCTATAGCACGATAACTAATTTCAACCCCTTGTAGTCGCCACCGAGTGCTCTAGTTGGTTGATTCATATGCAAGTTCGGTTTTTCCGAGTTATAATACAGAAACAAACGATTTTCCCTGTCTATTGGATATCCTTACACTTTCGACTCTTTCAAATATGGAGCGATGTATGCCACAGCGGATTAAAAACTTCTTGGGACAACCAGCAGCGGGCGGAATGATCCTGCTTGCCATGGTTGGATTAGCAATGGCTATGGCCAACTCGTCGATGGCGACGTGGTACCAAGGGTTTCTTGACACACCGGTACAGATCCGCATCGGCGCATTAGATCTGGATAAACCACTGTTGTTATGGGTTAACGACCTATTAATGGCACTGTTTTTCTTACTCATCGGCTTAGAAGTAAAGCGTGAGTTGTTGTTTGGGGCGCTATCAACTTGGCGTCAAGCGGCGTTACCGACCTTTGCAGCCATTGGTGGCATGGTTTTCCCAGCACTGATCTTCTTGATGATTGCCGGCGGTGATCCTATTGCAGCGAATGGTTGGGCAATCCCCGCCGCTACCGATATCGCTTTTGCCTTAGGTATTTTGGCCTTGGTAGGCAGCCGAGTGCCGCCGAGCTTAAAGGTGTTCTTGTTGGCCTTGGCTATCATTGATGACCTGTTGGCGATCGTCATCATTGCGGTGTTTTACAGCGGCAGTTTGTCGACCACCAGTTTGGTGATTGCAGCGGTAGCGATTAGCGCCTTAATCGGCCTAAACCGCGCTAACGTTCGCACGCTAACGCCGTACATGTTGATCGGTACAGTGCTGTGGGTTGCGGTATTAAAGTCTGGCGTTCACGCTACGCTTGCAGGTGTGGTCTTAGCCTTTACTATCCCATCGGGTCATCAGGCCAATAAGCCTTGTCCGAGTGATACCTTAGAGCATAGCTTACACCCGTGGAGTACCTTCTTCATTCTACCGTTGTTTGCCTTCGTGAATGCTGGGGTAAACCTGGACGGAGTTGGGGTTAATGATCTGATGGCACCACTGCCACTGGGCATTGCTGCTGGCCTGTTGCTTGGTAAGCCGTTAGGTATCTTGCTGTTCAGCACCGTGGCGATTCGTACCAACATTGCCCGTATGCCGCACGGCGTTAACTGGACGCAGTTGTTGGGTGTCGGGTGCTTGTGTGGTATCGGCTTTACCATGGCGATGTTTGTTGCCTCGTTGGCGTTCGAAGCTGGGATGGTGGAATACGGTGCGATGGCACGATTGGGGATCTTGATTGGCTCTGGTGTTGCAGCGGTTATTGGCTTTACGTTATTGCGTTTCGCTAAGCCGACCGTAACTAACGGTTAGTTTGAGTTAACAGGGGTACTCAATGGCGCATCTGAACTATAACCATTTGTATTATTTTTGGATGGTCCAGAAAAAAGGCTCAGTGGTAGCGGCGGCACAAGCGCTATTTCTGGCGCCACAAACGGTGACAGGTCAGATCCGCCAATTGGAGCAGCGACTTGGGGGCAAACTTTTCGATAGAAAAGGGCGCCAATTACAACCAACCCAGTTGGGGCTGCTGGTGTATCGTTATGCCGATCAGATGTTCAATCTCGCTTACGAGATGCAGGATCTCCTCAACTATACCAAGGATGAGTCGATCTTGTTCGAGGTTGGCATTGCTGAAACCCTGTCGAAACCCTTAGCCAGTCGGGTGTTGTTATCGGTTATGCCAGCCGATGGCAGCATCCACTTAAACTGCTTTCAAGCCGCGGACGATCAATTGGCGGCTCGGCTTGATCAGCATAAACTTGATATGATCTTGTCCGGCAGTGACGCTGAATCTCGTAATTACAGTACCATTCTCAGCCAAAAGCTTGGCAGCTGCGGAATCTGTTTCTTTAGTCAAAAAACCATCGATGGGGAATTTCCTGCCAACTTAGAGCAGGCTGCAATGTTGATTCCTCAGCGAAAATCACCGTTGGGGCAACAGTTGTTGCGCTGGTTCGATGGGCTTGGACTTACGCCGAAGATCCTTGGTGAGTTTGATGACGCTGCGATGATGAAGGCCTTTGGCCGCCACAGTCACGGGATCTTTGTTACGCCGAACCTGCAAAAGCAGGAGATGTTGGACGCCGGTTTAACCTTAATTGGCGAAACGGAGGAGGTGCAAGAGGAGTATCACGTGATGTTTGCGGAACGAATGATTCAGCACCCAGCAGTGCGGCGGTTGTTGAGCACTGACTTCGGCCCTTTCTTTGCCGGCAACGAGTAATCATTTTCACGTGCGTTAAGTTAGTGCGATCTATCACCTTGTTTTGATTTTTTTGTGATGCGAACATAGTGGGTCTGCTTTTCGAGGTATCCCTGTGGCTCGTGCTCCCTATCCTATTGTTATTACTATCCTTGGTATTGTTGCTGGGTTAACGCCACTTGCCATTGATATGTACCTCCCTGCGATCCCTGCTTTGGGACTGCACTTTTCCGAGCCTGTTGAACGGGTACAGCTGTCCGTTAGTGTCTATCTATTATTCTTTGGTTTTGGTCAGTTATTGTTTGGCCCCCTCACTGACGCGATTGGTCGACTGAAAGTGATGAACGGCGGCCTGATGCTATTTGGCTTTGCCAGCTTGGGTTGTATCTTTTCCCATAATCTTGAACAACTGTTGATGTGGCGTGCGTTACAGGCGGTAGCGGGGGCTGCAACATCAGTGGTTACGATGGGAATGATCCGCGACCGCTTCAAGCGTGACGAATTCGCCCGTGCGGTAAGCTTTGTTATGTTGGTAATGCAGCTTGCGCCTCTACTCGCGCCAATCCTTGGCGGTTACCTACTGGTGTTTGCCGGCTGGGAAAGCTTGTTTGTTTTGCTGGCAATAGTCGCGATGGTGATGTTGCTTGCCGTGTCACTTGGACTGGGTGAAACCTTACCACCGGAGCGGCGCCATTCCCTGTCGTTTCGTTCTGCTATAAAAACCTATCTGACCATCTTGCGCCACCGTCCATGCCTCGGCTTACTGCTGGTGGGGATCATGACTGCCGGTTCGCTGTTTTCTTTTATCGCTGCAGCACCATTTGTCTATATCGAACACTTTGGGGTTGCCCCAGAAAACTTCGGTTATATCTTTGGCTTAAACGTGGTGCTGATGATGATCTGCACCAGCTTTAATGCCCGCTATGTCGCTAAATTAGGGGCGCGGCGGATGCTGTCGATAGGCTTAACTATTGCGGCGTTCGGGGCGGTACTCATGCTGTTATGTCAACTGATTGCCCCAGATTGGATGTGGGGTATGACCATACCAGGGGTGTTTATCTTAGGTCCAATAGGGATGATTGCTGCTAACAGCACCAGCCTAGCATTGGAATACTTTGATAACGCCGCCGGCTCGGTGGCTGCCCTAGGGGGCTTTATGCGCTTTACTTGGGGAGCAGCTTCTAGTGGACTAATCAGTTGGTTGCACAACGACACTACCTCACCGTTGGCGTTTATGATGATTAGTTGTACCAGTGCAGCGGTGCTGATCTTTTGGCTGCAGAGCCGTGCTACACTGAGTCGCGATTAACTTGGATGCTGTAATACCAAGTGCATGAGTATTTGAGGAACAGGGATGACCCAACAACAACAAAGTACGCCAGCGCAGGACATTCGCCGGCTCAAGTGGGCCTGCCGCCGTGGCATGTTAGAGCTAGATGTTTTGCTCGAACCCTTTGTAGACCGGGAGTACGCTGGTCTAAGTCGTGGCGAACAACAGCAGTTTGAACGGCTGCTTACCAGCGACGATCCAGAGTTGTTCGCTTGGTTTATGGGCCACGAACAATGCCCCGACCCACAGCTTGCTAGCATCGTTAAGCTGGTCCTTGAGCGAAATCGTTTATAGTTTTCGGCCGCACCACTCCCGCCTAGGCCAAATATGGTACTGGGCGGCGACAACCTTTCTCGTTCTATTGATTCTCAGTTGGCCACAGCAGGCCGCCTTGCAACCGTTGCTTCAAGCTATGCTGGGGCTTTATGTTGGTTATTTCCGTTACCATAATCGACCAAAACGTCTCGCCGCTTTTACCCTTGAGGGGAATGGACGAGGTCGATTGTTGGCCGCTGGTGAACAGTTTCAATTATCGGTTCGGACGCGGTTGCTGCCGCAGGTGGTAGTACTGCATAGTGAGCAATTGGGGTGGCAATGGTTGTGGTGCGATAGCATCGACGACACCCATTGGCGTCGCCTTTGCCGGATAGCGCTGAAGGCTCAACGCGGAGAAAGTATGGTTGGGGCTGGATCAGAGCTTAATTCAGGGTAATCCAGAGTAAAGTGTAAGCCACGGCTCTCTTTGCGCTCCATTGCACAACGAATGATAAGCTCAGCGACCTGAACAAGGTTACGCAGTTCCAGCAGATCATTGCTGATCTTAAAGTTGGAGTAATACTGGCGGATCTCCGCTTCAAGCATCTCTACCCGGCGCAGCGCTCGTTGCAAGCGTTTATCGGTGCGAACGATGCCGACGTAATCCCACATAAAGAGTCGTAATTCATGCCAGTTGTGAGCAATCACCACGTGTTCATCGGAATCGACTACTTGGCTTTCATCCCAGTGTGGCAGCGGTAATTCAGGGCGATCTTTGGCTGCATCAAGCTGTTCGACAATGGCATTGGCTGCCGCTCGAGCGAACACCAAACACTCCAGAATTGAGTTGCTGGCCATGCGGTTGGCGCCATGCAAACCGGTGTAGGCCACTTCACCAATGGCGTATAGGCCGGGCAGATCAGTGGCACCGTTCAGATCTGTCATCACTCCACCACAGGTGTAGTGAGCCGCTGGTACTACTGGGATCGCAGATGTGGTGATGTCGATGCCTAACTCTAAGCAGCGCTCATAGATCGTAGGGAAGTGTTTGGTAATAAACTCAGCCGGTTTATGGCTGATGTCTAAGTACATGCAATCCGCGCCTAATCGTTTCATTTCGTAATCGATAGCACGGGCAACAATATCTCGAGGGGCTAACTCTTCGCGGGGATCAATACCTGGCATAAATCGAGTGCCATCTGGCCGCTTTAGCTGCGCACCTTCGCCTCGTAATGCTTCGGTCAACAGGAAGTTGCGCGCGTCCGGATGAAATAGGCAAGTGGGATGAAACTGGTTAAATTCCATATTGGCGACACGGCAACCGGCACGCCATGCCATAGCGATACCGTCGCCAGAGGCTACATCTGGGTTGGAGCTGTATTGATACACTTTGGACGCGCCGCCGGTGGCGAGCGTAACAAAGTTGGCTCTAACTGTTTCCACTTGGCCACTGGCACGGTTGAGTACGTATGCCCCTACCACCCGGTCGCTCTGGGATTTATCCAGCTTTTTCGCGGTGATTAAATCAACGGCGTTAAAGCCCTCTAACACGGTGATATTAGGGTGCAGTCGGGCTTGTTGCTGCAGCGTTAGCTGGATCTCTTTGCCGGTAGCGTCCGCTGAATGGAGAATCCGGCGATGGCTGTGGCCACCTTCACGGGTTAGGTGATAGCGATGTTGTCCATCACTGCCGGTCTCTTGGTCGAAATGCGCTCCTTGGCCAATCAACCACTCCAATGCATCACGGGCGTGACTAGCCGTAAAGTGAACGCTATTGCGATCACACAAGCCGGCGCCAGCAATTAGCGTATCTTCGACGTGGGAATCGATGCTGTCGTCTTCATCAAATACCGCAGCGACTCCGCCTTGGGCATAATAGGTCGATCCATCTTTGAGTTTGCTTTTGGCTATCACAATAACCTTGGCGAAATCAGCCAATTTTATCGCAAGTGTTAAGCCAGCGGCGCCGCTGCCAATAATTAACGCGTCGGTGCGGTGTTCAAGCCCTTGAGTCATCCGGTATCATGGTGGGAATTTAAATGGTTCGATAATGTTACCCTGACTTGCTGGAAACACCCAGTTTTTCGATGCGTAGCTGTTTTTTTTCGAGATACCTATTTTTTTACGAACTTTTTCCGAAGGTCGCAGTCTCACATAGTGCGCTTGAGACGAGTAAACCAAAAATTCAACAGGTTAGTAGGAGTGACGACTCGAGTGAGTGAGCCGTTAAGTGATCAACAACTGGTCGAGCGTGTTCAGCAGGGTGATAAGCAAGCTTTCAACCTGCTCGTAGTGAAGTATCAGCATAAGGTGGCCAATTTGATTGGTCGCTTCGTGAAGAATCAGGGTGACGTCGCTGATGTAGCGCAAGAAGCGTTTATTAAGGCATACCGTTCACTCCCTAATTTTCGCGGTGATAGTGCGTTTTATACTTGGTTGTATCGCATTGCGGTAAACACAGCGAAAAACTACCTTGTAAGCCAAGGTCGTCGGCCTCCAGCCAGTGACGTTGATGCGGAAGAGGCAGAGTTTTACGATGGTGCAGATGCACTTCGTGACGTTGCGTCACCGGAGCGACAACTATTAACAGACGAGATTAAGTCAGCGGTGTTCAGTACCATTGACAGCTTGCCTGAAGAGTTAAAAGTAGCCATCACCTTGCGAGAGTTGGAAGGTATGAGCTATGAAGAGATTGCGGCAGTGATGGACTGCCCGGTAGGAACGGTCCGCTCTAGGATCTTCCGCGCACGGGAAGCCATTGATCGGAAAATTCAACCGCTCGTTGAACGGGCATAAAAAGGTACCTTATCGTGTCAGATATCAAGGAACATTTGTCGAATTACGTGGACGGCAACGAACACGACGGCATGTTGGACCAGATCATGTCAGATCCGGAACTGCGTCAGCGTTGGCAAAATTACCATCTAGTTGGTGATGTGATACGTAACGAAGTACCAGCGCAGATCAATTTTGATATTGCCGGTCAAGTGGCTGCTCAATTGGAGTTGGAACCAACGGTATTGGCTCCAAAACCGTCGAAGCAACGCTTTGCTATGCCGGCCAAGGTTGTGCAGCTAAGTAAGCAATTTGGCCAGTACGCCATTGCTGCTGGTGTTGCAGCAGTAGCCGTTGTAGGTGTGCAGCAGTACGGTGCGCAAAACAGCGCGGTTAACCCGTCGCCAGTATTGCAAACCACGCCGATGCTTGGTGCACCGACTCCAGCCAGTTACCAAGTACCTGGCATGGGCGCTCAAAACGAGCGTACCGCTGAAGAGTCTGCTAAAGAACAGCAGATCCGTGCCAACGCGTTCTTGCGCGACCACCTGTTACAGCAACGTTTGAATGGTGTTGTGGTACAGCATTAAGCATCTGCACTTAACAGGAATATAGTTTGCAGCGAATTTTGTTTGTTATTGCACTGGCCTTCACCAGCATGGCCAGTGCAGCCCCCTCTGAGTCCGGCAGCGATGTAGCTAAGCAATGGCTAGGTCGAATGGCTCAAGCCTTGAATCAGCACAACTTTGAACTCTCCCTCGTACAGATGCAGCGAGATCAGATCCGGCCAATGCGCTATTACCATGGCGTTTTGGATGGAGAGCAGATCGCATTTTTAGAGAACCTTAATGGGCCAATTAAAAGTGCCGCTCGTGTTGGCCGTAAGGTTGTCTTTCTAGAACAAGACGCTCAGCCTTATAGCGTTCAGAGTGCTCGCATCCCTGATCTCTTCCCCGGCGCCTTTGCCGGTGGCTTGTTGCAGCTTGAAGGTAACTACAGCTTTGTTGCCGGTGGGCGCAATCGGGTCGCAGGGCGCAGTGCCCAACTGATTCGCATTGTGTCTGCTGATCAGTACCGTTATCAGTACCGTGTCTGGTTGGACGTAGAGAGCGCATTGCCGCTGCGAGTTGATCTGGTTGATCCTGACAACGCACTGCTGGAACAGTTACTGGTTGTTGAAACCCACGTATTTAAGCAACCGCTGCCGATTTTAGCAGAGATTAAAGCACAGCCTTGGCCTGAAGTAGTATTGGCGCCAGTGAGTCAAACCGATCACCCGTGGCGCTTTGGTTGGTTGCCAGAAGGGTTTGAGGTTAAGCATTATGATCAGCACCTTCTGCTTGGTTTAAATGAACCAGTTGAATATCTGTCGTTGACCGATGGCCTGAGCAATTTCTCTGTCTATATTGGCCTCGTAGGTCGAGTCAGCCTACCAAAGAGCATTACTGCGGGTAATGGCTTGTCGCTGACCTCCTCGGTGCATGGCGAATATGAAGTGGTGGTGGTTGGCAAGATGCCGGTAGAAGCCCTTAACAACATCGCCGAAAACATCTACCCACAGAAGCCCGAATGATAGAAGCCATTGCTACGGTTGAGGCGTCACAAGCTGGCACTTTGACTATAAGCTGGTTTAGCCAAACTGCTTGTGGTCACTGCGAACAAGCAGACGAGTGCGGCTCAGGTGTAGTGGCTAAAGCGATGGCACCGAAACAAAATCGGCTCACCATCGACAGTAAACAACACTATCCTATAGGCACCCAGCTGCGAGTTGGTATTGCCGAACAAGATTTGCTTAAGGCCTCTGCCGCGGTTTATTTGTTACCGCTTGTTAGCGGTATCGGTATGGCAATGGCAGCACAAGCTACTATTGGCACTGAGGCCGTTACCATTTTAGCCTCAATAATCGGGGGCGTTATCGGTTGGGCTGTAGCTCGTTCGTGGGCGGCAAAACAGCCAAAACCACTGACCATTCTCGGTCAGTTGGGCGAACCGCTCTCAGGCGCATAGCCCAGCGGCAAAAAATCCGCTAAAATCGCCCCCCTTAGTTATACCTGTCGTAGTAAATAAGTGTTCTAACTGCTCCACGGAAGCGCAGCGCTTCGAACACGGATGGTCAGAACCATTATTTACTGGGATTGGTATTTAGATTCAGTTTATTAGCGAAGTACCGGCACAGATGAAGCACATTCGAAATTTCTCGATTATCGCCCATATCGATCACGGCAAGTCGACCTTGTCAGACCGATTAATCCAACACTGCGGCGGCTTGTCCGAACGTGAAATGGAATCGCAGGTTTTGGATTCTATGGATTTGGAACGTGAGCGCGGTATTACCATTAAAGCCCAGAGTGTAACTCTGGACTACCATGCCCAAGATGGCGAAACCTACCAGCTGAACTTCATTGACACCCCTGGGCACGTCGACTTTAGCTATGAAGTCTCGCGTTCATTGGCTTCCTGTGAAGGTGCCTTATTGGTGGTTGATGCAGGTCAGGGCGTTGAAGCGCAGACCTTAGCTAACTGTTACACCGCCATCGAAATGGATCTTGATGTTCTGCCAATCCTGAACAAGATCGATCTGCCTCAGGCGGATCCTGATCGTGTTGCCCAAGAGATTGAAGACATCGTTGGCATCGATGCGGTTGATGCCACTCGCTGTTCCGCTAAAACCGGTCTCGGCATCGAAGACGTTCTGGAAACCATCGTCCGCGATATTCCGGCCCCAGAAGGTGATCCAGAAGCGCCGCTGCAGGCCTCTATTATCGATTCATGGTTTGACAACTACCTTGGCGTGGTCTCTTTAGTTCGCATTAAAAACGGTAAACTGAAGAAGAACGACAAGATCAAAGTGATGAGCACCGGTCAGGTGTGGGGCGTTGACCGTTTAGGTATTTTTACGCCAAAACAGGTCGATAAAACCGAACTGTTATGTGGTGAAGTTGGCTGGGTTGTTATGGGTATCAAAGAGATCCATGGTGCCCCAGTAGGCGATACTCTAACCCACGCCAAAAATGGTTCCGATGAGCCGCTGCCGGGCTTCCAGAAAGTGAAGCCGCAGGTATATGCCGGTTTATTCCCAATCTCATCGGAAGATTACGAAGCGTTTCGTGATGCACTGGCGAAACTGTCGTTGAATGACGCCTCGCTATTTTACGAGCCAGAGAGCTCTACCGCACTGGGCTTCGGTTTCCGTTGTGGCTTCCTTGGCATGCTACACATGGAGATTATCCAAGAGCGTCTTGAGCGTGAATACAACTTGGATCTGATCACCACTGCACCAACGGTAGTTTACCAAGTAACCACCACTGCTGGTGAAGTGGTAATGGTAGATAACCCATCGGGTTTGCCTGCCATCAACAGCATCGAAACCATCGCAGAACCAATTGTTGAAGCCAACATTTTGGTACCGCAAGAGTACCTCGGCAACGTGATTACGCTATGTATCGAGCGTCGTGGTGTGCAGAAAGACATGACCTACCACGGCAACCAAGTGGCGGTTCGCTACGACCTACCAATGGCTGAAGTGGTACTGGATTTCTTCGACCGTTTGAAGTCGACCTCCCGCGGTTTCGCTTCGTTGGATTACAACTTCGTGCGCTTTAACGAAGAGAAGATGGTTCGTGTAGACGTACTGATTAACGGCGACCGCGTTGATGCGCTAGCGATGATCACCCACGTTGATAATGCACAGTTCCGTGGTCGTCAGCTGGTTGAGAAGATGCGCGAGCTGATCCCTCGACAGATGTTTGACGTGGCGATTCAGGCTGCTATTGGTAACCAAGTTATTGCTCGTTCTAACGTTAAAGCCCTGCGTAAAGACGTAACCGCTAAGTGTTACGGCGGTGACGTTTCTCGTAAGAAGAAACTGCTGCAGAAGCAGAAAGAGGGTAAAAAGCGTATGAAGCAAGTAGGTAACGTTGAGGTTCCACAGGAAGCGTTCCTTGCCATCTTGAAAGTCGGAGACAGCTAATTCATGGCTACCCTGTTTTCTCATATCTTAGTACTGGCTACGCTGGTATGTGGATTAGTCTGGGCGTTCGATCACTTTGTGTTGTTGCCGAAGCGCCAAGCTGCGCTGGCAACAGCCGAAGCCAACAGTGGCGCGCCGTTGGACGAGAACACCCGCACCGGATTGCTGCGTGAGGGGGTTATTGCCGAAAACTGCCACGGGGTGTTCCCGGTGCTGTTTGGTGTGCTGATCTTCCGTTCATTTATATTTGAACCGTTTCAGATCCCATCGGGTTCGATGATGCCAACCTTGTTGGTTGGCGATTTCCTGTTGGTTGAGAAATACGCATACGGCATCAAAGATCCAGTATGGCGCAATACTCTGGTGGAAACCGGCAAACCGGATCGCGGTGACATCGTGGTATTCAAATACCCGAAAGATGAACGCATCGATTACATCAAGCGAGTGGTTGGTCTACCTGGTGATCGCATTGTCTATCGTAACAAGAGCCTGTACGTTCAGCCTAAGTGCGAACAGGGCCAAACCCCTTGTCCTGAGCTGAAAGAGATCTCTCGGGTTGAGGTCAACCAAGGTGAATTTAACCAAGGTGCAATTGCGCTGACCCGTCTGCGTGAAGAGATTGGCGAGGTGACCCACGACCTGCTAATCAACCCAAGCCGTCGCGAGCCGGTAGGCTATTACTATCAGCAAGATGGTAGCCGTGTGGGTGAGTGGATTGTGCCTGAAGGCAAGTACTTTGCTATGGGTGACAACCGCGATAACTCCACTGACAGCCGTTTCTGGGGCTTTGTTGATGAGTCGCAACTAGTTGGTCGAGCGAACGTTATCTGGATGTCATTCGAGTTTGAGCGCGGTGCTGACAGCATCTTACCTAGTTGGGTTCCTACCGGGGTTCGTTTAGACCGTATTGGAGGCCTGGAGTGATGCAGCTCAAGCTAAAACGCTTGCAGGATGCACTGAATTACCAGTTCAAGGACGAAGCGCACCTGCAACTAGCACTGACTCACCGCAGTGCCGCAGGGCTTCATAACGAACGCTTGGAATACCTAGGGGATGCGGTATTGGGTTTTGTCATTGCTGACGAGCTTTACCACCGCTTCCCTAAGGTAACCGAGGGCGATATGACTCGCATGCGGGCAAGCTTAGTCAAAGGGGTAACCTTGGCTGAGCTTGGCCGCGAGCTGAATCTACCTGAAGTGATTAAGCTTGGCCCCGGCGAGTTGAAATCAGGTGGTTTCCGCCGAGAATCGATTCTGGCCGATGCGGTTGAAGCGATCTTTGGTGCGGTTTATCTGGATAGCGGTACTGAAGCGATTAGAAGCTTGATTCTACGCCTGTATAAATCGCGTCTAGACGCCATCGTACCGGGCTTACGCCAAAAAGATCCAAAGACCAGCTTGCAGGAGTTTCTGCAAGGTCGTCGTAAAGCACTGCCTGTTTATACCGTGCTCACCGTTGCCGGTGATGCTCACGACCAAACCTTTACCATTAGCTGTGAAGTAGAAGACTTAGCCGACGCGATTGTTGGCGAGGGCTCTTCACGCCGCAAGGCCGAGCAGGACGCTGCAGCCAAGACTCTGGAGCTGTTACAGTCATGACCGATACCACCTTTTGCGGCTTTGTCGCCATCGTTGGCCGCCCCAATGTGGGCAAATCCACGCTGCTAAATAGCATCTTGGGCCAAAAAATCAGTATTACTTCGCGTAAGCCACAAACCACCCGCCACCGCATCATGGGCATTCATACGGAAGGGTCTTACCAGACCATCTTTGTTGATACTCCTGGGCTGCACGTGGATGAGAAAAAAGCGATCAACCGTTTGATGAACCGCGCTGCGGCTTCCTCCATCGGTGACGTTGAGATGGTGGTGATGGTGGTTGAAGGGACCAAATGGTCGCCTGACGATCAGATGGTACTTAACAAGGTCAAACGTGGTGCTGGCCAGCGTAAAACTGTGCTGGTAGTGAATAAGGTTGATCAGGTTAAAAACAAAGAAGAGCTGTTCCCGCATCTAGAGTGGTTACAGCAACAATTTGCTTTTGACGCCATTATCCCAATGTCGGCAGGTAAGGGCGACAAGCCAGATCAGATCGTTAAGATGGCGCAACAGCTGCTACCTGAAGGCGTACACTACTTTCCAGAAGAGTACGTGACCGATCGCAGCCAACGCTTTATGGCGGCTGAAATCCTGCGCGAGAAGCTGATTCGTTTCTTAGGGGATGAACTACCGTACTCACTGAACGTTGAAATTGAACAGTTTGGTGTTGATGAGAAAGGCACTTTCCACATCAACGCCCTGATCTTGGTTGAACGTACCGGTCAGAAGCGCATGGTGATTGGTAATAACGGTGAGAAGATCAAAGTGATCGGCCGTGAAGCGCGAATCGACATGGAAGAGCTGTTCGACACCAAGGTTTACCTTGAGACATGGGTAAAGGTGAAGTCTGGTTGGGCCGACGACGAACGCGCCCTACGTAGCCTCGGTTATGGCGACGACTGAGCCGCTTAGTCGGGCCTACTTGCTGCATGCTCGGCCTTACAAAGAGAGCAGCTTGTTACTCGACCTACTTACCGAAGATCACGGCCGCATTGCGGCCGTTGCTCGTATTGGCGGCAAAACCGGAGCCGCTAAGAAAGCGCAGCTGCAACCCTTTCGGCCGCTAAAGGTTGGCTTAAGCGGCCGCTCAACGCTGCGCAACCTCGCCCAACTTGAAGCTCCGAGTATGCCGCTACCTCTGACTGGTACGGCGCTCTATAGTGGCCTCTATCTCAACGAACTATGCCAACGGACTTTGCCTGAGTGGCAAGAGTGCGCCACGCTGTTTGAGCAGTATCAACAAAGCCTGATTGCCTTGGCCAGCGAAGCGCAGGCAGAGGCCAATTTACGCTATTTTGAGCTCGCGTTATTGCAACACCTTGGTCAAATCCCCGCTTTAGAATACGATGCCAGTAGTCAGCCGTTATCTACCAGTGCTAACTACTTATGGCAGGCAGGACAAGGCTTTATCGCCACCATACAACCCAACCATCGTGCCGTTAGTGGAGCGATGTTATTGGCATGGAGTGATCACCAGCTTCTTGAACTGGAACACCTACGCCAAGCCAAACATTTAATCAGAGCCTTATTGCAGCCGTTGCTTGGCAACAAACCACTGCATAGCAGGACGCTATTTAACCGACAACGAGGACGACATGAGCATACTTCTGGGCGTTAACATCGATCACATTGCTACCCTTCGCCAAGCCCGTGGTACTGATTACCCCGATCCGGTGCACGCCGCCGCAGTTGCTGAAATGGCTGGCGCTGATGGCATCACGATTCACCTGCGTGAAGACCGTCGTCACATCGTTGATCGCGATGTTGAGTTATTGGCGCAGACCATTAAAACACGGATGAATCTTGAAATGGCTGTGACCGATGAGATGCTGGCTATTGCCGAGCGGATCAAACCGGCTTACGTATGTTTGGTTCCGGAAAAGCGGGAAGAGCTGACGACCGAAGGCGGTTTAGATGTCGTCGGCCAGATGGATAAGATTGAAGACGCTTGCACTCGTTTAAAGGCGGCTGGCATTAAGGTGTCGTTGTTTATCGATGCCGATCCCGCTCAGATTGAAGCTGCCGCCCAAGTTGGTGCACCGTACATTGAGATCCATACCGGAGCCTACGCTGATGCTGAATCTGACGTTGCTCAGCAAGCAGAGCTAAAGCGTATTGCTAAGGGCGCGAAACAAGCAGCAGCACTAGGTATCGTTGTGAATGCAGGCCACGGTTTGCATTATCACAACGTTGGTCCTATTGCTGCTATTCCTGAGTTCTATGAACTCAATATTGGCCACAGTATCATCGCGCGGGCTGCAATTGAGGGGCTAGCTCCAGCGGTGCAGACGATGAAACAATTGATGTTGGCTGCGCGTCGTTAATGGCGATTAAAGGGCTCGGTACCGACATTGTCGAAATCGCTCGCTTTAGCGATCGCTTCGATAAGCTTGGCGATAAGTTAGCACGGCGCATCCTAACCGAGTCTGAGCAGGCAGAATTTGCTCAAAGCTCAACCCCAGCCCGCCTGTTGGCGAAGCGTTTTGCCGTCAAAGAGGCTGCTTCTAAGGCGCTAGGTACCGGGATAGGTCGTGGTGTCTCGTTCCATCATATTGAGCTTTATCACGATGACTGGGGCGCGCCTAAGCTGCGATTCAATGGTGGTGCTGCAGAGCGACTAGCATCACTTGGCGCAAACTGTGCGTTGGTAAGCCTATCGGATGAGAAAGCCTACGTGGTGGCGACCGTTATCATCGAGTAGCGGCGTGCTCAAATAGGCAAGTCTGCTACCGCCATAACTGAAAAAGCTTCCATCGATGGGTAACGATGGAGGCTTTTTTGAGGCTGTGTCACAGTTAACTGTTGAGGTTTATAGCAAGCCTTCGGCTTCACCGATTTCGGTGCTTTTAGAGGACTATGTCGCGGTGGCGACGGCACATTCTTGTATGCATTAGGGCGGAGCTTCGCCCCCCTTGGGAATCCCCCTTGCCTTAGGCCGCCGCCCAAAACGCTTTGCTGGAGTGCTCCAATGCGGCAGAAGAACAATGGCGGTAGTACTTCCCCCTGGTATCAACACTCGCTTAGCCAGTGCTTTAACAGCCTAGGAAAGAGCAACACTTAATTGGTACACAGCCATAAAAGAAGGGACCGAAGTCCCTTTTATATCAGTTGCTGATATTAGATAGCAGGTAACCGCGTACTTTGACGTGGGATGATCTCAAAGCCAACATCAATCCGTTCACCTTCATAGCTTTCATCTTGCGCCATTCTAAGCATCATTTCAGCGCTGTGGCGTGCCACTTGCTTGGCATGCAAACTCATACTGCTGAGCGATACTGGCGATAAGTAACCACTGTAGGGGAAGTCACCAAAGCCGAGGATGCTTAACTGTTCTGGCACCTTAATGCCTTTGTCGTTTGCTTCCATTAGCAACGCGGTAGCGATGGAGTCGTTTGAGGCAAAGATCCCATCAATTCCTCGGTTCGCTACCATTGCCCTAAGCAGCGCAGGGCGGGTGGCCGCATAGATATTTTCATTGCCAGCAATATCGACCACTACAGGCTCGATATTGTGTTCTTCTAGTGCCGCAATGAAGCCATTGCAACGCTTTTTGGCACGAACATCGTCTTCTAACCGAGTACTGAAATAGGCTGGTTTTTTACAGCCAGTTTCTAGTAAATAGTCAGCCGCAGCATAGCCCGCTTTGGTGTGGTTGATGCCCACCTGAGCAGTAAAATCGCCGCGGTCGACCTGAAACATCTGTACCACCGGGATCCCAGACGCTTTAAGCATCTTAATCGTATTCGGCTTATGCGTCGCACCGGTGATGGCAATAGCCGCTGGCTTCCACGCCAGTATCGAACGGATCTGTTCCTCTTCTTTGTCGAGGTCGTGATCATAGGTTGCGATAGACAATGTGTAGTTAGCCTGACTTAGCTGCTTTTCAATCTGCTGTATCGCTTCGCTAAAGGCGATGTTGGCGATTGAAGGCACCAGCAGAGCCATTGATTGACTTCTGCCCCCAGTCAGTTGGCTGGCAATTTTATTGTGCACATAGCCTAACTCGTCGATCGCTTGTTGAATCTTAGTTCCGGTATTGGCGGAGACTTTGTCAGGGCGACGGACGTACAGTGACACGGTTGACGGAGACACTCCCGCCAACGATGCAACGTCATCCAGCTTGATGCTCTTTTTAATTGGTGGACGCACAGGCATTTCCAGTAACTGATTTTCTTAATTGGCGAATAATTACCACAGCAATCATCCAAATCCCAGCAACTAACATCGGATATGTGTTGGCGATACCATCTGGGTTAGCCAAGCCCAATGGCGACAGCGTTACGTAGATGGTCACTAGACCTGCCACGATGAATACGCTCATGCTCTTAGCATGGTGCCATGGTTGCATAGGGATAACTGGCTTGATCTCTTTGGGTTGGTAGTCGGTTTTAGGCATTAGTTTACCAAACAACATCATGATGCCCACTTCCAACGCAAACATGATACCCATGATGTGGATGTAGTGCAGATCGATCATCTCATCCAAACCAGCAAACATGTAGCTGCCGTAGAAGACGATGTGGAAGCCGAGGACAAACTTAGCGGCCACAGCTGGAACGCGTTTAGTCAGAAAGCCTACCAATACAATGGTGATGATTGGGATGTTGTAGAAACCGGTAAAGCGGCGCAGCAGATCGAATATCCCGCCAGGGGCATCCAGTAGCAATGGTGCGATAGCGATAGACACTAGTGCAAAGGCAACAGATCCCCATTTGCCAACCTTAACCAGCTTCTTTTCATCGGTACAACCCGTCAGCGGGCCGTACAAGTCCATTGCAAATAGTGTTGCCGAGGAGTTAACAATGGAGTTGAAGTGGCTTACTACAGTACCAAACAACGCAGCTGCAAACAGACCAGTTAACCACCACGGCAGAACTGCCTTAACTAACGTTGGGTAAGCAACGTCGCCATTTTCTAAAGTATCGCCAAACATGTTGAAGGCAATAAGACCGGGTAGCACCATTACTAGCGGTACCAAAAGTTTGATAGAGCCGGCCAGTAACACACCCTTTTGACCTTCAGCCAAAGATTTAGCGCCAAGGGTACGCTGGATGATCATCTGGTTAGTACACCAGTAGAATAAGTTGGCACAGATCATACCGGTAAACAGCGTGCCAAACGGAACCGATGCGTTCTCGTCGCCGATGGCGTTAAGCTGCTCTGGGTTTTCATTTACCAGCATCATAAAACCGTCGCTGATAGAACCATCTCCCAGAGCCATTAAGCCAAGGAATGGGATCAGAATAGAGGCGACCAGTAAGATAATGCCGTTAATGGTATCGGATACTGCTACCGCCTTCAGGCCACCACAGGCCGCATATAAACCACCGACTGCACCCATCACCAACGAAAGAATCGCGATGGAGCTGGAGTAGGAGATATCAAGCGACTCATGCAAGCCAAACATCTCATCCATAGTGATAGCACCAAGGTATAGAGAAGAAGGGTTGGCCATTATCGCGTAACCAATAAGGAACATAATGCTGACCATTCGACGCGTGGTGGCATCGAAGCGCTCTTCAAGAAACTCCGGCATGGTGGTAATGCCGCGCTTTAGATAGCGCGGCAAAAAGAACAGCGCCATCGCAATGGTGGCGATCGCGGCGGAACTTTCCCAAGCCAAACCACTAATGTCGAAACGGTAAGCGTTGCCGTTTAGCCCCACTAATTGCTCGGCAGATAGGTTCGACAGCAATAAGGAACCCACAATAAACCAAGCGGTTAAGCCTCGGCCAGCGAGGAAGAACCCGGACACTCCGCTCTCTGATATCCCTTTCGTTTTTGAGTAGGAGTAGAGCGCTACGATGAGCATAAATGCTAGAAAGCTAGCTAATACAAATAAGGTTTCAGTCATAAGTAAATACGGCTAAATCAGAGGAATTAAGCTGACTATCGCACCATATAAGGCGCATTCCAACGTGACATGATAAAAAAACATGACTGAATTAACAGAATTCATGCGGAATCGGCAGCGAATGTGAATGAGGTCACACATGCACAATCGTAGCGTTGCGATCGTAGCGCTACGATGTAAATTAGACCCCAACAAATTATTCCCATTTACTATTCGTGAGTCGAGTTCATGTTTAATACTCAAAATCTTAAGAAACTAGATATCTCTGAGTTGCGTAGCCAGCGTTGGTATGCGCCGGACACCATCCGAGCTTTTGCACATCGCCAGCGCACTCAACAAGCAGGCCTGAACCGCGAAGAGTTTATGGGTAAGCCGGTAATCGGCATTATCAATACTTGGTCGGAGCTAAGCCCTTGTCACTCACATTTACGTGAGCGTGCTGAAGCGGTTAAACGCGCAGTATGGGCAGCTGGTGGTTACCCTGTAGAGCTACCAGCTTTGTCAGTAGGCGAAGTATTGGTTAAGCCTACTACTATGCTGTACCGCAACTTCCTAGCGATGGAAACTGAAGAGTTGCTACGTCAGCACCCAATCGATGGCGCAGTTTTGCTTGGTGGCTGTGACAAATCTACCCCAGCTATGCTGATGGGGGCGGTATCTATGGATATCCCAATGTTGTTCTGTCCAGCTGGACCAATGTCTTCTGGCAAATGGCGCGGCCAAACTGTTGGCGCTGGTACTCACACTAAGAAGTACTGGGATCAACTACGTCTAGGCGCTATTACTCAGCACGATTGGATTGAGCTAGAAGGTTCTATGACTCGCTCAATCGGTACCTGCAACACCATGGGTACTGCTTCTACCATGACCTCTATCGCTGATGCGATTGGCTTCATGCTGCCAGGTGCTTCTTCTATCCCTGCCGCCGATTCTCGCCACGTACAGATGGCCGCGAAGTGTGGCGAAACCATTGTTGATATGGTGTGGCACGACCACAAGCCGTCGAAGTGGTTGAAGCGTGAAAACTTCATAAACGGCATCGTGGCTTACATGGCTGTTGGTGGTTCTACCAACGCTGCTATCCACATGATTGCTATGGCTAACCGCGCCAAGATCAAGATTACTCTTGATGATATGGAAGCGATTGCTCGCAAGGTACCAGTACTGGCTAACCTGTTCCCATCTGGCGACCAGCTGATGGAAGAGTTCTTCTTCGCTGGCGGCTTGATGGCACAGATGAAGAAACTGGAGCAGTTCCTGCACAAAGATGTGGTTGGCGTAACCAACACTACTTTGGGCAGCTGGATTGAAAACGCTCATTGCTACGATGACAACGTCATCCGTGACCTCGACAACCCAGTAGTACCACTATCTCAGGGCTGTGCTCTGTCTGTACTGAAAGGCAACCTGTGTCCAAATGGCGCGGTAATGAAGTCCTCCGCTGCTAAGCCTGAGCTGCGCAAGCACAAAGGTAAAGCGGTTGTATTTGATGACCATCAGTCACTGTCTGACAACATCGACAGTCCAGAGTTGGACATCACCAAAGACTCAGTACTTATTCTGCGTAACGCAGGTCCAGTTGGCGCACCAGGCATGCCAGAGTGGGGCAACTTACCAATTCCTAAGAAACTGCTGCAGCAGGGTGTGAACGACATGGTTCGTATCACCGATGCACGTATGTCAGGTACTCACTACGGTACTTGTATCCTGCACGTTGCCCCTGAGTCTGCGGTTGGTGGTCCATTGGCGCTGGTTAAGACTGGCGACATCATCGAACTGGATATCGAAGCGGGTTCTTTGAACATGTTGGTATCTGACGAAGAGCTGGCCGATCGTCGTGAGCATCTGAAGCCAACCCATCGTACCTTCGACCGCTCATACGCTGCCCTTTACCAGCAGCACGTTACCCAAGCTGACGAAGGTTGTGATTTCGACTTCCTGCAAGCTGGTAGCGATGTTCCTGAGCCACCAATTCACTAATTCGTTAGTCACTAATTGAAATGTTGGGCCGTTACGGCGGCCCCTCCGTTGCGTCACAAGGATCACAACAATGAACCAATTTAAACACGCCATCGAAAACGGTAACACCCAACTGGGTACCTGGATGATGACTGGCTCTGACACCGTTGCTGAAGCGATGTCTACCATCGGTTTCGACTTCTTGGTATTGGACCAAGAGCACGTACCAGTAGATTCACTAGACGCAGTTCGCATCGATCGTGCGATTCGCAACGCCAGCACCACGACTACTCCACTGTACCGCTTGGCTTGGAATGACGTAGTACTGATCAAGCGTGCCTTAGACGGCGGCGCTAACTCGTTGATGGTTCCTTTTATCAACACCGCAGAAGAAGCTCGTGCTGCGGTAGAAGCCGCTTACTACCCGCCACTAGGCAAGCGTGGTTTCGCAGCTGTACACCGTGCGTCTATGTACGGTTCAAAAGCCGATTTTGTTCGTGAAGCGAACGAAGAGATTGCCTTCATCCTGCAAATGGAAACCCCTGAAGCAATTGACAACATGGAAGCCATTGGCGCAGTAGAAGGCGTAACTGGTTTCTTTATCGGCCCCGGCGACATGTCTGCGGCTATGGGTCACATCGGTAACCCAAGCCACCCAGAAGTTCAGGCCAAGATTGCCGAAGGTCTGGCGAAAGCCAAGGCGATGAACCTGCCTTGCGGCATTGTTGGCGGCAACCCTGAGCTGGCTAACAAATACCAAGAGATGGGCTTCTCGTTCGTAGCACTGGGCTCTGACATGAGCTACTTGCTGGCTCGTGCTAAAGAGCAGCTGGCTGCTATCCGTGGCGAAGAGCTAACCGTATCCGGCGGCGAGGTTTACTAACATGCTTAAGCTCGTCACTAAAACTCTCGGGGACCTAACCCTAAAAGTTGCCCCTGAACTGGGCGGCGCTATTGCAGCGTTGCAATACCGCGACGTAGACATTTTGCGTCCATTGCCTGCGCTTGAGAATGTGATTGTTAACCAATCTGGCAGCTTCCCGCTGATCCCGTTCTCGAACCGCATCGCTAACGGCATCTTTGAGTTTGAAGGCGAGCAATTTGAGCTGTTAAAAAACTTTGGTGAGCACCCGCACACCATCCACGGTAATGCATGGCATCAACCGTGGATCATCAGCGAAGAGGCCAGTAACGGTGTAGTCCTCAAGTGTCTCCACCAAGCAGAAGGCGATGCCTATCACAGCTGGCCTTGGCCATACCAAGCTACTCAGGTGTTTGAGCTTAAAGATAATGAGCTGCACGTGACTCTGAGCTACTTCAATCTAGCCGAGCGCAATGTGCCGGTAGGTCTAGGCTTCCATCCGTACTTTGCTAACGCCAAAGACGCGTTAGTGCGCTTTGCTGCTAAAAAGGTACTGCTCAACGATGCCAACACCCTGCCTTGTGCGGTTGAAGATGTACCAGCTAAGTGGGACTACAGCGAATTGCGTGCCCCTGTTGCCGGTTCGGTAGACAACTGCTTTGCCGGTTGGGATGGCCACTCCGAGGTGCGCTGGCCTGACGCCAAGGTGAAGGCTGAGGTTATCTCTCCTGATGCGAAAAATGCGGTGTTCTTCATGCCGCCTGCGGAGAAAAACTTCGTGGCGATTGAACCCGTTACCAACGTAAATAACGCTATTAACGATCTGACGTGTGGTAGTAACGACCAAGCGATGAAGCTGGTTGGCCCAGGTCAGTCTGTATCCGTCACTATGATCATTAAGGTATCCGATTGTGAATAAGCCTGAAGTTCTGTTTGACTACATCGGCCATCTGCCAGAGTGCCCAACTTGGGACTCGGCGCAGCAAAAGCTGTTGTGGACCGACATCATTGAACAAGAGATCCACTCGTTGGATCCTGCTACCGGCGAGCACTCAGTGCTTAACTTCGATGAAGAAGTAGGTTGCTTTGGTTTGCGTGATAAGGGTGGTTTCATCCTAGCTATGCGTACTGGCATCTTCTTAGCTGATGCCAACGGCAAGATTGAATCTCGCGTATGTGAAAACCCGAACAACCCACTGGTCGCTCGCTTTAACGACGGCGGAGTTGATCAAGACGGTCGCTTCTTTGCTGGTACCTACTGGGGCCCACGCAGCTTCAATGGTGCCATGCTGATGCGTATCGATGCTGACCTGACTCCGAAAGTAGTGCAGTGCGACATCCTTGGTGCTAATGGCTTAGCGTTTAGCGCTGACAAACAGTGGATGTACAACACTGATACCCCAAATCACGTGATGTACCGCACCCCAATTGACGCCGATGGTGAGCTGGGTATGCGTGAAGTGTTTAAACGCTTCCCACAAGGCAATGGTCGTCCAGATGGCGGCGCAATGGATGTTGAAGGTTGCTACTGGACTGCATTGTTCGATGGCCACCGCATCGCTCGTATCTCCCCGACTGGCGAAGTATTGGAAGAGTATCAACTGCCAGTACGTTGCCCAACGATGGTGTGCTTTGGCGGCGACGATATGAAGACGCTGTACATCACTACCACTCGCGAAAACATGGATGAAGCCGAACTGGCAGAGAAGCCACTTTCTGGCTCAATCTTTACCATGCGCACAGACGTTGCCGGCATGGTTAAACCAACCTTCAAAGAGAACAAATAATGACAACTATCGGTTTTATCGGTCTGGGCCTGATGGGCGAAGCCATGTCCAAAAATATCGTTGCTAAGCACGACGGCGACGTTTTGGTATTCGATTACAACCAAGCGCAGGTAGCGAAGCTAGTTGAAGCGGGCGCAACTGCGGTTGAGTCTAGCGCTGAAATTGCTAAGAAAGCAGACGTAATCATCTCAATGGTGCCTAAGTCTGAGCATGTTCAAGCGGTATACGCTGATCTGCTGCCACATCTGCGTGACGGCCAGATCACCATTGATATGTCTACTATCGACCCTTCAGTATCTGAAGACCTGTCTGTTCAAGTTGCTGCCACTGGCGCAGTGATGCTGGACGCACCGGTAGTTAAGTCTGTGCCTGCTGCTGTTGCAGCAGAGCTGGGTATCTACGTCGGTGGCGACAAAGAAGCTTACGGCAAGATTGAGCACATCCTTGCGATGATGGGCTCTAACCAGATCCACTTAGGCGCTAATGGCCGTGGTCTGGTAATGAAAATTCTGCACAACAACTTAGTTGGCGGCATCCAGAACGCGGTAAATGAAATGGTTACTGCTGGCGTTCACTACGGCATCGATAAAGAAGATTTCGGTTTGGCTGCTTCTTACGGCGGCGCTTCCAACTTCTACATGTCTGGCAAGCTGCCTGCCATCGCCAAAGAAGATTACACCACTGCATTCTCGCTGGAGAACATGGCTAAAGACGTAAACATCATGAACGCCATGATGGCCGAGTCTGGCCTGAAGCTACCTGGTGCTGATGTTGTTAAAGCTGTTTACGACAAAGGTCTAGAGCAGGGCATCGGCGGCGAAGATTTCTGTGCCACTTATAAAGTGGTTAACAGCAACGCAAAAATTTAATTCAAATTTAGCTCGGCGTTATTCGACTTTTCGCCGAGCAGATTCACTAGGAGTAACACCATGAACTACACCGACCACGTTCAATACAAATCCATCGAAGGCAAAGTAGCAGTTATCTCTGGCGGCGCTAGCGGTATCGGCGAAGAGCTGGTACGTGCATACGTATCTCAAGGCGCTAAAGTTGCATTCCTAGACTTCGACAAAGACGCAGGCCAGAAACTGGCTGACGAACTGGGCTGCATGTTCTTGTTCTGCGACGTGACCAACACTGAACTGCTGAAAAACTGTTTCGAGACCGTGTCTGCTGAGCTGGGCGACGTTGAAATCCTGATCAACAACGCGGGTTCTGACGATCACCACACCATCGACGATATCTCTGAAGAGTACTTCGATAACCGCATCGCAATTAACCTGCGTCACCAAGTATTTGCTATCCAGTCGGTAATCGATGGCATGGCGAAGAAAGGCAGTGGCTCTATCATCAACATGGGTTCCATCAACTGGATGCGTGGCCGTCCTGGTCGTGTTTGTTACTCCATGTCTAAAGCTGCTATCCACGGCTTTACCCGTACTCTGGCACAAGAGCTAGGCGAGCGCGGTATTCGCGTAAACAGCTTGGTTCCAGGTGCTATTCGCACTCCTAAGCAAGACGCAATGTGGGCCAAATTGGATCCAGCTGCGGTAAACCAATTTGTTGAACTGCAAGCTTTGAAATTCCGCCTAGACGGTTCTCATTGTGCACGTTTGGCACTGTTCTTGGGCTCTGACGAGTCTTGTGGTTGTACTGGTCAAGACTTCATCGTAGATGCTGGTCTTACTCTGAACTAATCCGCTTTTTTAAAATAGAAGTAGTTTCCTATGGAATTTTTCGAGTTATTTACGCCTGACGGCGTCGCGTTAGAAACCAGCACCATCCTTACGGTTGTTGCGTTGATGTTTATGTACACCTTCGTTGGTATCTGTGCTGGTTTTGGTGGTGGTTTAACTACCATGCCACTAGTTACCCTGTTGCTGCCAGTTAAGATGGCAGCACCTATGTCGGTAATGGTAGGTACCGCTACTGCCTTGTACGCCACTTGGTTGTCCCGTAAAGACACTGACTGGAAGTCTGCAGCAGTCCTGATCGGTTTCTCCGTTCTGGGTGTGCCAGTGGGTATCTACGCTCTGTCTTACTTGCCAGATGCAATGATGAAAGCTTTCTTAGGTACCTTCCTGATTGTTTACTCTTTCTACAGCTTGTTTATTCCTCGTTTACCGGTATACGACAAGGGTTGGATTGCAGCACCTATGGGTGTGATCGCTGGTGCACTGGGTGCAGCATTCTCTACCAATGGTCCACCAGTTGTTATCTACGGTATGTTGCGTAACCTAGCTCCTGCGGCTTTCCGTGGTACTTTGAACGCCTTCTTTACTGCGAACAACTTGACTGTAATTGGCGGCTTGGCCGGTGCAGGTATTCTGACCATCTCTACTGTTAAGTTAGTTATCCTGTGTATCCCTACTATGATTGCTGGTTCTCTAGTAGGTCAGTGGGTTCACAAGCGTATTCCTACTCCGATCTTCCGCAAGATGGTATTCATGCTGTTGATTGGTTCTGGTGCAATGCTGATTAAAGGCTACTTGGACGTTCCTGCTTGGACCTGTCTGGTACCTGCCTTCGGTGGCGTAGCGATTCTGCAACTGATTTTCGGTAAGAAAGTTGCTGCTATCCGCGCAGAAGAAGACGCTCGTCAAGCGGCGATTGCTGCTGCCGAAGCTGCTGAAGCTAAATAATATATAGCCTTTAGGTTATCTACCAAGGGCCGCACTTGCGGCCCTTTTGGTAACCGTCGGCTGCGATGACTTTCTTTTTATTGGTATTGCTAGGGCGCCGAGTTAGCGCTAACGCCTTAGCAGTAATCACCCCTTTAGAGGGAAGTCATCGGAGTCAGTTGTTCCCAAATTTTTGGCTCCTCTTAAGTGTCGATGTCGTCAGCAGCGATTCCTAAGGTTTAAAACGAAAATGCCGGCTAGCATCCGCCAGATGCGAGTCGGCTTTTTTGTACAAAATGAAAATTACTGCGGCTTTGTGGTGAAACTCAGCAACCGTTGAGGTTAATTCAAACTCACGCGTTAGGATGCTGCATTACACACGTCGTAGCGCTACGAATTGTGCGATCTAGTTAACGCCTTTAAGGTGAAGTAATGGCTGTCTGCTCGCAGTAATTTTACTATCACTATTGAATGAATTATCAGCGGCCTTCGTCGCTAATGGTCTAGGAGATCCTAATGGCTCAGTTAGTGGTAAAACGCGATAGCATGTTTGTGGATCGTAACCGTAAGTACAAAGTGTTCGACGGCAAGAAAAATAAGATTGGCGAGGTCCGCGACGGTGAGACCTTAAGCTTTGACCTATCCCCAGGTGAGCATGAGATCTTTTTTAAGTTGGATTGGATGCGGTCCAATAAGCTGCAGGTTAAGGTGAAACGTGACGATAAATTAACGATTCACACCGGCTGTAACCTAACCGGAGCAAAAGCGATGCTAACCCCAATTATGGTGTACTTTGCGCCGCATAAGTACCTGTACGCCAAACAGGTTTAGGCAAAAATAGTACCACCGCAGCGAAGCAACGAAAAACCGCAGCTCTCAGAGCTGCGGTTTTGTTTTAAGTGGTCAATGTCGATTAACCCTGTGCCAATATTTAGAGCGGTTAAGCGCTGGCCTAAGCTGACGGCATAGGCACTTACTTCGTGCTAAACGTCACCTGAGTTTTCTCTTCCAGCCACTCCAATAAACCGCGGTAGGCGGGTTCGCCGATCAACAGGTTTGGACTGGCTTTCTGGCGTTCACCTTGCTTATAGATCTTACCGGCAGCATCAACCGCTTTGACCTCGTTGATGTGTTGTAGCAGCGTCTGTGCCGCTTGTTCAGGGGTTTGCCACTTGATCATCAATGAGAATAGCTTATTGAACAGACCTTGATTCTTGGTTTGCCCAGTTGAGGTTGCACCGGGGTGGTAGATCTCATGCGGGGTGTTGCAATGGCCAAATTTATTGACGTGGTAGGCCAATAAGCTGCAGCCAGCAAACGCTTGGAAGGTTGCCTTACCAACGCCGGTACGACCGTCTTCAAGCAGTTTGTAGTTGATGTTATCCAGATGGCTTGGGTCTGCAATATGAATGACGCGGCTGTTGTCACTGGCCTGCAATAACGGCTCTAGTGCTTCGCTAAATAAGTAGCGCGAGACGCAGCCAACCGCAAAGGTAGATTCGATGCCATCGTCACTGATGTTGGTCTTGCTGCCGTGGGGAAGGGCGTTAAGGACCAATAGCTGTAACGATTGATGTTGCTGGGTATAACGAGCTAAAAATGCATTGTTGGCACTGATGGTCGCCAGTTCAACTAGATGTAACTGATGTTCGCCTTCTGGGTGCAGTTGCTGCAGCTGCTGGAGCACCGCTTCACCGCGACTAGCATCGCGGCCAAGCACATCGACGTTGTAGCCCTGTTGGGCGAGTTCAAAGGCTAAAGCACGACCGATGCCATCGGTGGCTCCGGTTACTAATGCGCGTGGTTTCATGGCAATGCTCCTAAAATCGTATCGCTACGATTATCCTGCCAGATCCCAATGAAAATAGTGACATCAACCGTTATTGGTGGTGACATTTTGTGATCTACAGCGAGGCTTACTCGGTGGTGGTAGCGATAACCTTAGCTGGGTTGCCGCCAACAGTGGTGTACGCAGCAACGTTTTTGGTTACGACTGCACCTGCGGCGACAATAGCGCCCTCTGCAATAGATATTCCCGGTAGGATAATGGCACCGCTGCCAATCCACACTTTGTCAGCGATGTTGATCGGTTTTGCTATCTCACCTCCGGCGATGCGCTCTTTGGCGCTGCTGGCGTGATTCACTGTGACCAATTGAACTTGTGGGCCGATAAAAACATGTTCACCAATGGTAATGCCACCATGATCTAGCATGACACAGTCCCAATTAATGAATGACTTGGCCCCAATTTTAATGAAACGTGCGTAGCAGGTACGTAATGGTGGTTGGATCAGCGCCGTCGGATGGATATCCATCCCCATCTCTAGCAACAGTTCGATACCATCGTGGGCACTGGCGCCTTGATTAAAGCGTTGCAAAATTGGGTATACATGCAAGCGAATAGCGTCGAGTTCGGCATCGAACAAGTTGTAAGGCAGGCCAGAGCGCATCTTTTCTAGTTCGGTCATATCACTTATCGTTGGTGGCTAAACTGTTTTTTCGGGCGGTATCGAATAGGGGCCGCTTGGTTACAGCAACGCCGTTGTTACGTTGCAATCTTGATTGGCTTTTCTAAGTTTGTTGCAGGTCGCTATTGCTGCGTTTTTATTGTCAAACGGACCCACCTTAAGTCGGTAGAAGGTACCTTGTTTTAAGGTCGCTTTTTCGATGAACGGATCGAGATTCCCCAAAAGCTGTTCATGCTTGCGACGGATCTTTTGCCAAGCCGCCACCGTAAGGCGTTCGTTCTTAAAGGAAACGAGCTGAATATCGATAACAGCGTTAGCTGTTGCAATGGTCACCGGGTTGTTGGGGCTAGTAACAGCCTCTGTTTTAGGCGTGGCTTCTTGTGCCATTGATGGGGCTACCGCAGTCGCTATTTTAGGCTTGAGTTTATCGGCTGGCGTAGCGTTGATAACTGCCGATTCTGTATTTTCGAGCGGAGTTGGAGGTGTGGCAGCAGCAACCTGAGGAGCCGCGGGCTCAGAGATATTTGGGGTAGTATGCGCAGGGGGGGGGATATTTGGTAGCTCAGAAGTCATTTGTGCTAACTCATCAACCACAATCTTTAGATCGCCTTCGAGCTCAACTAGGTGTTTAAGCTTGGGTTCCATTTTCTTATAGTCAGACATCTGCTGCTGCAACTGAACCACTTGCGAGTTTAGTTGCTCTAGCCGAGGATCTTGGTCGACATTGGTTGCACAACCAGAAATTAACAGCACCACAGGTATTAGCGCTCGCTTCATGCTCACAGAAAAACACTGAGTTGGACGATTCATATACTACACACTACCTAAAAATCGCGCTGATACAGACTGACATTACAGCTTATACCAGTTTGTTGGAGTTTTCGACAGACCAAGTCGGCTTCGTTTTCTTGTTGATATAACGCCGCATTTAATTGGTAACCGCTGGCGTCAATGGAATAAAAACCGTTGAGTTCGAAACCGACTAACCTAGGTTGCAATAGATGCCAGTAGCTCTGCATTAATGCTAATGATTTAAAGGTGCCGATGGCAGCAGCATATCCTGTTAAGGTTTGTTTGCGCTCTAGGGTCATATCTAGCCCTGCTAACACCGTACCCGGTTGGTGTAGTGCTGCAGTCGCTGGTTCTACCGTGCGCAGTTTTTGGCGCTGGGCGTATTCCGGATCAACGACTACCTGATAATCTCCAGGAATGATGTCGGTAAACAGATAATAGCCATCGTATTCCGCTTGCGTGGTGGCTACCGTTTGGCCCTGTTTATCTTTTAGCATTAGACCCGCGTATGCGGCTGGCTCATCACCTTTATCGGGATCTTTTTGCAGATAGATTGTGCCATCAATCTCAGCGGCTTCGACCAGAGGAATTTCTAGAACGACCATCTGGCCACGCTTAGGTGCAACGGCCACGCCCGGTTGAGTTGGGATCAGAAATCCATCCTCTAGACTGTCACGATCAAGTACAACATCTGTGGCGCGAAGCAGCGGCATTGAGGTGAGTGTCGCTATGCCAGAGTCGTTGGTGTAACCCTGCCGACGGCTTTGAGGAGCTTTCACCTTGGCATTTTTAACCAGCAGTTCATCCTCGTCGTATTTGCCGTTGAGGTTACTGTCTTCGAATACGCGAACCAACACGGTGCCAGAGTTTGCCAGCGATTGTTTGGTGAGCAATACGCTGTCCGTTTTATTGTCGTAACCGACGCTGATCCGCGCTAATAAGCCAAGACTCCACTCTTGTACCGAGTCCCACCTGAAGTAACTGTTGAGATACCATGAGTTCTGTTGCCAAGTGAAGGCTGTTTGTACCTGATATTGGTCATACTGTGGCTTATAGAACGCTTCCACATCGCCACTAAGGTAGGGGATGATAGGCCATGATAAATCGACCTTTACTTTATCCAGTTGCCATTGTGGTAGTGCACTGTAATCCAGCGTTAGTTGACTAAATACACCGAACCGATTGAACTGACTGCGGAAACTTCCCTTTAATGAATCTTCGCTGTAATCGTTTTTGCCCCAGAGCAACGAATGTTCATAACCAATGTTGGCTATGCGCCAGTTTAGGCTCTGACGCAGCTGTTGATGACTGCTGGAGGTCTGATAGTCGGTCCAACTCAGTAAGTAGTTCAGATTGATGCTGTCACCGAAGGCGGGTTGACCACTGACCTCTGTACCCCACTGTTTATTGTCTCGATGATATTGCTCGATGTAAGCACTGAAGCTGTGTTGTTGGCGCTGGCCTCGAATCCCAAAGTGATAGCCATTGTCGTTCTGGTCATCCCATTGGTACAGTCCATCCAACAGCCAGTTGTCCCACAAAGCATAGTTACTGCCAAGTGAGAGGCTTTGTTGGTCGGCACCGACACTGTTGTCTAGGTAACTTGCTCCTAGTTCGACCGACCAGCGTTGGTTCAGGCCACGCTGCAGCTGACTGCTCAGTTGCAGCCCTTGTTCACTGCTGTTTTTATTGTCAAATTGATCAAACAGACCACTATTCAGTTCGACGGCTGAAAAATCGTAAACCCATTGCTGTTCGGTGGTGCTGTCGATATCTACCAGTACCTGTTTGCTTTTCCGTTCAATTTCACCATATGGGCCGTAAAAAACCAGCTCAAAACGGTTATCACCAATGCGGAGTGAAACGTCATTAAATTCATAGCGTCCGTTTTGATTACTGAACTGCTGATCTATTAACAGCTCATTGTGATAAAGCTCGATATCCCAGCCAGGTTGTATATCGCCATCAAGGGTTATTTTGCGAGTATTGGTGAGTTGATTGTTATTGCGGTTGCTGATCCGTGCTCCGCGACTTAAGCCGCTGCTGCTGTTAATGCCGTGGCTGACCGGGCTAACATCGCCAATACTGTATTGGCTTACCTGCAGTGGGCCTAACAGATCATTGTGGTTGGATTGGTTACTTAGGGTAAAACGGGCATTATCGAGACCAGATTCGCTGCTGCCAGAGAAGTAATACTGGCTATTCATAAAGGCCAGATCATGGCTACCTAAGGCGGAGAAGTAGCCGTTATTATAGTTTTCACTGAAATTGCCTTGTAGCTGCAAGTCGAGCACTGGAGCAGACAGCAATTGGTAGCTGTTATCCGCTTCGGTAAAGCTTGGTGTATCGTTTGGTTTGCTACTCAGACTCCGTTCTCGTCGCGCCAATTGCTGCTCAAACGGTAGTGTCTGTGACGACTCAATAGTAAGACTCATTTGGCGATAGTTGATGGCTAAGTCCAACCCAAACCAATTGGCGAGCTGGTTGGCATCGACCAATAGTTCGTCGTCCAGTAATAAAAAAGTGTCGTCATTGACCGGAAGCTCGACGCCATTGATGCTAACTTGGCGTTGTCCAGTCGTCAGATTACTAGTCAGTTTAAAGCGATTGTTGGGATTGAAGTACCACCCCTCAACCAGCTCGGAGCTAAGATCAATCTCGATGGGGATCTGCAATAGATCGAAGAAATCTTGCAAGCTGAGCATCGCACCTGAATTACTTTTTATCCCCCAAATATCGCTGTGCAGCTGCTGCGCTACGGTAACATCTAACAACAACTCTTCCCCTGCCGGAATACCACTGGCCTGAGCCCCCATATCGGTGGCTTTATTCGATGGGTTCTCATAACTTTGTTGGATCCGCTTTAGCGCTGAGATTAACCGTGAATTTTTAAGGGCTGCGTTGTCGTTACTCGCCCAACTACCACTTGGCAGTAGCAGAGCAAGTAAGCTACAGCCTAAAATAATAGCTGATGAAGATCGGTTCATTGGTCGTGCTTAGTGAATGGCAATGGCTTCAGACGCACTAAGTAATTTGCCTTTGTCCTTACCTAATCCAAGGTATTTTGCTGACAATAAACCGCTGTTAGGGATATCGCTGTGGGCGGGGATATTCAGCTGAGCATGGTCGAGCTCTGGGTACAGGCGATAAGCGTTGATCCGTGCTACTTCTTGGGTTGGGGCAGTAGCTGAGGCCTGCCAATAGATAATGGCGTTGCCTACTACAGAGTGTTTGCCTGTACGCTCAAAGTGAACTGCAATCGAACTGCTATCTGCTGCGCGACGATGTTCGATGCCAGCAATATTGACGGCTACTTTATCTTGCCCTTGGCGAACAATTACTGGCATTGAGTAGTTCATCAATACATCAATACTGATCGAGCCGCCGGCGCCATTCTCCGCTGCAGATTTATTTTCTGGCAGTGCCGAAAACAACAGGTGGCTGCGGTACTCTCCATCAAGTAGCCCTTTGGGACGGCGAGCGGAAAGGCGAATCGTTTGGCGTTCACCTGCTGCTAAGGTTACCTGGCGAGGGCTGATTTTTATAAACTGATCAGCAGCGAGCTGCAGCGGTGGCGTATCGGTGACATTGACGTAGCCGCCAGACGGTTTGGCGCGTTTATGTTGCCATGAGAGCCGATAAGTTCGGGTTGTTTTACCGTTATTAATAACCGTGATATTGCTACTGCGTTGGCGATCTTCAATCACAACGTTGGTTGGACTAATTAATAAGTTGGCGTGCACAGAAACGGTAGTAAAAGCGCAACAAAAAAGCGCCAAAGAGATAAATTTTTTCACGGTAAGGTTAATTCTTTTATTTAGTAGCTGACTGTTATGTGGAAATAGGTCGAGTGAATACCGTCAAATGCCGGTTTACCTTTTACGGTTTCCAAGGTACCACTCACTTCAAGTTGTGCTTCACCATAAATATCGGCGGTGAGAGTTGTTGGGGTAACAATTTCAGTCAACTTGAATGAGTTATTATTGGGGCCTGTGGAGTCCGGTACAGTAATAGTACTGCTAATGGACATTACTGTGTAGGGCGGCAAACCAATGAGCTGGTAAAGCCCAAGCTGTCCTGGCGTTATCCGCCATAGGGCCTTGGTTGAGCTAGTATGGCCGTCAGGGTGAACCGTAACAGTACTAACTTGACTAACATCACTGTTAACAACCTCACCAAAATTAAGGTGTTGGATAGTCAAAAAGCCAGCAAGGCTGGCTTTACAATAAAACAGGCCAACCAAAGCAGCGGCCGTTTTTCTAGGCGTTAACATCGAACTGGGATTAGTAATCAACAGTTAAAGTAAAGGTACCTGTGTATTCTTCATCGTAATAGGTAGGCGAAGTGCCGGCAGCATCTGTGGTTAGTACTGCACCGAGGGCGAAGCCTGCGCTGCCGCTCGCGTCGGCAACTATTGGTGTGGAATTATCAGCACTGTCGCCGACATTGTTACCCACAGTAACGGTCGCTTCAAAGTTATCTACCGTGAATGTTGCTGCCCCTGGCGCACCAGATACTGCTGTAAGTTCAACAGAATTGCTGTTTAGGGTAGTTAGGTCGAGGGTAAGGCTAGAGTAGGGGGCAACACCTGAGATGGAGTAGGTACCTGCGCTACCAGCGGTTAACACTCGGATCTGTGCTGCGGTTGCAGCACTATTATCAGCAGCATTCACAGTACCATCGGAACTAATGGTTAACGTTGCGATATCAGTAGTGGCAGTGGCACCAGCAGTCGCGCTGATTTCACCAAAGTTTAATGGCGCATCTTCAGTAAAGGTGAATGAGTTTTTCACAGTGACGGTTGCGTTACCAGTAACGTCTTGCGCGATCGAAGGCGTTGCAACTATTGCAAGTGCAATCAAACTACAACGTAATGCAGATGTGTTCATAGTAATGTCCTTATCGTTTAGTACATAACGAGTTAGAAGTTAATAATTGAATGAACTAATGTTTAAATATTAAACATTAGTTGATGTTTTTTCATTGATAACTAACCGGTTGATATTTTTTCGTGTTTAGTTTGGAACTGGTCAATTATTAGCTGTTATGTATGGTTTTTCCTAACTTTAATATGTGATTGGTGTCACGTAAAATCGTTAAAGTATATTTGTTGTCTGTCGACATTTCGCCAATGAATATAGTTACCGCTAATGAAAGTTTAATATATTCAGTCGCTAGTGGTTGTTTGGTTTTGGTTATTCATGAGTATGATTCAATCTCCATTTTTATATTTCAGCAGTAGTTAAAGTAGCGATAGTTCTTATTGTATAGCTACTTTTTTGACCGTTGGGAATTCAAGCCTAAATGGTGAAACATAAAGTGCAGCGATGCAGTTGAGGTTGTTCAGTGGCGCGAGTTGAGTTGAATGGGCGTGAAAGTGATTGACCTTAGCTGGGTAGGCAAAGCCACGGCCGACGTAATCAGTTAGCCATAATTGACTAGCATGAGGCTGAGCTAACGGCATTGGCAACAAGGCGGTGTGCATCGGCAAAGGGATTGGGTAGTGGCTCAGACTGATATCAACTAATGGTTGCTGCTGTTCGGTTACGCAGATATGGCTGTTGCGCTCGTGCTGCTGCCAAGCAAACTGTGCTAAGCGTTTAGGGATAGCCCAGTTGGCATTACCACTGATTGCGCTTTGCTCGGTTGAAACCACAATATCGGTGATGCTGTGGCGCTTAATCGAGGCCGGTTGTGCCGGCCAATGAAATTTACCTGGGATAAACAACATCTCCTGATAAGGCTTTACGCCACAGTCGCTGTTGAGGTAGTTAACCAACATCAGCGCCCCTAAACCACCACAGCAGTGGTCGCGCATCGACGTGGGAACGAGGCGATGTTGCCGCAGCCAATCGGCCTTAAAGTGATACAACAAGATAATGCCGGTGCCGCTTAGATTCCAAGGGGCAGGGATAATTTCAGCGCCCTTCATAAGCTTCCTAGGTATGGCTGGCGGTCTGCTAAAGCTAGCTTAATTTTCCGCTTACTTGTACTACTACTACTGTTACTGTGTTTGGTCGAGTAGTAACCTAAAAAGCACAGCCACTGGCTGTGCTTGAGCGAGCAGGAATTGTTATGGCTTGCACTACTTTTTGAAGCCGCGTAGCCAACCGAAGGTCGCTGCGCCTAAACCGATGATAAAGAAGCTGTAAGCGATGATGCAGTATTGCGCCATATTCAGGCCTAACAGTGACCAATCATCTTCACCACAGATCCCCGATGGCTGGAACTCATATGGCAGCCATTCGTGCAGTGGTAGGCCCAGTGGGAAGTGCGGTTCGGTGGAACAAGCACCACCGCCACCACCGGCTGCAAACAGATCGCCGCCCGCTGCCATTACGTCATCTAGTGCGTGGGAGGAGTCGTGCAACGCGTTTAATTCAATTGACCATGCCATGCCTTGCAGAACGCCGTACCAAGCTAATGCCATACCAGCAATCTTGAGAACGTTATTGCAGGGTTTAATTGCGATAATGAGGCCTGCAAAAAGGATACAACACTGACTAAAGCGGATGTATACACAGATCTCGCACGGGTCCATCTCAAGGAACCATTGGAAATAACCCATGGCAGATAAAATGAGAAATAGTGCCGCGCCACTCATTAACAGCCACAGCCAGCGCTGATTCTGCCATGCCGTTAGGGTTTGGCCCGGAGCTGCTCTTAAGTCTCCGAAGCCAGCGGTAATTGCAGTCATAGTGCTCTCCTTACTTAGCCAGCAGCTCAGCGGTCAATTCATCTAGCATCTTCATACTGGTGACGCTTTGGGTGTTGATCAGGTATTTACCGTTCACCACGATGGCCGGAATGCCCTTAACTTTGGCAACCTCTAATCCTTGGTCCCACTTCAGCAGCAGTTTAGCGACTTCAGGGGAAGCGGCATGCTTATCGAACTCTGCTTGTGAGATGCCTAATTTGTCGATGCCGAACTGAGTGGCTTCTTCACTTGAAGTGAACTTCTTCTTTAAATCGTGGAGCTGTTTGTAGTAAGCCATTTTTACGGTTTTGTATTGTTTCTCACCCAGTACTTTACCAACGGCAACTGCAGTAGCTTTTTCTAAACCAAATGGTGGTTTAGTGGTAATGTGGTACGCATCGTAGTTAATACCATCAGGCAGGTTTTTTTCGTAGTTAGGAATAACAGATTTTTCATATTTGTAACAGAATGGGCAGTTAGTAGAATAAACTTTAACTACTTGGTTCGGTGCATTAAAACCTTTATCTTTTAGGTCGATATAATGTTTTCCTTGATCATAAGCGGTAGCACCGAAAGAGATGGCTAAAGAGATAGCAGCAATTATTTTTTTCATGGTAAATCCATTGTTGGTTATTTCACTTGCTATATAATTTAGCGGCGTCAACCGTAGTTTATTATGAGTTGAATCACACTAAAAATAGAAATTATTTAGCAGAACCGATTTTGTAAAGGTACTCACACCAGTGATGGAATTTTTTCCATCTATAATTTTAGTGGCTCCCAGGTGAGAGTAAGTGGTTTCACATTCTGGTTGGTTAATGTTGTTTGGTGTCACAAATTTACCATTGCTGTGATCGGGTTGGTGTATTGCTTATTCCATTGGCTTGAATGTTATTTTCCTTGCACTGTAACGCACAAAGAAAAGGCCCATATCGTTAAAGTGCTTATATTGTAAGTAGAAGAGAGAATTACTTTGGACAGGGACAGCCTTTTATCAATATTTACATGCTTAGATGAGTTATATGATTCAGGGAAGTTGTTTTCCTGTACCTTGAATTCGGTAGTAAAGGGTACCGGCTTAGCAAAAGGAACAGTTTATAAAAACTTCTCATCGGTGAATGATTTTTACGTACTGTTATTCAACCGTAACCTGATTCGATGGGGCATCAATGGGCAGAAGGATTGCTTTACTAGTGCATTGAATCCAAAGGAAAAGTTGCTAGCTCAGATCTATTTGACTACGTTAAAGAATCAATACTCTAGAGTCGATAATGACATCCAGTATTTTGTATCAATTCATGGCTTGATGGATTGCGCCTCGCATCAATATATTCATGATACCTCGCTGATTTATAAGAAGTTAAAATCGATAAATTTGGCGTCAATTCGGTGCATGATTGAGCGGGGCTATGTCGATGCTACTGAGGACGAAATTAGGCGTTGTATTCAGACCATGAAGAACTACGAGCGCGGATTTACGCTCAATTATGATAACAAGAACATCAATATGTTTGGCTGTGAAGACAGCTTAGACATGATGAAGTTTGAAGCAGACATTCTTCAAACCCTCAACTGGAACATTACTGATGAGATTAGTATCAGTAACGTTGAGGAGTACTGCCATTCCTTAGCCCCAAGGATTGTGGCCGATACCGATTATATCGAAGAGATGAAGCTTCTATCTTATTAAATATAGTGATGATTAACGCGATAAGTAGAAATAGCAGCGGTAATCACCCAAATTTTTTATTGTAAATATTTAGCGCCACATAATTATGTGGCGCTTTTTGTTGGAAAATATAACCTTATTGCATTAATTAGCCATTATGAGATTAATTATGGCTAGCAATAGTCATTAAGTTTTAAACCAGATTTCTATGTGAAATTTTTTACTCTGCAATGTGTTTATTTTGTGTTCTACACCTTAAATTTTTTTAATGTTAGATTTTGACTTAATTATTTTTAATGTTTGCGGATTTGTTTCCATCTCTTTGGTGAAAAAAGTCATGATAACCTTACTCAATAACACCGAATATAACTCCGTCATCTAGTTTCTGAACACGGAGTTATATTATGAAAAAGAGCATCTTAAGTGTCGCAGTTCTTGCCACTATGATTTCCACTACGGCTTATGCAGCAAAAGCCTTTGACCCATCACAAAAACCAAAGGCGCAAGGCCAATTAGGTACAGTCTTCGTTGATGCCTATGGACTGGCTCCACAAACCGCAATTATCGATTTGGGCGGCTACAAAATCGAAGGGGCTAAGGTTACCGTTCAAGGTAAAGGCAAAGACGGTATCGATATTACCTACAACGTAGAAAAAGATAAGATTCTGACTCACAACGGTATTCCTGTATTTGGTTTGTATGCCGATTACAACAACACCGTGACCGTAAGCTACGTTAAAGAAGGCAAGCAAATTACCGAAGACTACAAGATCTACACTGCTCCTCGTGTTAGTTCTACTCCAAAAGATGGCATGAAAACCAATGCCCCAGTCATCAAGCCAGTTAAAGTAGACAGTAAGTACAAAGATCGCTTGTACATGGTAAACCACATCTTTGAGACCCCAGATGACGCTGCACTGGCTTGGAAAGGCAACATGGGTTCGCAAAACTGGTCTGGTAAGAACAACATCTTTGTGACCGATACGACTGGTGAAGTTCGCTGGACATTAGACACCTCTCATTTCGAAGATTACCGTGATATCACTAAGCGCGGCATCATGATGGGCTTCCATCAGCTGCCAAACGGCGACCTGTTGTGGGGGAAAGGCCAACAGCTGTTCCGGATGGATATGTTCGGCAAGATGGTTTGGGACTGGGATTTACCTCGTGGTTACCTTGATTTCTCACACGATGTAATGGAAATGGATAACGGCCACTACCTGCTGCGGGCTGCTAAAGCGGATTATCTGCGTGCTGACGGCAAGCGCGTCCACACCGTACGTGACCACATCTTAGAGATGGATGAAGACGGTAAGCTAGTTGATGTGTGGGATTTGAACGAGATCCTTGACAATATGCGCGATGACCTGTTGATTGCACTGGATGCGGGCGCAGTTTGTCTGAACGTTGATAACGAGCACACCGGTGAAACCATTGAGATTGAATCCGACGCTCCATTTACTGACATTCCTGGTGTCGGTGCTGGTCGTAATTGGGCGCACGTTAACTCGGTTGAACATGATAACTCTGACGATTCCATCATCTTGTCCCTTCGTCACCAAGGTGTAGTGAAGATTGGCCGTAACAAAGTAGTGAAATGGATCCTGTCTCCGTCTGCCGGTTGGAAAGGTGATTTAGCAAGTAAAGTACTGACCCCAGTAAACAGTAAAGGCAAAGAGATTAGCTGTTCTGAGAAAGGGTTGTGTGAAGGTGACTTCGACTTTACCTACACCCAGCACACAGCTTGGCTGACCGGCAAGGTATACAACGGCGGTGAAACAAAGGGCTTAACCGTATTTGATAACGGCGATGGCCGTCACTACGAACAGCCAGCAATGCCAACCATGAAGTACTCTCGTGCCGTCGAATACAAGGTGAACGAGAAAGACATGACCGTTGAGCAAGTTTGGGAATACGGTAAAGATCGCGGTTACGATTGGTACTCAGCAATCACCTCTAACGTAAGTTACCAGCAAGATACCAACAGCATGTTTATCTACAGCGCGAACACCTACCTACAAGATCGCACTCAATTGACTCGTGGCGTAATTAACGAAGTTAAATACAACAGCGATGAAGTGGGCTTAGAGCTGGAAGTTATCTCGCCATTGCCAGGTAATGCTCCTTACCGCGCCACCATCATCAATCCTGAACTGCTGTAGGTCTGATCATGAAGAAATTACTTTTAGCTGGCGCGATAGTCGCCGCTGCAGTTGCTCCGGCGCAGGCTGAGATTTTAAAAAGCAACTTTCAAGTTGGTGTTGGTTATTGGTTTGAAGTAGGCACCGATTCAGAGGCATCAAACCAAGGCGATGAAACCGTAATTACCGCTGAGTTTCGTGCGAAGACCGACTGGGGGTCGAGCATGGCGCGAGGGTTAATCGAAAACATTGGCAGTACCAAGGAGAGTCCGAATGGCTTAGAGATCGCAACCTTTAAGACCTTCTCTACCACGCTGTACGATTTGGACGATTCTAACTTCTCGGTATGGATTGATCACCAGACGGTATCGAACACCAAAATCGCCGATAACCATCTAAGAACCGGTTTTTCGTACGCCAAGAAGTTTGGTGATGTGGCGTTCAGAATGTCGCTGGCACCGGAGTACTACTTTGGTCACTCGCCACAGGATGACGCTGACAGTATTCACCTGTTTGGTCGCACCACTGCAAGCTACGCTTGGACCAACAAGTTCAGCCAGATGCTGATGTTTGAAAACGTTAATTTTCGTAATGAACGGCTTCAAGATGCGATTGGTTGGAAAGAGCACGGTTATCATTACATGCTGATGAGCAACTACGCCTTCACCAAGGATTTTGTTGGCCACCTGCAATGGCACCACTTCAAGTCGTTTGGTGGCTACAAATACGATGGTACCTCGCTGTTTTTGAACTTTACCTACAAAATCTAACGGCTCTCTTGCCTCGCTAACAATGGCCACCTAACTCTAGGTGGCCATTTTGGTATCTGCTTGCACAGAACTGCGGCATGGTTTTCAACGGTTACCTTTGATCGGGATCCAAGCGGCTAATTGCTCTGATTACAGGGTGGTTCTCATTAGGGCTAAAGGCAGTTAAAGTAGCCGCGCTATTGCTAACTAAACAAACTATTAGGCTGTCTAAATTACCTATTGATATAGGTCAATTTGTTGTAGGAACAGGATGTTGAAAAATAATTTTTTTACTACCTCAAGGCTGTGCTTTCGCCAGTTTGAGTTAACCGATCTCGATGAGCTGTCTACGTTATGTGCCGATGCTGAAGTGATGACCTACGTCGGCGATGGCAACCCCCTTACTCAAGCGCAAACCGAGCAGTGGATTATCAACTCACGCCGTAACGTGGTCGCTCATGGTTATGGTACTGGGGCGTTGTTAGACAATGATAGTGGCCGCTTGATTGGCTGGGCTGGGATCTCACGTCCAGATGAAGGTGGCGAAGAGATTATCTATGGCTTTGGTCGTGAACACTGGGGTAAAGGGCTAGGTAGCGAACTACTGCAAGGCATGATTGTCTGGTCGCAGCATCATTTGCGACTAAGCCAGCTGCGGGCAACGGTTGACCCATGTAATCAGGCGTCGATTCGGTTGCTGCTAAAGCATGGCTTTGAACTGATAGAAAAAGGCTTTGAAGGCGACGTGGATTGTGATCTGTACTGCTTAAATATGGGTGGCTGACATCCGCACTTGCAAAGTCGCTTTACAATAATGAAACAGGGCGCCGTTAGGCGCCCTGTTTGTATCGGATAATCAACGCGAACGTTGTCGCTTAATCGCTGCGACGGCTGCGGTTGCCGCTACCCTGACTGCGACCGCCGGAGTTGCGGTTACCATTACGTTGGCCTTCGCCACCGCTGCTCGCACCGGTACGTTGACCGCCACCGCCACGACGTTGACCGCCAGTCGGTTTAGCATCGCCACTGTGAGCACCTTGGCCATTTCGATTGGCTTGTGGCTTGCGACGGCGTGGTGCTGCAGCTTTGGTCTCAGTGCCATCGCTGTTGTGTTCATTGCCAGCTGGCTTCTTTGGTTTCTTCGGCTTCTTTGCCTTAAGCGGGCGAATCGGCTTAGAGTCATCCAACGGGTTTTGTGGTTCAAATCCAGCCACCATTTCACGCTCTAGGTGCTTTTGAGTCAGCTGTTCAATGGCAACCATTTGCTCCCACTCGTCGGCACACACCAGTGAGATAGCATGACCGGTTGCACCAGCACGGCCAGTTCGGCCAATGCGGTGTACATAGTCTTCTGCCACCTGTGGTAGCTCGTAGTTTACGACTTGTGGCAGTTGGTCGATATCGAGGCCACGGGCGGCGATATCGGTAGCAACCAAGGCACGTACATCACCGGATTTGAACTCAGCCAGAGCGCGAGTACGAGCACCTTGGCTTTTATTGCCGTGGATAGCGGCAGCGGTAATGCTGAACTCTTGCAGGTACTTGGTTAACTTATTAGCACCGTGCTTGGTACGGGTAAACACCAACACCTGTTGCCAGTTATTTTCGCCAATCAGCTGTGCCAGCAGAAGCGGCTTACGCTTCTTATCCACCGGGTGGACAATCTGCTCGACGCTTTTGGCTGTGGCGTTACGTGGCGTCACTGAGATCTCAACCGGATTGTTTACTAAGCCTTTGGCTAGCTCGCGGATCTCGTCGGAGAAGGTGGCGGAGAACAGAAGGTTCTGACGCTTTGCAGGCAACAAGTTAATGATCTTCTTGATGTCGCGGATAAAGCCCATATCGAGCATACGGTCCGCTTCGTCCAGTACCAGCACTTCCAGCTGATCAAAACGAATAGCATTTTGTTGGTACAAGTCGAGAAGGCGACCTGGAGTTGCGACCAATACATCCACACCGCTGCGCAATTTTTGCAGCTGCGGGTTGATCTTTACACCACCAAATACCACTGCAGAGCGCAGCGGCGTGTTCTTGGCGTAAGCGTTAACATTCTCTTCTACCTGTGCGGCTAACTCCCGTGTTGGGGTTAACACCAACGCGCGACACTTGTTGCTGCGAGCGCGTTGACCGTTATTAAGCAGGTGCAGGATCGGAAGGGTGAATCCTGCGGTTTTACCTGTACCTGTCTGCGCTGCCGCCATCACATCTTGGCCTTGCATTACTGCAGGTATTGCTTGGGCCTGAATAGGAGTAGGGACGGTATAGCCCTGAGCGGTAACGGCATCGAGGATCGGTTTAGCTAAACCGAGATCAGTAAACTGCATAGATTTGGGTAACTCTGCTGCTTTCAAGTTGGCCACAACGGCTCTTGAGGGATGCCGAAGTTTACCTGATGCGTACAGTCGCTGCTGGTTTTTCTTTGTTTATTTAGTGGTGTCTTGGTGGTGAGTGTTGTTCAAATGTTGAAACAATGTTTCTCTTTGGCGAAAAAGCATGTGACCTTGGTCTAGGCTTCATTCAATTATCCCTAAATGGGTATAGAGCGAAACCCTCTGAAATCCATACTTAACCCATCTTATTTTTCTGATAAGGCACAGGAAATGGAACATGAGTATCACGTAGTTAGCTTGGTGGTTCACGCCAATCCAGACAAACACCAGCTGGTGGTGGAGCAGTTGCAACAACTGTCCGGCGCCGAATTGGTAACCCATACCAAAGAGCATAAGTATGTTGTGGTTATTGAGGGGAGCACCCGCCAACAGGTACTTGATGGTATTGAAGCAGTTCAAGCAATGAACGGCATTGTTTCCACTACCTTGGCTTATCACCAAGTTGATCAACTAGACAGCGAGAACGCCGCATGAGCATCAGTCGTCGTGATTTTATCAAAGCTAACGCAGCAGCTGCCGCTGCCACCGTTGTTGGCGCTACCCTTCCAATCAAAATGGTTGAAGCAACCGAAGCAGATCATAAAGATCTGAAGTGGCAGAAGGCGGCTTGTCGTTTCTGTGGCACCGGCTGTTCCATCATGGTTGGTACTCAAAACGGTAAAGTTGTTGCCTCTAAAGGTGATACCGAAAGCCCGGTGAACAACGGTTTAGCTTGTATTAAAGGTTACTTCCTACCGAAGATTATGTACGGCAATGATCGTCTTTCTTCGCCGCTGTTGCGCATGAAAAATGGCGCCTTTGACAAATCTGGTGAGCTGACTCCAGTAAGCTGGGAGACCGCTTTTGACGTAATGGCTGACAAATGGAAAGCCTCGTTGAAAGCCAAGGGCCCAACCTCTGTCGGTATGTTTGGTTCTGGTCAATGGACCATCTGGGAAGGCTACGCGGCTTCTAAGATGATGAAAGCCGGTTTCCGCTCGAACAACATTGATCCTAACGCTCGTCACTGTATGGCGTCTGCGGTTGTTGGCTTTATGCGTGCCTTTGGTATCGATGAGCCGATGGGCTGTTACGATGATATCGAGCACGCTAATGCGTTCGTATTGTGGGGTTCTAACGCCGCTGAGATGCACCCAATCCTGTGGCAGCGTTTGTCTGACCGTCGCTTGAGCCACCCGAAAGAGAGCTCAGTACACGTCCTGTCGACCTACGAAAACCGTAGCTTCGAATTGGCTGACAACAAGATGGTGATGAAGCCTCAGTCTGATCTAGTGATCCTGAACTTCATCGCTAACTACATCATCCAAAATGATGCAGTAAACCAAGACTTCATCAACAAGCACACCAAGTTTGCTGAAGCGACTCCAGATATCGGTTACGGCTTGCGCCCGGATCACCCACTAGAGCAGAAAGCGAAGAACGCTGGCAATGGTAAAACCAAGCCAATGACCTTCGCTGAATACAGCAAGTACATCTCTGATTACACCTTGGAGTACGCAGTAGAAGCCTCCGGCGTACCGGCAGAGAACCTGCTGGAGTTGGCTAAGGTCTACGCTGATCCTAAACAAAAAGTGATGAGCATGTGGTGTATGGGTGTGAACCAGCACACCCGTGGTGTTTGGGCTAACAACTCTATCTACAACTTGCACCTGTTAACTGGCAAGATTTCTGAGCCAGGCAACAGCCCATTCTCTTTGACTGGTCAGCCATCCGCTTGTGGTACCGCCCGTGAAGTAGGCACCTTTGCTCACCGTCTGCCTGCAGACATGGTGGTAATGAATCCTAAGCACCGCGAAATTACTGAGAAAAAGTGGCAGCTGCCGGCTGGCACAATTCCAGCGAAACCGGGTTACCACGCGGTTAAACAGAGCCGTATGCTTAAAGACGGCAAGCTGAACGTGTACTGGACCATGTGTACCAACAACATGCAGGCCGGCCCGAACATCAACGAAGAGATCCTACCGGGCTTCTTGAACCCGGAGAACTTCATCATCGTTTCTGATCCGTACCCAACCGTGACTGCGTTAACCGCAGACTTGGTATTGCCAACGGCAATGTGGGTAGAGAAAGAGGGTGGTGTTGGTAACGCTGAGCGTCGTACCCAGTTCTGGCACCAGATGGTGAAACCGCAACCTGGCGCTAAGTCTGACTTATGGCAGTTAATGGAATTCACTAAGCGCTTCACCATGGATGAAGTGTGGACTGAAGAGCTGTTAGCGCAGAAGCCTGAGTACCGTGGCAAGACCATGTTTGACGTGCTGTTCGCTAATGGTGTGGTTGATAAGTACCCACGCAGCGAATGTACCTCTGAATTGAACGACGAGTCTGATGACTTTGGCTTCTATGTGCAAAAAGGCTTGTTTGAAGAGTACGCTGAATTTGGCCGCGGCCATCATCACGATCTCGACAAGTTTGATGTGTACCACCAGGTGCGCGGTAAGCGCTGGCCGGTGATTGACGGTAAAGAAACCCTGTGGCGTTTTAAAGAGGGTTCTGACCCATACGCGAAGAAGGGCTCCGACTTTGACTTTTACGGTAAGCCAGACGGCAAGGCGCTGATTATTGCTTCTCCGTTTGAGCCAGCACCAGAAGAGCCAAACCAAGAGTTCGACATGTGGCTGTCGACCGGTCGCGTCCTTGAGCATTGGCACACCGCCTCTATGACCGCGCGTGTTCCAGAGCTAAATAAGGCGATGCCAACTGCCAAGATCTACATGCACCCACAAGATGCGAAGAAACGCGGTTTGGTAAACGGTGACGAAGTGGTTGTTTCTAGCCCTCGGGGTGAAGTGAAGACCCGAGTTGAAACCAAAGGCCGTAACAAGCCGCCGGTTGGCGTTGTGTTCATGGCGTTCTTTGATGCTCGTGTACTGGTTAATAAGTTGATTCTTGATGCGACGGATCCACTGTCGAAAGAGACCGACTTCAAGAAGTGTCCAGTTAAAGTGGTTAAGGCATAAGGAGCTCGTCATGAAAAAGGTTTTAATCTCAAGCGTATTGGCGGCCCTAGTGCTAACAGGTTGTGGCGCAACGGAAGAAGTTGCACCAGCTGAAGCGCCAAAAGGCATGCGTGATGGTGCACCTGTAGCGGTAACCCTGAGCGCTCAAGATGCAGCGGTTTACCCAAAGAAAACCCCGTTGATTGAACGCAACTGGGAAGGCCAACCACCGGTGATCCCACACGATTACAAGAAGTCGGTTAACCTGAAGAAAAACAGCTGCCTGATGTGCCATAAGCCAGCGAAGCCAGGCAAAAAAGCTAAGGCTACGCCAACCCATGCCTCTCACTATGATGCCGATGGCAAACTGGACAACCTGTTCTATAACTGCCACCAGTGTCACGTTGCAGTGTCTGATGGCCCAGCGGCGATTGGCAGCAACTTCTAATACCGGTATCGCCTTGTTATAGAGGTAATCGTTCTAATCGAAACCGACGGCTATGCCGTCGGTTTTTTTATGGCTGTGTCACAGTTAAGTGATGAGGTTTATATCAAGCCTTCGGCTGTACCGACTGCGGCACTCTTAAGGGGTATGTCGCGATGGCGACGGCACATTCTTGTATGCGCTAGGGGGGGGGGGGGGAGCTTCGCCCCCTTTGCAATCCACCTTGTTTTAGGTCGCAGTCCAAAACACTTCGCTGGACTGCTCCAATGCGGCAGAAGATCAATAGTGGTAGTGCTTTACCCTTAGTCTTGCGACTCTCCTAGCCAGTGCTTTAACAGCATTGGCAAGAACAACACTTAGTTGGTACACAGCCTTTTTTATGGCTGTTGATGAGCAGGTTAATCCGCATTCTTATTTACTACAGCGTAAATGTCATCAGTTTGAACATATATTGAGGCAGTGTTCTGGTTTAGCAGATCTATTGATATGGTGCACTTGGTGTTCTTCAACGTACTGATTTTATGTAAATAATGGGATAGCCAGCAACATCTCAGCCGCTAACTAAGTTAGGATGAAGGCTAGTTGTTATCGACAAGGAAAAGGCAGATGAACAGTAAATGGGTGCTATTGGTTGATACGGTCGATAAAATTGGCCTGATCCATCAAATTACTGGGGTGTTACATCGGCACAATATCAATATTGATAAGAACACCGAGTATGTCGATAAGGCTCAAAATCTGTTCTTTATGCGCAGTGAGATTGAGGGGGATATTGAGCAACAGCAGCTGCTTGATGAACTGCATCAGATCATCCCTAGCGCGCATGTACAGCTCAAGCCGATGGCCAAGAAAAACATCGTGGTGCTGGTGACTAAAGAGGCACACGCCATTGGCGATATCCTTATTAAGCATCAGTTTGATGCGTTGAATGCCAATATCCTAGCGGTGGTCGGCAATCGCGATAATTTGCAGGGGCTAGTTGAGAAGTTTGATATCCCGTTTCATTACGTCAGCCATGAAGGTTTAAGTCGCGAAGAGCATGAAACTGCGGTGCAGGCGACAATCGATCAATACCAACCGGACTATCTAATACTCGCCAAATACATGCGTATTTTAACGCCGCAATTTGTCGAGTCCTATCCGAGTCAGATCATCAATATTCACCATTCATTCCTGCCGGCATTTATTGGCGCTAATCCCTATAAGCAAGCGTTCGAACGTGGCGTGAAGATTATCGGGGCCACAGCCCACTTTGTTAACAACAACCTCGATGAAGGGCCAATTATTTGTCAGAACGTGATTCCAGTGGATCACAGTGACTCGTGGCAGCAGATGGCGAGTAAAGGCCGCGATGTTGAGCGGACAGTTCTGGCTAATGCGCTACGCTTGGTGCTTGACGATCAGGTGTTTGTCAGTGGCAACAAAACGGTTCTGCTGTAACCGCTGGCACTTGCGCTATTGATGGATTAATCGACTGTATTGAATGAAAGTTCGGCGGTTAACACCTGCTAAGTGCTTAACCGTTAGAGCGCAATTTAAATATTCGATATTATTAGTGATTACTCCACATCGAGTGGAACCACAAAGGATTTAAGAGGCAAGCATGCAAGCGTGGTATCTGCTTTATTGCAAAGGACGCAGGGAAAAAACGGTGCAGCAATCATTTGAGCACCGCCAGATCACCTGTTATGTGCCAGAGATTGAAATCGAAGCGATCATCGCTGGCAAGAAGCAGCGCAAAATGGTGCCACTGTTTCCGAACTACGTGTTTGTTCGATTTGATCCGCATATCAGCGGTTACGGTGAGATTACTCGAGTGCCTAATGTTGCTAGTATTGTGCGGACTAACGGCGAGTTAGCACCCGTTGAGTTGTCACTGGTGGTAGGGCTACGGGAAGCGTTAAAACGGCGAACTGAGCCAGAAGTAGACCTGCCGAAAAAAGGCGATAAAGTGGTGATTACTGACGGAGCTTTTGCCAACCTAGAGGCGGTTTTTGAAGAGCCTGATGGTGAAAAACGCAGTATTTTGTTGGTCAAAATGCTCGGTGAAATGCAAAAGATGAATGTTGATAATCTCGGTTTTCGTCGTCTCTAAGACCCACTTAGTTAGGCTACTTACTAAGCGGCATACGCAACAGCAACGAATAGCAAAGACCACGCGCCCTAACGCTTCTACCTAGCCAAGCCACAACCATATCCCTAAGAACACCATAATAGAGCCGGACAGACGATTCATCAGTTGTACGTTGTTGTGGCTTAGCAGCCGGCGCAGGCTGCTGCCACCGCTGGCGTATAAGCTCATGCAGATGAACTCACATACCATTATCACCGCTAACAGCCCTAACATTTGTGGTAATAACGGTTGGCTTTGATTTAAGAATGGTGGCAGCAGAGCCACCATAAAGGCCCAACCTTTAGGGTTAGCGATGGCCGTGAGGAATCCGCGCATCGCCAAGCTCTTAGCACTAACGTCTGTAACGGCTTCGGTTTGTACCAAGCCGCCGCTGCTGCGCCATGAATTGATGCCAAGATAGATCAGGTAAGCGCCGCCTATCAGCTTTAATCCGGTAAATAACATGGGGTGGGTCAGCAATATAGCTGCTACGCCAAAGGCGGCAGCCATCGCCACCAGTGCCACGCCACAAAGCTCACCAAGCATCATCGGTAGGGTGCGACGCAAACCAATGCTCATGCCTAGGCTAAGTGCCAACAACATGCACATTCCTGGAGTAATAGACACCAGAAAAAAGGTAGGGATAAATAGAGCGATGGTAGTGAGTTCGGGCATGGTAAGTTGATGCTTATGCTGATTGGACCGTTATAACCCAAACAGGCCGCCAACGAGAGCGCTGGCGGCCTGTTTTAACTGATGCTGCTTACTTCAGTTCGATACCGTCTTTAAGGATGGTGATCTGACCGGACTTGTAGAGACCACCAATAGCGCGCTTGAATACTGCTTTGGATACACCAAAGGTACGCTTAATGGTTTCCGGATCGGTCTTATCGTAGATCGGAGCAAATCCGTTTGGCTGGTTTTGTAGGTAACTGATGATGTGATCGGATACCTGATCTGCCTGCTTGTGGACTGGTGGGTTGATGGAGACATCAATGCCACCGCCATCACGAACCTTCTTGATAAAGCCCGGCATACGCATGCCTGGCTTTAGGTCCTTGAAGACGCTGTCGAAGTAAATCACACCCCAATGTTCATTGTTGATGATCGCCTTGTAGCCGATGTCGGACTTACCGGCAATCAGCAGCGACACCTTTTCGCCATTACTGTAATTTGCAGGAGTCTTGTCGAGGAAGCGATCAATCTTAGCGGATGCGGCAATGCGATCGGTGTGTTGATCAACGTAGAGGTAGACTACGTAGAAGCGACCCTCTTCGAACGGCTTCTTTTGCTGGTTAAATGGCACCAGCAGATCTTTGTCCAAGCCCCAATCGAGGAATGCACCAAAATCGGTGGTTGCGGAACATTTCAGGCTCGCAAATTGACCCACCTGGGCTTTTGGCTTCATGGTGGTAGCAATAAACTGATCTTCGGAATCAAGGTATAGGAACACCTCAACCTTAGCGCCCACTTCGGTGCCTTCCGGAACCCATTTCTTAGGCAGCAGGATCTCACCCAGATCGTCGCCGTCTAAGTAAACGCCAAAGCCCACTTTCTTAACGACCTCAAGGGTGTTGTATTGACCGATTTCGACCATGCTGACTCCATTACGGATTAAAGGGGCGCAGAGTATACCGACTTTAGCGCTAAATTGCCGTGATTTCTGCTTTAGTTAAGTAACGGTATTCCCCCGCCTTTAACAGCGGATCTAAAGTGATAGGCCCCATAGTCTCGCGATGTAAACCGACCACTGGGTTACGGAAGCGGCCGAACATCCGTTTGATTTGATGATAGCGGCCTTCAAAGATGGTCAGTCGCGCGCGGTGGCTGTCTAACTGCTGCAGTTGGGCTGGGCTGGTCGTGATCCCTTCGTACTCAAAATATATGCCTTGGGCAAACCGTTCAGCGGTGCCGGGGTCAATGGGGTTAGCCAAGGTGACCAGATAGGTTTTGGGCTTCTTCAATTCCGGCTCGGTGATCCGGCGTGACCATAAACCGTCGTTGGTAAGCAGCAGTAAGCCGGTGCTAGCTTTGTCGAGCCGGCCGGCAATATGCAGTTCGGTTTGCAGTGATTGTGGCAGCAATGACAACGCCGTTGGGTGCTCGGGATCTGTGGTGGCGCTAACCACTCCGGCCGGTTTGTTCAACATTAGGTACAACGCTGCTTTGCCGTGCTGTACGGATTGGTCATCGACATCTACGCTGGCAAACTGAGAAACCTCGTATTCACCTTGGCGAATCACCTCGTTATTGACCCGCACTCGGCCTTGGATTAACAACAGCTGCGCATGGCGGCGGTTCCAGCTTGGCTGGCCGCTAAGTAATCTATCTAATCGCATGGGACACATTATCCCATTTGCGCAGTGACTTAGCTAATGAGAATCACTTTAGCGACGGCGCCTTTTGGGCTAGAATAGCGAGCGTTTTTTCTATCGGATAGTTTCCGCGCATGACAGGGCAGCCATGACATTACGCGTCGCCATAAACGGCTATGGCCGGATCGGACGTTCCACCTTGCGAGCGCTTTATGAAAGTGGCCATCGCGATCAGATTGAGATCGTTGCTATTAATGAACTGGCTAAGCCAGAAGGCATAGCCCATCTGACTCAGTTTGATACCACCCACGGCCGCTTCCACCTGCCAGTCAACAGTGCCGAAGGCTTGTTGATGGTCGGGGATGATCGCATTCAGCTTTTCCATCAAGCTGACCCAAGCCAATTACCTTGGGCGCAGCTCAATATCGATGTGGTATTTGAATGTACCGGCAGTGCCAAGACTGCAGCGGCATGCCAAGCCCATTTGGAAGCAGGTGCCAAACGAGTACTCATTTCTAACCCTGCTGATCATCACGTGGATGCCACCGTTGTTTATGGGGTCAATCACCATGAACTGAACGGTAGCGAACGCATTGTTTCTAATGCTTCTTGTACCACCAATTGCTCAGTGCCGGTGTTAAAGCTACTTGACGATGCCTTTGGGATTGAGCGTGGTGCTATTACAACCATCCATTCGTCGATGAATGACCAGCAGGTGATCGACGCTTATCATGATGATCTCCGTCGTACCCGTGCAGCTAGCCAATCAATCATTCCGGTAGATACTCGTTTAGCGCGCGGCATTGAACGCATCTTGCCCAATCTGCATAACAAACTTGAAGCCATTGCCGTTCGTGTTCCCACCACTAATGTGACCGCGATGGATCTGTCGTTAACTCTGCGCGACAGAGTTGATATTGAACAAATTAACCAGCGTTTAAAGCAAGCAATCCAGCAATTTCCTGACATTGTTGGTTTTACCCAAGCACCTTTGGTATCTATCGACTTTAATCATGATACACACTCCTGCGTTATCGACGGCAGCCAGACGCGGGTGGCTGATGGTCACCTAGTGAAATTGCTGTTGTGGTGCGATAACGAATGGGGCTTTGCTAACCGAATGCTGGATACGGCTGTGGCAATGCACACCGCCGAACAAGATTGATAAACATTGAGGTAATCTATGACCATTCTTAAAATGACCGATCTGGATTTGGCCGGCAAGCGCGTGCTAATTCGTCAAGATCTGAATGTGCCGATTAAAGACGGTAAAGTCACTTCCGATGCGCGGATCCTAGCGTCTATACCAACCATTGAACACGCCCTAAAAGCTGGCGCAAGTGTGATGGTTATGTCTCATCTTGGTCGTCCAGTCGAAGGTGAGTTTGAGCAGAAGTTTTCGCTGCAACCAGTAGTGGATTACCTTGCTGACAAGCTTACTGTACCGGTGCGTCTTGAGAGTAACTACCTCAATGGTTTTACGCCGGTAGCCGGTGAACTGACGGTGCTGGAAAACGTTCGTTTTAACCGCGGCGAAAAGAAAGACGACGAAGGCCTTGCCAAATCGTACGCCGAGCTGTGTGACATCTACGTAATGGATGCCTTTGGTACCGCACATCGCGCGCAAGCTTCTACCCATGGTGCTGGTGTCTATGCTCCTGTTGCCTGTGCCGGACCACTGTTAGCTGGTGAACTGGATGCACTGGGCAAAGCCTTAGATAATCCAGCTCGGCCAATGGTTGCCATTGTCGGTGGCTCTAAAGTCTCCACCAAACTGACCGTACTGGAGTCGTTAGCGACCAAGGTTGACCAGCTGGTTGTTGGCGGCGGCATTGCCAACACCTTTATCGCTGCTGCTGGCCATGGCGTGGGTAAATCGCTTTACGAAGCTGATTTAGTGGCACAGGCGCAAAAACTGACTGCCGATGCGCAGAGCAATGGCGGTGACATCCCTGTACCAACTGACGTAGTTTGCGCCGATAAATTTGCTGAAGACGCGACCGCAACGCTAAAAGGTGTTGCTGATGTAACCGCAGAAGACATGATCTTCGATATCGGCCCAGACAGCGCTGAACAGCTAGCTGCCATTTTGAAGAATGCCGGCACTATTGTCTGGAACGGCCCGGTTGGCGTATTTGAGTTTGATCAGTTTGGTAAAGGGACTGAGCGCATCGCCCGTGCCATTGCCGAATCCACTGCGTTCTCGATTGCTGGCGGTGGTGATACCTTAGCTGCTGTAGATAAATACGGTATCGCTGAGCAGGTTTCTTACATATCTACCGGCGGTGGCGCTTTCTTGGAATTCCTTGAGGGCAAAACATTACCTGCGGTTGAGATGCTGACCAAGCGCGCAGATAAGTAACAGTTTATTGGCTGGATGCCATAAAGAGCGACGGGGAAACCCGTTGCTACCGAAAATTTTATACATAATAAATGGAGCCTATCATGGCCTTGATCTCCCTACGACAGCTGCTGGATCACGCTGCTGAACACAGCTATGGCGTACCAGCATTTAACGTCAACAACCTAGAGCAGATGCGCGCCATCATGCAGGCTGCTGAGCAAACCGACTCTCCGGTTATCGTGCAGGCTTCTGCTGGTGCGCGTAAGTACGCTCGCCCACAATTTCTAAAGTACTTGATGAATGCGGCACTGGAGCAGTACCCAGATGTACCAGTATGTATCCATCAAGATCACGGTACCTCGCCAGACGTATGTCAGCGCTCTATCCAAATGGGTTTCAGCTCAGTAATGATGGATGGTTCTCTGCACGCCGACGGTAAGACCCCTGCGGATTACGGCTACAACGTCCAAGTAACTCAGCGTACCGTTGCGTTTGCCCACGCTTGTGGTGTGTCCGTTGAAGGTGAAATCGGTTGTTTGGGGAGCCTCGAAACCGGCATGGCTGGTGAAGAAGACGGTGTCGGTGCGGAAGGTGTATTGAGCCACGACCAGCTGTTGACCGATCCTGAAGAAGCAGCACGCTTTGTTGCTGCGACCAAGGTTGATGCGTTGGCTATCGCTATTGGTACTTCTCATGGCGCTTACAAGTTCTCTAAGAAACCTACCGGAGAAGTACTGCGAATGGATCGCATCAAAGAGATCCACGCGCGCATCCCTGACACTCACTTGGTAATGCATGGCTCCTCTTCAGTGCCGCAAGAGTGGCTGGAGATCATCAACCAATACGGTGGTGAAATCCCTGAAACCTACGGTGTGCCAGTGGAAGAGATCGTTGAAGGCATCAAGTACGGTGTACGTAAAGTAAACATCGATACCGATCTACGTTTGGCGTCTACCGGTGCGGTACGTAAGTTCCTTGCTGAAAATCCAGCAGAGTTTGATCCGCGTAAATTCCTGAAGGCATCGATGGATGCAATGGCTGGGATCTGTACTGATCGTTTCGAAGCCTTTGGCTGTGCAGGTCAAGGCAGTAAGCTGAAGCCACTGAGCCTGCAGGCGATGTACAAGCGCTACCAGACCGGTGAGTTGGATCCAAAAGTAAACATTTAACGCTTTCACTGGATGTTACAACGCTCACTTCGGTGGGCGTTTTTTTTGCCTGAATAAGTGCTTATTAGCTGATATATCGAACGATTGTCGCTGTTGGTGCTGTTTTTCTGTTAGTGATCTGTAACAATGCGCCAAAAGTAGTAGATGTTGATGTACGGAGAGATAAATGAAACGGACTTTGATTGCAGTATTCCTATGTGTACCAGCTATCGCAGTAGCAGAATATAGTGCTGAAGCTGAACTGGGTGCAACCATGACCAGCGGTAACACCGAAAGTACTAGTATCTTGGCTAAGTACAACAGCGAACATAAGCTTGGTGATTGGACTAACCACTACAAGCTGGAAGCCCTGTATAGTGAAGATGACGATGAACGTTCTGCAGAGCGTTATCGCGGTGAAGTTCAGACTGATTACCCCGCGTCGGGCAAGCACTATTTTTTTGCGGTATTGAATGCAGAAACCGATAAATTTAGTGGTTACGAATACGTAGTTACAGGCGCGGCAGGTTACGGTAACCGCTTCATTGAAGAAGAAGATATGACCCTTCTATTTGAGGTTGGCCCTGGTTACAGCTACAAAAAAATCGATGAAGATTTGGTTGTAGACAAAGACAATGAGTCCGATGTGATTGTGCGCGCTAAAACAGAGTTTTGGTGGAAGTTTTCTGATAACGCTGAATTCAAGCAAACCCTTGGTTCGGATATCGCCTTCGATGGCGCTACCATCAGCTTTAGCGAAAGCTCGTTGGTTGCCAATCTGGTTGGTGAGCTGGCGATGAAGCTGTCCTACAACATTAAACACAACAGTGATCCCGGTGGCGATACCGACAGCACCGATACTATTTTAGCGGCGACCTTGCTCTATAAGTTTTAAGCTAATTAACCATAAAAAAAACCGCCATTTGGCGGTTTTTTTTAGGCTGTGTAGCAACTAAGTATTGTTCTAACCAATACCGTTAAAGCAGCGGCTAGGCGCGTCCCGACACAATGGGTAAAGCTCCCCTTTGGGTGCTGCCGCCACCGCGACATAGCCCCTCTCAAATACCACTACCGTTACCAGCCCAAGGCTTGAGATAAATCTCAACAGTTAACTACGACACAGCCCTTTTTTATGACTGGTGTTGGTAAACCTTAACTGGGCTCTAGAGGCTGCTTTGCCCTATATCGAGCTTTTGGAAATGCGGGTGTGGGCTTGGCAATAACGCTGGCCGGTCATCCGAGCGCGTTCAATGGCCGCTAACGCCTCATCCAATAGCTGCACCCAGTTGGCATCAACATCGCTTTGAGACAAACCTATGATGGTTTGTTGGCCGAGATCGGCGTCGTCCAATAGCTTTAATAGACCAGCCGCCAGTTGCGACGCCTGCGTGTGTTGCCAGCGTGGCAGTAAGATCTGAATCTCACTAGGGTGAGAGAAGTTGCCCAATACCGCTTCTGGCGGCAGTGCTGCGACAAGGTGATTGAGGATCTCATGCTGTCTAAAAAGGGTCTGATCAGCATCAGAGAAACTGTTTATTTCCGAGTCATTGCCAATGCTAAGCACCATCAAACAGTGTTGGTGGTTGGGCTGCTGTCGCAGCAGTTGACCAAGGTTGCCACGGCTAATATTGCCAGCTAACCCGTCGTCACTATAGAGTGACAGATCTCTAAGTGGTGTGAGGGTCAAGATCCGATTTCCTTCCTCAATATGGGTTAACTCTGAGATTTGAATGCTGGCCAAGCAGCGGCATATGGCGGCATCACCACGGCGGATCCACAGCTGACTTTGCCAGAAACCGCGCGAAGTTAACTGAGTTTCCATCAGCTGGTTCATGTCTTCACTGCACAGCGGCAGCAGTTGCTGCCAGTTACTATGCAGCAACTGCTGCAATGGAGTCTTGGTGATGGCGGTCATGGCCCGATTGCAGTTAATGATGTTTTGGTTAGCACCAATTAAAGCAATACCGCTACCACTGTCGCTCAACTGCTCGTATTGAGCTAAGCGCAATGCTTGTTCTCGCTGTTGTGGACTCTCCTCTAAGCGCATTAATAACAGCACTTCGTTTGGCTCGATGTAAAAACTATGCAGATTTATCCGTAGTTGCGAGTTTTGTTGGTTAGTTAGCTGCAACGCTCCATGCCAGTAGCCGGAGGTACGTGCCATCTGCCAAACCACATCGATGCCGATCATCTCGCTATGAAATAACCGACTGAAGCGACGATCTTCCAGTTTGGTTGCTTCGATGCCAAGTTGTTCAACCAGCTGTTGGTTGACACTGATGCAGTAGCCGTCGCTGTTAAACAACATCGAACCAATATTGGATTGATACAGTTGCTCAGCCAGTTTATTGGCGCGCTTTTGAGCGCGTTGGGTTAACCGTTGTCGTCGTTGCAACCATAAGAACAAGCTAAGAAACAGCAGCACCATCGCCATAATTGCTCGGATCTGCCAGCGAAAGCGATTCTCAATTGGCATATTGGTATTAGCGTCAATGTAAGACAGTAGGTAGACCGAGTCGTTATTGCTTGGCCTTACTTTCATAAAGATCAGGTTTTTATCACCAAGTTGATATTGACCGAAACCCTCCTTACCCATGTACTCCCAGACGCCAGGATAAAGTTGACGCAGTGGTGTCTTACCGTGCTTTTCGGGTTCGGTTAGATGAATATATTGACCACTTTGATTAACCAAAAATAGCGCTGGTTTTTCGCCATAGGTGATGCTGTAGATTGATTCCCATAACTCATTGAGGCGAACGTTAACTAACAGGTAACTCGCACCGTGACGATTGTTGTTGAGTGGGGTTAGTGTCCAAACGCGCGCTTCGCCGTCGGGATTATTGAGTTCCAACGGTGACAGATATACGTCTGCCATAGTTAATGTCGACATCGCTTGTTGTAGCGCCCGTTTGCTTACACTGAGTTGCCGATCTTCACCAGTGGAGATAACAATATTGCCGTCTTTATCAATCAAGGCGATGTCTTGGTAAGCGAGAACCCGCGCTTGTAATCGCGACAGTACTTGGTGAGTTCGGCTTAAGTCGTTGTCGTCTCCGTCTAACAGTTCAGAAAGCAGGCTGAACTGTTTGAGGGTAATGGTATCTACCCGTTGTTGTTGCAAGGTATCGTTGATGCGATCGCTAAATATTTGAAGGGCTGCAAATCGTTGATTTGATAATCTTTTTTGCAGATCGGTGCGGTTGGTGTAGAGAACTGATTCGGTTAATACCACGGTAACCAATGCAATCAGTAACAGCTTAGCAATAAATAGCAACGAGCTGCTGGTTGCCCAGGAGTCGGATTGCCTTCGGTTAATGATGTGATGCAAATCGTTATTGCTTGTGGGTGTCACTGTTGCCAATCCGTTAATGAGGGCATTGACGACACAATAACACGAGGGCCTATTTCATCGAAATAGGCCCTCGTTTTCAAATGCAGTTTTTGTTAGCAAACAAGCTGATTATTTTTTCTTTTTCTTCTTTGAAGCTGAGGTTTTAGCCTTGGCTTTGGTCTTTTTCGGCTTGCCGAATTTCGGTGCCTTAGACAGCGGACGCAGGCTTTCGATTACGCGGTAGCGAATGGGCTCACCAACGTAACGCTGGATCTTCTCTAAGTGTGGGTAGTCATGCGCTTCCACGATAGATACGGCGCTGCCCTTGGCACCAGCACGAGCGGTACGACCGATACGGTGTAAGTATATGTCGCCCTTACGCGGCAAATCGTAGTTGATTACGTGGGTCACGTCTTGGATATCCAAGCCACGAGCGGCGACATCGGTGGCAACCAGATGCTTTACCTTGCCCTCTTTGAACAACTCGATGGCACGATCTCGTTGTCCCTGAGCCATGTCGCCTTGCAATACTGCAATGCGTACCTTAGAGGCGAACAACTTCGAGTTTAGCTGTACTGCGCGCTCACGGGTGCGGACGAAGATGATACTGCGCTCACACTCTTCGTCGGCCAGCAGACGCTTCAGAAGCTTGTATTTGTGGTTAGCATCGTCAGCACGGTAGTAGCTCTGGTTAATCTTTTTACGCTCACTGCGTGGCGGCTTGGCGTCGCAACGCACAGGATCTTCCAGCAGTTTATGCACAAATTGGTTCAGGCCAGAGCCTTCCAAGGTGGCAGAGAACAGCATGGTTTGCTTACGCCAGCGCACTTCATTAGCAATGTGTTCAACCACTGGCATAAAGCCCAAATCGAGCATGCGATCGGCTTCGTCGATAATCAGAAGTTCTACCTGGCGTGGATCAAAGCGCTCGCTCTCAAGGTAGTACTCAAGACGTCCTGGAGTTGCTACCAAGATATCTAGGTTAGCGGTAAGCAGGTCGGCATCCAGCTGGTAATCGCGGCCACCAACAATAGCGCCGATGGTCAACTCGGTGCCACGGACTAGTTTTTCACCATACTGACGCACCTGCTCAGCCAACTCACGAGTAGGGGTGAGAATCAGTACGCGGGCATGACCTGGGTCGCGGCGACGGAAATCAAGCAGATGCTGGATTGCAGGCAACAGGAAAGCGGCGGTTTTGCCGGTACCGGTTGGGGCGTTGGCGAGAATGTCACGTTGCTCTAACGCACATTCCAGCACTTCGGTCTGAATGGTAGTAGGTTTTGTGTAACCGGCCTTGGCCAGTGCACTGAGTAACCGCGGATCAAGATCTAATTCTAAAAAGCTCATCAGTGGTTGGATCCAAGATGTAGGTAAAAGTTGTCGGTTAAGACTCGAAATTGTTCGCTGTAACCACCGTGTTGATGGATTACTAGCGTTTGTTGGTCACACTCGCACCGTTGCTTACCAAAGGTTAGCAGTTGTCGCTGCACCGGTTTTTTGGCGGTGGTGTGCACCAACAGTTGTCGCTGTAGGTGTAAGCCAAACAGCGGCAACGATGTAATCAGTTGTTGTGCTTCTGCTTGCGGCAAAATCACATTGGCATAGCCCGTTGGACTAAGCAGGCGAGCACATTGTTCGAGCAACTGCTGATGGCTTAGCTGATCATGGTGCCGTGCCGTTGCTCGTCCCTGGCTTTTATCGCTGCGAGCGCCATTAGTAAAGTAGGGCGGATTGCAGATGATGGCATCCACTTGGCCTTGCCACTGCTGTATTGGCCCATGATACAGGTTAATTCGATGCTGCCATGCACTGGCAGCAAAGTTTTCTGTCGCTTGCAAAGCGGCATCACGATCGATCTCAATTGCTGTAATAGCGCAGTTACTTCGCTGCGCGGCCATTAGCGCCAATAGTCCTGAGCCGGTACCAATGTCGGCAACATGGCCGTTGTCTGGCAGTTTGGCCCAAGCTCCAAGCATAACGCCATCGGTGCTTACCGGCATACCACAACGGTCATGTTCGATATGGAATTGCTTAAAGGTAAAGCTCATCGATAAGTCCACATAACCAAGAGGCGGGCAACTCTAACAGAATTCACATCCGATTTCTGTGACCTCTGTGTGGGACAAGTGTTACCCAAAAGATTTATATTGTTATGGTTCGGTTTTTGCTATTGCGTTCCAATTTGTGGCTTGATATTAGTGCACATGTCGGGTTGGCGTGTTTTTTCCAACATTTATCACGAACAGTATGACCGCTTGGTAAATGGTTGAAAAAATAAGCACAAATGGCGACTGGACAAGCAAGGAATGCGGTAAAAAGGGAAAATTAAGTGTAAAGCTTAGTTTACGGCTCAGGTGAGAGCGACAATTTAAAAGCAGTAATAATAAATAGAGCGCTGACGAGGTATATCTTGAGCAAACGTTTAACCCCAACCGACACGTTAAGTCTCGGTTTCATGACTTTCGCATTTTTCTTGGGTGCGGGTAACATCATCTTCCCACCATTGGCTGGCATGATGGCTGGTGAAAACATGGTTCCAGCAATGCTGGGCTTTTTGGTTACTGCAGTAGGCCTGCCACTTATTGGTTTGATTGCAGTAGCTAAAGTAGGCGGTGGTATCTCCACCATGACCAAACTGCTGCCTTCTTGGGTAGGTATCGCCATTGCAATGGCTATCTACATCGTTATCGGTCCTGCGTTTGCAACACCGCGTACTGGCTTGGTTGCTTACGAAATCGGTGTGGTACCGTTCCTGTCAGAAGCGACTGATATTACCCAGTTGCTCTTTACCTTAGTGTTCTTCTCAGTAGCGCTGCTGCTGGCGTTGAACCCCGGTAAGCTGATGGACATCGTTGGTAAAATTCTAACCCCTGCGTTAATCGTATTGTTGTTGGTATTGGCTGCATCGGTAGTGATTAACCCACAAGATGCCATCGGCGCAGCGACGGGACCATGGATTGAAGATGCGTTTAGCAATGGTTTCCTTGAAGGCTACATGACCATGGATGCGCTGGGCGCATTGATGTTCGGTACGCTGATTGTTGATGTTTTACGTCGCAAAGGCATCGAAGACAAGAAAGCGCAAGCCCGCTACCTTTCTATTGCTGCATTGATTGCAGCCACTGGTTTGACTGTTGTTTACGTATCGTTGTTCTTCTTGGGTGCAACCAGTTCAGTACTGGGTGCAGGTGCTGATAACGGCGGTGCAATCTTAACCGCTTATGTGGTTCAGGTATTCGGTCAGCCTGGTCTGGTTATGTTGGCCTTGGTTGTTGGCTTGGCATGTTTGACCACTGCGGTTGGCTTAATCTCTGCTTGTTCTGAGTTCTTTAACGAAGTTATGCCTAAGCTGAGCTACGGCCAATGGGCAACCATTATGGCTGTGCTGTGTGCCACCGTTGCAAACGTTGGTTTGGCTCAGTTGATCAGTATCTCCATCCCAGTGCTGTTTCTTATCTACCCAATGGCAATGGCGCTGATCTTCTACGCATACGCTCGTGACAACATCAGCCAGCAGAAGACTGTTCTGACGGTATTGATTGCAACCACTGCATTTGTTGGCTTGTTGAGCGCATTGAACGTAGCGGGTTTTGCAACTCCGTTTGTTGAACTGTTTAACTTCTTGCCACTGTTTGATAAGCACTTGGCTTGGGTACCGCTAACTGCCGTTATCCTGATCGCTGGTGGTTTCTACAAGCGTGGTCAAGCTCAGCTGGCTGAAGCGAAGTAATAGACATCAATGGTGTTAATCAGCCCGGCCTCAATGGCCGGGCTTTTTTATGCCTGTGTCGTAGTTAGCTGTTGAAGTTTATCTTAAGGCTTCGGCTTTACCGATTGCGGTGCTTTAGGGAAGGGTGCCGCGGTGGCGACGGCACATTGTTGTATGCATTAGGGGGGGCTTCGCCCCCCTTTGCAATCCCCCTGCCTTAGGTCGCAGTTCAAAGCGCTTCGCTGGACTGCTCCAATGTGGCAGAAGGTCAACGGCGGTAGTGCTTTGCTCTCGTATCAACACTCGCCTAGCCGCTGAACAGTATTGGCAACAACACTTAGTTGCTACATGGCCTTTTGATTGGTTAGTTTTTAGCTGAAGTGGTGTTTGTAACTATCGCTTTGAACAGCAGTGCCTACTTCTCTGGCTTCCCCTTTATCCAGAATCTCGAAAAACGTTGCGTCTTTTTTCGCTGACCTGCGTCTTTGTAGGGTAACCCCAACGTTGGGGGTGATTAAAACCCTTGGAGACTTCTATGACTCAGTTCAACCCTTTGTCCAGCTACGGCCAAAACAGCTTTATTAAATCCAAACCATCAATGTTAACTGGCATCTATGGCAGCACCGATGTGTTTCCATATTGGGTAGCAGATATGGACTTTAAGGTCGCTGAGCCTATCAGTTCGGAGCTCAAGCGTTTAGTCGACCGTGGCGTTTACTCCTATGAGTTTAATCAAGACGCGTTGTTTCAGGCGATGGTTAGCTGGTTTGAAAGACGCCATCACTTGATGTTGTCAGCGGACAATTTTGTTCAGGTGCCGGGGGTTTTATCGGGGATTGCGTTGTTGCTGAATCAATTTACTGAGGTTGGCGACGCAGTACTGATTCATACCCCGGCTTACCATCAGTTCTCCAACCTGATCAGTAAGGCTGAACGTACGGTCGTAACCAGTCCATTGACGCTTGTTAATGACCAATACCAGATCGACTTTAAGGGCATGGAGCAACAGATCCAACAGCAGCAGGTTAAGGCGATGATCTTGTGCAACCCCCATAATCCAACTGGGCGGGTGTGGAGTAAAGCTGAACTAACGCAGCTGGTTGCCATTGCCAAGCGCTATGACGTGCTGATCATCAGCGACGAGATCCACTCCGACATCATCTTTGCTGGCCATCAATTCACCAGCATGGCCAGTTTCGATTACCCTAAGGCAATAACACTACTTGGCTCACCAGCAAAAACCTTTGGTATGCATAGCATCTCCAACGGTTACATCTATGCCGGCAACAGTGAGCTTCTAGGGGTGATAAAGCATCAAGTTAGTGCGATGTATCTTGACCACGGCAATGCATTTAGCACTTTTGCCACCATCGTCGCGTATCAACAAGCAGAACAATGGCTTGATGGTTTGTTGGCTTACCTGCAACAGACGGTTAATTGGATTACCGCTTTTGTTAGTCAGCACATCAACGGGTTGAAGGTGTTCCAGCCACAAGGGACCTATCAGCTGTGGTTTGATTTTTCTGGGCTGGAATTGTCGCAGCAACAACTCAATATGGTGCTATTTGAGCAAGCGAAAATGGGGTTGACCCCAGGTGCCTGGTTTGGTGAGTCGAACCCAAATTTTATGCGGATGAATATCGCTACAGCACGGGAGAATATCATCGCCTCATTTGAGTTGTTGCGCGACGCCATTGATAACGTTGAAGAGAAACTGACCGCTGCTAACAAATGCCAAGGCGACCGCTCTGCCGATCAAGGTTGCTGTTAGAGCAACAACCTAAACCAGCAGGATATGAAGCCTGCGCGTCCTCGTTTATGACGTGCAGGTTCGTAATCTGAGACCGCTCTACTGAGCTAGGTATTCGGTTAGGGTTTGCTGCCATTGTGATGTAGTTCGCACCTCTAACAAGGCCTGATTGAGCTGTTCTCGAATTGGGCTGTTTTCAGGTAATACTAAACCGTAATTTTGCCGCTCAAACTGATAAGGGAGTACAGAGATCCCACTGTACTGGTCCTCGCTATCGGTGTGATTAAGGGTGTACTTCAATATCGCGTCGTCAGCGACGATAGCGCGGATTTCACCACGGGCTAGCGCCTGCATCATTCCCTCTAAATCGTCATAAGTTCGGTGGCGAATGCCTCGTTGTTGCAGGTAGCTGGAGGCGGTGCTTTCGGTTTTTGCCCCAACACGTTTGCCACGGAGATCGTTTGGGCCGCTGATGTCTGAGGTGAGTGCCCCTAAGGTAAAGGTGCTGGCTAACACAGCGGTAATACTGGCGAGGAAAAAGGTGGTGAATACGGCTAAAAGAACCGTGATTACTCTGGCAGTAAGCGTTTTAAATTCGTAGTAATTAAAGGGGCCTTTAGTGATAAAGAGCAAGCCCAAAATAAAGCCCTCTATCCCACGCCCGGCCTTGGTAGGCATCGAATAGAGCTTGTCATTGACCTTACGCTCTAAGCGGTAATAAGCAAAACCAACCACGCAGGCGATGAGTGAAACTATGCCGATCACTAACCAAAGTGTGCGGTTGGTTAGGAAGTTTTTAACCATCGACCAGACACTGCGAGGTTTAACTGCAATGGCAAGGTGGGTCTCGTAAAATGAGTGGGAAAAATCGAGCAATTGTTCTCTTTCGGGCGTGATCGAGATACAGGAAACACCGACCTGAAGGTTGTTGTTACTAACCTGTTCGAGCAGGTCTTCGAGCTCGTGTTGGCTGACCTCATACTCAAGCTGCAGCCGCTGCGCAATCTGTTGCCACAGTAATAAACTCAAGCCACGAAAGCTGCCGTCGTCATTTTCGATAACGAACGGAGGGCAGTTGTAGCTACCAACTTTGAATGACGTTTGCGCCGAGGCTAAGCTACTGAAAAGCAGCATTGCCCCGAGCAATAATATTGTGCTGACAGTTTGGTTGAGTCGGCGTAACTGCATCGACACCCCCTCCACAAAATTCAGGATATGGGGCTAAATATAGTGGCTGACACAAAAATGTGCGGTTGGGTAATTGCTTCGCTGTTAGTGGTAGTAATTGTAATCAGATAAGACTAAGGCTGTGCAGTAGTTAGCTGTTGAAGTTTATCTTAAGCCTTCGGTTGCACCGATTTCGGTGCTTTAACAGTATTGGAAAGAACAACACTTAGCTGGTACACAGCCAAAACTAAGCCCACCAGAGTGGGCGTAGTAATAAGGTTAAGACTGCTCATGGCTCCGCCGTAACGGATGAGCCACACCGCCCGGGCGCCACCACCAGCGGAAAAGGCGTTTCACATCATCGAGAATGATGTACAGCGCTGGTACCAAGATCAACGTAACTGTGGTGGAAAACAGGATTCCGAACGCCAACGACACCGCCATTGGGATCACAATCTGCGCCTGCAGGCTGGTTTCCATGGTAATAGGCACCAAACCGAGGAAGGTGGTGAGCGAGGTTAAGATGATCGCCCGGAAACGTTCGGTGCCCGCTTGCTGCACCGCCTCTTTTAACGCCAACCCCTGAGCTCGAGCTTGGTTAACAAAATCGACCATAATCAACGAGTCATTTACCACCACACCAGCCAAGGCGATGATGCCGAACACGCTAAGCATGGAGATATCCAGACCGAGAATCACGTGGCCAAATACAGCGCCAATCATGCCAAATGGGATCACCGACATAATGATCAACGGTTGGCTATAGGAGCGCAGCGGGATAGCCATTAACGCGAAGATGGTGAATAGGGCAAAGAAGGCGCCTTCAATCACCAGTAGGGTATTCTTTGCGTCCTCTTCTGCGGAACCATCTAAAGCGGTGGTCATGCCGTTATAGCGTTCCCGCAACTTCGGAATATAGTCTTGGTTAACCTCTTTAGTTACCTTACTTGGTTCAATACGGGCTTTATCTGCACGCGCTTGAACGGTAATGGAGCGAACGCCGTCGGTACGGTTGATAGTGGCGTAGCTCTTGGCTAACTCAATCTCAGCGACACTAGAGAACGGAACTTCATTCCCGGAAGGAGTGCGAATGCGCATGTTTTCTAGGTGACCAATGGTACGGCGTTGATCCTCTGGGTAACGCACCATCACCTTTATTTCTTCCTTGTTACGCAGGATTCGCTGCGCCTCATAACCGAAGAAGCCCCAACGCACCTGACGGGCTAAGTCGGACAAGGTTAACCCCAGCGCTTCAGCCTCTGGGCGGATGGCCAAGCGAACCTCTTGGGCACCGGAAGAGAAGGTGTCTTGGATATCGAATAGGCCGTCGTAAGTGCCAAGGTGCTGTTTGAGTTCAGCAGCTGCCGCGACCAATTGATCGAGATCGTTGCCGTTAAGGCGGAACGCTACATCGGAACCAGAATCGTTGGTGGAGGCGATAACGTCTAAGGTTTTTACCCCAACCAGCTCTGGCATATGCTCGCGCCAATCTGAGGCGATGGTAACCGCATCGATGCTACGCTCTTCGCCTTTTACCAATTCAATAACCATGCTGGCGTTGGTACGCGAGCCTAAGAATACAAACGAGTGGCGTAGGATCTCTTCGCCAATCTCACTCTTAATACGCTCATTGGTTTCAAATAGTGAATCTTCTAACTGCTGCACCACCTTAAGGGTCGATTGCTCCGACATTCCCTGTTCCATCTCGAGCTGCACTCGGACAAAATCAGACGGAATGTCAGGGAATATAATGGTGCGCACATGGCCAGTGCCGAGTAAGGTGGCACAGATAACAATGAGACCAAGAAAGAAGGTTAGCACGCTATAACGACGGTTCATCATCACCGCCATTGCCGGTTTGTAACGGTTGTAAATTAGGCTCTTTAGGGCGGCATCAAACCACTTTTTAAAGCGTAACCATGGGCCGAAACCGGTACCCGGTTGCGTAGGCTTCATGTGACCCAAGTGGGCCGGTAAGATCAGCTTTGATTCTACCAAAGAGAAAGCCAAACAGAGGATAACCACCAGACCAATGGCTTTTCCCACTACACCAAGGAAACCGGTGATGACAAGCATTGGGATAAACGCGGCGATGGTGGTTAAAACCCCGAAGGTAGCGGGCATAGCGACCTTATGGGTGCCTTTGATCACCGCTTCCATACTGTGGCCATCTTTCTCAGTCTGGGCGTAGGCGGACTCACCGATAACGATGGCATCATCGACCACTATCCCGAGCACCAAAATAAAGCCAAATAGGGTGATCATATTGATGGATAGACTGAATGGTTCCATCGGCATCGCTAGCATCGCGCCAAGGAAGGCGATGGGTAAGCCAAGCATCACCCAAAATGCGACCTTAAGCTGCAAGAAAATGGCTAGCACGATGAATACTAACAGTGCGCCCATTGCCATGTTTTCCAGCATCATATTGAGACGACCAGATAGGAACTGAGATAGATCCCCCCAGTAATCGACGACCACATCAGCGCCAAGGTTTTCTTGTTTGTTGGCTACGTACTTCTTAACGATATTGGCGATGGCAAGGGCGTCCTCATTGCCAACGCTGAGCACTTCGACCACCACTGATTTCTGTCCATCAAAACGGGTGTAGCCTAAGCGCTCTTCAAAGCCATCATTGATGTTTGCTACGTCAGCCAACATCAATCGACTGCCGTCAGGGCGGGTGCGTAATACGATGCGCTCAAAGTCGTATTGGTCGTAGGCTTGGCCATCAATCCGCAGCTGAATATCACCATCCTTAGCACGGATAGAGCCGCCAGGAAGGAGAATGCTGGAGTTGTTAACCGCCGCTGCAACGTCATCAAAAGTCAGTGAAAACTCTCGTAACTTATCTTCGGATACTTCAATGGCGATTTCGTAATCTTTGGCTCCGAGCAGATCAGCACGACTGACACCGGGGAGGGAGGTGATCTCATCGCGGATCACCTTACCAAGCTCTTTTAGTTCGGTGGCGGTGAGGTTGTCACCTGCGACGGAAACCCACATCACTTCGGCTTCAGGTTTGATTTGGTAGATCTGCGGTTGCTCGATGCTGTCGGGGAACGTAGAGATAGCATCAACTTGCAGTTTTACTTCATCGAGAATGTCCTTCGGGTCAAACTCATCTTCCACCTCAATGGTTACGCTGCCACTGCTTTCACGGGCGCTGGAGCGGATCTTTTTGATTCCCTCAATGTTTTTCACCGCCTCTTCTATCTTGATGGTGATTCCTTCCTCGATCTCCTGCGGTGCGGCGCCAGGGTAGGCCACAACCACTTGCACCATGTTGAGTTCGAATTTAGGGAAGATCTCTTTGTTGATGGTTGCGGCAGAGAATAGCCCGCCGATGATAAGCACCCACATTAGTAGATTGGCTGCAACGCTGTTACGAGCAAACCAAGAGATAATGCCTTTATTAGTTAGGTCGGTTTGGCTGGTCATTACTGCGTCCCTACCGTCGCCATTTGGGCATTGTTAGTTGAGCTATCTTGCGGTGCGTCATCGGGCAGTTTTTCACCGGCAACCTTAACCTTACGGCCGTTATCAACCCCGTTTAGCGCATTTAGGCTTAGGCGTTCGCCGTTGCTTATGTTAGCGCGAAAATAGACCTGCTCGAGATCGGCGCGGACGATATCAACCGAGCGCAGCTCAATCGTATTGTCGGGTTTAACCACGGTAATGCGACCACCGCGAACCGCATGGCGCGGCAAATTCACCAAGCCATCGACGTTAATACCTTCAATGCGAGCGTTAACGAAGGCTCCATATTGCAGTGACTGGTCGTGTTTATTGGTGAGGTTGTAGGGGTCGCTCATCTCGGCAACGAGATAGATCATGCGGTTGTCGGGGTTGATCTCCCCTTCACTGCGAACCAAGGTGGCTTGCCACTGCAAGGTTTTCGAGCCGACTTGGTGACTTAATACCACTTCACCACTGTTAACGCTGTCGAGGAAGTTGAGTTCGTCCGGTGCTACCGGTAAGCGGATTTGCGCAACGTCAGTACCGTTGATGATACCGAGGTTGTTGCTGATGTTGATGTATTGGCCTAAATCCACACTGCGGGATGAGATCATGCCATCAAAGGGAGCACGGATCTGGGTGCGCTCGAGATTACGTTGAGCCCGTGCAAGCCCGGCTTCTGCGCTGCGAACATTGGCTTTCTCTTGCGCGAGTTGTGGCTTGCGTAGACCTAATTCCGGAGGGATCCCCTCAATCACCCCTTGCCACTCCTCTTTAGCGACTCGACCGCGAGCGATCTCCTCCTCTAATTGGGCATTGGCTTGAGCGAGGTTCGCTTCTGCTTGGATCAGATCGGCCTGATAATCGGCCGGTTCAATGTGTGCCAGCAATTGGCCTTTGCGAACAAATTGACCAACTACAAACTCTGGTGCTAGTTGAATCAAACGGCCGCTGACTTCAGCCACTAATTGGGTTTGTCGCTTAGGCTCAACCACGCCGTAGGATTGTAGAGAGAGCTGAAAAGATTGTGGTTCTACTGCAACCACATTAACTATTGGCAGAGACTGTTTAACTGCCTTTTTCTCTTTTTCTGGGGCAAACTTAGCCAACAATAGGGCAATAACCATAATCGCGACCAAGATGGTCACCATTGGCAGTAAGCGGCGAATCCATAGACCCATTGTATTAATCCTTTAAGTGCACTGTGGCATTTTGTGACGGTAATTTAACATCTACACCATCGGTAGAAAGTGTCGAATTGTAAACAGGTATGGCAAAAGGCTGAAAGCAGCGTCGATATTTTGCTAAAAACTAAGTGAATTCAACGATAACAATAGATGACAAACGAACAATTAATTGAGCAGTTTTGCGACGACTTATGGGCTCAGCGAGGTCTGTCTGATAACACGCTTTCGGCTTATCGAGCCGATCTGAACCACCTGCTGCGATCGGTCGGCATCAACAGCAATCTGCTCGACATCGGCAGCGATGGCTTGCAGTGCTATATGGCTAAGCGACTGGAGCAAGGGTTGGCTAAGTCATCGACGGCACGCTGCCTAACTACCCTTAAACGTTTCTATGGTTATGCTACGGTGAAGAAGCTGATAACGATCGATCCAACGGTTAATCTTGGTCGTCCCAAGCTGGAGAAGAAGCTGCCTGATACCCTGACTGAGCAAGATATCGATGCACTGCTTGATGCACCGCAGTTAGACGATCCAATTCAGCTGCGCGACAGCGCCATGCTGGAGCTACTGTATGCTACTGGTTTACGAGTGAGTGAGTTAACTGGATTGCAGCTCGAGCAACTGGGGCTGCATCAAGGGGTCGTGCGAGTTATTGGTAAAGGCGGTAAAGAGCGCTTGGTTCCAATGGGGGAGGAAGCGCAAAGTCGAATTGAACTCTATCTACGGGAAGCTCGAGGGCTGCTACTGGGGCTAGGTCGCTCTGATGTGGTGTTTCCGAGCCAGCGTGGTACTCAGATGACTCGGCAGACGTTTTGGTATCGTATCAAGCATTATGCGCAAGTAGCGGGGATCAGCAAACCGCTGTCGCCGCATACATTGCGCCATGCCTTTGCCACTCATCTGCTTAATCACGGTGCCGATCTGCGAGTAGTGCAATTGCTGCTAGGACATAGTGATCTATCTACCACTCAGATATATACACATGTGGCTCAAGCACGATTACAAGAGCTACATCACTTACACCACCCTCGTGGATAGTAAACTTTTACAAATTCCAGTAACTTTTTCCTGAATATTCAGGTCTACTTAACCACCAGTTGTTTTGAGGAATATCCGCAGCATGAAAAAAAGTTTGAGTTCATTGTTGGTTGGCGCGCTGCTCGCGGTTGCCACCGGTGTCAATGCCAGCGATGACATCGCTACTAAAATCGCGACTAAAGTAGCTGATAGCTTGAATGTTACGGTTAACAAGGTCGTTCCTTCGCCAGTCAATGATATCTATCAGGTCTACAGTGACAAAGGCGTTTTCTACGTAACCGCCGATGGTAGCAAGATGTTCCACGGCAACCTTTACGACCTGGACAACGGTTTAACTAACCTGACGGATCAAGCGATGAGCGAAGTTCGTCGGCAGGAGCTCGCCGCTACCGCTGGTACCACCATCGACTATCCAGCCCAAGATGAGAAATACGTGGTAAATGTGTTTACCGATATCAGCTGTGGTTACTGCCGTAAATTGCACAATGAGATGGCAGAGTACAATGCGCTAGGCATTACCGTTCGTTACCTCGCATACCCACGTAATGGTCGTAATGCGCCAGCGTGGCAGCAGATGGAGCAGGTATGGTGTGCGGCAGATCCACAAGATGCACTGGATAACGCTAAGGCCAACATCAAGATGTCTGGCACCAGCAACTGTGACGCAGCCCAGAACGTTGCGATGCACCACTCGCTCGGTGGCAGCTTTGGTTTGAGTGGCACCCCTGCTATCGTGCTGGAAGACGGCACCATGCTAGGCGGCTATTTGCCACCAGCCAAACTGTTGGACGTACTCGAGAAGTAACGGCAGCTTTGCAGTTCAAAAGGCACCGCATTAGCGGTGCCTTTTTTGTAGCTGCCAGGAGCGAGTAATGGCTGCGCCATCGCACTGTGATACAACCTGTTAAAGCACAGTCGTCATTATCGCGTTAGGCTGAAACCTCAGCCGGCAACCACGATACCGCCTTAAATAACGGCGACTGAGAAGATGTTCTGGACGAAGTAAAGGCAGAGCCAACAGCCCAATGCCGCGATAATCGGGGTGAAGCACCAACCGGTAACCACCCGGCCTAATGTGGCCCATTGAATCGGTAAGCGTTTCAGCATGCCGACGCCAATAACCGCACCAATGACCGCTTGAGAGCTGGAAACCGGTACTAGTGGGATCGTCGGTAACCCGTTATTGGCGAGTAGATCGGACAGCCCTTGTGACGAGAACAAAAACAACACAATCGAGTGCGACATAACCACTACAAAGGCAGTGAGTGGGGTCATTGGAATTAAACTGTCACCAACGGTCATCATTACTCGTTTTGAATAGGTATAAACGCCAACGCTAATAGCTATGCCGCCAAGTAGAAATAACTGCATTACAGCGGTGAATTCAACGCCGAGAATGAACTTGGTTGCAAACGGTGCACTGGGAACAAAGACCCCCATGACATTAGCAATATTGTTGGCCCCAAGGCTGTATGAGCCAAACGCCCCAGCCAATAACAGGCCAATTCTTGTCCAGTTATCTAAAGCAAACAACCCCGGTCTGGTTTGATTGATGATCCCAGCAAGCAACTTGTACAGCATGATAGCGGTAACAAAGGAGAGGAGCGGGCATACCATCCACGTAGTGACAATCTTGGTTAGCACCGCACTATCGGTTTCGGTATGGCTGAATAGGTTCCAGCCAATAATCGCCCCGACAATGGCTTGGCCTGTGGAAACTGGTAAGCCCCATTTAGTCATTAGATAGACCGTTAACGCAGCACTCAAGGCCACGGTAAAGGCACCGCCCATGGCGGTAATTTGGCCAAGTGAGCCAAGGGTGTGGGATGCGCCAGCACCACTGATAACAGCACCTAAAATCACCATTATCGAGCAGATAAGCGCGGCAGTGCCGAACCGTATCATGCGTGATCCAACAGCGGTGCCAAACACATTAGCCGCGTCGTTAGCCCCTAAAGACCAGCCGAGAAACAAGCCACTGGAAAGGAAGATTATAATACTGATGTCCATCTCTACTCCCGCTACTGTAAGCGTTTTAGGGTGAAGATAGAGATCCGGTCGCTAATGTCCTCAGCGAGGTTGGCTACGGCATCGATACGGTCGAAGAAATAACGGAGTTGTACTTTATGGGTGAGTTCTAAGTCACTCGAGAATAAGATGGTTTTCGCCTTGATGCACATGCTGTTGGCATCGCTTTCAAATAAGATTACCTTTTGATGGTATTCCTGTACACGCTGTAAATCAGTGAGAAAGCTTTTGGCACATAGCACGGTATGATCCAAGGTATCGCCAACAATCTGGATCTGCGCCAATAGTGAAGGGTGCACCTCGCTTGGGACAGTAGGCTGCTCTACTTTAAGGTGAATCCCAATGGTTTCTTGTAGGTTAATTAGTTTATCTGCTTGATCAATCAGTAGTGCAACATCTGCCCGCAGATCAGGAATCAAGGTGCCACCATACAAACGAGCATCAATTTGGCGCTGCAAATCATCTGCTTTACTTTCGATCTGGCTTAAACTCGCGAGAGTTTGGTCGAAGTCGGCACATTGTGCCCCTTGGGTTAAATAGATTTGCCACAGTTGCATAAATTGATGGTGAGCAGCGGTAACGCAATCGAAGAACTGGAAGATGTGTGACTCAGTTGTTTTGCTTTGGCTGAATAATGACTGAGCCTTGGTAAACCACATAGTTGGCCTCCATCGGCATAACAATAAGATAAAATAGGGGTTAAACCTCTAACCCCTTAATCAGGGAGAACTTAATTAGCGGCAGGTGACTATTGGAAGCCCTTAGACATTCCAAATGTGGCCTTAGTTTTTGAGCCGGTGTGCATATCTTTGGTTAACCCAGTTGCTTCAACTTGTTCACTTAAGAAGTTGTACGCTTCGGTTAGTGCCGCGCGGTCTTTAGCTAAGCCTTTAAATGAAAAATCAGAGAAATAGGCTCGTGGTTTGCGGTAGTACGGAGTCCAGACCTGAAAGTCGACTTCAATGTTGTCGAAGCGTTCATCAGTCATAAAGCCTTCCCAGCCATAAGTGCGCATTACTACGGTCTGTTGTAAGTCACTCTTATGCTGCGGCAAGATATCTTTGACTAATGCCCATGCATCTTTATTGCGCTTGATTTGAGCAATAATCTTGCTGAAGTCCAGCGACTTTACATCGATCTCGTCCGGTGAATATTTGATGTCATAACTAACGCTGTACTTATCACCGGATTTACCGACATCAATTTCAGCCTTTTTATAGCCAGATACGTCGCCAAACCCCAGTGGCTCTGTAGCTCTTAACTTAACCGTGATTTTGCTTTTACGCGGTTTGGTGACGTGCTCTCGCACTCTGATCTGCAGATTACTGGCAGCCAGAATTCTGGATGGAGTGTCGAAGTAAGTGACCAGTTTTTCAGATGGGCTTTGGTCAAACTTGATGAATGAAAACCTTTGCTTGAACTGATCGGTTAAGGTATCGGTAGCATAAGGTAAGGTGGTACCCGTGCCAGTATTTACTGCAAATTCAATCTTGTCGAAATGAGATTTGGTCAGAGCCTGTGCACCGCTGCACAGGCAAAGGCTGATCAAACCCGCAAGGATTGGGTTAAATCGCATGGTTTACTCCTAGTTAGAAGGCAAAGTGAAGTCGAGCTTGAACGATGTTGGTGTCTTGCGAGCTATAGTCGTCTTTCACCTTGTTGTCTGCTTCTGCATCGATATAGTTGAACTGCATCTTTAGGTTGTCTTCCATGTACCAGTTCACACCGACAACCCATGTATCTAAGTCACCACCGTATTTCATGTGGTCTTCAAGGAAGTTAGCTTGTTCGTAACGAGCAGCAATCTCCCATGCGCCCCAACCACCATCTGATAGCGCTGATGCTGGACGCGGAGATTTCAATACCCCTTTCTTACCGCTATAACGCCATTGTTCACCGGTTAGAATGTAAGAGGCGGTAACGTAGAAAGCGTCAACTTCAACATCTTCTAGGGATGAACCGTCGTCTTCGTCAAATTGGTCTGCTGTCGACGCCATATATTCGCCGCGCAGTAACATATTGCGATGTTGATACATCGCTTCAACGCCATAGGTTTGACTGCCATCTGAAGCGAAATTGCCGGTATCAACCATGCGCCCAACGGGTTTCGACGCTGAGCGAGCACGGTAACGAGTTTCCTGGCTACCTTCGTCTAAGTCCATCAGCATGTAACTGGCGCCAAGGTGGAGCAAGTTGTCGTTATTTTTGATTGGGGTGTAGGTAGCTCGAGCTGTGTAGAATGTGCTCTCGCCGTAGATTGATTCCTCATCGAGGCCAACTTCGGTGACCACCTCAATTGGGTTGCCATCTTCGTCGAGCAGTTCAGTGGTTTCTACTTCCGTAATGCTCTCATCAGTTTCGGAATAATCTAAACCCATACCCAAGGCAAGGTTCCAGTTGTTACCGACGTAACGCCACTGCACACCGAGGGCGCGATCGGCTGAGAACACATCAACAGAAGGGCGTTCCATCATGATTTGATGGGCTGAACTTTGGGTATTAGCTAAACCAAAACCATATTTTTGGAAACCCAGAATAAGCTTTTGATCCTGCCAGCCGTTGAAGGCGACTTTGGCGTCTTTAACATCGACTTCAGAATCAGCGAAATCAAGTTCGATTTCATATTCCCAATCTCGGGCAAATTGCCCTTCTAAGCCTAAGCGTAAACGGCGAATGTTGGTGTCTTTCATCGCTTCGGTATCAGCCGCCTTTTTGCCGGTCTGCATTGCGTCGGCATCAACATAGTCAGCTTGAATACGAGCTTTGAACTCCATGGTGGTACGGCCGTCTTTTGAGATCAATTCAGGAGATGGTGAGGTCTTTTTGAATTTTAAGCGGTCGGTTTTTTTAGCCGCATCTCGCGCTTCAATTAATTCAATTTCAAGCGCCTCCATGCGTTGTTCTAACTCAAGCAACTTATCGCTGTCCGATGCCATTACATTAGAAGCGAAGCCGCTGACTGCAAATGAAACTGCGAGTGCGATGGAGCTAATTTTATAACGAGCCATGTTATATACCCTCCGATGGAGTTCATCCATTTCGTTTTTTATAAGAAGTAAAACTTCTAAGTTCGAGATAAATCATAAAGATGTAACGAGAAGAACAATGTGATCTCGCTCAATTAATTCCAACCTAAACTTACACTTTTGGGGTATTTTATTGAATGGGGTTCGACGTAATGAAAATGACATGAGTTCACTTTTCAAAAGAATGAAATGTGCTAATGAGGCGGGTTTGAATGTGATTTATTTGGGAGGGTTTATTTGTTTTATACGATGTATTCCTTGACGGCTAACATGAATTCTATAGGTTTTACTGATGTTTATATTGTCTTGTTGTAGGTCTATGGTTACGAATATGGTGTGCACATGCTGTACATTGAGCTTACGCAATTGTTGGTTATCTTGATGCCAAAACTGTTTTAAATTACTTGGTAGTAAACGCAGCTGCTTACTTAAGTTTATTGTTAGTTTATCTTCAAACTTTAAGGGGTTGTCGTGGTGTGGCCATGCCATTTGGTAGCAACGTCGAAAGCACCAAACTGAAACCACTCTAGAGCTATGACCTGAGCGCACTTTTTTTACTAGGTTGGCCAGTTCCTCACGTAGACGTTTACCTGAAAGACGAAAGTAGCTTTCGCTAACTTGTACCCATTCCTGTTTAGTTGCGCCGTTACTTAAGCGATATTTGTGTTGGTTAAAATGGCGAAGGTATTTTTCTAAAAGATATTCACGACCAAGTTCTTTGAGTCGATCTTTAAATATGTAAGACACCACCAATGAAAAAAAGAACGGAGTGGTGAAGTTGCCAAAGGCCCGTTGAGTTGCAAAGGCGATCCCAGTGGCAAATGCCATGGCACTGGCTGCTGCAATCCCAAAAATCAATTGCTGTGCAAATCGACCGCTACTTAACATCTGCCTTTCGAGTGTAAATGGGCGATTAACGATCCGCTCAGACAACTGTAATTTGGCCAGCAGTGTTTCACGGCTATTATCGTCATTGCCGCTCAAGCCGAAATTATGGTTAATGCAATAACGGTGGATGCGATCGCTACGACGGTTAAGAGCTCGTGACAACGCCTTATTAGCATTATGGCGTTCGCGCAAAAGCGCTTGATGGTAATTGAACAACACAATGTGCTGGGCCATTGCAAAACGCTTTTTGGTCGGTGCTGTTGCTGAGGTGAGCCGCAGTACGCTAAATAACATCGGCATCATTGCCAACAACGCTGCTCCGTTCGCTTGTTTGAATTGCTGCAATAGGTGATTGACGACAGCGGCTAACGCCAGCGGATAATGCTCTTTATCGGCACTGGATAACGCCAGTTGATATTGTTGCAGTAGATCCGGCCACTGTTGTGGCATGGGTTGCAGACGTTGGGTTTGCAGGAGGTTGCTGTAAAAACTAGTGCCGTTATTTGAGGCGCTGTCTATTGCCAGTATTGAGGGGGCATAGAGATGCATCTGCCATTGAGCTTTTCGGGTTGAACGGCCCAGCTCCAACTCAAGTTGCAGGTGATACTTGTCGGCAATAGACAGCGTGAACACAGATTACTTGTCCCAACGAGTAAACGGTGTCTTCATCAACATGGAGTTGTAGTAGCGCACGTCACCAGTTACTTCTTCGGCCAACCATGTTGGCTTTACTACTGTTTGTTGCTCTGAGTCCAGCTCTACTTCAGCAACGGTTAGGCCGTCATTGTCGCCATAGAATTCATCTACTTCGTAGGTATGCTCGGCAAACTTCACTAAATAGCGGGTTTTATCGATTACACCTGGTTCGCAGATCTCAAGCAGCGACTTGGCTTCTTCTAAAGGGATCTCTTGTTCCCATTCAAAGCGAGAAGCACCGCTGGCGCTGCCGATTCCTTTTATGGTTAGGATCCCGGTCTCACCCTTAATCCGTACTCGAACAGTACGCTCTGGCACACTGCTGAGGTAGCCTTGGATAATGCGTGTTTGTTTGTAGGCCAGTGCTTTATAGCTGTCATCTTTTACTAAGTACTTTCTTTCAATCTCTAAGCTCATAATCAGCCCCCAAATTAGTTTGCTAGTGGTGCCGGATTCATACCGATAACGCGTTTGATCGCTTGCAGGTAGTTGATGTTTTCAACCCCTTCTAAACCGACCGCAGTGATGGTTTTTTGGATGTCTTCTAACTCGGTAGATTCGGAGTTGATGCTGGTAATTTGTGCGCCGTTGACTAAAACTTTGGCGACTTCGCAGATGGTGTTGTTGACCATGTAGCCATAGCGTTCTTTGTGGATTCTGACCGCTTGTAGATCGGCATGAGCATTGATTAGGCCGATAAACTCGTCGTAGCTGTAACTGTCTTGACTGAACAAAGGTGCATCCACCATAAAGGCAGGAAAGATCTCTTCTTGCAACTGTTGGCGCGTTACTGGGAATTCAGCTTTTAGTTTTGGATCCCACTGTTCTAAACCATCTTTGGCTTGAACAAAGGTTTTAATATCCATTTTTCCGTCTCGGATTTTAGTGTTATTGACATCGTTGGTTCGCGACACAATGTAGATCTCGTCGCTATGACGACACCATACCTTTTCAGGTACCGGTGTAGATAAGCGAGCCATCCGCTCTGCTTGGGCGTCGAATTGTTGGCCAAAGGTGCGAAATTCAAATCGTGGTTTAGAGATCTCTCCGATCTTTAGTTCTGCCATTAAGGTGTTCCCTTTTGTCGTTATGTGATTTGTTTGTCACCGTTAATGCTAAGGAACTCAAACAAATAAAGTTGTGACTGCGATCAACAAAAAACACATTTAGTTTCAATGTGATCGTACACTTATTGTTTTTTGTTTTGTTTATTTTTGGCTTAAGTTATTGATAATTTTATTTTTATCTTTAGGTTTTTGTTCTTTTGTTTTTGTTTTTGTATTTTTAGGTTGTTGTGTGATGCGGCTAATCTGATCTAGATCTAAGTTTTAAACAGCGACTGACGTTACTTTGATGACAACATTAAAGGACAAGGCAAATAACAATGAACAGTGGACGTACGCTCAGAGATGATCCGTTAGATATGAGCCAATACCGGATGGAACATCTACCGGTTAGGGTTAAATCGAGTTTTGAGCAGTGGTTGCAACGCAGCGGCGTAGCGATTGCAGTAGTGGTTTTCACTTTACTATTGTTGGGCGACGTTCCAGCTTTTCTTACCAATTTTGACCCTGAAACATTAGGAAAGTCAGCTGGTAAGCACTTTCAGGATGTGGGATTAGAGCAGTTTGGTTTTCATGGTGTCGCTATGCTTGCGATTTTTTGCGCAGCGGTAATTCTGTGGATCACGGAAGCGTTGCCCAATTACCTTACATCGTTGATTGTGATTATCACCATGGTGTTGACTGGCGTACTGCCGGAACGAGTCGCTTACGCTCAACTTGGTCATCCGATCATGTGGCTCAACATCTTGTCATTTATCTTGGCTTCGATGTTAGTGACCTGTGGCGCGGCAAAGCGTTTTGCGCTGTGGTTTATCTGCCGCTTTGGTACCAGTGCTACGCCGATATTCTTTAGCTTCATGGTTATCAACTTAGTGTTGTCGGCGTTTATCTCGGCAACCACCGCGAAAGCCGCAATATTGATGCCAATTTTTATGGTTATCGCTGCAGTTTACGGTGCCCGCGGCGGCGATAATAAGAATAACTTTGGTCGTAACTTGGTGCTACAAAACCTGCTGCAGATAAACCTTTGCGCCGGTGCCTTTGTCACCGGTTCAGGGGCTAACTTATTGGCTGCCAGTTTGATTGCCGGAGCCATCGGTGGTGGCTTCTTCTTTGCCGATTGGATGGTGGTTTCGTTGCCAATCGTGGTTTGTATGATTGTTATTGGTTGGCTGTTGGCGACCCGAGTATTCTTTCCGTTAGCTCCAGAAGAGCGGTTACCGCAAATTGAAGGCGGTATGGAACGACTACAGCAAGAACTAGATGCTATGGGTAAGATCTCAGCGCTCGAGATCCGCTCTATCGTTATCTTTGTCACTATTCTATTTTTCTGGGCCACAGACCGTTACCACGGTGTTTCTGCAACGGCTGTTGCCTTTATTGGTGCTATTGTGGCCTTGTCTCCCCGCATTGGTGTTGTCAACTGGAACCAAGTGGATATTCCATGGCACTTATTGATGTTTTCCGCTGGGGCATACACCCTTGGTGCAGGTTTTAAGCAAACGGATTTGCCGAATCTGTTGGTTAATGCCGGTTTGGAGCATTTTGGCTTAGGGGATGACACCCCATTCTGGGTTTTCTATGTGGCCTTAACTGGATGTATGATGTTGAGTTCATTAGTTTTCCAATCGAAGACTATGAGAACAATGCTGTTTGTTCCTATCGCAATTGGAGTGGCGCAACGTTTTGGCTACCCAGTAATGAGCCTAGCACTGCCAGTCGCATTATTGATTGAGCACGTATACGTATTGCCGTTTAACAGCAAACCAGCGTTGCTACTTTATTCAACCGATCACTACAGCTTATCCGATACCTTTAAATTTGGTTTTAGTATGCTGATGATCGGTTGGGCTGGCTCCATCCTAATGGGAGAAACTTGGTTCCGTTGGCTGGGATACACGCCTAATGGGGTTTTCTGGTAGGATTAAATCAACACATTCATTATGTGAATCATATGTGTAGTCGAAAATGAGCAATAATGAAATCCGTAGCAAGTTAGCGCTACTGCAACTGGCTAAAGAGATGGGTAGCGTCAGTCGTGCCTGCGATATCATGGGTTACAGCCGTGACAGCTACTACCGTTTTAAACGGCAGTATGAAAGTGCGGGCGAAATTGGCCTACGTAACCTGTCTCGTAAAAAACCAGCGATGAAGAATCGAGTTGCCCCTGAAGTAGAAGCTCAGGTTATCGAGATCGCTTTAGATTACCCCAATTATGGCCAAGCTAGAGTGGCGGAGTTGCTGACCGCCCGTGGTTGCGTTATCTCTCCTAGTGGCGTTCGTGCCATCTGGGTTCGTCATCATCTTGCGACTAAGCGCAATCGTCAGTTAGCGTTACAGAATTCGCTCGAACAACGCAGCAATGGCGACAATTCGCTGACCTCAGAGCTCTATCAAATCCAACAAGATCAATCGCAACTGGAATGTCATTTCCCCGGCGATGTTTGTGTGCAAGATACCTATAAATTGGGGGAGGTGGGTGGACTGGGTGTGTTGTATCAACACACCTTTGTGGATGCATACAGCCAGTTTGCCCATGCGTGGGTAAGTACCACTAATGACACCGCCGCTGCCGCCGAGTTTTTGTTGCAGCAGGTAACCCCTTGGTATCAACAGCAGCAACTGCCTATTGGCACCATTTTGACCGATAAAGGTGCCGAGTTCTTTGGCTCACGCAGTAAGGCATACCAAACCGCCATTGAACGCTTGGGTTGTGGCCATGTGCATATGCGCGCTTATAACGGCCCGGTTGTAAATGGTTTGGCAGCACGATTTCACACGCTAATTTGGAATGAATTGTACGAAGCACTGTTTAAGCAACAGCGGTTTGACGATCTTGACCAACTGCAACAACACCTGCAGCAATGGTTACTCCGGTATAATCATCAATATGCAATTGCTGGGCGTTATACCCTTGGCAAAACTCCGGAAGAGACGATTGAGGTGAGTCGTCACTTGGTACCAGAACAATGAGCTTTTGGTTGAGTTTTTCACTCGTTAGGGGATAAGCTCAGCGACAACTTTCTACTTCAATGGCGAGCTATGGCTCGCCATTTTATTGAGTCTATTTGATGGTCAGATTAACCCGCCGTCCCGATGCCGATGACAGCCAACTTCCGGTTGAGCTAGCCCCGTTATTACGCCAAATCTATGCCCGCCGAGGCATTACTCAAGCTAGCCAGTTGCAGCTTGAACTCAGTGATCTACACAGCCCTAAATCGATGGCTGGCTTACCGCAAGGGGCTGCCTTATTAGCGGACGCGGTAGTGACGCAAAAGCGGATTATTATTGTTGGTGATTTCGATGCCGATGGCGCGACCTCTAGCGCGGTGGTTATGCTTGCTCTGCAAGCTATGGGGGCCAATTTTGTTGAGTTCTTGGTGCCAAATCGGTTCGATTATGGCTACGGCCTTAGTCCACCTTTAGTCGAGCTAGCGCAACGTGCTGGTGCTGAGGTACTTATCACCGTAGATAATGGTATCTCTGCTCATGCTGGGGTTGATGCTGCGAAAGAGGCTGGTATGACCGTTGTGGTTACCGATCACCACTTACCGGGCGAAACGCTGCCAAATGCGGATGCAATCATTAACCCCAATCGCGATGAGTGTGGCTTTGAGTCCAGAGCGTTAGCCGGTGTTGGTGTGGCTTTCTATTTGATGTCGGCATTGCGAGCGCAGCTACGCCAACGGAATTGGTTTGCTGAGCGCGGATTGGCGATGCCTAATTTGGCTGAGCTGTTGGATATTGTCGCGCTGGGTACCGTAGCGGATGTTGTACCACTGGACCACAATAACCGCGTGTTGGTACACCAAGGCCTGCGCCGTATTCGTGCGGGTCGTTGTCGGCCGGGTATTCAAGCCTTATTTGAGGTGGCTAACCGCGATATCCATCGCATTGTCGCTGCTGATCTTGGCTTTGCTATTGGCCCGAGGTTGAATGCTGCTGGTCGGTTAGACGACATGTCACTGGGAATAGCCTGCTTGCTGGCGGACGATTTGGGCGAAGCTCGGCAGATTGCAGCACAGCTTGATGGGCTTAATAATGAGCGACGAGAGATTGAACAGGGGATGCAACAAGAGGCTCTGGCGGCATTGCAGCGGTTAGATCTCAGTAGCGACTCCTTACCTTGGGGCTTAGCGCTGTATCAAGGCGATTGGCACCAAGGAGTGATTGGGATATTGGCTTCGCGCATCAAAGACCAATTTCATCGTCCTGTAATCGCCTTTGCTGAGGCGGGCGGCGGTGAAATTAAGGGATCAGCCCGTTCAATACCTGGTTTGCATATGCGCGATCTGCTGGAAAGGATCGATACCCAGCATCCAGGCTTAATCTTGAAGTTTGGTGGCCATGCGATGGCCGCTGGCTTGAGTATGAAAGAGCAAGACTACGATCGCTTTGCGGCGCTCTATGATGAAGCGGTTCGAGCTGAGTTGGATGAGTCGGCGTTGACCGGCGAACTGCTGTCTGACGGTGAACTGTATGCTGAGCAACTGTCGCTCGAAACGGCACAGACGCTACGAGGAGCAGGGCCGTGGGGGCAGAACTTCCCTGAACCGCTGTTTGATGGCAAATTCCGCTTGGTGGAGCAGCGACTGCTGGGTGATAAACATCTGAAGATGACTGTGGAAACCGAGTGCGGTAGCAAGCAACTGGATGCGATTGCCTTCAATATCGATCGGAAACAGTGGCCCGATGCGAGCCTGCAGTGGATAGAACTGGTCTACAAGCTCGATGTAAACCATTGGCGCGGTCGAGATAGCGTCCAGTTGATGGTGGAGCATATTAAACCGGCCTAGGCCCTGAGGAGTTTGCCGTTATCAACGGTTATAATGCTCCAGCCGCGGTGCCCCTAAACCCTAGGAGCACCGAGCGTGGCCAATAATTTTATGGCTGTGAACCAACTAAAGTGTTGTTCTTTCCAAGGCTGTTGAAGCACCGGCTAGGTATGTCCCGAGACGGGGGATAAAGCACTAGCGCTATTGATCTTCTGCCGTATTGGAGTGGTTCCGCGAAGCATTTGGGGCTGCGACCTAAGGCAAAGGAGGGTTCCAAAGGGGGGCGAAGCCCCCTAATGCATACAAGAATGTGCCGTCGCCACTGCGACATAACCCCTTTAGAGTACTGCAATCGGTAGAGCCGAAGGCTTGATATAAACCTCAACACTTAACTGTGACACTGCCAATTTTATGCGGTCATTACTGGCGTCGCTGTAAGGTGATAGCTGCAATGGCGATCATAGCCACAATCAATCCAGCCAATACCACAATTAAGCTGATCCCAAGACCGATAGCGGTGAAACAGCACAACGCCATAAAGGCAGTAAGGAGTGCTAGCGGCAACTGAGTCATTACATGGTGGTTGGGCTCACACCCGCTGGCAGTCGCCGCCAATACGGTAGTATCGGAAATGGGGGAACAGTGATCACCAAACACCGAACCTGCCATTACCGCACTGATTGCCGCTAATACAAATTCTGGCTGAATCGCATGAGCGATGTCAGCGCCGATGGGGATCATGATGGCAAAGGTGCCCCAGCTTGAGCCGGTTGAGAATGCGATAAAGGTACACAGCACAAACATGCCCGGTAATAACACCACCGGAGAGAGTAAATCAGCGGCATAACCGGCCATGATTTTGCCTGCATTAAGATCGCCAATTGCCCGACCAATGATCCAAGTGAACATGATGATGGTGATGGCCGGCAGCATGGTTTTTATCCCTAATGCGGCGGCGCCAAGCGTTTGTTGTAGCGATTGGCCAGCATTAAGACTCATTAGGGTGGCAACAATAACCGCGATAACGCAGCTGTCACGCATCGCGGCGCCGATATCGGCATGGCTAAACATGGCTGCAATGGTTAACTCATCAGCATTACGAGCCCCACTCACTAGCATTAGCACTAAGCTCCCAAGCAGTAGCGTTAGAATCGGTAACCCCAGCATCCACGGGGAGCCAACTGGAGTGTGTGCTGGTGATTGGATTACGGTAGGAGTGGACGGTTTGAAGCCCAAATTAGTGGTAGCTACCACCATCACCATCAGCAAGGTAGCAATGGCGTAAAAGTTGTAACTGGCGACCTCGATAAAGGCATGAGCAGGATCAACGTTTAACCAGTTGATACCTGCAATCAGAGCTATCACATAGGGGCCCCAGCTGGAAAAGGGCACCATTGAGGTAAGCGGCGATGCGGTCGAATCAACTAAGTAGGCTAATTCCCCCGGAGGGATCCCAAAGCGCTCGCTCAGAGGGCGGCTGATGTTGCCATTGGCGAGACAGCTAAAAATACCGTCGATAAACACAATCCAACCAACCAATATCACTGCAAATCGAGCTTGGCGTTGACTGCTAATGCGTGAAAATTGCCAATCGGCAAAGGCACCAATTGCTCCGGAACGGCTTAAAATCGCCGTTAATATCCCCAGCAGCAACATCGCGGCCAATACATTGATGTGCCACATCTGCCAATTATCGGGCTGATAGATTTGGCTAATGGCGTTGTCGACAATGTAACTGAAAGTAGCCACAGGGCTACCCCAATTGAGGATGACGCTGGCACAAATGATTCCCAAACCGAGGGCAACCAAAGTCCGGCGAAGCAGTAACGCGACGGCGATTGTAAATATCACTGGAAAAACAGTTAAAAGATCCTGCATGTTTTTGTTTTTATTGTTATCTCAATAGTAACTTTCAGTGTGCCTTAAAAACCAAAGGGGCAGTAATCTTCATGGCTTAATATTGTGAGTTAGAACGTTAATGCGATGCTGGTGGTTAAGTGCTGATTTATGCGCTGAAAATATCATCGGCCTAGCACTATCTAAGGTGCAGAAAAGCTCACTTTCTAGTAAACTTGCGGGTTTGTGTAAAACCATCAAATTCAATAGGGCAGCATGTTCGAGATCAATCCTGTGCAAAACCTCATTAAGGAGTTGTCGGAACGGACAAACCTCCTTAGGGGGTACCTTTGACTACGATGCTAAGAAAGAGCGTCTAGAAGAGGTCAACGCCGAGCTGGAGCAGCCGGAAGTGTGGAATGAGCCGGAGCGTGCTCAGAAATTAGGTCGTGAACGCAGTGATCTGGAAGCGGTGGTTAAGACCATTGACGATCTAGACCAAGGCCTTGAAGACGTTGCCGAGCTGTTAGAGCTAGCGGTGGAAGAGGAAGACCAAGACAGCTTCGATGAAGCCCAGTCTGAATTGGATACCCTTAATGCCGCGCTGGAAAAGCTCGAATTCCGCCGCATGTTCGCTGGCCCCCAAGATGCCAACGATGCCTACTTAGATCTACAAGCAGGCTCTGGCGGCACCGAAGCACAAGATTGGTGTTCGATGTTGCTGCGCATGTACTTGCGCTGGGGTGAGGCTAAGGGCTTTAAAGCTGAGATCATCGAAGTGTCTGAGGGCGATGTTGCCGGCTTGAAGTCCGCTACAGTGCGCTTCTCTGGTGAGTACGCCTTTGGCTGGTTACGTACCGAAACCGGCGTACACCGTTTGGTTCGTAAGTCGCCATTTGACTCCGGCGGTCGTCGTCATACCTCGTTCTCCTCTGCCTTTGTTTACCCAGAAGTAGATGACTCTATCGAGATCGACATCAACCCGTCCGATCTGCGTATTGACGTATACCGAGCCTCTGGCGCTGGTGGTCAGCACGTAAACACCACTGAGTCTGCGGTACGTATTACTCACATGCCGACCAACATCGTGGTGCAGTGTCAGAACGAACGTTCACAGCACAAGAACAAAGATCAGGCGATGAAACAGCTTAAAGCTAAGTTGTTCGAGCATGAGATGCAGAAGCAAAATGCCGAGAAGCAGGCCGCGGAAGATGCCAAATCTGACATCGGTTGGGGCAGCCAGATCCGTTCTTACGTGCTGGATGACTCACGCATCAAAGATCTGCGTACTGGCGTAGAGAACCGAAATACCCAAGCGGTGCTGGATGGCGATCTAGACCGATTTATTGAAGCCAGCCTTAAATCTGGCTTGTAAGGAACTATTGAACATGACTGAACAAGTACAAGACGAAAACAAGTTGATCGCCGAGCGCCGTGCAAAGCTCAACACGATTCGCGAAAACTGCGCCGCTAACGGCCACCCGAACACTTGGCGTCCAACTCACAAGGCTGCTGATCTGCAGGCTGAGTTTGGCGAAAACAGCAAAGAAGAGTTGGCGGAAGCGGGTCACATCGTTTCAATTGCAGGCCGTATCATGGCTAAGCGTGGTCCATTCCTAGCTATCCAAGACGTGTCTGGCCGTATTCAAGGCTACGCTTCAAAAGACGTTCAAAAAGAACTGAAAGCGATTGGTGGTTTGGACATCGGTGACATCATTGGTATCAAAGGTCAGTTGCACCTGTCTGGCAAAGGCGACCTTTACGTTGATATGGGTGAATACCAGTTGCTGACTAAAGCACTGCGTCCTCTGCCGGAAAAATTCCACGGTCTGACGGACCAAGAGCAGCGTTACCGTCAGCGCTACGTTGACCTTATCGTTAACGAAGAGTCTCGCAACGCCTTTAAGATCCGCTCTAAGCTGGTTGCTGGTATCCGTCGTTACATGGAGTCGCGTGACTTTATGGAAGTGGAAACCCCAATGATGCAGGTGATCCCTGGTGGTGCCTCGGCTCGTCCTTTCATCACCCATCACAACGCACTGGATCAAGAGATGTTCCTGCGCATCGCGCCTGAGCTGTATCTGAAGCGTCTGGTGGTTGGTGGTTTTGATCGCGTATTCGAGATCAACCGTAACTTCCGTAACGAAGGTTTATCGCCACGCCACAACCCAGAATTCACCATGATGGAATTCTACATGGCGTACGCAGATTACAACGATTTGATGGATCTGACTGAAGACATGCTGCGCACCGTTGCGGTAGAGATCTTAGGCTCTTCCTCTATGCCTTACGGCGACGAAACCGTTGAGTTTGGTGGCAAGTACGCGCGTATGAGCATGCTGGACGCTATCAAGCACTACAATCCAGATCACGCTGACATTCAAGCGTTGACCTACGACGGCGTTCAAGATCGTGATCACATGGTTGCTATCGCGAAGTCTGTTGGTGTTGATGTTGAAACTTTCTGGAACTGTGGCCAATTACTGGAGGAGATCTTCGGTGAAACCGCCGAGCCTAAGCTTATCCAGCCGACCTTCATTACTGAATACCCAGCTGATATTTCACCACTGGCTCGCCGTAATGACGACAACGCCTTCATCACCGATCGTTTTGAGTTCTTCATCGGTGGTCGCGAAGTCGCTAACGGTTTCTCTGAGTTGAACGATGCAGAAGATCAAGATGCTCGTTTCAAGGCTCAAGTTAATGCTAAAGAGTCTGGTGATGACGAAGCAATGTTCTACGACGGTGATTACATCACTGCTCTAGAGCATGGTCTGCCACCAACTGCGGGTCAAGGTATTGGTATCGATCGTCTAGCGATGTTGTTTACCAACACTCACACCATTCGCGACGTAATCCTGTTCCCGGCGATGCGGCCGCAAGCTAAGTAACTGTCTGTCCCCGCTCGCGAGCGGGGCTACGTAAACGTGAGCTGGTACGTAGCTGCGCGCTTGTTGGTGGAAGTGTTACGACTAACCGAGCCTCAGTGCTCGGTTTTTTTTGGCTGTGTCACAGTTAAGTGTTGAGCTTTATACCAAGCCTTCGACTGTACCGATTGCAGTACTCTTAAGGGTTATGACACGGTGGCGACGGCACACTCTTGTATGCATTAGGGGGAGCTTCGCCCCCTTGCCTTAGGTCGCAGTCCAAAACGCTTCGCTGGACTGCTCCAATGCGGCAGAAGATCAACGGCGGTACTGCTTTGCCCTTGTATCAACACTCGCCTAGCCGGTGCTTTAACTGCATTGGAAAGAACAACACTTAGTTGGTACACCGCCTTTATTTTGCTGGGAATGGTTGGCGCTATTGTTAGTGGTTTTGTTGGCGCTGTTGTTGGTGCTGGTGCTGGTGCTGGTGCTGGTGTTGTTTGCGCTGGTGCTGTTTGCGCTGGTGTTGTTGAAGCAACTTGTTAATTCGGCCAGCGTTATTGGTGTTGTAATTTGTCCCAGCGATGCGTCCGCAAGCTAAGTAACTGTCTGTCCTGTCCCCGCTCGCGAGCGGGGCTACGTAACCGCCTACTTTTAAACGTGAGCAGGCACGTAGCCGCTAACCTGTTCGTGGGAGTGTTACGACTAACCGAGCCTCAGCACTGCAGCTGTTTTGAGCAACCATAAACAAAAATCCCAGCGCGAAGCTGGGATTGGTAACGAGCAGGGTAAGGCTGGTTGATTAGATGATCGGTGTTACTTCAACACCGATACTGATCCGCTCTGACTTGTGGTTGTAATCTATCAAGCTTTCGCCGTAGCCGTAATAGCCTTGTATATAACCACGGATTTTCCCGGTCAGTGGGAAGCTCCAACCCGCTTCGGCGCCGCCTTTGTGTTCACCTATGTTACCGCGAACACGCAAACTAAAGATGTTGTCTTGGTAAGAATAGACGGTAAACACTTCACCATGGCCCATGTAATCGGTGATATCCGGGTTGTCATCACCGCGAACATCATCAATCGACTCTTTATTGTCTTCATGTAATCGGTGCCAAGCTCGAGCGCCAAATACCCAAGGACCATTCTCGAACAACACCGTACCGATAATACGGTTCCAGCTGCGTGACTCCTCACCTGAACGTCCATTAGACTGGTGGTTCAGTGATAAGCTGGTGCCTCGTAACTTAAAGTCTCCAACAGCAACGTCGTCAAAGAACTGCAGCCAGAACATCTCAGGCATATGGTTGGTATCACGGAATGGCGCTGAGGCATCTTTGTTATACGCCTGCCACCAGCTTTGGTTGGTGTAGGCCATATAGAGACCGGAGTTGTTACCAAACCAGTCAGGGGTAATGGGTACCTTAACGCTGAACTGGAATTTGATCTCCCACGGATCAACGCCTTCGTCTTCGTATTCCCACGAGTCCTCGTTAGGCCGGTTGTTGTAGCTGCCAAGTAAGACGTAGTTATTACGGTGGGAGCTTAAGCCAAAGCGGCTGTACTCGTAGCCTCGCTCTTCAGCGACGCGGCGGTCAACCTGTTCTGTTTTAGAGCCTGACTCTGGCTGGACATTGGTGAGGTTAGTTGTTTCTCGCTCGACTGAACAGAACGCTTTTACCTGATCGAGAGTTTGGCTCTGATCGCCATTTTTCAACTGGTTTTCGACACACTCCATGTTGAGTGCGACAGCAAGAAGAAGCGTTGCAGACATAATCAATCCCTGAAAAATTTATTTCTGTCGCCATTGTAATGATAATCAACGCGATGCGTTAACATTTTGTTTGCTAAATATTGAATTTAGGTAGGTTGTTGCTGCCGTTGCAATTGCGTACAAGCCAACGGAATTAGCGCTACTCGTATTATCCGCTGATATCGCGCCAGTTAATTGTTTTGCTTGGGCTAGTATTTGATCTCGCGTTCACTTGCTGGAGTGCCTTTGTTGGCGGATTAGGGATTCATGATTGTAATGATGGAGCATATTATTCGAGTGGTTATTCTGTGCCTTGGCCTCTCTTTATTTGGCTGCAGCACAACTCATATCACCGAAGTGGATTCAATGGCATTGCCACCTTCATACCAAGCAATGATTGGTGAGTTAGTGCAGCGTCGGCAGCCAATCACAACGCAATTAGAGGATGATGAGCTTAGCTGGTACGCGACCGAACAGATGACCTTGGCGGCTGAGCAATGGCAGTTGGGAGATCAACAGTTTCAAATCTTCCGAGCGGATCCCGTGCGGATGAATGAGCAGGTCGGGATGTTCAGTAAACGCAGTCGCTACCAGATTACTCGAGATGGATACAGTAACGCAGAGCTAGCTCTAGAGCGGGCGCAGCAGATAAGAATTGATGCTGCTCACATACTTGCGACGGCGTTTAACAACCGCGAAGTGTTGGACTCACTGGTAGCCAATAAGCACTTTCCAGATGACTATCGCGATGTCGAACAACAACTTAAACGCTTAGTTGACCTAATTGCGAGCGACGAAGCCGATCAGGCGGGAGCTCAATTAGGTGGACTTGTCAGCAATCAGAATGAGCTTGAGGTAGCGACAGTACGGGCAATATATGCCGCCACTCTTGAGCTTGAGTTGGAGCGTTTACAAGATGATGAGATAGACGAGGCCGCTCCTCGCAGTTATATCAAGGCCAAGAATCGACTAGATAATCTGATTGAATATGCATCACAACAGCCACGTAAGCTCGAAACAGTCTGGAGTTTAGCGGAAGAGACTCGATTGGAACTAGAGCACTGTCGCCAGATTGGCGAAGCTATTCAGCATTTAGATGATGCCAGTAATCGTCAAAAGGAGAAATTCTTATTGTCGTTGGAGAAGCAATTGGAGCAGCTCGCGCATCAGATGGAGCAAGTTCCGCAGCGACAACGTGATCTGTTAGCACAGCTGCAACAATTGAATAGACGCTTGAAAGAGCTATTAAACCAATACGGCGAACAATGACACTCATCGCTGCTTCAACCATAGCGGTGGTTTTGCTTTCAATATGAGTTTTTGATAGATATTTGACGGGATGTGACCATGGTCACGAATAGGTTAACCGTCTACATTTTCGGTGGTGTGCAGTTAATTAAACTGCCATATCTGTTTTTGTGGTTCTTTAAGTTGCACGGGTGACGTTGATCACTAGCGATTAATTGAGGTGGCGATGTTTTTTTGTTCGTTAGATTATCCCTAGGTAACTAAGTAGACTCTGCTGTCATTAATCGAACATTGAGCAATTTAAGAGTCACTTATGCCAAAGAATTCCCTTTCCACGCGCATCTTTATCGGCCTTTTTGCCGGTCTGGTCCTTGGTGTGCTGCTCCGTGGCGGTTTTGCTGACGGTGCCGCGTGGGCAGACAGTCTTGTTACTTTAGCTGCGACCATTGGCAGCATGTTCGTTAACCTCATTATGTTGTTGGTTGTACCGCTGGTATTTGTATCAATCATCAGTGGCATGACTGAACTGCCGGACTCCAAGGCATTTGGCCGTTTGGGCGGTAAAACGTTCGGCCTTTATATTGCCAATACTTTAGTCGCCATTTCGGTTGCCCTGATTGTGGCGCTATTACTGCAGCCGGGTGTTGGCGCCCAACTGCCGCAACTGGCAGGCTCAGCCATCAGTAATACTGAGCTGCCAAACATTGCCGCATTGATTTCCGACATTATCCCTCGCAACCCGTTCCAAGCATTTGCCGATGGCAACATGTTGCAGATCATCTTTATGGCGCTGCTGTTTGGCTTCATCTTGAAGCAACTAGGAAAACAAGTAGAGGGGGTTGCTGCAGGCTTCCGTAAAGCCAATCTGATTATGATGGCGCTGATCTCCATGGTTATGCGCGGCGCACCAATTGGCGTTTTCGCCTTGATGGTTAAGTTAGGTGCCACCTTAGATGCCAGTACCTTCACCTCGGTGATTGGTTACATCGCGTTGATTGTTGGTTTGTTATGTTTGTGGATGTTGGTGGTATACCCTACGTTTGTATCCCTGTTTACCGACATCTCTGCTGCCGAGTTCCGCACGAAAACCCGAGAGCAAATGCTGTTTGCCTTCTCTTGTGCCAGCTCGAATGCTTCGATTCCAGTTACTATGCGCACCTTGACTGAAAAGTTGGGTGTTAGTAAAGCAACCGCTGGCTTTGGGGTTCCGCTAGGTGCAACCATGAACATGGGTGGTGTTTCAATCTACATCACCATTGCGGCGTTCTTCCTAGCTAACGCCTATGGTGCGCCAATTACCACGGAGCAATTGCCAGCGCTTATCGCTTTTGTATTCCTGTTGTCTGTTGGTGCTGGTGGTGTTCCGGGTGGTGGTGCAGTAATGATTGGCGTCCTGATCCACCAAATGGGCCTACCGGTAGAAACCGCTTTTGCGCTGATTATCGCTGTTGACCGCATCATCGATATGTTTGTAACGGCAGCCAACGTTGTTGGTGATGCTGCCGTGGTAACCATGGTTGACCGTAGTGAGCGTGAGCAGCAAAGCAGCTTGGTTACTGAAAACTAAGTCGCCACACCTGCTGTTCAACAACCTCGCACTGGCGAGGTTGTTTTCGTTATAGCTTATTGAATATAAAAGAAAATGACTGGAATGTAGCCAGTTAGACTACACTTTAAGGATACGATGGGTTGATTGGACAGGTCTTCAGTTGCGCTGAGGTACCACGATGGAGAGGATGCCATGAGCAATTGGGTACAGGGAAAAGTAGTTGAACGAATCGACTGGAATGAGCGCTTATTTAGCCTCAAGGTCGATGCACCGGTAGATAAATTTGTCGCTGGTCAGTTTGGAAAGCTAGCGCGGGAAGAGGGTGGGGAACGAGTTCAGCGGGCGTATTCATTTGTTAATTCTCCGTCGCAGTCGGTATTAGAATTTTTGGCAGTGACGGTAGAGGAGGGTGAGCTGTCGCCGCACCTACAAGATCTAACCCCTGGTGACGAGGTGATGGTTTCCACGCGCCCGAATGGATTTCTTACCTTAGATGAGGTGCCCGCTGGACGCGAACTCTGGATGTTTGCAACCGGTACCGCGGTTGGTCCATTCCTATCTATTTTACAGTCTCAAGAAAGCTGGGAACGCTACGAAACTTTCGTATTGGTATACGCGGTCCGGCAAAGTGAGGACTTAGCTTACCTTGAGTTGATTGAATCAATTCAAGCAGCATACCCAGATAACTTCCGTTTTGTTCCTATTGTTAGCCGTGAGGATAAAGAGGGAACCCTCCGAGGGCGGATCCCTGAGCTATTGCTCAATGGAGAGATTCAAGCCGCCGCCGACGTACCAATAGCACCAGCGCGAAGCCAAACCATGATTTGCGGTAATCCGGATATGATTCGCGACACCGTTGCAGTATTGGAAAGCATGGGGCTGCGCAAAAATTTACGTCGTACTCCTGGCCAGATCACCGTTGAAAAGTATTGGTAAGTGCAGCGACAGCACAAGGCTGAGTTAAAAAATGGCGTGCCCTTAAGCACGCCATTGTTGTATTTATTGAATCGGTTATGTCGCTGTCACAGGCCTTAAAGGTTAGCTGCAGCGAATAAACTGGTTGGTGTCGTGCTGATATTGGTAGCCCAAATCCAGCAGTTGTTGCTCCAGTTGCAAGCTATCGAGTTCCATCTCAGCAGCTAAATCGGCCAAATTATTACTACCGTGACGAAGTTTCTCATTAACAATCCCAATTAGGATCATTGGGTCGAGTTCCCGCGCGTTTAGTATCTCCATCTCAACCTCACTGTTCCCTACGCCATTGTCTAAAAATAGACGGTAATGCCAGTGTAAGTCACTATTTAGTCATTAAGATGAAAATTAAATTGATTGGTAAGGCGGCAGAGTCAGCTAGTTCAACTTATCGTTTAGCTGACCATGGTGATAGGATCAAAAAAGGGCTGTGTGCCAATTAAGTGTTGCTGTTTCCAAGGCTGTTAAAGCACTGGCTAGGCGAGTCACAAGGGTAAAGCACTACCGCTATTGATCTTCTGCCGCATTGGAGCAGTTCAGCGAAGCGTTTTGGACTGCAATCTAAGGCAAAGGGGGATTCGAAAGGGGGCGAAGCTCCCTCCCTAATGCATACAATAATGTGCCGTCGCCACCGCGACATCGTCCCCTAAAAGCACCGAAATCGGTGAAGCCGAAGGCTTAAGATAAACTTCAACAGCTAACTACGGCACAGTCCGCAAAAGGGCCGTTAGGCCCTTACTCTTTGCAGTGCTGTAGCACTTATTGGCCAAACAATGGATATGGACGTTCGAGCAAGGTGGCGCTGTGCTCACCCAGTTGAAATTGTGGCTGTTCTGGTAATTCCTTATTCATTACCACAGTTAACAGCTGACGCTCGCCACTGATTACCGAGGCAATAATGGTTCCGGCGCGGCGCCAGTTATCGCCCAGTTGCAGTTGCAGTTCGCCTGTTGCATCGACGCTAGTTGCCAATACGTATAATGCGCGCTTGTTGCCACCGCGGAAGTGCATCCGAGCGATGGTCTCTTGGCCGATGTAGCAACCTTTGTCGTATTGAATGCCACCGATGGCATCGAGGTTGACCATCTGTGGCACAAACTCGCCACTGTGCTGGGCTTCAAACCATGGTCGAACCGCGAGTAACTCCGATGCGATAAAGTCGTTCTGCTCACCTTGTGGGAGCTGCGCAAGCTCTTCTGGTAACGCTTGGCCTGCTGGTAGCACAACCACGGCACGGCCTTCATCAATCAGTGCGATGGCATCGCCACTGTGACGAAGGTTAGCGTCGCCACTCCAATTGGCCAGTGGCGCTAGAGCATCGTCACCGATTAAGGCAAAACGCTGCAATGATTCGGTCGCATCGAGCAAATCGATTTTATTGAATACCGCGTATTTGTTCAGTGCCGGCAGATCAGCTTGCAGCAATGAAGTTGGCATCAACATTAAGATTTCATCAGCTAGGTGTGCCAACCGGAATGCGGCAATCATCTTACCCTTCGGGTCACAGTGGCCAGCAAAGCTCCATTGGCCGATAGGCAACTTAACCAGATCACAGGTTAACTGGCTTTGCAGATAGGTTTTGCGATCGGCGCCGGTGGCACGGATCACGCCCATGCTTGGGAGTGGAACTAATTGGGTCGGGATCATGATAATTCTAATTCTTGACTGATTAACTCGGATTTTACTCGCATTACCAACAAATCATAGGCCTGCAGTGCAAACACAACTGTGACCATGGCAGCAATCTGTGCCGTTGTTAGGTCTGTTATGGCATTACTTATAGCGGCGCCGGTTATAGATAAACTCCGGCAGCACCTTGCTCATCAGCGCAGCAATGCGCCAACGCTTGGTGACGTAAACCGTATGCTTACCACGACGCAGTGCCTTAAGTGATTGCTTGACGACCTTATCTAATGACGCTGCCCAAATACCCTTGCCACGGCCGTGCATCTTATCTAAGTAACCCAAGCGTAGATCGGTGATGATAATCGGCAGCTTTAGTCGTTGCGCGTGTAGGCGCAATCCCTGCAAATAGTTTTGTTGGAACGCCTTACTGGCGTGGAAGGCGGTTTGAGGGCCACCACGTTCACCGGCAATCGAGGTGAAGCAGCCAATTTGGCCAAACTTTTGCTGTTCCATCTGCTTAAAAGCGGCATTAGCGATAGCGGCAAAACCCTGCACGTTAACGTCGATAATCGCTTGGTCTAGTTGCCACGGTAACTCAAGATCAAGGCCGTTGGCGGCGGTGTTGATAACCACCAAGGCAACACCGTCTAAGTCCTGCCACAGTTGATTGAATGCCTGCTGACACTGCTCGGCGTTGCGGATATCTAACTCAACTAAGCGGCAGTCAGTTTGCTGCTGGAGCTTCGTTAGTCCGCTGGGATCAGCAGCCATCAACCCGAGTTTAACGCCCTGTTGATGCAGTTGCAGTGCAAGTTGTTGAGACAGTGCGGAGTTGGCACCGACGATGATGGCACTTAGATTCGACATGAAATTCAGTTCTGACCAGAGAATGATTGAATTTTAGGGAGTCATTCAAGGCTTTACAATGAAACCATGACATCATCAGTGGATTTGGAGTTGTAGCCGTCTAGATGTCTTGATATAACTGTTCAATTGTTTGTTAAGGAGAGCATCGCAATGCCGGTTAAGGTTCCCAGTCGTTTACCCGCTTCACGGATATTACGAGGAGAGAATATCTTCGTTATGTCGGATGAACGAGCCGCCCAACAGCACATTCGTCCATTGAAACTGCTGATCCTTAATTTGATGCCGAATAAGATTGAGACCGAAACCCAGTTGTTGCGCTTGCTCGGTAATACTCCGCTACAAGTCGATGTTGAGTTATTGCGGATCCATAATCGCCCCTCAAAGCATACCCCTTGTGATCATATGGACGATTTCTATCGCAGCTTCGATGAGGTTAAGCACAATAACTACGATGGTTTGATCATCACTGGCGCACCGCTGGGTGAGTTAGAGTTTGAACAGGTTGATTACTGGCAAGAGATCCAGTCCATCATCGATTGGTCACAAACCCATGCAACCTCGGTGCTGTTTCTCTGTTGGGCTGCTCATGCGGCGTTTTATCATCTCTACGGCATTAAACGACAACTGCGTGATACCAAGATCTCGGGAGTGTTTCGCCACCAACGGGTACATCAACATGTACCGTTACTCCGAGGTTTCGATGATGAATTTTGGGTGCCGCACTCGCGTTTTGCTCAGGTGCCATTGGATTGGCTTAATGCTCACCCTGAACTGAATGTGTTGGCGCAATCGAACGATGCCGGTGCCTATCTGGTGGTGTCGAACAACAACCGTAACCTGTTTGTTACCGGCCACCCTGAATATACCCGCACTACGTTATTGGATGAATATCGACGCGATCTCGCGTCGGGGCAAGAACCGTTGATCCCCGCGAACTACTTTCCTGGCGATGATCCTACTGGGCAACCGTTTGCTCGCTGGCATGCACACGGCGCATTACTCCTAACAAATTGGCTCAACTACTACGTTTACCAGCAAACGCCGTTTGATCTGTCAGACATGTCTGGGTTAATGCCAATAGAATAGTGCTGCTGTAATCCAGTTCATTAACAAAACGGCAGTGGGAGTGACCGCCGTTTTACTTATGGTTGGAATAAAATCTTCTCTTAGCGGCGCCGTTCTAACCTCCGCATAACCTCAATAATGCCAATTTGCTGTTAGTAGCACCGACTGCAGCATCCTCTCTTACTGCGCGTTATTCGCCAATAGCTTATTAATACCAACCCGATAGGCTGTGTCGTAGTTAGCTGTTGAAGTTTATCTTAAGCCTTCGGCTTCACCGATTTCGGTGCTTTTAGGGGACGATGTCGCGGTGGCGACGGCACATTGTTGTATGCATTAGGGGGGGAGCTTCGCCCCCTTTGGAATCCTCCTTGCCTTAGGTCGCAGCCCAAAATGCTTCGCTGAACTGCTCCAATGCGGCAGAAGATCAATAGCGGTAGTGCTTTACCCTTGTGGCTCGTCTAGCCAGTGCTTTAACAGCCTTGGAAACAGCAACACTTAATTGGTACACAGCCTTTGGAATCCCCCGTGCATTAGGTCGCAGTCGAAAATACTTCTCTGAACTGCTCCAATGCGGCAGAACATCAACGACGATAGTGCTTTCCCTTTGTATCGAAATTCGCCTAGCTAGGGCTTTAACAGCATTGGAAAGAACAACACTTAGTTGGTACGCGCTGCAGTGGTGTGATGCCATAGTGCCTTAAAGCTAGCTTTACACTCGACCTTGGTCGTAAGCGATTAGTTTACGTTGCCGTAAGCGTAATGTTTGCAGTAGGCTGGCAACATTGCATTTACATTGGAGAGTAGAGATGTCGAAGGGATCAGTAGTCGTTATTGCTTCAGCTGCGCGGACGCCGATGGGCGGATTTCAGGGAGCACTTAGCGCTGTCGCCGCCCCCTCGCTAGGAAGCACTGCAATCAAAGCTGCTTTAGAGCGGGCCAATATTGCTGCTGAACAGGTTGGCGAAGTGTTGATGGGATGTGTCTTGCCTGCAGGCTTGCGTCAAGCTCCGGCAAGGCAAGCTGCCCTCGGAGCAGACTTGCCAATTAGTGTTGGTGCCACCACGGTTAATAAGGTCTGTGGTTCAGGCATGAAGACGGTAATGATGGCTCACGACATTCTAAAGGCCGGCAGTGCCGATGTGGTTGTGGCCGGCGGTATGGAGAGTATGACAAATGCCCCATACTTGCTGGAAAAAGCCCGTGGTGGCATGCGCATGGGGCACGGCAAAGTGATTGACCACATGTTTTTTGACGGCTTGGAAGACGCCTACACCGGCGGGGCAATGGGTAGCTTTGCTCAGGCCACTGCCGATCAATACAACATCACTCGGCAGCAAATGGACGACTATGCGCTTGAGTCTTTGCGTCGCGCGAATGCCGCCATAGAAGTAGGCGCGTTCAAGGATGAGATCACCCCAGTTACCATCTCTGGCCGCAACGGCGAGGTTATTATCGATACGGATGAACAACCGGGTAATGCGCGTCCAGATAAGATCCCTGCGTTGCGTCCAGCCTTTGCTAAAGATGGCACTATCACCGCAGCCAATTCCAGCTCTATCTCAGATGGGGCTGCAGCAGTTGTGGTTACCACTGAAGAGTATGCCAAAGCGAACGGCATGCCAATCTTGGCCAAGATTGTTGGCCATGCTAGCCACGCCCAGCAACCGAGCGAATTTACCATCGCACCAGTAGGGGCAGTATCGAAGCTGTTGAGTAAGCTGGAGTGGAGCAAGGACGATGTTGATCTGTTTGAGATCAATGAAGCCTTTGCCATGGTTACCATGTTAGCGATACAGGAGCTTGAGCTTGAACATCACAAAGTGAACGTTCACGGTGGCGCTTGTGCCTTGGGTCACCCGATCGGCTGCAGCGGTACTCGTCTTATCGTTACCCTTATTCATGCGCTGAAGCAGCGCGATGCAAAGCGTGGCGTCGCTTCGCTTTGCATCGGTGGTGGTGAAGCAACCGCCGTCGCCATCGAAGTTAGCTAAATTGATTGTAACCGCCAGCGTTGTCGCTGGCGGTTTTTCGTTTTCTTGGGGAGAACAAACCAATGGCAACACAAGTTAAGCACCTTATTGGTGGTGAGTACTGCGATGGCTCCGGTAGCCAGCAGATCGAAATTACCAATCCGGCGGATAATGAGGTTATTGCGGTACTCAATTGCGCGACCGAGCAAGAGGTGGACCAAGCGGTTGCCGCAGCAAAGGCTGCCCAGCAGCAATGGAAAGAGGTTGCCGTTTCTGAGCGAGCTCGAGTGATGTTACGTTACCAGCACCTGTTGAAAGAGCATCACGATGAATTGGCTACCATTTTGTCGAAGGAAACCGGCAAAACCTTTGAAGACGCTAAAGGTGACGTATGGCGTGGCATCGAGGTGGTCGAACAAGCCGCTAACGTTGGCAGCAGCATGATGGGCGAAACCGTAGAGAATGTCGCACGAGGCATCGATGGTTACAGCTACATTCAGCCGTTGGGCGTTTGTGTCGGCATCACCCCATTCAACTTTCCGGCGATGATCCCGTTGTGGATGTACCCGCTGGCTATTGCCTGCGGTAACGGCTTCGTATTAAAACCATCAGAACAAGATCCGATGACGCCAATGCGTTTGGCGGAGCTGTTTGAGCAAGCTGGCGCGCCGAAAGGGCTGCTGGCGGTGGTGCATGGTGACAAGCGTGTGGTTGACCAACTGCTGCATCACCCAGATACCCAAACTATCTCCTTTGTTGGCTCAGTGCCGGTGGGTCAGTACATCTATAAAACCGGTACCGATAACATGAAAAGGGTGCAAGCCTTTGCCGGGGCGAAGAACCACATGGTTGTGATGCCTGATGCGGATAAACAAACGGTAATCAATCAACTGGTTGGCGCTTCAGTTGGCGCCGCTGGTCAGCGCTGTATGGCCATTTCGGTGGCGGTATTTGTCGGTGAAGCTAAAGCGTGGATCCCTGAGGTAGCTGCTGCCATCGCCAAGGTGCGTCCTGGTGTATGGGACGACCCAGAAGCAGGCTACGGTCCGCTGATTAATCCAGCAGCAAAAGCGCGAGTATTAGACCTGATTCAATCAGGCAAAGACCAGGGCGCGACCTGTTTGGTTGATGGCTCCGACTGCACTGTTGCCGGTTATGAAAGTGGCAACTGGGTTGGCCCAACGGTGTTTGCCGATGTGACCACCGCAATGCGGATCTACAACGAAGAGATCTTCGGCCCAGTATTGTGCTGTGTAGACAGCGACTCATTGGTTGATGCCATTGAATTAGTGAATGCCAATCCATACGGCAACGGTACCAGTATCTTCACCAACTCCGGCGCGGCAGCACGCAAGTATCAACACGAAGTGGAAGTGGGGCAGGTGGGGATCAACATCTCCATTCCAGTACCGCTGCCATTCTTCTCCTTTACCGGCTGGAAGAACTCCTTCTACGGCGATCTACATGCTTACGGTAAGCAAGCGGTACGATTTTTTACCGAAACCAAAACCGTCACTGCCCGTTGGCCTGAGTCTGGCATCGTCGCAGGTCAGAACCTGACTATTTCGTTGAAGTAATCTGTTGTCACGGTGGCGGCAGGCCCGTCACCGCAAAGGATGTAACCCACATGGATTTTAATTTAAGCGACGACCAACGAGCGTTTGTGGAGATGGCCTCGCAGTTTGCTGAGGCAGAACTAGCACCGCACGCAAGCGAATGGGATGAGCACCATCACTTCCCTAAAGAGGTTATACAACGTGCTGGCGAACTTGGTTTTTGCAGCCTCTATACACCAGAAGAGAACGGTGGCCTTGGTTTATCTCGACTTGATAGTGCGTTGATCTTTGAAGCGCTAGCAGAAGGTTGTACTGCCACCACAGCGATGATGACCATCCATAATATGGCCACTTGGATGATCGCTAGTTGGGGCACGGAAACCCTTAAGCAGCAGTGGTGTCAAAAGTTAACCAGCGGCCAAGCCTTGGCGTCCTACTGTTTGACCGAGCCCGGTTGTGGCTCTGACGCCGCCAACCTTAAAACTAAGGCGGTACGAGATGGTGACGATTACCTTGTCAGCGGCTCCAAGATGTTTATCTCTGGCGCTGGCGCTACCGAGATGTTGGTGGTGATGGCTCGCACTGGAGAGGATGGTCCTAAAGGCATCTCGGCCTTTGCGGTAGCAGCTGATAGCGTGGGGATTGAGTACGGCAAAGCGGAAGCGAAGATGGGCTGGAACGCCCAGCCAACTAGGTTGGTATCGTTCGATAGCGTGCGCATCCCTGCGGCTAATCTGCTCGGTAACGAAGGGCAAGGCTTTGCCTTGGCCATGAAGGGGCTAGATGGCGGTCGCATCAATATCGCCGCTTGCTCCCTAGGTACTGCCGAAGCGGCACTAAAACGCGCTAAAGCCTATATGCAGGAGCGCAGTCAGTTTGGTAAACCGTTGGCTGCATTTCAAGCATTGCAATTCAAACTAGCGGACATGGCGACAGAGCTAGTGGCGGCCCGCCAAATGGTACGGCTGGCCGCATTTAAGCTCGACAGTGGCGATCCTGAAGCCAGCGCGTACTGTGCCATGGCTAAGCGTTTTGCTACTGATGTCGGTTTTACCGTATGTAACGAAGCACTGCAGTTGCATGGTGGTTATGGTTACATCAAGGAGTATCCATTAGAGCGTCACGTGCGTGATGTGCGGGTGCATCAGATCTTAGAAGGCACCAATGAAATCATGCGAGTGATTATCGCGCGCCGTTTGCTTGATGCCAGTGCAGGGGTGATCGCATGAGTGAGCAGATAACACCGCCGGTGCTCTATGAAACCCATGCTACCGTCAGTGGTCAGCATATCGGTATTGCCACCCTTAACAGCGAGAAGTCACTAAACGCGCTGTCCTATGCCATGGTGCAAAGCCTATCGGCGCAGTTAGCTTACTGGGCCAAAGATGACAGCATCGTCGCTGTATGGCTGCAAGGGGCGGGAGAGAAAGCTTTTTGTGCTGGCGGTGATATCCGTGCCATGTATGAAACCGCCAAGGCACATCCGGGCGAACTGACCGACGCCGTCGAGCAGTTCTTCACCGAAGAGTACCGCTTGGACTATCAGATCCACCGCTTCCCTAAGCCATTTATCGTCTGGGGCAGTGGCATTGTGATGGGCGGTGGTCTTGGCCTAATGGCTGGCGCTAGCCACCGACTGGTTACTGAGACCTCACGAATCGCCATGCCGGAGATCAGTATTGGTTTGTTTCCCGATGTGGGCGCAACCTATTTCCTTAATCGGATGCCGGGGCACTGTGGTCGTTTCCTTGGCCTAACTGCCTACAACATGAGTGGTGCCGATGCCTGTTATGTTGGCTTGGGAGACCATCTCGTTGCCAGTAATCAGCGGCAGGTGTTACTGGAACAACTGGGGCTGCTGCCTTGGTCTACCAACCACAGTAATAACCGGCAGTTGGTTTCCAACATGTTCGACGGCTATGCCAATACCGCCGTGAACGGTCAGCTAGAGCAATCGCAACCATTGATTGATGAGTTGTTTGGGGGAGCCAGCATTGGCGTACTGATGGCGGATTTAGCGGCTTATAACACCGAACTTCCGTGGTTACAGCGTGCACTTAAAACCGCGCTCGCTGGCAGCCCAATTACCGCTCACCTTGTATGGCATCAACTTCAGCATGGTAGCAACTGGTGTCTGGAGCAGGTGTTCCAAAGTGAATTGGTTTGGGCAGTTCGTTGCGCTCAATTGGGTGACTTTGTTGAAGGTGTTCGTGCCTTACTTATCGACAAGGATCGCAACCCTCAGTGGCGTTACGCTAACGTCAACGAAGTAAACTCGGCGCTGTTTAAGCAGATAGTCACTAACCCGTGGCAACGGCATCCCCTAGAACGGATTGAGGAGAGTGCATTATGAGTACCATCGCATTTATAGGTCTTGGCAACATGGGTGGGCCAATGGCCGCCAATCTGATTAAAGCCGGTAAAACCGTCAAGGTGTTCGATCTTAACCCCAAGGCGGTACAACAGCTGGTTGAGCAAGGGGCGATGGCCGCTAAAACCAGCTGCGGTGCCGTTGCAGGTGCTGATGTGGTGCTGACGATGTTACCGGCGGGTAAGCATGTGCGGAGCCTGTACCTTGGTGATAAAGGCATTATTGCTACTGCTGCCAAAGGCACATTGCTGATCGACTGCTCCACCATTGATGCTGCTAGCGCAATGGAGGTGGCACAACAGGCATCAGTTCAAGGGTTTGAGTTTGTTGATGCGCCGGTATCAGGTGGCACCGCCGGTGCTGCCGCTGGCACCTTAACCTTTATCTGCGGCGCTACTGATGTCGGCTTTAACCAAGCCAAGTTAGTGTTACAAGATATGGGCGCGAATATCTTCCATGCCGGCGGCCATGGTGCTGGTCAAGTTGCGAAAATCTGCAACAACATGCTGTTGTCGGTGTTGATGATTGGCACCAGTGAAGCGTTGCAATTAGGTCGTGACCACGGCCTTGATGCAGGGGTGTTGTCGCAGATTATGAAGGTATCCTCCGGTGGTAATTGGACCCTCGAGAAGTACAACCCGTGCCCAGATGTGATGCCAGCTACTCCAGCCAGTAATGGCTACCAAGGAGGCTTTATGGTCGATCTGATGGCCAAGGACCTTGGCCTAGCGATGATGGCTGCGGGCGAGACTGGCTCGAGTACACCGTTGGGGGCGCTGGCTACCGCGATGTATCGTCAGCATGCTCGTCAAGGTAATGGCGGTTTGGATTTTTCATCCATTTTTAATCAATTTCAGAAGTAGCTCGATATGAGCCAAGAGCAAGGGAATGACCATGAAGATTGTCGGGAAAGTCGTTGTAATCACTGGCGGTGCCGGTGGCTTAGGGATGGCGATGGCAAAGCGCCTAGGAAAGCTGGGGGCCAAGCTTGCGCTGGTTGATATCAACCAAGCGGCGTTAGACAGCGTCGTTACGGAGCTGGCAACAGCCGATATCGATGCCAAGGCTTACGCCTGCGATATTACTGACGAAGCTCAGGTGGAGCAGTTGTTTGGCAATATCAAACAACTGCAGGGATCCACGTCGGTGTTGGTTAATAATGCGGGGCTGCTGCGGGACGGCATGCTGATTAAGGCTAAAGAGGGGCAACTAGTTGATAAGATGAGCTTGGCGCAGTTCCGTCAAGTGTTGGCAGTTAACCTCGATGGCACCTTCCTTTGTGGCCGTGAAGCTGCGGCACAGATGGCACTGGCCGCTGAGGGCGGGGTCATCATTAACATCTCCTCGGTTGCTCGCGCTGGCAACGTTGGTCAAAGTAACTATTCGGCGTCGAAAGCCGCAGTGGTGGCTTTATCTAACGGTTGGGCAAAGGAGTTGTCACGTCATGGTATTCGTTCCGGTTCAATCGCTCCGGGGGTAATTGCTACGGAGATGGTGGCAGCGATGAAGCCGGAAGCGTTAGCACGGCTAGAGCAGGCGATACCAGTAGGTCGCGTTGGCCAGCCCGATGAGGTAGCTGCTGCGGTTGAGTACATCATCGATAGCGATTACTTCACTGGCCGAGTTCTTGAACTTGATGGTGGCATCAGTATGTAGTGCTGTTATCCGCACAATAAAAAAACCGACGCCTTGGCGTCGGTTTTTTGTGTCAGGCAAATCGCTTTGGCTGATCAATGGTGCTTAATCGGCGTTTCTAACTCACTTAGAAGTTGCGGATCATCATAATGTTCGCACCCGTTAGCTTGTTGTCGTAAAAATCGATATCTGAGTTAGATTTCACGTAAGTGGCCCCTAAGCGGAGATCCCACTTATCAAGTTCAAACGGTTGGTGGATAAACATCATAGCGTTGAAACCAAAGTCTTTAGCATCGGCTTCTTCATCGTAGATTGGGTTCGCATGATCGTAATCCCGAATGCCCATGTAGCCAGATAATGTCAGCGTATAACTTGGGTTGAAGTATACGTAGGTTAGCTGAGCACCATAGGTTTCGCCCTGCTCAGGTTGACCATCGCGTTCACGGCTAACCAAGTTGATTGAGGGAAGCAACAGGTGGCGCTCATTGAGCATTAAGCGGCCATACAGCTCAAAATGGTGGTTTTTACCACTGCGCTGCAACTGTTTTTGCTCTTCTGGGGTCAGCATACCTTTAGCGACCAGATCGTCACCGGCACCTTCATCGTCGATATTGATATTACGATGGCTGTAGTTAAAGCCGATGTTGCTGCCCATAATTTGGTTCCACGATACGCGGAAACCGTTCGAGTTTTGCTCGGTGCGATCACGGCTGCCTTCGGTTTGGTATGGATCTACCCATACCTCGGAAGGGATCCCGGAGAACAACACACTGGCACTCATGGTGCCGACGCCGTCGAAGGTGTGCGCAACCCCTAGGCGTTGGGTCCAATCCAAACGGATACGGTCTTCAATTAAGTTACCCATTAAGATTTGGGTGTTTTGGTTATCGAAGGTGTAACGCAGATCGGCGGTAAACTCTGACATGCCATGGCTATTCTCGTGTGCTTGGCCATCAAGCGAGTTTACTCTTTCATCGCCCAGAGTTGCTTTACGGGTACCGGCGAAAAAGTTTGAGGTAAGTTGGTAGTAACCTGCACCAACACCAACATAACCGCTGAAACCTGGTTCTTTAGGCTGAGACATTTCATTGGCGGATAAGGTTAATGGTAGGCAGCAGGCTGCAGCCATTAGTACACAACGTTTCATTGATTCTCCACTCGGTATCGATGCAATTATATAGCGTCGAAGTATCGTCAAGTGATTAAGAAACAACAATAAATGGGTAAAATTTAGTGGTTGCTGATTCAACTCCAATACAAACTGTTATGACGAGGTAACAGTTTGCATTGCTAGAAAGGGTAATTAATTACGACGTTAACAACATTTGGCGGATAAGGTTATAACGCGCTAATTTGGGCTGTATACCAATTAAGTGTTGTTATTTCCAATGCTGTTAAAGCACCGGCTAGGGGATTTTTGATACAAGTGGAAAGCACTACCGCCGTTGATCTTTTGCCGCATTGGAGCAGTCCAGCGAAGCGTTTTGGACTGCGACCTAAGGCAAAGGGGGATTCCAAAGGTGGCGGAGCTCCCCCTTAATGCATATAAGAATGTGCCGTCACCACCGCGACATAGTCCCCTAAAAGCACCGCAATCGGTGAAGCCGAAGGCTTAAGATAAACTTCAACAGCTAACTACGACACAGCCCTAATTTGTGCCACAGTGGGATTAACGGATACAAGAGCTGTATCGAAATGAGTCTGTAAGGAGACAACATGGCTGGAGCAAGTTTGCTCACACTATTAGATGACATTGCCGCGTTATTGGATGATGTAGCAGCAATGAGCAAGGCGGCGGCTCATAAAACGGCTGGAGTGCTGGGAGACGATTTAGCGGTTAACGCTGAACAGGTGTCTGGGGTTAAAGCCGACCGAGAATTACCGGTGATCTGGGCGGTTGCCAAGGGTTCACTACTTAACAAGGGGATCTTGGTTCCGGGGGCATTGGCCATCAGTGCCTTCATCCCCTGGCTGATTACCCCACTATTAATGTTAGGTGGCTTGTTTCTCTGCTTTGAAGGGGCTGAAAAGCTGATTGAGATGAAACAAGGCGGGCACAAGCGCAGCGTGGGGGAGGTCAACGAAGCGGAGAAGATTAAAGGCGCGATTCGCACGGACTTTATTCTATCGGCGGAGATCATTGTGCTTACGCTCGGGGTCGTTGCTGCTGCGCCGTTTATTACCCAGTGTGTCACCTTAATCACCATGGCTATCTTGGTTACGGTTGGTGTGTATGGCTTTGTCGCTATCATCGTTAAGATCGACGATGCCGGGCTCTATCTTACTCAACGTGACGGTAAAGCCGTACTGCAAGGGATTGGTCGAATGTTACTAAGCCTTGCGCCGAAGTTGATGAAAACACTCAGCTGGGTTGGCACCATTGCCATGTTTTTAGTTGGCGGTGGGATCTTAGTTCATGGCGTGCACAGTGTTGCGGTATTGATTGAATCCACCGCAGAGTACAGTGCTGACATTCCTACTATTGGGGTAGTGCTATCGACCTTAGTGCCAACGCTACTCAATGGCTTGGTCGGAATTATTGCCGGTTTTATTACCGTGTTTGTGGTTAGTAAGTTTCATCACCAAAGCGAGTAACGGTATGACTAATTACTATTATCAGGGACGTTTTCAGGTTGTGACTGACGGCGATGCGATTCGACCACGGCATTGCCATTAAAAACGGGGACTCGATTGAGTCCCCGTATTGTTAGAGCGGCTTTGGTTTACTTGGCTGGTATCGCTTTCAATACCGCCAATAACAGTTGCCAGTATTTACCAACCGAAGCGATCTCAACCTTCTCGTCTGGCGAGTGCGGGAAGCAGATGGTTGGACCAATCGATACCATGTCCATCTGTGGGTACGGCTTCTTGAATAGGCCACACTCCAGTCCTGCGTGGATCACCTGGATGGTAGGGAGCTTGTTAAACATTCCTTCATAGGTTTCCCGCACAACCTGCATGATCGGTGAGCTCGGATCTGGATTCCAACCTGGGTACGCACCAGACAACTCGCAGCGGGCGCCAGCCAGCTGAGCCAACGCCTGCAGCTGCTTCTCTAGCATGCTACGGCCACTGTCGATGGTTGAACGAATCAAGCACAATACCGTTACTGTGTCGGCTTCAGTGGTAATAACACCAACGTTCAATGAAGTTTCAACAATGCCGGGGAAGGAGTCAGACATCCGCACCACACCATTGGGGGCGCTGTGTACCATCGCCAGCAAGGTTGCTTGGGCTGGCGCTACAAAGACTTGCTCAGCGGCATCGGTTTGCCCGAAGCTAAAGCTGATCGGATTCTCTACTGCACCCAGTTCTTGGTTTAGGCATTGCTCGAAATGCTCACACAGCTGTTGCAGCGGTTCTAATTGGCTCGGGGCCACTGCCACCGTTGCCCAAGCTTCACGAGGAATGGCGTTACGCAGGCTACCACCCTTCAACTCAACTAAGCGCAAGTCGAGTTCGGCGGCGTGGCCAAACAGAAAACGAGCCAACATCTTGTTGGCGTTACCACGGCCAATGTTGATATCAACGCCACTGTGGCCACCTTTCATGCCCGTTAGTGCTAACTGCACCGTGGTGTAACCTGCTGGAACCGCTTCGCGCGCTACCGGTAAGGTTAGCGATGCATCCACACCGCCGGCGCACCCCATGTAGACTTCGCCTTCCTCTTCAGAGTCGGTGTTGATTAGGATATCGCCTTGCAAAATGCCGGCTTGCAAACCGAAGGCGCCGGTCATGCCCGCTTCTTCGTCAATGGTCAGTAACACCTCAAGCGGGCCGTGCTCAATGTTGTTGTCTGCCAAAACAGCTAACGCTGAGGACATACCGATGCCGTTGTCGGCACCTAGTGTCGTACCGGTTGCCGTAACCCAATCGCCGTCGATGTAAGGGCGGATAGGATCACGGCCAAAGTCGTGCTCAGTGTCGCTGTTTTTTTGCGGCACCATATCGAGGTGAGCTTGCAGCACAACGCCTTTACGATTTTCCATACCAGTGGTTGCTGGCTTGCGAATGATGAGGTTGCCGACGGCATCCAGCTGGTTAGCGAGCCCTTGCTCATTAGCCCAGTTTTGAATGTGATCGCGCAAAGCGATCTCTTGCTTAGATGGATGAGGAATAGAACAGATGGTATCAAACCAACTCCACAACCCTTGTGGAGATAGAGAACTGAGTGCCGTCACGTAACGCTCCTATGCAAACGGGATCTGTAAAAAAACCACCACAGTCTATCACAGCGAGAAGGTGGCGGATGCGCCGCTGGCGGTGCTAAGGTGACTGCACCAACACAGAACAAGGATGGACACAGTGAGCAGACTGTTATGGCAAGCGGTAACCGATAAAGAAGCACTCTTTGCCGGCCAACATTGGGACGCGGTTGTGGTGATTAGTGACCGCTTTGAACTACGAGATTATCCCGAACTGCGACAACTCTTGCAGCACGGTAGTAGCATCGACAATCGCATTGGCAGCGAGCCAACGCTGCTATTAGCGCCGGGACTAGCTGGCGGAAGGTTGATCACCGCGCCTACCGGAGATCTCGCCAACGACTATGAAGACGTGCGTCGGTTTGCTGAAGCGGCACAAGCGGGGATCGGTATGGCGGTTCGTGCTGGTGCTACCTCGCCACTATTGATTGTCGACGAGCCAAGCGATCAGATGCGCTACGGCCGCGCTAGTGAAGTGGCGTTGATGGGGGCAGGGCATGAACTGTACCGACCATTCGACGCTCCGCAACTGGATGTCACCGTTGGGGTGCTAGGGCTTGAAGATGACCGTCGCGCCAATGCATTAGAATACGGTCGCATTGCCGCTCGTGATCTGTGTGGTGGTGATCCGGAGCAGATGTCACCGCCGGCGTTTGCCCAATATTGTGTTGATCTGTTTGAAGGCAGTGCCGTCAAAGTGTCGGTTGTCGATGATCGCGCAGCCCTCGACCGTGATTATCCGTTACTCAGTGGTGTTGCCCGTGCGTCTTATGGGGTTGCACGTCATGAGCCGCGGGTGGTGCGGCTTGAGTACGTTGGTGACGGTGCCATCAGCCGCAACTGGATGCTAGCGGGTAAAGGGGTCACCTTTGATACCGGTGGCGCCGATCTAAAGGTCGGTGGTGCCATGGCAGGCATGAGTCGAGATAAAGGCGGCGCTGCCGCAACCGCGGGACTGATGGCAACCTTAGCTCAGCTGCAACCAAAGGGAGTTCGGGTTATTGCTGAGCTTGGCTTAGTGCGCAATAGCATCGGTCGTGAAGCGATAGTGCCGGATGAGATCATCACCGGCCACGCCGGTAAGAAGGTTCGCATTGGCAATACCGATGCCGAAGGACGTTTGGTGCTGGCGGATCTACTGTCCCACCTGCGCGCTGATGCAGAGCAATACGACGATTCGATTCTGTTTTCGTTAGCAACCTTAACTGGGCATGTGGTGCGCAGCTATGGCCCATATAGTGCAGTGGTGGAAAACTCGGTGGCACGGGCTCAAGCCATTGGTGGCGAATTGCAGGCGATTTCGGAGATGTGGGGCGAACCGTTTGAGCTGTCTCGTTTGCGCCGTGAAGATTTCGCTCAGGTGGCGGCTCGTTCACCATCAGAGGATCTGCTCAGCTCAAATAATGGCGCTTCGGTCAACATCTCTCGCGGACATCAGTTCCCTATGGCGTTTCTGCTGCAAGCGGCGGGTTTAGATCAACATCAGTTGGGCAGCGATAAGCCATTGGCTTATCTGCATCTGGATATCGCTGGTAGCGCGGTAGAGAAGCGAGATCCCCTTTATGGCAAGCCAACCGCAGTACCAATGGCGACGCTATTAGCCAAGTTGTTGGATCACTAAAAATCACAACTTGTAATCAAATTACACAAAGGCGATCTTTTGGGATAAAGATCGCCTTTTTTCTTGTAATAAAATTACATTTTGATATGATGCTTTTCGTCGGCAGGGAGACACCCACCGACTGAGTTATGTCAGGACGACACGTAAACTCCACGGAACCGAGTAACCACGATGACTCCACGGAATTGAGATTTTTGCTACGGATTAGCACCTTCGATTTATGTCATCCAAATTACTGAATTTTTTAGGAGTTACCTATGAACATGTTTTCTTACGACGTTGCGCTTTACAACACTTGGTCTAACAACTCAACTGCTTGGACCAACGGCGGAATGTTCTCACTAAGCATCTAATCTGCTTAGTGTAATTTCCAGTTTAGCCACAGCGCTGAACTGCGCGGGGATAGCCCGTTTCATCATCATTGCTCTAACCGAGTATTTGTGGCTAGCACCGTTGGTGCTGGCCATTTTTTTTGCCTGTGTACTAATTAAGTGTTGTTGTTCTTTCTAATACAGTTAAAGCACCGGCTAGGCGAGCCCCGAAGCACTGCCGTCGTTGCTCTTCTGCCGCATTGGAGCAGTTCAGCGAAGCATTTTGGACTGCGACCTAAGGCAAAGGGGGCGGAGCTCTCCTTTGGGTGCCGTCGCCACCGCGACATCCTCCTCTAAAGCACCGCAATCGGTACAGCCGAAGGCTTGATAAAAACCTCAACACTTAACTGTGACACAGCCATATTTGAGGTTAATTAGCTCGAATACACATAGTGTTCTCTAATCCGAACAATCTTGAGCATAAAAGCCTATATAATCCTGCGCCATTCTGCTGGAGCGCAATGCTTCAAGCGAATGATTAATCGAATAAATATTTTATAACTCCTACTTGATATAGGTCTCAAAATGCTAGAAAAGCTGTTTCAGCTCACCGAGAACCACACCTCTGTTCGCCAAGAAGTGATTGCCGGTTTAACCACGTTCTTAACCATGGCCTACATCATTTTTGTTAACCCAGCGATGCTGGCAGACGCTGGCATGGACTCCGGTGCGGTGTTTGTTGCCACCTGTTTAGCTGCTGCTATCGGTTGTCTGATCATGGGCTTTGTGGCGAACTACCCTATCGCCCTTGCACCGGGTATGGGCTTGAACGCCTTCTTTACCTATTCCGTGGTATTGGACATGGGCCACCAATGGCAAACCGCACTGGCAGCGGTATTCTGCTCTGGTGTGCTATTTATGATTCTGTCGCTACTGAAAGTTCGCGAATGGTTGATGAACGCCATTCCGGTGTCAATCCGTACCGGTATTGCAGCGGGTATTGGTTTGTTCCTAGCATTGATTGGCTTGAAGAACGCTGGGGTGATTGTTGATAATCCAGCCACCTTAGTTGGCCTTGGCGACGTAACCAGTTTTGGTGTAATTATGGCCGCACTGAGCTTTGTGTTGGTTATTGCCTTGGTGAAATTTGGCCATCGCTCGGCAGTAATGGTTTCAATCTTAGCGGTAACCCTGCTTGCGGTTTTGGTTGGCGACGTCGACTACCGTGGTTTGGTGTCAATGCCACCGTCACTGGCGCCAACCTTGATGCAGCTTGATTTCGCTGGGGTGTTTGAAGTCGGCATGATCTCAGTGATCTTCGCCTTCCTGTTTGTTGACCTATTTGATACCTCGGGCACCTTGGTTGCGGTAGCGCAGCGCGGTAACTTGCTGGACAAAGAAGGCAAGCTGCCACGCTCGGATCGCGCCATGCTAGCAGACTCTACCGCTACCATTGCCGGTTCTATGATGGGTACCTCAACTACTACCTCATACGTAGAATCTACCGCCGGTGTTGCCGCCGGTGGCCGCACCGGTTTAACTGCGGTTGTGGTTGGCTTGCTGTTCTTGGCTTGTTTGTTTATTTCACCAATTGCCGGAATGGTGCCAGCTTACGCTACCACCGGTGCGCTGCTGTACGTTGCCATCTTGATGCTGTCTGGTTTGACTCAAGTCGAGTGGGATGACATCACCGAGGCGGCGCCGGTGGTTATCACTACCATTATGATGCCACTGACGTTCTCTATCGCTCACGGTATCGCCATTGGCTTTATCACATATGCAGCCATCAAGTTGTTTAGTGGTAAAATCAAAGACGTAAGCCCAACGGTCGCGGTATTGGCTGTGCTGTTTATTGTTAAGTTTGCGCTAACCTAAGCAAACTGGTTTGAATACAACGCCGCAGGTAAATCCCTGCGGCGTTGTTGTTTTTGCTGAATGCGAAATAAACAACATTGATAGTAATGCCATCGATTTGCAGGGTTGGTAGGCATTTTTGCTGTGTCTAGGGTGAGCTTAGACAGGACATCGGGTATAACTGAAGAATTGTCGGCAATTCATGCAGAGTCTGATGCAACACTCTTTCAAAAAACGTGTGGTAGTGAAGTTAGGTACCAGCGTATTAACTTCTGGCAGCCCTCGCCTTGACCGTGCCCACATGGTTGAGTTGGTGCGGCAGATGGCGCGACTGCATCGCGCTGGCCATGAGATTATCTTAGTTACCTCTGGCGCCATCGCGGCAGGCCGTGAGCATTTAGGTTTCCCCGAGCTCTCCGATTCAGTTGCCAGTAAACAGATGTTGGCCGCAGTTGGGCAGAGCCAGCTTATTCAAGCGTGGGAGCAGCTGTTTAACCTGTATGGTTTGCACGTTGGGCAGATGTTGCTTACTCGTGCGGATCTGGATGATCGCGAACGTTACCTCAATGCTCGCGATACCATGCAGGCGTTGTTGGACAATCGCATCATTCCGGTTATTAACGAAAACGACGCAGTGGCAACCATTGAGATTAAGGTTGGTGATAACGACAACCTATCGGCTTTAGCTGCTTTGTTGGCACAAGCGGATCTGCTGCTGTTGTTAACCGATCAGCAAGGCTTGTTCAGCGCCGATCCCCGTAACAATCCAGACGCCAAGTTGATTGAACAAGTCGATCTGATTGACGACGACTTGCGGGCACTTGCCGGTGGCAGTGGCACCAACCTTGGCACTGGCGGTATGGCCACTAAACTGCAAGCCGCTGACGTTGCCATGCGTGCCGGGGTTGAAGTGGTTATTGCCGCTGGCCATGCTGATGGTGTTATTGAGCAGATCTGCACTGGTAATGCCATCGGTACTCGTTTTAACGCCGCCGCTTCAGGGCTTGATGAACGTAAACGTTGGATCTTGGCGGGCCCCCCACCGAGTGGGCAACTCCGTCTGGATGACGGTGCAGTAAACGCCTTGTGTGGTAAAGGCTCGAGCCTGTTGCCTAAAGGGGTAACGGCGGTATTAGGCCAATTTAAACGTGGTGATGCGTTGCAGTTGCAAGATCAACAAGGCCGAGTGATTGGCCGCGGTATTGCCCGCTACCACAGCGACGAGATGATAAAGCTGCAAGGGCAACACTCGCGCGATATTGAAACCATTCTGGGCTTTAGCTATGGCCCAGTTGTTATCCATAGAAATGATTTGGTGGTGCTATGACTGCAAACCCATTAACGGCGATGGGCCAAGCGGCTCGTGAAGCCAGTTTTTCCCTATTAGAGCTTGGCAGCGCCGCTAAGAATGCTCTGCTAACAGCGATACGCGATCAGCTTTTAGCAAACCAAACGGCAATCATCGCTGCGAACGATCAAGATATGGCGCTGGCTAAGGCTAATGGCCTAGAAGCGGCGATGCTTGATCGACTGTTACTGAACGAACAACGCCTTAGCGCCATCTGTGCTGATATTGACACCGTCATTGGCTTGGCAGATCCGGTTGGCGAGGAGTTGGAAAGCCGGTTGCTTGATAACGGCATGCGCCTGTCTCAGCGTCGCATCCCGCTTGGGGTAATTGGAGTTATCTACGAAGCTCGACCAAACGTGACCGTTGATATCGCGGTGCTGGCGCTGAAAACCGGTAACGCAGCGATATTACGCGGCGGTAAAGAAACCATGCACTCGAACCGTGCTTTACTTGCTGCAATTCACACTGCACTGGAGAGCCACAACTTGCCTAAGCAGGCAGTGCAGCTGATCGATTCGCCTGATCGCGCTTTGGTTAGTGCGCTGCTGCAGATGGACGACTACGTTGATATGTTGATCCCTCGCGGTGGCTCCGGTTTGCATCAGCTGTGTAAGCAGCAGGCGCGGATGCCAGTGATCACCGGCGGTATCGGTATCTGCCACATGTTCGTCGATAAAGACGCTCAGCTTGATAAAGTCAGTGACTTGGTGATTAACGCTAAGGTGCAGCGCCCAACGGTATGTAACGCTTTGGATACGCTACTGGTGCACGTAGATGTGGCCAAACAGGTGTTGCCGCTGATTGAGCGAGCGATGAACTCACATGGTGTTGTCATGAAAGCGTGCCCTGAGGCATTACCCTTATTGCCGAGCGCAACGACCGCTGGTGTCGATGACTTCGACCAAGAGTGGTTAGGGTTAACTTTGGGAGTTAAGGTTGTCGCTGATGTGAATGGGGCAATTAGCCATATTCGTACTCACTCAAGCGATCACTCAGAAAGTATTTTGACCGATAACATCAGCACTGCAAACCGCTTTATTGCGGCCATTAACTCGGCGGCAGTATACGTTAATGCCAGCACTCGCTTTACCGATGGCAGTGAGTTTGGGTTAGGCGCTGAGGTTGCGGTGTCGACACAAAAACTGCACGCCCGCGGACCTATGGGGTTAAGCGCATTAACCACCTACAAATGGTTGGGACAGGCGGATTACCTAGCTCGTAGCTGATCCCAGTAAGATAAACAACAACGGCAACCTTAGGGTTGCCGTTGTTGTTTGTGGCTATCTGTTGGACTAATTGTGCGCATTGCCTGCGTTTTTGTATATTTGTGCAGATAAGATATGAATTGAATTTACTCGTTGGCATTGGCCAAACTGGTTTGGAATAGATCACTGATGACCAAAGAACTGCCGGTATTGCTGCGTTTTTCCCATCGCGTTGGGCTATTTGGCTTGGCGTTGATCGTCATAACGTGTGTTATTGCCGCAATCGTTTACCGTGGTGATGCCGGTGAAAACTTTAGCTTTCTTACCCACACACTGTCAGAGCTTGGGCGTTACCGCACCTCTGAATGGGCCTTGTTGGCTAATGGCGGGCTGTTTTTTGGTGGGCTGAGTTTGGTCGCCAGCTTTGCCATGCGATTATGGCTCGTGAAAGACAAAGAGATTAAGGTTGCCCTCTATTTATCTGGCATTGTGTTGTCGCTGATTATCGCCGGGGTAGGGTTGTTTCCCATTAATGTCGGCAGTTTACATGCGGGCACGGTTGTCGCTTTTTATTTGGTATCGCCAATCTGCGCTGTGCTGTACTGCGTTAGCCTATGGCGAGAGAAAGCCTTTCTGTGGGGTATTATACCTGCTGTTTTGACCTCCTATTTTGCTATCGATGCCTTTAGTTGTGCCTGCGGAGAGCTGTTGTTGATGGATCGTTATGCTTTTGGCTTGTTTGGTGATGCTCGTCCGGATATCTGGTGGCCAGCGGCGCGTTCTTGGCTATTGTTGTTTAGCGTTGGTGGTTGGTTGTTCTTCACTCTTGGGGTATTGCACCGCGACGACGAATAATCGCCACGGCGCAGGTTTAGGCTGTGTCGTAGTTAGCTGTTGAAGTTTATCTTAAGCTTTCGGCTTAACCCCTTGTATCGGCGCTCGCCTAGCCGGTGCTTTAACTGTATTAGCAAGAACAACACTTAATTGGTACCCAGCCCAGGTTTATGGCTAATGCATTAGCAAAGTTGTCAGAGGCATCAGTCTGCGCACAACCCTTCAGCGATGCCGCCGCGGCTCCAGAAATCGCCTCGCCCTGGTAGTGGTGCAGCAAACTCATGTTGTTCAATTGCGATCGCTGCTGCTAGAGCATCTAACCACTCGCAATTATCCAATGATTTTGGACATATTCGTAGCCACTGCACGCCAACGTGGCGTAACTGCTGTAGCTGTGATAACAGATCCCAAGGCTCTGCGCTGTGCAGTTGGGTACCGTTAATGGTAAACATCGGCTGGTTGATTAGTGAATCGGCCTGCTCTGCCCCGGTCTCCTGACACACTTTCAAACACTGCTTACGATTGCGGCCGTGCACACGCGCAGTACTGCATCGTGCCGAAACCGCCAGCAGCGGATATCCCCAGCCCAGCAACTCCAGTTCGAATTGGTCGCGAATACCAAGCTGATCAGCTTGGTCCATCAAGGCTTGCAGCGTTGCTGCCGGCATCTCAAGTGGAGGCTGATATCCAACCATGCCAAGGCTTAGCAACCAGTTTAAGCTGGCGCCGTTATAAATGTTAAGGCCACTGCCGGCAATAAACGGTAGCCCGTGTTTGTGGGCAAGGGATACGGCGGCCATATCATTGGCTTCAATAATGACATCAGGCAGGCTGACCAGTTGCTGTAATAACTCCAGATCACGTTTACTGGCAGCAAGGTTGAGGCTCGATAACACCACCTGTTTGCCTTGTTTAGCGAAATATTGGCAGATCTCCGCGAGTTGTCGTGGTGACAATCGGTCGCGTTGGCTGCAAACCGTTTCCCCCATGTAGACTCGCTCAACTGGCAAAGTGGTAATTTTGTCTATCTGTTGCTGTTGTTGCTGACGTGACATTGGCCAGCAGTTAGCCGTGATGCTTAGTTTCATTGCCAGCCCTCCATGTACGGACCCGTGGTAAGGGTTTGCCCTTCCGCCAACAGTCGTAACTGCTCCTGCCATTTGGGATCCATGCGGTAGCCCTTGCCTTGATGGCAGTGCTGATCGATGGCTTGGCGCCACACTTTGGTGATCGATTGACTGTATGCGGCGCTGCGTTGACGCCCTTCAAGCTTAAGTGCACTGATTCCAGCTTTGGCTAAGCGAGGTAACAGCGGCAGGGTGGAGAGGCCACAGGGCGAACAGATTGGGTGCTGGGTACTGGCACCGACGTGATAACGACCTTTACACACGGTTGGGTAGCCTCCGGCTTCGCCTGCGGGGGCACGCTCTAACAGGTTCTCCCCAAGCCAAGCCTCTCGGCCTTGGTCGGTCTCAAGCCAGCGCACTTGTTCTGCTGGCGAACAAGCACCACCGCTATTGGGGCTTTGGCCGCTAAACCAAGTAGATAGCTGACAACGGCCTTCGGCCATGACACAGAGGCTGCCACTGGCAAACACTTCTAACTCGACCGGAGAATTGGCTGCTATTCGTTCAATCTGCTGTATCGACAGCACCCGCGGCAGCACCGCTCTAGTGATACCGAAGTGTTGATGGTACAGCTCTAGGCTCGGTAAGCTGGCGGCACTGGCTTGAACTGAAAGGTGACGTTCTAAGTTGGGATGTTTGTGTTGGGCGTATTTGAGCAAGCCGGGATCGGCCATTATCACCGCACTTACTTGTGCTTCAGCAGCGATATCGATAGCTCTGTGCCAGCGGGCCTCTTGACCTGGACCTGGGTAGGTGTTGATGGCAACGTAGAGTTTACGCAGCCGATGTTGGCATAGTTCACTGGCCTCAAGCAGTTCATCCGCTTGAAAGTTTAGTCCAGCAAAGCGACGGGCATTGGTGTCGTCCTTGAGTCCAACGTAGATGGCGTCAGCGCCGGCATCTAGAGTTGGCATAACACCTGCGAAGTTGCCTACAGGAGAAAGCAGTTCCATATCTGTTTGTAGTTTCTTGCCGTTAAGTTAAAGAAACATTACATGGCTACAGTAATCATTACTTTGAACTAGCGCAGAACTTTGTGACCTCGGCCACGCTACAATGCGTTTTTTAGACGTTGGAAGTTTACTATGTTCCGTCCTCCGTTACTGTTGTTAACAACTACGGTGCTACCGCTGTTGCAGCGGCACTTTGAGCAACCAATTCATAATGGTGAATTGGATTTTTTGTTAGGGCGTCGGATTGAACTTCGGGTCGATGGAGCGCCATGGCCAGTGGCACTCACGTTGCGCGGCGAACAGCTCGAACTGCAATGGCCAGAACCACAATGTGATGCCATATTCGGTGGCTCAATTAAGGCGATGGTGATGTTGGCGTTTGGCCAAGCTGACGGTGATGCGCTGTTTTTCCAACGTAAGCTGACGATGGAAGGGAATACGGCTTTGGCGCTCGAGGTAAAAAGCGTCTTGGCGCGTTATCCGCTGCCATTAAACCTGTTGCCTTACTTTCTTCCGCCTAAGCCAGAGCCGTTAAGCTTCTAAATCGATAGATACAAAAAACGAGAGCAGATGCTCTCGTTTTTTTAGGCTGTGTCGTAGTTAGCTGTTGAAGTTTATCTTAAGCCTTCGGCGTCACCGATTTCGGTGCTTTTAGGGCGGTGGCGACGGCATATTGTTGTATGCATTAGGGGGGGAGCTCCGCCCCCTTTAGAATCTAGGTTGCCGTCCAAAACGCGTCGCTGAACCGCTCCAATGCGGTAGAAGAACAACGGCGGTAGTGCTTTGCCCTTGTATCAACACTTAGTTGGTACACAGCCTTTTTTATGCAGCTTGATGCTATGCCTTGCCAGTCAAAATCATAAATTTAGCCAGCAGGGTATCCTGATCTTCAGCGTGTTTAGGATCCGGATCGATACAATCGATAGGACAAACGCTTACACAGGTTGGTTTGTCATAGTGGCCAACACATTCGGTACATAGATTTGGGTCGATCTCGTAGATCTCCTCTCCCATGCTGATCGCTTGGTTAGGACACTCCGGGTCGCACATGTCGCAGTTAATGCAGGTGTCGAGAATGTATAAAGCCATATCAATAAGTTACGTTTTGTTAAGGGATGACGCTGGTCAATTACTGCTATTGTCGCAAATTTGGCGATAGCGTTCTTGAATATCGCTTCAATAAAAACGCCAGCTACGGATAGCTGGCGTTGGTCGTCGTACTCTGGTCGACGATTTAAGCCTTAGCTGCTGCCGTTTGCGGGTTACGCGTAGTTTGGCCTTCGTCGAAGTTACGCATCAAAATCGCGTGGTTTAGATCCAGCTCTTCTGGCAACGGCAGGTACATGGTGTGGCCATTGCCAGGGGCAACGTCAACACTTTGGCCTTTGCGGTTTTCGATGTGGCCCAGCTGGAGGTTGAGGTTACCTTGTGGGGTCATCAACTCGACACTGTTGCCAACTTCAAAGCGATTCTTCACCAGCACTTCTGCTAAGCCTTGCGCGTTACGCTCGCCGGTTAACTCGCCGACAAATTGCTGCTTTTCACTGATGGAGTAGCCGTAGTCGTAGTTCTGGTACGCGTCGTGAGTGTGACGGCGTAAGAAACCTTCGGTGTAACCGCGGTGGGCTAGTGATTCCAAACCATTCATCAGGTTGGGATCAAATGGGCGGCCAGCGGCGGCATCATCAATAGCCTTGCGGTAGAGTTGAGCAGTACGAGCAACGTAGTAGAAGCTCTTGGTACGGCCTTCAATCTTGAGTGAGTGTACGCCCATTTTGCTCAACCGCTCTACGTGTTGAATCGCACGCAGATCTTTTGAGTTCATGATGTAGGTGCCGTGCTCATCTTCAAACGCTGGCATATACTCGCCAGGACGGTTGGCTTCTTGCAGCAATACGACGTCGTCGATTGGTTTGCCAGCGCCTAGGGTTGGTTCTACCGGTTGCTGTACTGCAACCACGTCACCGGCTTCGTTCTCTTTGGCTTCATGCACGTCGTACTTCCACCGGCAAGCGTTGGTGCAGGTGCCTTGGTTCGGGTCGCGTTTGTTGATGTAGCCGGATAGCAAACAACGGCCTGAGTAGGCCATGCATAAGGCGCCGTGAACAAACACTTCCAGCTCCATCTCAGGACAGTGCTGTCGGATCTGTTCAATCTCATCCAATGATAACTCGCGGGATAAAATGGTGCGCTCGATACCTTGGCGCTTCCAGAATTCAACGCTAGCCCAGTTTACGGCGTTGGCTTGTACCGATAGGTGCAGCGCCTGCTCAGGCCACTTGTCTTTCACCATCATGATTAAGCCCGGATCAGACATGATCAGTGCGTCTGGCTTCATCTCAATTACTGGCTCAAGATCGCGAATAAAGGTCTTCAGCTTGGCGTTATGCGGCGAGATGTTGGAAACCACGTATAACTTCTTGTCTTGAGCGTGGGCTTCTTCGATGCCGGTTGCCAAGTTATCGAGGTTAAAGTCGTTGTTTCTCACTCGTAAGCTATAACGAGGTTGACCTGCATACACAGCGTCTGCGCCATACGCAAAAGCGTAACGCATATTCTTGAGTGTCCCAGCAGGGGAGAGGAGTTCGGGTTTAAACATGGTGGTCCTCGGGGGCTTTCAGTGCGGCGGGCATTCTAACGGGCGCCCGACCCTGATGCAAATGTAGACAACACGCAAGTGTATATGGTGTGGCAACATTGTATCGAAATGAACACATCGCCAACTGAATTAGATTGAAAAATCGGCTGAGTACCAATTAAGTGTTGTTCTTTCTAATGCTGCTAAAGCACCTCAATTGGTACAGCCGAAGGCTTGAGATAAACCTCAACACGTCGCCACCGTGCCATAGTCCCCTAAAAGCACCGAAATCGGTGAAGCCGAAGGCTTAAGATAAACTTCAACACTTAACTGTGACACAGTCCCAAAATACCCAGAGCGAATGGCCCTGGCCAATTTAACTAATGTGGTTTTATTATCGTCGTTATTTTTCAAATGAAGTGGAAATCACTGCCATTTTTTGATTGTGATGCTTTTACTCAGTTTGATGCGGTTAAGTACTAGACCTAGCGTAGAATGTATACAATTATGTAGCAGAATATGTCTCATATATAGACACATATCGTACTCATGGAACGAGGAAGTTGGATTAATGGCATCTGAGCGTGCACTGTTAGTACAATTGGTCAATAAGATAAATAGTGGTCGTATTGTGTTACCCACGCTGCCTGAAGTCGCAATTGCAGTGCGTGAGCTGTCCCAGCAAGATGACAGCACTTTGTCTGATCTTGCCAATGAGATAAGTAAAGATCCCGGTCTCGCCGCGACTTTAATCAGCCTTGCCAACTCTGCAGCCTTTGGCGGTTTGGTTAAAACCAATAGCGTGATTGGCGCAGTAACCCGGCTAGGCCTAGAAAAGAGCCGCGACTTAGCCTCTGCATCAGCGATGCATCAGCTGTTTTATTCTGAGCAGAATATGACTTGGGATAAGCTGGAAGAGCTGCGCCTTGCCAATATTGACGTAGCTAGCTGCGCCTTGGCGATTTTAGCCAGTGAACATCAACTTGGTCGTTTAGCTAATCTTTCAGCTGATGTGTTGCTGTTGGCATGTCAGGTGCATAACATCGGTGCGTTGCCATTAGTGGATCAAGCCGAAAAACACCCCCATCTGTTTAACGATAAAGCGCAGTTAGACCGTATTATTGAGCTGTTGCAAGCCCCTTTAGGCAAAACCGTCCTCAATCAGTGGCACTTTCCTGCGGAGTTGGTTGAATCCACACGCTATTGGGCCGACTTAAGCTATCAAACCCCAGAGCCAAGTTATCTCGATTTGGTTCGGTTGGCTGCACTCTACACTGGGCATATGCGCTTGACCGATTCATTGTCATCGGTATTGGATATGTTTATCCGCAAAGGGGTGTTATCAAGTGTTGACTTGTTTGGGATGGAGACCTATTTCCTCACTTATAATGAGGTACAACAGAGTTTTCATAGCTCTGCTGTACCGGCAAACTAACGACTTATTGGCGCGCTAAGCGAGAGTTGGCAGGGATGCTCTCAAAGTCGCTGCGAAATGGATTAATGTCTAAACCGCCACGACGGGTATAACGCGCGTATACAGTCAGCTTGTCACAGCCACAGAAACGCTTCAGATCCATAAATATCCGCTCCACACACTGCTCGTGAAACTCATTGTGCTGGCGGAAACTGATCAGGTAACGCAACAATGACTCCCGCTCAATTTGCTTGCCGCTATAGCGGATTTGGACACTGCCCCAATCCGGTTGTGAGGTGATCAAACAATTTGATTTGAGCAGATCTGACCGTAAGATTTCAGAAACGTAATCACCACTGGCAGCATTGGCCAGATAGTCTGGATTGAATTGATAGTCGTTTACTTCAATATCAAGCTCATCAATCAACTCACCATCCAACTCAACCAGCGGTTGGCTGGCAAACTGTTGTGGTAACACAATCTCGACGGTTACCTCACCATCGGCACAGTGGCTTAGGTCTGTAGTTAACATCTGCTGCAGCGTTGGAACCGAATCGATTTTGGTTTGATTGAAACTGTTTAGATACAGTTTGAATGATTTTGACTCAACCAGATTAGCGCTGTTGGCATTTAGGCTAAAGTGAGCGATGGCCACCATTGGTTTGCCTTTGCTGTTGAGCCACGACAACTCAAACCCTGTCCACATATCGGCACCAGTAAACGGCAGTGTGTCGCTAAGCCCTAACGCATCACGGTTTAATGCCCGCGGCACCGCTTGCAGTAGTGACGGGTCGTACTGATCTTGATACTGGGTTTGATGGCCTAAGGTGAGATTTTTGAGCGCGTCGGCGCCATGGTATGGGTCGTGATGTGACATTTGGCATTCATTTTCTGGCAAACTAATGGGCTAAGTTTATCAAACTCTTTTCGAATATGTCTGACACTCATTTAGCTCAATTTATTGCTCGCACTGAAGCCGCCTGGAAACAGAGCTATCAGCACCTACCTCTTGCACAACATAACGACGAGGGTCCAGCACTGCAGAGCGTTGATGAGCAAGGTCGTGGTTACTGGTTGGCACAACCAATGTCTGGTAAGCCTTTGTTTGATAACGTTGCCGCGGCACTTGAGCTGGAATTACATGGTGATTTAGAACGCTTCTATGGCCAATTTTATGCCGGATCATTGCTATTTGATGCTGACTTTGGTTCCGGCGAATTACTGCAGATCTGGAGCGATGATGATCTGCAACGCTTGCAGCAGAATCTGATTGGTCATCTGTTGATGAAGCAAAAGTTGAAACAACATCCAACCCTATTTATCGGGTTATTGGGGCAGGGTGAGCAGATGATCGTGTTGGATAATTGCGATGGTTCGGTTTGGTTGGAAGTACCTGGCGAGTTGCCAAGTAAGCGCTTAGCAGACGATATCGATCAGCTTATGCAGCAGTTGTCGCCGCGATTGATGATCCCTGAAGCGGCAGTAGCTGAAGCAGCCCAAGAGGAGGTTCCTCAAGGGCTGTGGGCACGAATGGCAGCGATGTTAAAACACCTGCTACCGAAACGATACTAGAAAAAACCTAACGGATTAGGGTCATAACTGACCAGCAAATTCTTGGTCTGTTGGTAGTTGCCGAGTGCCTTGAGGTGGGTTTCTCGGCCCATTCCTGATTTTTTGTAACCACCAAATGCGGCGTGAGCGGGGTAGAGGTGGTAACAGTTAACCCACACGCGTCCTGCTTGGATCCCGCGCCCCATTCGATATGCCCGATTTTGATCGCGAGTCCATACCCCAGCACCAAGGCCGTAAGTGGTGTCGTTGGCGATGGCTAAGGCTTCCGCTTCATCCTTAAAGGTGGTGATGCCGAGAGTTGGGCCAAAGATCTCTTCTTGGAATACGCGCATGTCATTGCTGCCCTTAAGTAGGGTTGGCTGGACGTAGAATCCGTTGGCAAGACTAGCTGGCATCTGGGTTTTATCGCCGCCGAGTAAGAACTGAGCTCCATCTTGTTTGGCTACCTCCATATACGACATGATGCGGTCGTACTGCTCTTGCGATACCTGAGCACCTACTTGGGTATCGGTATCTAAGGGATTGCCTTGTTTTATCAGCTGTGCCCGCTCAATGATCTTCTCGATAAATTGTGGATAGATTGATTCCTCAACCAATGCCCGAGACGGACAGGTGCAAACCTCCCCTTGGTTAAAGAAGCCAAGTAGCAGGCCTTCGAGGCACTTGTCGAAGAAGGCGTCCGGTTGATCCATGATATCGGCAAAGTAGACGTTCGGTGACTTGCCGCCGAGTTCGAGAGTTACCGGAATCAACGACTCTGCGCCGCAACGCATAATGTGCTGACCAATTTCTGTCGAGCCCGTAAAGGCTAACTTATTGATGCGAGTAGAGCTGGCGAGTGCCTGCCCTGCTTCATCACCCATGCCATTGACGATGTTGACCACACCGGCAGGGATAAGATCACCGATGAGCTCCATCAGTATCAATATCGACACCGGAGTTTGCTCCGCGGGCTTTAAGACCACGGAACAGCCTGCAGCCAACGCCGGTGCCAATTTCCAGGTTGCCATTAAGATGGGAAAGTTCCAGGGGATGATCTGGCCGACAACGCCAATAGGCTCATGAAAGTGATAAGCGGTTGTGTGTTGATCAAGTTGACCAATGCTGCCCTCTTGAGCGCGAATTACCCCAGCGAAGTAGCGGAAGTGATCGATGCAAAGTGGAAGATCGGCGTTCAGGGTTTCGCGAATAGCCTTACCATTTTCCCAGGTTTCCACATAGGCCAGCTGTTCAAGGTTCTGCTCAATTCGGTCGGCAATTTTAAGTAGCATATTGCTGCGATCAGCAACGGCTGAGTTTGCCCACTGCGCTTGAGCGGCGTGAGCAGCGTCGAGAGCTAAGTTGATGTCGTCGCCATCGGAGCGTGGGATCTGGCAGATTATTGAGCCATCAACCGGGGAGGGGTTGTCGAAGTAGTTGCCGTTAACCGGTTCTTTCCACTCGCCACCAATGTAGTTGTGATAACGTTTTTTGAAGTTGAAAAGCGCGTCGCTTGTGCCGGGTTTGGAGTAGATCATGAGCATCCTCCTTGGATAGCGGTTCACCATGAACCTGCTCAGGTACTACTCCAGTCTTGGTTCGTTCTTGGTAAAAGCCCATACGACTTTGGTCTAGCGGGTTACTCAGTTGGACAACACATCCCAAGAGATATTAGAGACGATACGGCAGTTATCGCATTTAAAGTAGAACAGGTCGTGCAGCGGCTCGTCTAGCAACCAGTCTGAGCTGCCACAGCGAGGACAAGGGCGAGCATGCTCGGTGGCGAGCGACTCACCGCCTACTCGATACAGGTAGTAATAGGTTGGAATCTTGGTTTGATATTCGATGCGGCCGCGCAGATCCCAGCCGCGGCGGAATAGGGTGCTGTTAACATCGGCAATCTCATTTAAGGCAGCAAATTCAACAGCTCCGCTGCCTGCCATCTGCAGTTCATCGCAGGCTTGCCACTCGGTTTGCCACTTAACGACCGACTTATGATCTCCATTAAATGTCGCAGGGAGGCGGTAGAGTGGTACCGGCAATAAGGTATTGCCGTCTCGAAGTGGCGAGCATGAGTGAACATAGGTGGTGTAGAGTACCTGCCACTGTTGTGGTAGCTCATCGGCACTTTGTTCAGAGTTGATGTCGCGGCCAAGCATTTTTACTCGCGGCTGCAGCAGTTTCGCTTCACTGAGCTCATCCACCTTGCGCTTGACCCATGCGGATGCAAAGCCGTGATGGAGACTGGTTTCTTCGGGGCACATCGCTCTTAGGCTAAATTCAGCGCCGTTTTGTACTAACGGAAACTCTCGGCCCAATAGTTGCCCGTTGTGGCGCCATGCCTCCATTAAACCATTGATCGCCCGTTCAACGGCAGTAATGGTGGTATCGGCATAACATTCAAAACGGATTTCTACGAGGTACATGAGGGAGCTCCAAATTCGGGGGCGTTAGTATACCTACGAGCTTTAGCAGCGCCAAACAAACTCATTGAGATTGGGTGAGTTTGGCCACTGTTGCTGTGAGTTGATCGATCTGTTGCTGCATCTGTTTCATCTGCCGTTGCAGATCAGCGAGTGAAACGTCGTGGTTTGCCGCCTGAGTGGTGGTTACGGTGATGGCATCGGGGTTGGTTTTGTATTGTTTGATGGCATCAATCAGTACTGGTAAAGGAAAGCCGCGTCCTACTTTGCTTTTTAATAGAGCGACAGTGGGCTGTTTTCCTATCGCAGACAGTTGCTGTAGCGCGGCGAGAATAGTGGCGTCCATGGAACCTCAACAAGAGAGCATTTTGACCAATAGTTTGCACTATTCACCAAAATTCTTCTAAGAATTTAAATTAAGTTTATGAAAAATAACACTTTGCATTTATGGCACGGTATTCGCTTAACATTATTCATACATCACTGAAAGGGTAAGTAATATGCGTACAAACAATGGATTGGGTTTAGTGTTAGCGACCACAGCGGCGCTGATGTTGAGTGGCTGCGTGATTGCAGTAAATGACGGTGATGGCGATTTTGATTGGAGTAGCAGTGAACGTGAAAATCGAAGCCAATTGGAGAAGTTAACCGTTGGTATGAGTACTGAAACGGTGTTGGCATTAATGGGGACTGCAGATTTTAACGAGCTTTATCAAGAAGATGGCCAAGCCGTTCAAGTGCTGTATTTCCGCACTCATCATCGTCATAGCGACGGTGATACCACCAAAGATGAATGTACTCCAGTAGTGTTTAAGGATGGCAAGGTTTCTGGTTGGGGTGATATTGCGTTGCAAAGCAGCGTTAAAATCTGATTCGATTCACCTTGATAACGGGCCAAGAGGCCCGCTTTTAGGCTTTGGGCTGGTTGGCGCCAATTGGTTTTTTTTAGAAAAATTTGCAATTAGAGTGTTTTTTGAACGATGTTTGATAGTGACGATTTCACTGAGGGCATTGAGCCATGGAAGCGGCAACCTGTACCACCGAAGTTCGACAACTTACTGCCGAAGAGCTGAAGCTCGCCAATTCAGTACTGCTCAATGCTTATGTTGATGATCCATTCTTTCGTGCGGTGCTTCCTAGTGCCGAGTACGAGCAGCGCCTTAGAGCGGCATTGCGCGAGGAGCTTCAAGAGCTGTGGCAACGGCAACAACCACTGCTGGGGGTATTCTTAGGCGATAGCCTTATTGCAGTTGCCTGCCTGCTGAATGAGCACTACCCCTTAGGCTTGACTCGGTTCTGGAACTGGCGGTTAAAGATGGCATTAGGTTCTGGTTGGAAACCAGCACGGCAGTGGATGGCACGGGAAGATGCCTTGCTCGATAATTACAATTTACACAACAACTGGTTGTTGCAGTTTATTGCTGTGGCCCCCGCGTATCAGCGTAAAGGCTTTGGTGATCTGATGCTAAGAGCTATAGTGCAGCATAGTCAGCAGTGCCAAATTAACGGCATAGCAACCTTGGTATACCGTCCTGAACTAATGACGTGGTTTGGCAATCATCAATTTCGGGTTCTGGTGGAGATCAACGAAGCAGATGTTGTTGCCACTATTTGCACCTTCTCATCTACTGGTGATTGACTGGCCTTGATGTAAGACATTATCCATGATGGTGTGGGATATTTATCATTATAATTGTTGTACTAAGTATGTGGTTAAATGTTAAATCCCTTTGCTGTTAGTAGCTTAACATCTTTGCTTGTCACCAATATCTCACAAGCGATTGATGTTTAATCAAATGAGCACTTGTACTTAAATCGTAAACCTTTAAACTTTAGTTGTGTCTTGGAGGTCACAGTAATTGAAAAATTCTGACATGGAGTCGGTTTTTGACAGTTGCGATAGCTGATGAACAATCTCCACAGGGAGTGGAATTGATTAATCGCGATACTCCTCACACTTAAGGAACCCGCAAGGGGCTGGCGACAGGATAGTTGCTTTACCAGGAAGGTAAGTACCGTAGGTACAAGGAAGCTGAAGGATTCAGCCAGGGATGAAGCACGGAATTAGCAATTAACGCATGGATGGGCTAGGGATTGGCACCAATTTAAGCCGGATAGCTTAACAAGCGCTACAGGGCCGCAACGAAAGTTGCGGCCCGTTTTTATGGGCAATCCAAAATAATCGATGGATTAGCGGATCCACTTATGAATTAGAGAAACCACAAGTAGGGGGTATACGAACTCCTTACGATCTGTAAGAGATCACCCTGAACCGCGTTCGTACCTCTTAAGTGATACTTTGTAATTCATTGATTCATAAGTAATAAATTTTTATTTATGAGTTGGTAACAACTTTAATACCTTTTTTTTGATCTATTGGTGGCTTGCGAAAGCAACACGATTAGATAAGATAACCCCATCGCTGTTAAGCAGTTTCATAATGATAAAGATAGGAAGCGATATCCTACTTTTGATGATGAACTCAGGGATGAACAGGGACATCTTCAGGATGAAGAGAGGCCGATTACAGGATGTAATCGAGGTAAGGAAGCCAGTACGAAGACAGTGTTAGTCATCATGGAGTGATATGGATTATCACGATGACGCTCATCAAGGATTGATGAACAGCAGGAAGCAGGCACTAGAGTACAAGGAAGCCGACGGATACGGCTAAGGGAATATGCAGGACGCATTGTGACGCAAGGATGGGCAGGGAGCACCAATTCGACATTGGAATGTTGACGTAAAGAGTAGTACCGGAACCGCATCAGATTACTGTTGCGGTTCTTTTTTTTGGCTGTGTACCAGCTAAGTGTTGTTGTTTCCAATGCTATTAAAGCACCGGTTAGGCGAGTTTTGGTACAAGTGGAAAGCACTACCGCCGTTGTTCTTCTGCCGCATTGGAGCAGTCCAGCGAAGCGCTTTGGACTGCGACCTAAGGCAAGAGGGATTCCAAAGGGGGCGAAGCTCCCCCTAATGCATACAAGAATGTGCCGTCGCCACCGCGACATAGTCCCCTAAAAGCACCGAAACCGATGAAGCCGAAGGCTTAAGATAAACTTCAACAGCTAACTACGACACAGCCTTTTGGGGTCGCTAAAAACTGACGGTCACTCATTCACGCAGATAACGTAACAGCATTGGTCGCCATGCGGTATCCGGGCGATTTTAGATGAGAGGCTCCCGAGTCGATTGGATAGCGAGCAGTGGCGTTATCATCAATGCCACTTAGGTGGCGAGCGCTTCAATGGAATCGATCAGACTGACAGCAAACGGTTACTTGCAGCCAGTGTTACAGCCACTGCTGGTATTACAGCTTTTGGCTCCACCGCCGCCACAACCGCCCATGCTCACACGCCCCTTACTATCCGGTGCTTGCTGCCACTCTGGCTCAGGGTACAACGGCATTTTTACATCTCGCAATTTTTTGCCGCTAAACAGCATTACCGCGGTTAAGGTGTTGATACCATTAGTGCTGAATTCGATGTGGTATTCACTGTTCCAGCCTAAGCCACTGCCAGGCACCTTGCCGATCCGGGCTTTAATACGGGCAACACTCAACATCTGCAAGCGCCTTTGATTACACAAACGCCTAGCGTGGAGCTCGGCACCTTCAGATATTTGTCGTAATTGCCAAAACAGCATCCCGACAGCGGCACAGGTCATCAGCAACATTACATCGAACAGGTTTAGCATTTATTAGCCTCTAAGTGCTGACATCAGGTGGCCAATTGCCACACTCAATTGTTGTGAACGGTTAGGATCGCGTAACGCCGCAAGCACTGATGGGCGTAAGCTCGGTATTGCAACCAGATCCATATAAAGCTGATTAAATAGGTTTCCAGGGAAGCGAGCAAGTTGTTCTAACCAAGCCATCAAGTTTGCGTGATCCAGGCCATGCCACAAACGGGCAGCAATAACGATCAACGCATCTTGGCTCAGTGGTGTTGCTAGCAGCTTCGCTAACGCCGGCGTTAGTAGCTCAGGGCAACCAGCGAGGCCACGTAGGGCAGTGATCTTGGCCAATTCCTCTGATGATGCTTGTGCTCGTTGATGCCATGCGTCGTTAACGGCAGCAGGCATATCAAAATGTTCTGCCACATTGATTAGTGCCGCGGCGGGCTCTGATGGCAGCTGGGTAATCGCTTTAGCAAGCTGAGTCTGCTGGCTTTTCGGGAGGCGTGCACAGTAATCGGCTAGTCCTTGTAGACCGAGCTGTTGCCAATTCCCCCAACCTAACTGGCCGCCAAAGTAATCTTGAACTGATTGCAGGTGCACGCTTGCTGGCTGCGCCAGTGTTACCCTTACGCGAGCATTGAATACCGCCATCTTCTCTTGGCTTGGAGTGAACACAAACGGATTGCTGGCTAAACGCTGGTGTTGCTCTTTGGAGATTTCGACCGTTGGGTCTTGCCCCAGCGCTTCCACCACCAGTTGCAGAAACTGACTGCGAGCGGCGGGGTTAATTTTACCCTGCTCATCCAGTGGTAGTTTCAGAAACCAAACATAGTGCTGCTTAACCCCAGCCGGTTGCCAAAATAGTAAGCCAATCCAAGCGTGGCCTGAGCGAGGATAAGGGTAGGCAATTTCACCGTTTTCAAACTGGTGAAATTGATTAGTGTCTAACGGACTAACCCGTCGTCCCATATCAAATACTCGGAATTGGGTACCCGCTAAGGTGAGAAACTGCTCTAGTGTATTGATGCTGGTCATGGCGCTATGCTGATAATGTTTTTGCAGCATTATAGGGACGCAGAGGCCACGATGGTATGATTCTCTGCTTAGCTTTTTTCGTGGAGTCCGAAATGCACAAATCTGTGCGCTTGCGCCAACTGTTGGCGGAGCTTCAACATCAACTGCAACACCTTCAACTGTGGCAATCCACCCCACCAAGTGCAGCTGCGTTAGCGAGTACCCAACCATTTTGTATCGATACATTGGCGTTTGAGCAGTGGTTACAGTTTATTTTGCTGCCGCGCATGCACAGTTTGCTCGAATCAGAGCAAGAGCTGCCGACTAAGGTGTCGATTGCTCCGATGGCGGAAGAGGCATTTAAAGCTAATGCTGAACTGAAACCACTGATTGACACCTTGCAGCAGTTTGACACGCTACTCTCCGAAGCCGAAGCCGAAGCCGAAGCCGAAGCCGAAGCCGAAGCCGAAGCCGAAGCCGAAGCCGAAGCCGAAGCCGAAGCCGAAGCCGAAGCCGAAGCCGAAGCCTCAATTGAGGTTTTATACCAAGATGAACATATTGTTGCGGTGCATAAGCCGTCTGGCTTGTTGGTGCACCGAAGTTGGTTGGCGCGTAAAGAGACAGAGTTTGCCATGCAGAAAACACGGGATACCGTTGGCTGCCATGTATTTACTGTACATCGGCTGGATCGACCAACCTCCGGTGTGTTGTTGTTTGCCAAGTCCTCAGAGGTTGCGCGCAGCTTAAGTGAGAAGTTTGCCAATCACGAGATCCGTAAAAACTATTGGGCATTGTGTCGAGGATTTGTGGAGGAAAGCGGTGAGCTGGATTATCCGTTGAAGCTGGAACTGGACAAGATTGCAGATAAACACGTGGATAAGGATAAACCTGCGCAAGAAGCGGTCAGTCGCTATCGACCGCTCAAGCAGGGCACTATGCCGTTTCCTGTGAGTCGCTATCCTAGCGCTCGGTACACCTTGATGGAATTAGAACCAGTTACCGGACGCAAGCATCAGCTGCGTCGTCATATGGCGCATTTACGTCACCCTATAGTTGGTGACACCACCCATGGTTGCCGCCATCAAAATCAGCTATTTCGCGATCAATTTGAACTGCAACGACTGTGGCTGATCTGCAAAAGTATGAGCTTTAACCATCCCGTCACCGGCGACTGGCTTACCATCGAAACCGAAATCGAAGCTGAATGGCAGCAACCATTCGCTGCAATGGGTTGGCAATGGCCCTTTAAGGCTTAGCAAATGCTAGTGGTACTGAGGCCTTGTGTTCAGTGACAAAGTAAGTGTTGCGACGAACGCGACGTTTGGTGCCCACTTGACGGTGAATTAGGCGACGTCGTTGACTACGTTGTTGCATTTTGCCACTCCCAAAAAGGCTGATACCAATTACATCAAGATAGCTGATCATTGTTGCAAATTTCCGTCACCTCAGCCGACATTATCGAGCAACGCTGGCCAAGCTACTACTGCGTGACTCGATGACTTACTTGATGGAATACCTCCGCCCACTAACAACTGATAGTTAATGGGCCGAGTATTATTGCACCGGAATCCTGCTTCCAGTAACGTGCAAGTAAATCATGTAGCAAAAAAGTTGGAATGCTGTTGAAAATATACTTTTTGGTTGGCTCCGTCTATGGTGGAGCCGAGGATGTTGCAGAGCAATTGCAGCCAGAAATCGAAAAGGCAGGTTATGCCTTTGAATATCTTGAACAATGGGAAGAGGCCACTTTTTCGAAGTTAAACGGTTCCAATTTATTGGTGGTCACCTCGACCACTGGTTCCGGCGACCTACCTGATAATATCGCGCCGCTTTTTCAACAACTCAAGGATCGCTTCCCTTTGCTACCAGACAGTCGCTATGGGGTGATTGCCTTGGGTGACAGCAGTTATGGCGACACCTTCTGTGGTGCTGGACGGCAGTTTGACGAGCTGCTTCAGGAGCTGGGGGCGCAACGAGTTGGCGAACTCCTGCAGATTGATGCCTGCGAGACGATGGAACCCGAGATCCCTGCATTGAAATGGTTAGCCCTTTGGTTGACCAATTTGAAAGAAAATTGAGTTTATGAAAACTCTGTTGTTCCACCGAGTGCAGCGGATGGGCAAAGCCCTGATGGTGCCGGTGGCGGTGTTACCTATAGCCGGCTTATTGATCGGCTTGGGAAGCAGCCCTATCCCACACATGCCGCCGTTACTTGGCATTTTACTGTTGAATTGCGGCAAGGCGGTATTTGAGTTCTTACCGATTATGTTTGCCATCGCCGTCGCGTTAACCTTTAGCGATCAAGATGGCACTGCTGCTCTGGCAGCGGTAATCGGCTACGGCACTAAACTGGCGGCGATGGCGGCGATGGCTACCCATTATGGTTGGCAAACGCAGTCGATTTTAGGTTTTGACAGTCTCGATACCGGCGTACTTGGTGGGGTGATCATCGGCATTATGACCAGCTGGGTTTATCGCCATTTTCACCAGATCGAGCTACCAGCACTGTTTGCGTTCTTCTCCGGGCGGCGCTTCGTTCCGTTAGTGAATGTGGTCGCAGGGATGATGGTCGGTATTGTCATGGCCTTGCTATGGCCGCTGCTGCAAGCGATGCTGGATCAGTTTTCCGATTGGGCGGTTTACCAAAGCCCAATGCTGGCGTGGTGGGTCTACGGCACGGTTGAGCGTTTATTGGTGCCGCTGGGGTTCCACCATATTTGGAATCTGCCGTTTTTTTACGAGATTGGCACCTATGTCACCCTTGATGGTCAGGAGATCAATGGTGAGGTGAGCCGTTTTATCGCTGGGGATCCAAATGCAGGTTATCTGGCCGGTGGTTACCTGATTAAGATGTTTGGCTTGCCTGCAGCGGCGCTGGCGATTTGGCGCTGCTCGGATCCTAAACTGCGGTCGCAGACCGGCAGCATTATGTTATCGGCGGCATTAACCAGTTGGCTTACAGGGGTAACAGAACCAATTGAGTTTGCGTTTCTGTTTGTTTCGCCGGTGCTGTTTCTAGTGCATGCTGTGTTAACTGGCAGCGCTTATGTCGTTGCCATTTTCTTTGAGATTCACCACGGCACGGTGTTTTCTCAAGGCCTGCTCGACTTTATCCTCTACTACCAGCTTGCTTACAACCTGCAACCATTATTGTTGCTTGGGCCACTCTACGCGGTCATCTACTTTGTGGTGTTCCGGGCGGTTATTGTCCGCTTTAATCTGCCAACCCCAGGCCGAGGCAGTCGCCATAGCAACCTTAAACAGGACATTGAGGTTGATGCTATCTTGGCGGCGCTTGGCGGCCCGACCAACGTTAAAAACGTGGACGCTTGCTTAACCCGTCTGCGCCTAGCGCTGTATGAGCCGGCCCAACTTGACCGCGAGGCGCTGTTGGAACTGGGCGCTAAAGGGGTGCTGAATCATGGCGAAGGGGTGCAGATTGTATTGGGCTCGCAAGCTGCTTCGATCAGTGAGCAGCTGCGGCAACTGGTACGGTAGTCAGTTGGCCCAGATGCCATTGCGGCTTTGAGTTTTTACTTAAAGTTGGCACCAATGCCCCCAACCTTGGCGCGATTGGCTGTTTGGTCGCTAATAGCGCCATGACACACTGAGGCTAAATGGCGCTGGTCTGAGCAGTTATGCTGAGGTGCGCGTCTTCATGTTGAATGCAGATGCATGTTTGCTCATATGGAAGGTGTAAAACAATATGCAAGATTATAAAGCGCCGCAACGAGATACCCTGTTTGTAATGCAAGAGCTGCTGGGCTTTGAGCAGCACTATGCCGACTTAGGATTTGAAGATGCCAGCATCGATATGGTTCAGGCCATCTTCGGTGAGTCAGCCAAGTTTGCTGAGAACGTATTGGCGCCACTGGATGCAGTTGGTGATCAAGGCTGTGTCTGGGACGAAGGCACGGTAACAACCCCACCTGGCTTTAAAGAGGCTTATCAGCAATACGTAGAGGGCGGTTGGACCGGTATGGTGCACGAACCTGAACTTGGTGGACAGGGCTTACCTTACTCGTTGTCTGGGATGATGGCGGAATGGGCATCGTCGGCTAACCATGCTTGGGCGATGTACCCAGGATTGTCTCAAGGCTGCATTGAGACCGTTAAAGAGTATGCCTCTGATGAGATCAAAGGTAAGTTCTTGCCTAAATTAATCGAAGGCACCTGGACCGGTACCATGTGTTTGACTGAGCCCCATTGTGGCTCTGATTTAGGCATGCTTAAGTGTAAAGCTGAACTGAACGATGACGGCAGTTACCGTCTTAACGGCACTAAGATCTTCATCTCTGCAGGTGAGCATGATCTGTCTGACAACATCGTTCATATCGTTATCGCCCGTTTGCCAGGCGCACCAGAGGGCACCAAAGGGATCTCCCTCTTTGCTGTGCCTAAGTTCAATGTCGGTGAGCAAGGTGAAGTTACCGAACGCAACGGCGTAAGCTGCGGTTCGATTGAGCACAAAATGGGCATCAATGGTTCAGCGACTTGTGTTATTAACTTCGATAACGCCAAAGGTTTCTTGTTAGGTGAAGAGAACCGTGGCTTGAACGCCATGTTTACCTTTATGAACGTTGCGCGTATTGGTGTTGGAGTTGAAGGTGTGGCGGCGTCGGAAGCGGCGTACCAAGGTGCATTGCGTTACGCCAAAGACCGCTTGCAGTTCCGTGCTATGGATGGAGTGAAAAACCCTAATGGCCCGGCGGACCCAATCATTAACCACCCAGACGTTCGACGCATGCTATTGACGCAAAAAGCGTTTGCTGAAGGTGGACGTGCCTTAGCTCTGTACTGTATGAAGCTAGCTGACAGCACCCTATATGCTAAAGGTGAGGCGCAGCAAACTGCCGATGCCAAATTGGCATTGCTAACGCCTATCCTAAAAGCCTTTCTAACCGAAACAGCTTTGGAATCAACCAGCTACGGTATTCAAATCTACGGTGGTCATGGTTACATCAAAGAGTGGGGCATGGAGCAGCTGGCCCGTGATACTCGCATCTCCACTTTGTACGAAGGCACCACTGGCATTCAAGCGCTTGACCTACTGGGGCGTAAGGTCTTAGGTTCGAAAGGCAAGCTGTTGCAACTAGTCGGTGCAGACTTACAGAAGGTTTGTGCGGATGCGAAATCCAACCCGAATTTGGCTGGCTATGCGGCCCAACTCGAGAAACACTTAGGTGAGTTGCAACAAATGACCATGGCGATCGGTGACAAGGCGGCGACAAATCCATTGGAAGTTGGTGCGGCTTCGGTCGACTACCTGATGTACAGCGGTTACGTTGTGGTTGGCCACTTCTGGTTGCAGATTGCGCAGGTGGCACAGCAGAAGCTGGATGAAGGTACTGATGAAGTTGATTTCTATCAAGCTAAGTTACATACCGCACGCTTCTACTTTGAACGCCTGCTACCACGTACTCGCGGTCACAAGCTGGGGATCCTTGCCGGTGCTGATAACTTGATGGCGATGCCAGTTGAGCAGTTCTGAGTTTATTGAAACCAAGTAAAAATAGAGCATAAAAAATGGCGAGCCGATTGGCTCGCCATTTTTGTGTCTTTGAGCGCTACAGCAGAAGGTTACGCTTCAGCTTCCGCTAAACGCAGCAGTTCGTTAATACCAACCTTAGAACGGGTCTTGGCATCTACTTTCTTAACGATAACTGCAGCGTATAGGCTGTAGGTACCGCACTTTGACGGCAGGCTACCAGACACAACCACTGAGCCCGCAGGCACGCGACCGTAGGTGATTTCGCCGGTTTCACGATCGAAGATACGAGTTGACTGACCGATGAATACGCCCATTGAGATTACTGAGCCCTCTTCAACAATAACGCCTTCAACGACTTCAGAGCGAGCGCCGACGAAACAGTTATCTTCAATGATGGTCGGGCTGGCTTGTAGCGGCTCCAATACGCCACCAATACCAACGCCGCCAGATAGGTGTACGTTCTTGCCAATCTGAGCACAAGAGCCAACGGTCGCCCATGTATCAACCATGGTGCCTGAATCAACGTAAGCGCCAATGTTGACGTAAGAAGGCATCAATACAGTGTTTGACGCAATAAAGGCACCTTGGCGTACGGTTGCTGGTGGCACGACGCGCATCCCTTCTTTTTGGAAGCGAGCTTCGTCGTAGTCAGCAAACTTAAGCGGTACCTTATCGTAGTATTTGGTGTCTGCGCCTTCGATAACTTGGTTATCAAACAGACGGAATGACAGCAGTACTGCTTTTTTGAGCCACTCGTTGACGATCCACTGGCCATCCTGTTTCTCGGCCACACGGGCTTCACCGCTGTCCAACATCGCTAGTGCACGTTTTACGTCTGCAGCCAGTTCAGCCGGGGCAGTGGCTGGGGTGATCTCGGCGCGGCGTTCAAACGCTGCTTCAATGCGGTTTTGCAGTTCAGTCATCGATTACTCCTAGTTTGGGGTGTTGTCTGGATTAAGTGCCTCAGTAAGGCTTAACCGCAACTGCTCTTGCGTTGCGGTCGATAGTGCTTCGCCACACGGGGTAGATAGCTGGAAGAAATCTTCCGCTTTTTCCCCTACGGTGGTAATTTTGGCGGATTTAACCACCACATTACAGCGTTCAAATACTCGGCCGATTAATGCTAACAAGCCGGGCTGATCGAGGGTAACCAGTTCAATCATGCTGGTGTTTTTACGCTTACTGCTTAAAAACTTAACCCTGGTTTGTACCTTAAATGAACGTAACCGGCGCGGTAATTGGCGCTTGGTGTAGGTTGGGTTTTTATCTCGCTGTAACGCTTGTAGCAGACTCTTGCGAATGCTGGCTATACGAGAGGGATTTTGCACTGGAGTGCCATCGTGCTCAAGAATAATAAAGCTGTCCAGTGCAAAGCCATCTTTGGTGGTAAAGATATGTGCGTCGTGCACCACTACTCGTTTGGCATCAAGAACTGTCATTACTCGAGTAAATAGGCCTTGATGATCTTTGGCATGCACAAACAGTTCGGTGCCGCCACGGCTTGATTGCCACGACATCTCAACCACTACAGCTGGTGTAGTTTGACCTAATAGGTGTTCACTGTGCTGTTGGATCTGGCTTGGACTAAATCGTAAGAAGTAATCTGCTCGGAATCGTTGCCATAGGGTGTCGATAGCGTCGTCGCTGAAGCCCAGTTTGAGCAAACTATTACGGGCTTTGCCTTGATGCTCACGGATGCGGGCACGGGTATCCACCGGCAGGGCCATTCCGATAGTAAGTCGTTCTCGGGTCGAGTGGTACAGTTCCCGCAGCAGTGAGCCTTTCCAATTGTTCCATAGGTTGTCGTTGGTAGCGCAGATGTCAGCTACCGTAAGGCAATACAGATACGCCAATTGGTCATGGTCCTTAACAACGTTAGCGAAGGTTTCGATAACGTCAGGATCGGTAATGTCGCGTTTCTGTGCGGTAACGGACATCACTAAATGCTGTTGCACCAACCATGCTACTAAGCGGCCATCGTGTTCATTCATGTTGTGCTGCTGACAGAACTGACGTGCCTCTTCTGCGCCTAACTCGCTATGATCACCACCTCGGCCCTTACCGATGTCATGGAATATCGCAGCCAGCACCAATAAGCCCTTTTTCGGGAGTTGTTCAATTAACACGCTTCCTAGTGGGAAGATCTCTTTGTGATCAGGTTCGGAAAAGCGCTGAATAAACTGCAGCAAGCGGTGGGTGTGTTCGTCGACAGTGTAGGCATGGAATAGATCAAACTGCATCTGGCCAACGATGTCTTGCCAAGGCTTGAGGTAGGAGCCCAATATGCCGTGGCGATGCATCAAGGATAATGCCTTGACCCCCTCGCTGTGACGCAAGATGCTCATAAATAGCTTACGGTTTTGCTCATCTTCGGCTAATGGCTGTTTGAGCTTACGCCGAGCGTTACGTAACAGCCTTAAAGTAGAGGCTGAGACGGTATCTATCTCGGGCTGCTGCGCAATCGCAACAAACAGTTTGAGCAGATTATTGGGATCGGTGAATACCTCATCTCGACGGGCCTCTATATAGTGACCGCGTTGATGAAAATGCTCACAGATGACGCTTGGTGGGGGCAGGGCTTTGTCCCCAAGGGTTTGTCGAAATAGCAGCAGTAACATCTGGTTTAGTTCTCGTACCGCACGGACGGTGCGGTAAAAGCGTTTCATCATCTGCTCTACCGGCGCTAATTGAGCCCCCTCTTTATACCCCATCAAGAGGGCGACGTCCCGTTGGAAGTCAAACAGCAGTCGGTCTTCGGCACGGCCTGCAACTTGGTGCAGGGCAAAGCGGAGGCGCCAAAGGAAGTCACGGCAGGCACTGAGCTCTTCTAGCTCTTCTCGGGTGAGGTAGCCGTGACTAACCAGTTCAGTAAGGCAGGTGGCATCAAAGTGCCGCAGAGCAACCCAGGTGACAGTTTGAATATCACGCAAGCCACCGGGACATGATTTGAGGTTAGGCTCAAGATCAAATGGTGTGCTTTTACTGTGGCGGCCATTTTGCTCGTCGAACTTAGCTTTAAAGAACTGCGCTGATGGCCAAAATTGCGGATCTTTAAGCGCTGTTAATAGTTGTTGATAGAGCGGTTCATGACCGACGATACGGCGGGATTCCAGCAAGTTAGTAGCGATGGTTACATCAGCACTGGCCTGCAACATGGTTTCAGCCACCGACCGAACACTGTGGCCGATTTCGAGTTTGGCGTCCCATAGGGCAGTTAAAAACTGACTGAGACCTTGCTCTTGGGCAGAGCAGATCTCGGTATCCGTTAATATTAGTAGGTCGATGTCGGAGCGAGGGTGAAGTTCACCGCGACCATAGCCACCCACTGCTATCAGCGCCAGTGGGTAGGCGTCTAAGCCAAAATTTTGCCACAGCAGCTGCAGTTGCCGATCAACGTCGACGGCGCGACCGCCTAATAGCACCCCGATCACTTCACCTTGGTTGAACTGCTCTAACTGCTCGGCATCAAACTGCCGCTGTTGTTCACGATAGTTCTGAATGATTTGGCGATGATCCATCCTTGACCTCTTTAATCTGCGCTTAGCTGTGACTAATTACCTGTGGAAGCAGTTCCGCTTCCTCTTCACGCCAAGTCAGAACTTCACAACCGTTGTCGGTAACCAATAAGGTGTGTTCGAACTGTGCTGAAGGCTGGCCATCTTTAGTGGTGGCAGTCCAACCGTCTTTTTTGCTTACTTTACAGCGATAATCGCCGGCGTTAATCATCGGCTCGATGGTAAAGATCATGCCACTTTTCAACTTCAAGCGAGCTTTGTTGCGGTAGTGGACGATCTGCGGCTCTTCATGGAAGCCTTCGCCGATACCGTGGCCACAGAAGTCACGCACGACAGAGAAACCCTCTTTTTCAGCGATAGGCTGAATGGTGGCACCAATGTCACTTAGACAAGCTCCCGGCTTAATCTGCTTAATTGCTGCGTATAAGGATTGTTGAGTCACCTCAACTAGCTTTTTATTACGTGGGGTCGCTTGGCCGACGATAAACATCTTGGAGGTATCGCCGTGATAGCCATCTTTGATAACGGTAATATCGATGTTAACGATGTCACCCTCTTTCAATTTCTTATGGCCGGGGATGCCGTGACACACTACCTCATTAATAGAGATACAGGTCGATTTAGGAAAACCGTGGTAGTTAAGCGGTGCCGGGATCGCCTGCTGTACCTTAGTAATGTGATCATGACAGATCTGGTTAAGCTCTTCGGTGGTTACGCCTTTTTGAACATGGGGGCCGATAAGCTCTAATACTTCTGCGGCTAGTCGCCCCGCAACGCGCATTTTTTCGATCTGTTCAGGGGTCTTGATGACAATACTCATTGGTCTACTCTTAAATTCGGATTTAACCTGTCGATTTTATCGCGCACAGATTGAGCTTGGTCGCTCATTATGGTACTTTTCGCGCCGACTGTTTGCCCAGTCAATGCGAAGCACTTGTGCTGATGCTTAGACGGGGCGTAAAGACGGTCATTATATCGTTAAATTAAACTCATAAACCACACACGTGCCGACACATGATTCGGGGTGCCCCAAGTTTCGCTTAAGCGATGCTGATATGGGTCGAGTCATGGAGTACGTGGAGGCTTAACCCCATACAGAGGTAAATCATGGCTACTGTTTCCATGCGCGACATGCTTAAAGCTGGTGTACACTTCGGTCACCAGACCCGTTACTGGAACCCAAAGATGAAGCCATTCATCTTCGGCGCTCGTAACAAAGTTCATATCATCAACTTGGAGCACACTGTTCCAATGATGAACGAAGCTCTGGCTTTCATCCAGAACATCGCATCTAAGAACGGTAAAGTTCTGTTCGTTGGTACCAAGCGCGCTGCTGGTCCTGCGATCAAAGAAGCTGCTCAATCTTGTGACCAGTACTTCGTAGACAACCGTTGGTTAGGCGGCATGCTGACCAACTGGAAAACTGTTCGTCAGTCAATCAAGCGCCTGAAAGACCTGGAATCCCAGTCTCAAGACGGTACTTTTGAAAAGCTGACCAAGAAAGAAGCTCTGATGCGTACTCGCGAAATGGCTAAACTGGACAAGTCTTTGGGCGGTATCAAAGACATGGGCGGTCTGCCAGACGTAATGTTCGTAATCGGTGCTGATCACGAACACATCGCTATCAAAGAAGCTAACAACCTGGGTATCCCAGTAGTTGCTATCGTTGATACTAACACCAACCCAGATGGTGTTAACTACATCGTTCCAGGTAACGATGACGCGATCCGCGCTATCCAGCTTTACACTGGCGCAGTTGCTCAAACCGTTCGTGACGGTCGCAACCAAGACGTAGTAGTACAAGCTGAAGACGGTTTCGTAGAAGCTGAATAATTTGGTGGAAGGTTAACCCTTCCCTCAGATAACCAAGTTTTTATTGGTTAAGCGGGGGCCCTAGGGCCCCTGTTTTTTGAATCAAGACTTCTGTCTAGAGGAATATGACAATGGCAGTTACTGCAGCTCTGGTTAAAGAGCTTCGCGAGCGCACAGGCGCTGGCATGATGGATTGTAAGAAAGCTTTGGTTGCTACCGATGGTGACATCGAGCAGGCAATCGAAGATATGCGCAAATCCGGTCTGGCTAAAGCAGCTAAGAAAGCGGGTCGCGTAGCGGCTGAAGGTACTATCGTAATCAAGCAAGACAGCGGCACCGCTGTAATGCTAGAAGTAAACTGCGAAACTGATTTCGTAGCGATGGACGCTTCTTTCAACGCAATGGCGAACGGCATTGCTGATATCGCTCTGGCGAACAAGATCACCGACATTGAAGTGCTGAAAGCTGCTCCAATGAACGACTCTGACGTTGAAACCGTACGTGCTCAGCTGGTTGCTAAAATCGGCGAGAACATGACTGTACGTCGCGTACAGATCGTTGAAGGCGACAACTTGGGTGCTTACATCCACGGTCGCAAGATCGGTGTTGTTACCGTACTGAACGGCGGCGACGCTGAACTGGCTAAAGACTTGGCAATGCACGTTGCCGCTGCTTCTCCGCAGTTCGTTAAGCCAGAAGACGTATCTGAAGAGGTTGTTGCTAAAGAGCGCGAAATCCAAGTTGAGATCGCAATGAACTCTGGCAAGCCTAAAGAGATCGCTGAAAAGATGGTTGAAGGCCGTATGCGTAAGTTCACCGGTGAAGTATCACTGACCGGTCAGCCTTTCGTTAAGGATCCTTCTAAGACCGTTGGTCAACTGCTGAAAGAAAAAGGTGCTGACGTAGTAACCTTCGTTCGTTTAGAAGTTGGTGAAGGCATCGAGAAGAACGAAGTAGATTTCGCTTCTGAAGTAGCTGCTCAATTGGCTGCTGCTAAGCAATAATCTCACGTACTTTGAGATACTGAGACCGCGGTATTTACTGCGGTCTTTCTATACCATTTGTCCTAACTTATTGAATTATATCAACTACAATTCAGTGAGTTAGGACCAGTGGTATCAATTCAGGATATATATTTATGAGCACCAATCCAAAACCAGCTTTTCGTCGCATTCTGTTGAAACTGAGTGGTGAAGCACTCATGGGCGATGAAGGCTTCGGTATCGATTCAAAAGTACTTGATCGTATGGCACAAGAGATCAAAGAACTGGTTGAGTTGGGCGTCCAAGTTGGTTTGGTGATTGGCGGTGGTAACCTGTTCCGTGGCGAAGGTTTGGCGCAAGCGGGTATGAACCGCGTGGTAGGCGACCACATGGGTATGCTAGCCACGGTAATGAACGGTTTGGCGATGCGCGATGCACTGCACCGTGCCTACGTTAACGCTCGCTTGATGTCTGCTATTCCGTTAAATGGCGTATGTGACAACTACCAGTGGGCTGAAGCGATCAGCTTACTGAAGTCTGGCCGTGTGGTTATCTTCTCTGCTGGTACTGGTAACCCATTCTTCACTACCGATTCTGCAGCCTGTCTGCGCGGCGTTGAAATTGAAGCCGATATCGTTCTAAAAGCGACCAAAGTGGACGGTGTTTACACAGACGATCCAGTGAAAAACCCAGACGCAGTTAAGTATGATAAGCTCAGCTACAACGAAGTTCTGGACAAAGAATTGAAAGTGATGGATTTGTCCGCCTTCACCTTGGCGCGCGACCACAGCCTGCCAATTAAAGTTTTTAACATGAACGACGCTGGTGCTCTGCGTCGAGTAGTGATGGGTGAAGCCATCGGTACTTTGATTAACTAAGTCGTCAGTGACAAGAAATAGGAAGTAATCCCGTGATTAACGAGATCAAAAAAGATGCGCAAGAGCGCATGGCGAAGAGCGTTGAAGCAACTCGTAACCAATTTTCTAAAATCCGTACTGGCCGCGCTCACCCAAGCCTGTTGAATGGAATTCGTGTTTCTTACTACGGTGCAGAAACCCCATTGAATCAAGTTGGCAACGTGACTACCGAAGATTCACGCACCTTGGCGGTAACGGTATTTGACCGTTCTATGATTCAGGCGGTAGAGAAGGCGATTATGTCGTCTGATCTGGGCCTGAATCCATCATCTGCCGGTACGGTTATTCGTATCCCACTGCCACCACTGACTGAAGAGCGTCGTAAAGACCTAGTTAAAGTGGTACGTGGTGAAGCAGAAGCTGGCCGTGTTGCTATCCGTAACATCCGTCGCGATGCGAACGGCGACATCAAATCGTTGGAAAAAGAGAAAGAGATCTCTGAAGACGATGCACGTCGTGGTGAAGAAGATGTGCAGAAACTGACAGACAAGTTTGTGAAAGAGATCGAAGTTGTTCTGCAGGACAAAGAAAACGAGCTGATGGAAGTCTAATCAATCAATTGCTGTTGATTAGAAAAAACGCCGTGTAGGAGTATACTACACGGCGTTTGTGTATTTACGTTGGTAGTTGGAACCCCATTTCATGTCCGAATCTTTCACCACACCAGTTGAGGGTATTATGCCTCGTCATATCGCCATTATTATGGATGGCAATGGACGTTGGGCAGAAGCGCAGGGGCAACCTCGCGTTATTGGTCATCGCGCTGGTGTTAAATCAGTGCGCGAAGTGGTGCGTCTGTGTCGAGAGCAAAACGTTGAAGCGCTAACCCTGTTTGCGTTCTCCAGTGAGAACTGGTCTCGTCCGGCACGTGAAGTGCAGTTGTTGATGCGCCTATTTATGACGGTGTTGCGCCGTGAGATTAAATTGCTTAAAAAAAGCAATGTACGCTTGCGTATCATCGGTGATATATCCGGCTTTGATGACAAACTGCAACAGCGAATTAGAGACGCAGAACAAACAACCGCAGAGTGTGACGGCTTACTGTTGAACGTTGCTGCCAACTACGGTGGTCGTTGGGACATCGCCAACGCAGCCCAGAAAATGTGCCAGTTGGTTCAGCAGGGTGAGTTGGATATCAACGACGTTAATGAACAAACGATGCAGCGCTTTATTTGTATGGCCGACCAGCCAGAAGTGGATCTGTTGATCCGTACTGGTGGGGAACAACGGATCAGCAACTTCTTGATGTGGCAATGTGCCTATGCTGAACTGTTCTTTTCTGAAGCGTTGTGGCCAGACTTTGCAGATGCGGAATTTACTGAAGCAGTAGACTGCTTTGCTCGGCGTCAACGTCGCTTTGGCCTAATTGGGGCTCAAGTGACCAACCCAAATTAGACGTTTTTGGGCGACCTTTTAATTACAAAATTACAATCGAGGTTCGTTTGCTTAAGCAACGTGTATTGACGGCACTTTTGCTGTTACCAATCGCCATAGCGGCCATTTTTATGCTCCCGCTGCAAGGTTTTGCCATTACTATCGCAGTAGTGATGGTGCTCGCTGCACGAGAGTGGGGCGCCTTTGTTATGCCGGGCGTAGCGCCAGCCAAAGTGTCTTATGGGGTCACCATAGCTATCTTATTGGTGGCACTGCTGCTTATCGTGCCCGCTGACCAAGTGTGGGTTCAACAGCAACTTCACCCGCTCTATCAAGCGATTACTATTGCTGGCGCTTTATGGTGGCTTGGTGCGCTGGCGTTGGTACTGAGCTATCCAGGCAGTGCCACGATGTGGCAACACAAACCGATGCTTAAGGCATTGTTTGGGCAACTGACTATTATTCCATGCTTCACTGCAATGGTGGCTCTGAAAGCCTGGCACGGGCAATTCGATGGCGCTTGGTTGGTGTTAGCTGTGTTACTGCTGGTTTGGGGCGCCGATACCGGAGCTTATTTTGTTGGCAAGTCGATTGGTAAAACCAAGCTGATCCCGAAAGTTAGCCCAGGTAAAACCCGTGAAGGGTTAGCCGGCGGCATGGTGGTGTGTGCTGTGTTGAGCTTAGTCGCATGGAAAATGGTGCCAAATATAAATTTGATCGAAGCGCTTATCTTAGGAATGGTAACCGGTTTGGCGTCTGCTCTTGGGGATCTGTCTGAGAGTATGTTTAAGCGTGCTGCCAACATTAAGGACAGCGGACGCTTACTGCCTGGTCACGGTGGTGTTCTGGATCGTATTGATAGCGTGACTGCAGCGATGCCAGTGTTCGTTACCTTATTGCTGCTGTTCGGAGCCTAACATGCAAAACTACGCCGTCTTTGGAGCCACCGGTTCTATTGGTAAAAACACCCTTGATGTTATTCGCCGTAACCCTGAGCTCTACCGTGCCTACGCACTTACTGCACATAGCAATGCTGAAGGGATGGCTGAACTGTGTTTAGAGTTTCAGCCAGCGGTTGCGGTGATGGTGGACGAACAAGCGGCAGTGACGTTGCGTGCAGCGTTAGCCGGTAAGAGCGCAACCGAAGTTCTTGCAGGTGAACAAGCCCTTGTCGACATCGCAGAGTTAGCTGAAGTTGATACCATTATGGCTGCGATTGTTGGTGCCGCCGGTTTGGCTTCAACCATGGCAGCGGTGAGAAAAGGCAAACGGATCCTACTGGCAAATAAAGAGGCATTGGTGGTTTCTGGTCGTCTATTTATGGATGAAGTCGCTCGCAGTGGTGCGACGCTTCTGCCTGTAGATAGCGAGCACAATGCCATATATCAGAGTTTGCCAGTCGAAGTACAACAGAGCCTCGGCTTCTGTGATTTGGACGCTGCCGGTATTCAACACTTACTATTGACCGGCTCCGGTGGTCCGTTTAGAACTAGACCTCTTGAGCAGTTCAGTTGCATCACGCCAGAGCAAGCCTGTGCCCATCCTAACTGGAGCATGGGACGCAAGATCTCGGTCGACTCTGCCACTATGATGAATAAGGGGTTGGAGTACGTCGAGGCCCGTTGGTTATTTAATGCCAGTGCGGAACAGATTCAGGTGGTGATTCACCCTCAGAGCGTTATCCATTCGATGGTGCAATACCAAGACGGTTCGGTTTTAGCGCAGCTTGGGCAACCGGATATGCGTACTCCGATTGCACATTGTATGGCCTATCCGGAACGGATCCCTGCAGGTGTGGAACCTTTGGATTTTTTCAAGGTCGGACAATTAACCTTTGAGCAGCCAGATTTCGAGCGCTATCCCTGTTTGCAATTGGCAATTGATGCCTGTAATCAAGGCCAAGAGGCGACCACGGTACTGAATGCCGCGAACGAACAAGCAGTCGCGGCGTTCCTTGCTGGGCAGATAGGATTTAGTGACATTGCCCGCTTAAACCGTTACTGTCTGGAACGCAATGATTTAGCGCCACGTCAGTGCCTTGAAGGCTTGGCACAGCTAGATGATGAAGCGCGTCGACTTGCGACGGAATGGATCAAACGAGGACGTTAATGCTGGAGTTTTTGTGGAATGCGGGCGCCTTTATTGTCGCCATCGGACTCCTGATCACCATTCATGAATTTGGACACTTTTATGTAGCTCGCCGCTGCGGTGTTACCGTTGAACGATTTTCGATCGGCTTTGGTAAACCTCTATGGCGTCGAGTTGGTGCCGACGGAACCGAGTACGTTGTGGCGATGATCCCTTTAGGTGGTTTCGTCAAGATGCTCGATGGCCGTGTAGCCGATCTTACCCCCGAACAGTACTCTCAAGCCTTTGACCGTAAACCGGTAGGACAACGGATGGCAATTGTTGCTGCAGGGCCACTGGCTAACTTTGCTCTTGCCATTGTGCTGTGGTTTGGCCAATACCTGCTGGGGATCCCGTCAATCAAACCGGTGCTTAGCACCCCGATTGAGCAGTCGATCGCAGCCAAAGCGCAGCTGCCGAGCGAAGGCATCATCACTGCTGTTGGCAGCAAGGCGGTTGCCGACTGGGATTCACTTAATGTGGCCTTGGCTGGTTACATCGGTGCCGATCAGCTAACCCTTTCGGTTGAGCAAGGGGGTCTAACCCAACAATTTCGTCTTGATACCCAAGAGTGGAAAGTTAATCCAGAAAAGGAAGCGCTCACCACCAGCCTAGGTATTAACCTGTGGTTGCCGGAAATCTTGCCAGTGTTGGCATTTGTTGACGAAAGTGGCGCAGCTCACGCAGCGGGGATCCGTCAAGGTGATAGACTGACCCATCTTAACGGTCAAGAGATTACCAACTGGACCAGCTTAGTCGCTTCGGTATCGAGTCAACCAGACCAACCGATTCAATTTGAGGTTGAACGCGACGGTGCATCACTGCAGTTTACCGTGGTTCCTAAAGGTACCATCGAAAACGATAAACTGGTCGGTAAGATTGGTGTCGCGCCGACTCGCGAGGCATGGCCAGAACAGTACAAGATTACACAGCAATACGGCGTAATTGACGCGCTGGTGAAGGCGTCACAGCAGACTTGGGATTTCTCAGTGCTGACGCTGACTACGTTTGGAAAACTGTTTAGCGGTGATTTATCGCTGAATAATTTGGGCGGGCCTATTGCCATCGCCCAGGGGGCCGGCTCAAGTGCAGGCGTTGGACTGGTTTATTTCTTAGGCTTTTTAGCGGTGTTATCCGTCAACCTTGGAATCATTAACCTGTTCCCGCTGCCAGTGCTTGATGGTGGGCATTTACTTTATTACTTTATAGAACTTTTCTCCGGTAAGCCGGTACCTGAAAGGGTACAAGAAATTGGTTTCCGGATTGGATCGGCGCTGCTGCTGTTGTTAATGACATTTGCCATTTTCAACGACTTCGCCCGACTTTAAGGGATTTAGGGAATAATAAGAATATTGCGTCTATGAAGCTAAATAAAACCATGGCGTCGATGCTGTTGATTGGAGCTACCTTCAGTGGAGCTGGCCAGGCAGCACGTTTCGAGCCTTTTGTCGTTGAAGACATTAAAGTCGAAGGGTTACAACGAGTCGCGCTGGGTGCTGCGCTGCTTAATCTGCCAGTGAACGTTGGCGATCAACTCGATGAAGTAAGCTTGCAGCGAGCGATGAAATCACTCTATCGCTCCTCTAACTTTGAAGACGTACGTGCCGTGCGCGATGATGGCACCTTGATCATCACCGTCCGTGAGCGTCCAACCATCTCGAGTATTAACCTTGATGGCAACAGCGACATCAAAGATGAGCAGTTGCAGGAGAGCCTTGATGGATCCGGTATCAAAATCGGTGAACCTCTCGACCGTACCGTACTGTCTGAAATTGAAACCGGGCTGCAGGACTTCTATTACAGCGTTGGTAAGTATAATGCCAAAGTAAAGGCACAGCTTATCGATCTGCCGCGAAACCGAGTTGAACTTAAGCTTACCTTTGAAGAGGGAGCTGCTGCCGAGATCAAGCAGATCAACGTAGTGGGCAACGAGGTCTATCCCGATAAAGAACTGATCGGTCAGTTAGAGTTAACCGATTACGTTGCGTGGTGGGATTTCTTCGGCGAGCGTCGCTATCAGAAGCAGATGCTAGAAGGCGATTTAGAAACCATCACTTCGTACTACCAAGACCGCGGTTACATCAAGTTCAAGGTTGATTCGACTCAGGTGTCAATGACACCAGATAAGAAAGGCCTGTACGTAACCATCAACGTTGAGGAAGGCGAACAGTACAACGTTAAAGAGGTTAACCTCACCGGCGACTTGCTGGGTAAGCGAGAGCTGCTGGAAAGCTTGGTGCCTATTGAAAGCGGTACCTTGTACAACGCCGCTGAAGTTACCTACGTTGAAGAGGTAATTAGTAAGTTCCTAGGACGCTTTGGTTACGCCTACCCAACGGTGAAGACCTACCCAGAGATCGATGATGAGACCAACGAAGTGTCATTGAACATCAACATCGATCCGGGTAAACGCATTTATGTTCGCAACGTAAACTTTAGCGGCAACGCCGTAACTAAAGATGAAGTATTACGTCGTGAGATGAGGCAGATGGAAGGCGCTTGGTTAAGCAACCGCAACATTGAGCTATCCAAATCTCGATTGAATCGCTTAGGTTTCTTTGAAACGGTAGAGTCTACTACTACACCGGTGCCAGGCAGTGATGACCAAGTTGATGTGGATTTCACCGTGAAGGAACAGCCGTCAGGCTCGTTTAACTTTGGTGTTGGCTTCGGTACTGAAAGCGGCTTGAGCCTTCAGTTCGGTTTGTCTCAAAGTAACTTTATGGGTACTGGTAACAGCGTTGGTTTAAGCATCAACACCACCGATTACTCGAAGAGTATTGATGTTTCCTATACCGATCCGTACTTCACACGCTATGGTGTGAGTGGTGGGGTGAGCGTCTATTGGTCCTCGTTTGACGCAGACGAATACTACCTAGAATCCTATAAAAACGACTCCTACGGTATCGCATTCAATACCTCATGGCCGTTGAATGAATATAACCGTTTAGGCCTTGGTTTTGGCTACCGCCACAACGAATTGTCTGAGGTGTCGCCTTACCAACAGGTATTAACCTTCTACAACATTTACGCGGATTTAGATGATGCTGATTCAACCCTGGCATTTGATAACTTTGAGCTAAATGCTTCGTGGAACCGCAGCACCTTGAACCGTGGCCAGTTCCCGACTGATGGTGACAGCCAGAAGTTAAGCGGTAAAGTCACCATTCCAGGCAGTGACAACGAATACTTCAAGCTGAGCTTTGATAGCAGCTACTACCAGCCGATTAACCGAGCCCACTCTTGGGTATTCTTGGCTCGTGGTAAGTTAGGTTACGGTAACGGTTACGGCACTCACAACGGTCATGATCAAATCCTACCGTTTTGGGAAAACTTCTACGCTGGTGGTAGTACCATCTTGCGTGGCTTTGAAACCAACTCTGTTGGTCCCCGTGCATTCTACCTAACCGGTAACAGTTCCGACTGTCCACCAGATTCATCCGGCTTTGGCGGTTGTCAGATTGTCGGTGATCCAGGTGAAATTTCGGTTGATGAAGGCAGCTCGATTGGTGGTAACGCCATCGCGACTTTGAGCTTCGAGCTTATTGTCCCGACTCCGTTCTTGGATGAGGCTTACTCAAAGAGCGTTCGTACCTCCTTGTTCTTCGACGCGGGTAACGTATGGGACACTGAGTTTGATATCGATAAGTATCGCGGTACAGCTCAGTCGGAGTTTGATGAGATTGACGATTACGCCGACTGGAACCGTATTCGTGCCTCTACCGGCTTGTCAGTGCAGTGGATCTCGCCTATGGGGCCGATGATCTTCAGCTTAGCTAAGCCACTGAAAGAGTACGAAGGCGATAAAGATGAAGTCTTCTCATTCAACATCGGCCGAACGTTCTAAGCCGACAATAAAAATAATTTAGTTTTGATTTACAGGAGTTTTAACGTGAAAAAAGTAATTGCTACCGTCGCCCTTGTTCTTGCTGTGATGGCACCTGCTGCCTATGCTGAACAGAAGATTGCCGTAATTAACATGCAAGGTTTGGTAGCGCAGCACCCTGAAGCAGAAACTCTGCAACAGCGTGTTCAAGATGCATTTGCTGAGCGCATGACCTCCATGAAACAGTTGCAGGAAAAAGGTGTTTCACTGCAGCAAAAGCTGGAAAAAGATGGCGCGATAATGTCTGCCGCGGAACGTACTGATATCGAACGTGAGATGCAGTCACTGCAAGCGGATTTGCAGCTGAAAGGCAAAGCACTTAACGAAGATATGCAGAAGCGTGGCCAAGAAGAGCAACGTAAAATTCTGCTAGAGATTGGCACAGCTATCGAAGCTGTTGCTAAAGAACAGGGCTACGATATCGTGCTTGAATCTCGCAGTGTTATGTTCGCTGATGAGAAGCACAATATCTCTGCTAAGGTTTTGGAAGCAGTTCAAAAAGGCAACTAAAGTATGACCCAATGGACCCTGGCGCTTCTCGCGAGCGCTTTGGGCGCTCGAGTTCAGGGCGACAGCAACACCCTCATTGAGGGTGTTGCTACGTTAGAGCAAGCCCAAAATGGCCAGCTAGCTTTTCTGGCCAACCCTAAATATAAATCACAGTTGGAGACTACTCAGGCTTCAGCTGTGTTGCTGTCTCCGGCCAACGCCGAAAGTTACCCAGGTAATGCGCTGATCCTTGATGATCCCTACGTTGGCTTTGCCAGAGTAGCGCAGCTGCTTGATACCACTCCTGCGGCTGCGGTTGGCATCCATCCCTCTGCCATTATTGATCCCTCTGCTGAATTAGCGGAAGGCGTTGCTGTAGGTGCCAATGCGGTAATCGAAGAAGGTGTGAAGATCGGTAGCAATAGCCAGATAGGCTCAGGCTGTGTTGTTGGTCAATACAGTCGTATCGGTTCTGATACCAAGCTATGGGCTAATGTAACCATTTATCACAACGTCACTGTTGGCTCTCATTGCATCATTCATTCCGGCGCCGTTATAGGCTCTGATGGCTTTGGCTATGCCAATGAAAAAGGGCAGTGGATAAAGATCCCGCAGACCGGCTCTGTGGTGATCCACGATAAGGTTGAGATTGGTGCTAATACCACTGTCGATCGTGGTGCCATTGACGACACCGTGATCGAACAGGGGGCGATCATCGATAACTTGGTGCAGATCGCTCATAACGTTATAATTGGCGCTCACAGCGCAATGGCTGGCACCAGCGCTATCGCCGGCAGCACTCGACTTGGACGTCACTGTATCGTAGGTGGAAATTCCGCGATTGCTGGACACATTGAGATCGCTCCAGGAACGCACATTAACGGCATGACTGGCGTAACCGGTAGCATTACTAAACCCGGTCACTACGGCTCAGTGCCACCGATGCAGGAAGTGAAAACTTGGCGACGAAATAGCGTGCGTATGCGTCAACTAGACGAAATGTACCGCCGTATTCGTGCTCTAGAAAAACAGTTGGCCGCTGATGCGGACAACGAAAAGTAAAACCAGTTGAGGTATCCGCTTTGTCCGAGTCTATGAATTCCATGGAAATAAATGAAATCCTGGAATATTTGCCGCACCGTCACCCATTTATGTTGGTTGATCGCGTTTTGGATTACACCCCAGGTGAACGTTTGGTAGCTCGCAAGAACGTTAGCTACAACGAACCGTTTTTTCCTGGCCACTTTCCGCAACAACCAATCATGCCCGGTGTATTGATCCTTGAAGCGCTAGCTCAAGCGTCAGCGATTTTGGCATTTAAGACCAACGGTAAGCAGGACAACTGTCTTTACCTGTTCGCAGGTATTGATAACGCCCGCTTTAAACGTCAAGTGGTACCTGGCGATACACTAGAATTAGAAGTAGTGTTTCAGAAAGAGCGTCGTGGTATTGGCTTCTTCTCTGCTCGAGCAAGTGTCGATGGAGAGCTCGCAGCCAGCTGCGATTTAATGTGCGCGAAACGAGAGACTAAATAGTGATCAGCGAACACGCCGTAGTAGACCCGTCCGCTAAGATTGGTGCCAATGTTGAAGTTGGCCCATTCACCTATATTGGCCCGAACGTAGAGATTGGCGATGATTGCTGGATAGGCAGTCATGTTGTAATCAAAGGTCCAGCGAAGATTGGTAAGGGTAATAAGTTCTTCCAATTCAGCTCGATTGGCGAAGAGTGCCAAGATAAAAAGTATAAAGGCGAAGATACTTGGGTAGAGATCGGTGATAACAACATTTTCCGTGAGTGTTGTACCGTTCACCGTGGCACCACCCAGGATCAAAGCTTGACTAAGATAGGCTCCGAAAACCTGTTTATGGCTTACACCCACGTCGCGCACGACTGTGTTGTTGGTAACCACGTTATCTTGGCCAACAATGCGTCCATTGCCGGTCACGTTACCGTTGATGACTGGGCGATTCTTGGTGGCATGACTGGCGTACACCAGTTTGTGCATATTGGTGCGCACGCTTTCACTGCCGGTTGTTCGCTAGTGCTGCAAGATGTACCGCCATTTGTGATGGTCTCTGGCCAAAGCGCAGCACCTCGTGCCATTAACACCGAAGGGCTAAAGCGCCGCCATTACTCGAAAGAGGCTATTATGGCCATTCGTCGGGCATACAAGACGCTGTATCGCAGCGGTTTGACCAGCGCTGAAGCGTTGCCACAGCTACGTGAGATGGCACTACAACACCCTGAAGTCGCTCAGATGGCCGACTTTGTAGAGCAATCCAGCCGCGGTATCGTTCGCTAACATGAGCGCTCCACTGACGTTTGCTATGGTCGCCGGAGAAATCTCCGGCGATATTTTAGGTGCCGGATTAATTCGCGCGTTAAAGTTGAAACACCCCAATGCCACCTTCGTTGGTATCGGTGGCGAGTTGATGCAAGCTGAAGGCCTAACCAGCCTTTATCCCCTTGAGGATTTAGCGGTGATGGGCTTGGTTGAGGTGCTTGGACGCTTGCCACGGCTGATGCAAATCAAAAAGGGATTGATTGCGCAACTAACAGAACTTAATCCCGATTGCTACGTGGGCATCGATGCGCCAGATTTTAACCTGCGTATCGAGTTGGCCTTGAAGCAAGCAGGGATCCCAACCGTTCATTATGTCAGTCCATCAGTTTGGGCTTGGCGCCCAAAACGTATTTTCAAAATCGATAAAGCCACCGATCAGGTGCTGGCGTTATTGCCATTTGAAAAGGCGTTTTACGATAAATACCACGTTAACTGCTGTTTTGTTGGCCACACTCTGGCTGATGAAATTCCCCTCGAAAACGACCAAGCTGCCGCTCGGGCCGAACTGGGTTTAGGCTCAGGTAAGGTGTTGGCGCTGTTGCCGGGCAGCCGTGGCGGTGAAATGAGCCGTATCGGTCCAGTGTTGTTGCAAACCGCTGTGGCATTGCAGGCCAAGCAACCGCAACTTGAGATTGTGGTGCCATTAGCGAATCAACACCGCCGTGAACAGTTTGAACTGATGCTGGCTGAGCTTGAGTCCGTGCCTAAATTGACCTTAGTCTCTGGCCAGTCGAGAACAGTGATGGTCGCGGCAGACGCAATTGTACTGGCCTCTGGCACCGCCACGCTCGAGGCGATGTTATGTAAGCGACCAATGGTTGTTGCCTACAAGGTGGCGCCGAGCAGTTACTACATTGCCAGTAAGTTGAAATTAATGCTGATCGACCGCTTCAGTTTACCTAACCTGCTGGGGCAACATTATTTTGATGATAAGGATCTGGTACCGGAACTGATTCAACACGATTGCACTAGTGCCAATCTGGTCGAAGCGGTGGAGCAGCAGCTGTATCAAGATCAAAGCGCCACTGTCGCCAAATTTACTGAATTGCATCAAAAGATCCGTTGTGATGCCTCGGCTCGTGCGGCGGACGCGGTTATCGCTCTTATTGAATCAAAGGAATCTAAGCCATGTTAATTGCCGGTGTCGATGAAGTTGGCCGGGGGCCATTAGTAGGTGATGTGGTTACCGCTGCGGTGATCCTTGATCCTAGTAATCCGATTGAAGGTTTAGCGGACTCAAAAAAACTCTCTGAGAAGAAGCGCGAAGCGCTTTATGTCGAGATTAAAGAAAAGGCATTGGCGTGGAGTCTTGGCCGAGCATCGGTGCAGGAGATTGACGATCTCAATATTCTTCATGCCACTATGTTAGCGATGCAGCGCGCGGTGTTTGGCTTATCGGTACGTCCTGATTTGGTTCGAATTGATGGCAACCGCTGTCCTGATCTTAATGGTTTAGCAGCGGAAGCATTGATTAAAGGCGATGATAAAGAGCCAGCGATTAGTGCGGCATCTATTTTGGCCAAAGTGACCCGCGACCGTGAAATGGTTGCGCTAGACCAACGCCATCCCCAGTATGGTTTTGCTGGCCATAAAGGTTACCCAACCAAACAACATTTAGCGGCGTTGGCTGAGCATGGTGCTCTGGCTGAACACCGCACCAGCTTTAAACCGGTTCGCCGCGTTCTTGGGCTACAAGACTAATCGCTCCATTTGCGGTACAACATATCTCTATGACTGATCCTAAGTTCGTTCACCTGCGGGTGCATACCGATTTCTCCATGGTTGATGGCTTGCCGAAGGTTAAGCCGTTGCTAGCCCGTGCTTCAGAGCTGGGCATGGCTGCCATTGCGGTAACTGATATGACCAACCTTTGCGGTTTGGTTAAGTTCTATGGTGGTGCCCACGGAGCAGGGATCAAACCAATTATTGGCGCCGATTTTTGGGTAACTACTCCAGAGCTTGGCGACGAACAGTTTCGTATCACCGCGTTAGCAACCAATAATAAAGGCTACGCGAACATCACCGATCTGATCAGCGAAGCTTATCTGCGTGGCCACGTAAATAACCGTCCTGTATTGGATAAGGCGTGGTTGGCTAAACATTCGGAAGGGGTAATTATCCTTTCTGGTGGTAAAGATGGCGATGTGGGTAAGGCGCTGGTTAAAGGTAATTTTGCCATGGCTGCAGAGCTGGCAAAGTTTTACCAGCAACATTTTGCCGATCATTACTATCTTGAGCTGCTGCGTACCGGTCGTGCTGACGAAGAAACCTACTTGCATGCAGCGCTCGATTTTGCCGCCGAGCAGGAACTGCCACTGGTTGCCACTAACGAAGTAGTGTTTCTCGATAAGGCGAACTTTTCCAACCACGAAATTCGAGTTTGTATTCACGATGGCTTCCCGTTGGACGATGCTCGTCGGCCACGTCTCTACTCAGAACAACAATATCTGCGTAGTGAAGATGAGATGTGCGAGCTGTTCGCCGACATCCCAGAAGCGCTGGAAAACAGCGTTGAGATCGCCAAGCGTTGTAACGTTACTGTTCGCTTAGGGGAGTACTTCCTGCCTGATTTTCCGACCGGTGATCTCAAGATTGAAGATTATTTGGTTAAGGTTTCTGAAGACGGCTTAGAAGAGCGTTTAGAGTTTCTATTCCCGGATCCGGAAAAACGAGCTGAGGTTCGTGGCGAATACGATGAGCGCCTAAAGATTGAGTTGGAAGTAGTTAACAACATGGGGTTCCCAGGCTACTTCTTGATCGTAATGGAGTTTATCCAGTGGTCTAAAGATAACAACATCCCCGTTGGCCCAGGGCGAGGTTCTGGTGCCGGCTCCTTGGTGGCATACGCGCTTAAAATTACCGATCTGGACCCATTGGAATACGATCTGCTATTCGAACGTTTCTTGAATCCAGAGCGGGTATCAATGCCCGATTTTGATGTCGATTTCTGTATGGATCGCCGTGATGAGGTTATCGATCACACCGCAGAATTGTACGGCCGTGATGCGGTTTCGCAGATCATTACCTTTGGTACCTTGGCGGCCAAGGCGGCGGTTCGCGATGTCGGTCGAGTACTTGGTCATCCGTTTGGCTTCGTAAACCGGATTACATCGTTGATCCCGGGCGACCCTGGTATGAATCTAGCCAAGGCGTTCGATATCGAACCTGCGCTCACTGAGCTATATGATCGTGATGAAGAGGTGAAGAACCTCATCGACATTGCGCGAGCCCTTGAAGGTACCACCCGTAACGCTGGTAAGCACGCCGGTGGCGTGGTTATCGCTCCAACCAAGATCACCGACTTTGCCCCACTTTATTGCGATGCTGAAGGTGGCAACCCAGTAACCCAGTTTGATAAGAACGACGTTGAAACTGCCGGTCTGGTTAAGTTCGACTTCTTGGGTTTGCGGACGTTAACCATTATCCAGTGGGCATTGGATATGCTGAACCCCGCGCTCGAGTCCAAAGGTAAAGCGCCGGTTCGCATTGAAAGCATCAGCCTAACTGATCAACGCTGTTTCGATCTACTGCAACGTTCTGAAACCACTGCTGTATTCCAGCTGGAATCACGAGGGATGAAGGAGCTAATTAGCCGTCTGAAGCCCGACTGTTTTGAAGACATGATCGCCTTGGTGGCATTGTTCCGTCCCGGACCGTTGCAATCGGGCATGGTAGATAACTTTATTGACCGTAAGCACGGTCGAGAAGAGGTCTCTTACCCAGATGCCACCTGGCAGCACGATTCGCTCAAAGTCATTCTAGAGCCAACCTACGGTATTATTCTCTATCAAGAGCAGGTGATGCAGATCGCTCAGGTACTCTCAGGTTACACCCTTGGTGGCGCTGATATGCTGCGTCGAGCCATGGGTAAGAAGAAGCCTGAAGAGATGGCAAAGCAGCGCGCGACCTTCGAAGAGGGGGCGGTGCAAAACGGCGTCGACGGTGAGTTGGCGATGAAGATCTTCGACTTGGTGGAAAAGTTTGCCGGTTACGGCTTTAACAAATCCCACTCTGCTGCCTACGCGTTGGTGTCCTACCAGACGCTGTGGATGAAGACCCATTACCCGAGCTACTTTATGGCGGCGGTGATGTCAGCGGATATGGACAACACCGAGAAGGTGGTTACCTTAGTTGATGAGTGCAGCCGCATGGGGATCCCACTGCTGCCGCCAGACGTTAACCAAGGCCTGTATAAGTTTAATGTTAATCCACAAGAGCAGATCGTCTACGGAATTGGTGCCATCAAAGGGGTTGGTGAAGGTCCAGTTGATGAGATCTTAGCAGCTCGAGAGCAGGGCGGTAACTTTATCGATCTGTTCGACTTCTGCGACCGAGTTGACCTTAAAAAGGTCAACCGCCGTACTATCGAAAAGCTGATCATGGCAGGCGCTTTGGACAACTTAGGCCCACGCTTGGCAGACGGAAACCCTCACCGTGCCTGTTTAATGGCGACGCTGGAAGAGGCGATCAAGTCGGCGGCGCAAAATGCCCGCAACGCCGCCCAAGGGATGGATGACTTGTTCGGCTCGTTGACGCCTGAGCCAGAAAACGCGCACCACTCCTTTGTCCAAGTGCCGCCGTTTGCGGATCAAGAGTGGCTGAAAGGCGAAAAAGATACCCTAGGCTTGTACCTCACTGGGCATCCCATTAACCAGTTCCTGAAAGAGTTTAAACGGATGGGTACCATCCGCATCCGCGATGCAGCGCCGACCGGCCGTGGCCGTACTGCCAAGGTTGCCGGTTTAGTGATTGCATCACGGGTAATGATCACTAAGAAAGGTTCTAAAATGGGCATTGTCACCCTCGATGATGGCTCAGACCGTATGGATATGACTCTATTCGCTGAAGGAGTTGAAAAGTATGGTGATCTCATCGGAACAGACCGAATTATTGTGGTAGAAGGAGAGGTCAGCTTTGATCATTTCAATGGGGGCAATAAACTGTCCGCCCGTGAAGTGATGAGTATTGCTCAGGCGCGGGAGAAGCACGCCAAAGCCGTAGTGCTAACACTCAACCAAAGCGTTGCTCAGCCAGAGTTGTTGACCCAGTTAAAAACGCTGCTTAGCGAGCATGGTAATGGTGGTTGCCCAGTGCAGATCCATTATCAGCGAGAGGACGCCCATGGGGTGTTACAGTTGGGGGATGGTTATCGTATCCTGCCAGAAGATGAATTATTGTTGTCACTGCGCAAATTGCTTGGCCAACAGCAGGTCGTGGTGACCTTTTAGATACGACGAAGCCTAAGCTTCGCAACGAGAAGAAATTATGAGCTTGGAATTTTTGGAATTTGAACAGCCGATCGCTGAACTCGATGTAAAGATCGATGAGCTGAGAAAAGTGTCACAAAGCGGTAACTTTGCTCTAGATTTAGCTCAGGAAATTGAGCAGTTAGAGACCAAGCGTGACACCATGACTCGAAAAGTATTCAGCAATCTAGAACCATGGCAGGTATCACAGATGGCGCGCCACCCGCAGCGCCCATACACCGCAGATTACATCGAACTGTTGTTTACAGATTTTGATGAACTGCACGGTGATCGTGCCTTCGCCAATGACGAAGCGATTATTGGTGGTACTGCCCGTTTTAACGGTCAGCCCGTCATGGTGATTGGCCATCAGAAAGGTCGTGATACCAAAGAGAAGATCCGCCGTAACTTCGGCATGCCGCGTCCAGAAGGTTACCGCAAAGCATTGCGCCTAATGGAGATGGCCGAGCGCTTTAAGCTGCCAATCATGACCTTTATCGATACTCCAGGAGCTTACCCGGGTGTTGGTGCTGAGGAGCGTGGCCAGTCTGAAGCTATTGCCAAGAACCTGCAAGTAATGGCCGGTCTGAAGGTGCCAATTATCTGTACCGTTATTGGTGAGGGCGGTTCTGGTGGTGCCTTAGCAATTGGTGTTGGCGACCGAGTTAACATGCTGCAGTACTCTACCTATTCGGTGATCTCGCCGGAAGGTTGTGCTTCGATCTTGTGGAAAGATGCCGCTAAAGCTAAGCAAGCTGCCGAAGCGATGGGCATTACCGCAGAACGGCTACACGAACTTAATCTGGTTGACGCCATCATTGATGAGCCGATGGGTGGTGCGCACCGAAATCGTGAGCTGATGGCGACTAACCTTAAGCAGCGTCTAGAGAGCGATTTGGCTACGCTGCAATCCTTAGAGCTCGACGCGCTGATGGATGAGCGTTATGAACGTTTGATGGAGTACGGCTATTGCCGCTAACGGATAGTACAGCGCGGCTAGAGGCCGCGCTTTTTTCTGCGCTACAACACGCCACTGCGGTTACGGTTGGTTACAGCGGTGGGGTTGATTCAAGTCTTCTTGCTCATCTGGTCAGTCGTTGGCATCAACAGCATCCTCAGATCTCTTGCCGACTTATCCACGTCCATCATGGTCTTTCGCATAACGCCGATGATTGGCTCGCTCACTGTGCTCAACAAGCTCAGCAACTTAACCTTAGCTTTGAAGCCCATCGAGTAACCCTGGAGTTAGGGGCACGAATAAGCATCGAGGCCGCCGCTCGTCGTGCGCGTTATCAAGTATTTATGGATGCATTGGCGGTAGGGGAGGTGCTGCTCACTGGCCACCACCTCGACGACCAAGCTGAAACCCTGCTGTTAGCCCTAAAGCGCGGCAGCGGCCCAACAGGTTTGGCAGCGATGTCGGCGTCACAACCGCTAGGCCGAGGCTTGTTAGTTAGGCCATGGCTCAATTGCCGCCGAGCCGATATTGAAGTGGCTGCCTCGGAGCTAATGCTTAACCACATTGATGATGACAGCAACCAAGATGACCGCTTTGATCGTAATTTCTTACGGAATCAGGTGTTGCCGCTGTTGAGTCAGCGTTGGCCAGCAATCCACAGTAACATTGCCCGCAGCGCTGAGCTTTGTGCCGAGCAGCAAGCCTTGTGCGATGAAGTAGCCCAAAGCGATTACCAGCAGTGCCGATTGCCTGCTAGTGGGCTCGATCTCGACTGCAGTCGCGACTATTCTCAAGCCCGTAAAAACAACCTCCTACGCTATTTTCTTCGTCAGCACGGCACTTTGATGCCGTCCAAAATCCAGCTACAACAGCTGCAGCAGATGTGGAACGCAAGGGAAGACAGCCAACCGCAACTGGATTGGGGCCAATGGTCGTTACGGCGCTATCTTAATGGCGTTTATTTATTGTCCAATCAACCGCCTGAGTTGTTATCAACCCATGACTGGAGTGACGGGAAACTGCAAAACGGCCAACATTGGTTGTTAAAGCCTTGTTATAATGGCGTGAGGCTTAGGCCTGCTCGCACGGATGAACAGATCAGCATCCGTTACCAATTGCCAGGCAGTACTAAGCTGCAGCCGAGCGAACGGGATAAACGGCGTAGTCTCAAGAAGTTGTGGCAAGAGTATCGGGTACCACCATGGCAACGTTCTCAGGTAGCGATGCTGTGTTACAACAATATTGTTGTGGCGGCGTTAGGCTATTGGATAGAGCGAGATTACCTCTGTGACCAAGGTGAAGGCTGGTCACCGCAACAACTCTCTGATTGGTTACCGTAGGGGCACTCACGAGTGACCTTAGTTGAAGGCAGCGATAGTCGTTTAGCTGAAGGCTGTGTGGTCAGACACGTCTGCCCCTACGGCGAAGCATTGCCTGAAGTGACTGGGTTACCGTAGGGGCACTCACGAGTGACCTTAGTTGAAGGCAGCGGTAGTCGTTTAGCTAAAGGCAGCAGTAGTCAAATTATTGAAGGCTGTGTGGTCAGACACGTCTGCCCCTACGGCGAGCATTGCCTGAAGTGACTGAGTTACCGTAGGGGCACTCACGAGTGACCTAAGTTGAAGGCAGCGGCAGTCGTTTAGCCGAAGATGGTTGTGACCACTTAGCTGAAGGCAGCAGTGGTCAAATTATTGAAGGCTGCGTGGTCAGACACTTCTGCCCCTACGGCGAGCATTGTCTGGAGTGACTGGGTTACCGTAGGGGCACTCACGAGTGACCTTAGTTGAAGGCAGCGGTAGTCGTTTAGCTGAAGGCAGCAGTGGTCAAATTATTGAAGGCTGCGTGGTCAGACACTTCTGCCCCTACGGCGAGCATTGTCTGGAGTGACTGGGTTACCGTAGGGGCACTCACGAGTGACCTTAGTTGAAGGCAGCAGTGGTCAAATTATTGAAGGCTGTGTGGTCAGACACGTCTGCCCCTACGGCGAAGCATTGCCTGAAGTGACTGGGTTACCGTAGGGGCACTCACGAGTGACCTAAGTTGAAGGCAGCGGCAGTCGTTTAGCTGAAGGCAGCAGTGGTCAAATTATTGAAGGCTGCGTGGTCAGACACTTCTGCCCCTACGGCGAGCATTGTCTGGAGTGACTGGGTTACCGTAGGGGCACTCACGAGTGACCTTAGTTGAAGGCAGCGGCAGTCGTTTAGCTGAAGGCAGCAGTGGTCAAATTATTGAAGGCTGCGTGGTCAGACACTTCTGCCCCTACGGCGAGCATTGTCTGGAGTGACTGGGTTACCGTAGGGGCACTCACGAGTGACCTTAGTTGAAGGCAGCGGCAGTCGTTTAGCTAAAGGCAGCAGTAGTCAAATTATTGAAGGCTGCGTGGTCAGACACGTCTGCCCCTACGGCGAGCATTGTCTGGAGTGACTGGGTTACCGTAGGGGCACTCACGAGTGACCTAAGTTGAAGGCAGCGGTAGTCGTTTAGCTGAAGGCAGCGGTAGTCGTTTAGCTGAAGGCAGCAGTGGTCAAATTATTGAAGGCTGTGTGGTCAGACACGTCTGCCCCTACGGCGAGCATTGTCTGGAGTGACTGGGTTACCGTAGGGGCACTCACGAGTGACCTTAGTTGAAGGCAGCGGTAGTCGTTTAGCTGAAGGCAGCAGTGGTCAAATTATTGAAGGCTGCGTGGTCAGACACGTCTGCCCCTACGGCGAGCATTGTCTGAAGTGACTGGGTTACCGTAGGGGCACTCACGAGTGACCTTAGTTGAAGGCAGCGGTAGTCACTTAGCAGAAGGCTGCGTGGTCAGACACGTCTGCCCTGACAACCAGCGACGGTAAAATAAATCGCTGCTGTGGTTTGGCATATCAGCAACGTTTCATAAAACGAAGACTAAAACTTTAATACAAACGCCAAGGAGGCTAAATGGAAGTAGCGTTGGCATTAGCAGCCATGGCCGTATTGGCAATATGGATCTGTCGTCGGTTTGGGTTACCGGCAATTTTGGCCTGGTTAGCTATCGGTGTTGCTGCGGGGCCACAAGGACTAGCGTGGCTTAACACCAATCAGATTCACCTTGTTGGCGAGCTTGGCATCGTCTTCCTAATGTTCTCATTAGGGTTAGAGTTTTCCCTACCCCGCCTGTGGGCAATGCGCAGCCGAGTTTTTGGCTTAGGATCGTTACAACTGTTGCTTACCGGTGGTTTAACCGGGGCAATCTCGATGGTGTTTGGCATCGAGATTCGGGCGGCGATTGTGGTTGGGGCCGCCATTGCACTGTCCTCGACTGCCATCGTCTTAAAGCAGCTGGATGAGCTCGGCTGGCTAAACCGCCGCCATGGTGAGCTATCGGTTAGTATCTTACTGTTCCAAGACTTAGCGGTTATCCCGCTGCTTATCATCATTCCGATGCTTGGCTCTGATAGTCAAGGCAGCACCTTATTGCTTGAACTCGGTTGGGCGGTACTTAAGGGCACAGCGGTATTTGCGGTATTGCTGTGGGCCGGTGGTTATCTATTGCCGCGCTTATTTGATCAAGTGGCCAGCTCCCGTTCGGATGAACTCTTTGTCCTTACCACGTTGCTGGTGGCGTTGGCGACCGGGTTTCTAACTCTCTCTGTTGGTTTATCGATGGCACTAGGGGCATTCCTAGCGGGTATGCTGCTTGGAGAAAGCCAGTATCGACAGCAACTTGAAGCGGATATTCGGCCTTTTCGCGACCTGTTGATGGGGGTGTTCTTTGTCTCTGTCGGTATGCTGCTGGACCTCAACACGGTAGTAGAGAATGGCGGTTTTTTATTGCTGCTAGTACCGAGCTTGATGCTATTTAAAGCCTTGGTCATTGCGTTGCTTGCTAAATTGACCGGTGAGAAAAGTAAGGACGCACTATCAACAGGGCTGTGCTTGGCACAAATTGGCGAGTTCAGTTTTATCCTGATTGGCATGGCACTCACTTGGCAGGTGATAAGTCCAGATATTGGTAACGTACTGGTAGTCTCTGGCGTGTTGTCGATGTGTGTTGCGCCGGCATTGATCAACAACTGCATCACCATCTCTAAATGGGTGTTGGGGGGGGGAGATCGGCTCATCAATGGTCAGGACGACGATGAAGATGATGAGTTGATACTGCAGGAGCATGTGTTGTTGTTGGGATACGGCAGGGTAGGGCAGACCTTAGCGCGCTTCCTCCGCAAGGATAAGACCCCCTATGTCGCGCTGGATCTCGATCCGGTCCGAGTCCGCGAGGCTAAAGCCGGTGGTGAGCCGGTGCGCTTTGGTGATGCCCGTCGGGTTGATATTCTGCGCCAAGCAGGATTGCACCGAGCCAAGATGGTGGTAATCAGTTTTGATAATCGGCGTACCATTTTTAATCTGCTCGATTGCATCAAGCAGGAGGCGCCGGATCTGCCAATTATTGTTCGTACCCGTGATGACTCTACCTTAACGGCGTTGGAAAGTGCCGGTGCCGATCAGGTGATCCCTGAATCCTTAGAGGGCAGCCTGATGTTGGTGTCGCAGGTGTTGTATCGCCTTGGTGTGCCATTGCCGCATATTTTAAAGCGATTGGAGATCGTCCGTCGTCGCCATTACCGCACCCTGCATGGCTTCTATGCAGGCGAAGCAGGTAATACTGAAAACTTACACTGGGTGCGACTGCCTTCCAAAGCTTGGGCGGTCGGTAAGCCGTTACATCAAGTTTCTCTTGGTCATTGGCAGGTTACCATTGAAGGCGCCAAACGCGGCAAAACACGGATCAGCGCTACCCCTAATTTGATGTTGCAACCAGGGGATATGCTATTACTCCAAGGCAAAGCATCGAAAGTTGAACGGGCTGAGCGGCGACTACTCGATGGTTTTTAAGGTGTTGAATTGCTATGGCTTCTATTTCCCCCTAGCAGGTAAGGCCCAATAACTGCTGTAACTGAACTTTCTGACGGTAGGCGTCTTGTCGCCCCAAGTGCATCAATTCGCGGCAGTATGGGCCTTCAAACATCAGATAGCTGAGTAAGCTAGAGTCGCTGTCATCATCGACACCAATGGTACGCAGCAGATACCGCACACTGCGGGGTAGGTGCCGGTAGTGATGGCGGGCTATCTCATCCAGATCGGCACTGGGCTTGATAACCAAGGTTTCGATGACTTTAAGTGGCTGGCTACTGCGCAATTTATCTGGCAATAACTTTACTGAACGGTTGATCCGCTCTAGCCGCTCTAAGTCAGAATTTAGGGTATCGGAGAATACGGTATCGAGTAGATGGCCTGCCAATTCACTCGAATCTGGAGCGCGGCGACGCTGTGCTAATGGCCTGCTCCGATGAGGACTGTCGAGGTTGATAATTAGGATCTTGTCGGCGCCCAGATGAATTGGAGGGCTTAGCGGAGCCATCTGTAAAATGGAGCCGTCACCATAGTGATCATCACCAATACGGGTTGAAGGAAATACCATTGGGATTGCAGCAGAGGCCATTAGGTGTTCAATGGTGATGCGACTGTGTTGGCCAAAGCGACGCGAGCGCTGCCACGGCATAATGTTGGAGTTGCCCTGAAAGAAGTTAACGCTGCAAGGGTGATAATAACGACTAGCGGAGACGGTAAGTGCATGCAGTTTATTACTGCTAATATGCTGCTCAATTCGATGCAATGGAATGATATCGCTAAGCAGTTTTTGTAGGGGCCGATTGTCGAATAAACTGGGTGGCCGATGGCCACGCTTGAGCAGCACTGACAGTAGGTGTCGGCTTAGGCCGCGAAAATCGCTGCGATAGACCTGCTCGGTTTTAAAGTGGCGCCAAACGTAGTCGAGTTTACGTACCCCAAGGTGAAAACAGCTGGCATAACAGGCCAAAGCCGTTGCATTAATAGCACCAGCGCTAGTACCGCATAATATGGGAAAAGGCAGGCCGTGATTACGAGGGAACAGCTCTGCAATCGCCTGTAACACCCCTACCTGATACGCTGCACGAGCGCCACCACCACCAAGCTGTAAGCTGCACTTTCCTTGTTCTACCATCCATGCCCCAAAGGTTGCCGATTATTCCGTTATCGTTTCTTTTTAGTATAGCCATAACTGACTTACCACCCGTAGCTCATGGATAACGCTAGGGTTAACGGGGCAATTAGTAGGCTGTGTCGTAGTTAGTTGTTGAAGTTTATCTTAAGCCTTCGGCTTCATCGATTTCGGTGCTTTGAGGGGACTATGTCGCGGTGGCGACGGCACATTTTTGTATGCATTAGGGGGGAGCTTCGCCCCCTTTGCCTTAGGTCGCAGTCCAAAACGCTTCGCTGAACTGCTCCAATGCGGCAGTAGATCAATAGCGGAGTGCTTTACCCTTGTATCGCGACTCGCCTAGCCAGTGCTTTAACAGCCTTGGAAAGAGCAACACTTAATTGGTACACAGCCCATTAGTAGGGTTGAACATACAACAACGCCGCTCATATGAGCGGCGTTTGCAGCGGGTTGATAAGCAATTTAGCTTATGCCAGCGCGGCGATAACCTGAGCGACCATATCGTCAACGGCCACTTCGCTCTTGTCGCCGCTAGCGCGAGACTTCAGCTCCAATACGCCAGCGTCGATACCGCGATCGCCAATAACGATGTTGTACGGAATACCAATCAGTTCGTGATCAGCAAACATCACTCCTGGACGCTCTTTACGGTCGTCGAACAGCACTTCGATGCCAGCAGCGGTTAGTTCAGTGTAGAACTTCTCTGCCAACGCTTTAACACGCTCGGACTTGTGCATGTTCATCGGCACGATAGATACCTGGAACGGAGCAATGGCGGCTGGCCAAATGATACCGCGGTCATCGTGATTCTGTTCGATGGCTGCGGCCACCAAACGAGACACACCGATACCGTAACAACCCATGGTTAATGGCTTGGCTTTACCGTTTTGGTCGAGCACATTGGCGCCCATGGCTTCGGAGTACTTAGTGCCCAGCTGGAAGATGTGACCCACTTCGATGCCGCGAGCGATCTCTAAGATACCGTTGCCACATGGGCTTGCATCACCAGCGATAACGTTACGCAGATCAGCAACCTCTGGTAGAGCAACGTCGCGCTCCCAGTTGATGTTGAAGTGGTGCTTGCCATCGATGTTGGCGCCTGCGCCAAAATCGTTCAGGGTTGCTACGGAGCGATCGATAACCAGCTTCAGCTTCAAACCAACAGGGCCTAAAGAACCAGGGCCAGCACCGATAGCAGCGTTGATCTCCTCTTCAGTCGCGAAGGTCAGAGGGGCCGCAACGTCTGCTACTTTCTCCGCTTTGATCTCGTTTAGCTCGTGATCGCCACGGATCATCAAGGCAACCAGTTCATGCTCAGACGCGTCGCTGGCTTTAACGATAAGGGTTTTAACGGTCTTTTCGATAGCGATACCGTGTTGCTCAACCAGCTCAGCGATGGTCTTAGCGTTCGGAGTCTCAACCAGAGTCATCTCGGCAGTGGCTTCACCACGTACGCCGATAGCCAGAGCTTCCGCCTTTTCGATGTTGGCAGCGTAATCGCTTTCGGTCGAGTACGCGATAGCGTCTTCACCGGATTGAGCCAACACTTGGAACTCGTGCGACTTATCGCCACCGATGGCACCGGTGTCTGCCAATACTGGACGGAAGGCCAAGCCCATGCGCTCGAGAACGCGACAGTATGCGGCATACATGGTGTCGTAGGTTTCATCCATTGACTCTTGGTCAATGTGGAACGAGTAAGCGTCCTTCATCAAGAACTCACGGGAACGCATCACACCGAAGCGAGGACGACGTTCATCGCGGAATTTGGTCTGGATCTGGTACAGGTTCAGTGGCAATTGCTTGTAGGATTTCACCTCGTTACGAACGATGTCGGTGATAACCTCTTCGTGGGTAGGACCTAAAACGAAGTCGCGGTTGTGACGATCTTGTAGGCGTGCCATTTCAGCACCCATGTCGTCCCAACGGCCAGTTTCTTGCCACAGATCCGCTGGCTGAACCACAGGCATTAAGGTTTCAACGGCACCAGCGCGGTTCATCTCTTCACGCACGATGGCTTCAACTTTACGCAATACACGTAAACCGGTTGGCAGGTAGGTGTATAGGCCCGCGGCCAAACGACGGATCATGCCGGCGCGCAGCATCATCTTGTGGCTAATCACCTCAGCGTCTGCTGGGGTTTCCTTCAAGGTGGAAATCAGAGTTTGGCTAGTACGCATTTCGCTAATTCGCTTTGGTTAACACAGAAAAATAAGTCCGACATTTTATCAGATCACACCAGTGATTCCACGGCTTAAGGTGGATTGACGTAGATTGTTGTCAAATCGAGCCTAATTTGCGGTTTCATCTTCACGTTACATTGAAGACAATAGCTGATTAACTGTCTTTTAGACCGCAATTGAGATGGCATGAGCAGCGATAATAATGATGACAAACCTTGGCGAGCTTACCCGGCCGAGGCCTTGATTGAGCAGCATAAGCAGCGACTTAACTATATGCCGTGGCTCTATCCCAAGCTGAAGCCCAAAGCACTGCTTTGGGCGCGCCCTTGGCAACAGCAGCTGCAAGCTCGATTAGCCGCCTTGGAGACTATCCGCTTTGGTGATAACTGCTTTGTCGCGGAAACCGCGCAACTGTTTGCTGAGCGTGGCCGCGATATTGAGTTAGGTGATCGCAGCCACGTCGGTGCTGGTGCTTTTTTGCATGGGCCAATTAGCATTGGCCGAGAGGTCGGCATCAATCACGATTGCAGTTTTGATGGTGGCAGCAGTGGCATTAGGATCGGCGATTACTGTCGTATTGCTGCTAATGTGAAGATCTACGCCTTCAATCATGGTTTTGGCGCCAATGCATTAGTGTGTGAGCAGCCGGTCACCAGTCAAGGGGTTCTCATTGAGCATGATGTATGGATAGGCACTGGTGTGGCTATCTGTGATGGAGTAACCATCGGTGCCCACGCCGTCATCGGCATGGGGAGCGTCGTGACCAAAGCGGTGCCTGAGTATGAGATCTGGGCGGGCAATCCAGCCCAACGTATTGGCGATCGCCGCGACAAGCCGGATTACCACCCAGGTTGATGGCAATTACATGGCCCCTACGAGCTTCGTTGTAGGGGCACACATGTGTGACCGGCTCTTGCCGGCGCATGAACCGCACGAAGGCAATTGGTTAACCTATGACAGCGACTATCAGCGTTGCTTAGGTCGTGATTAGCCTTAAGCGTAATCCGATAAATGGATTAAATCGACACTACCGCCGTTACGCAGTTACAGCCATCAATAACCTGCCAACGCAGATCCAAGTCATGCAGCTGCACCCCATACTCGCGCCCCGCTTCTCGCTGATAGGCTGGGCGTGGATCCTGCGCCAACACCTGCTCTGCTAACTGGGCAAACTCAGGATAACGCTGTTGCGCCTGTTGCCATTGTTGCTCTGCAGCATCAAGTACACGCATTGGCATCGGTGTTGGTGCATCACTGGCGTAACCGCCAATGGCATCGGGCACTGCGTCGGAGTAGGGCACGTAGGGCTTAATATCGAAAATAGGTGTGCCATCGAGCAAGTCTAACCCAGAGATCTCAACGATGTGTTGCTTGCCTTCTTTGAGCACCCGATGAAGCTTTACTACCGACATTGCCAAGCCATTGGGACGAAAGGTCGCGCGGCTGGCAAATACGCCAACCCGGGCATTGCCGCCCAAGCGAGGTGGCCGCACCATGGGTTTCCAGCCTTGCTCTAGGTTTTGATGAAAGCTCCAGATCAGCCACAGATGAGAAAACTGCTCTAAGCCACGTACGCACTCGTCGCGGTTGCAATCGCCCTGCAGCAGTAATCGACCAATGGCGGCTGGCACTAAGTTGGGCTGGCGCGGAATAGCGAACTTCTGCTTATAGGGCGACTGGCAAAGCGCCACCGGTTCAATGCTGTGACTCATTGCTTTATTTTAATCGCTTGGCCACTGCACAGGATATTGGTTACGCAACCCGGCAGCTCCTCTAGGGCAACGCATTGGCTTAACACCACTCCGTTAGCGCCTAACTGTGCCGCGGTATGGCGTAATTCAGTTCGCGCTTCAACTTCGCTGGCTGGTGGCAGCGAGACATCCGTTTGGCAGCTGCTGCCATCGATAAAGGCTAAGCGCTCGGCATTGGCGGGCATAGCATCGTAAATAGCGACGGAACCGGTGGAGAAATAATCCTTAATCGGCTCGGGATCAAGGTTGCTGCTGAAGTCGTAAGTGTTGCTACAGCCGCCTAACAGCAGCAGAGCAAAGGCAAGAGTGCGGTGCATAGGGTGTGCTCAATAGTGGTAATGGTTTAATTGTATCAAGCTCAGATCGAAAACGGAGCCATAAATAGCTCCGTTTACATTAACCTAAGCCAAATTTATGGCTGTGTCACAGTTAAGTGTTGAGGTTTATATCAAGCCTTCGGCTGTACCGATTTCGGTACTTTTAGCGGACTATGTCGCGGTGGCGACGGCACACTCTTGTATGCATTAGGGGGAGCTTCGCCCCCTTTGGAGTCCCCCTTGCCTTAGGTCGCAGTCCAAAACGCTTCGCTGGACTGCTCTAATGCGGCAGAAGATCAACGACGGTATTGCTTTGCCCTTGTATCAACACTCGCCTAGCCAGTGCTTTAACTGTATTAGCAAGAACAACACTTAGTTGGTACACAGCCAAATTTAGGCGTTTATTAGCGTGCCGACTACTGATAACGCTGTTGATACTTTTGGTAGAGCCGCTGATGACGGTTGTCCAAATCGATGGCACGGCCATCAAGCCACATTCGCTCAACCGCATGTTTACTCGGGTCAAACAGATCACCACCGCTGATGATGACGCTGGCGGGGGCTCCTGCAATCAGTTGCCCTAGCTGTGGTTGCCCTAACAGCTTAGCCGCGTTCTTGCTGACGCTATTGAGTGCCGCTGTTGGCGGCAATCCAAAGGCGATGGCCTGACCAACGGCAAAAGGTAGGTTGCGGCTCTCCCAGCTACCGCTAAAGGTAATGGCCAATTCAACCCCAGCGTGGTGCAGTATCGCTGGGATCTCAAAGGCTAAGTCGTAGGGGTCACCGATGCGGCGTGGCAAGCCTTTGGCGTGGGTGTAGATCACCGCTACCTGTTGTTGTGCTAATTGCTCAGCAACTTGATGACTGTCGTAGCCGCCAACGATCACCAGCTGCACTTGGTATTTGGCCGCAAGCGCCATGGCGTGCTCTATCTGGCGGCGCTCGTCGGCGTGCACAAACAGCGTGGAAGTTCCCTGTAACAAGGCCCGCATCGATTCCCATCGAGCATCTTGGATCTCTCGAGGTACTTGAAGGTAGTGCTTGGCATCGTCGAAGGCGGCAACAATAATGTCGTACTGGCGTTGGTAGTTCGCTTGAGCTTGCTCGCGAGTTTGCCCTTGCGGCAGTGTGCTGGCAGGCCAGTATAGGTGAACGCCCGTATCCGCTTTAACTAAGGCGTCATTGATGTTCCAGCCATCAAGTTGCACCAGCGCCGATTGGCCAGCAAAGAGATCGCCAATCGGGGTGATCTGGGCGTAGCCTATGCCATTGGCTCTAAGTGTCGGTAATAATTCCGATTCAACGTTAAAAGCCGTTGCCGCTCTGATCTGCGGGTTTATCTCGCCAACTTCATAGCTATCTACGGTGGCACGAACCGCGCCAATTTCGGTTAAACCAATTTGACTGTCCAAGCTAATTAACGCGGGGTAAAGGTGTTTCCCGCTGGCATCAATTACCGCAGCACCCTCAGCAACAATGTCGGTTCCGATCGAGGCTATCTTGCCAGCTTTAAGTAGCACATCGGTATTCAGTAGCGGCCCGGTTGGGGTATGCACGGTGGCGTTGGTGATTAACTGGGGTTGCGATTGTGTTTGGCCCGGTAGCAGATCGTGGGATTGACTACATAGCGGGATAAGCGCCATCAGCGCTAGGACAGAATAACGTTTTAGCATGTGTGTACTCCTAGTGTTGCTGGTGGCTGTGTGATTGATGGCTATGTTGGCCAACGGTATCGCAGTGCCAAGTTGATGCTGGCAATGGCGTTAACTGCTCACCGTCCTCGGCAGGGGAATCATCCTGCAGTAGCTTAGCGATGAGCTGTTGTCGCTCTTGGTTAATGGCTCGACGCCGTTGCTGGTCTTGCTCGATAGAGAAATAACGAGCGCCATCGATCCAGGTGATTTCTGCGCGTGCGTAAACCGACAGCGGATTAGCGCTCCACAGTACCAAATCCGCCTGTTTACCTGCTTCAATTGAGCCGACTAGGTGATCAACCTTGAGCTGTTTAGCCGGGTTAATAGTGACCATTTGCCATGCTTGTTGTTCTGACATACCGCAATACATGATGGACTTGGCTGCTTCTTGGTTAAGGCGCCGAATCAGATCGTTACTGTCGGAGTGGATGCTGGTTAAAACGCCTTGCTCGGTCATTACACAGGCGTTTTGCGGAATCGCGTCATACACCTCAAACTTATATGCCCACCAATCGGCGAAGGTGGCGGCGCTGGTACCCGCGGCGGCCATCTCTGACGCCAATTTGTAGCCCTCTAGTGAGTGGGTAAAGGTTTGCACCTTAAAGCCCAGCTCATCGGCTAAGCCAAGCATCATCAACATTTCAGTGTGGACGTAGGAGTGGATATGAATATGGCGTTCACTGTTAAGTACTTCCAATACCGTTTGCAGTCGCAGATCTGGCTTAGGGGCAATGGTGCGTCGCTGCTGGCGACGGCTGAGCCCATCCCATGCGGTTAACTCGTGCTGATAGTTACTGGCCTGTTGAAAACCATCACGTAGCATCGCTTCAACGCCCATCCTAGTTTGAGGGTAGCGAATGTTGTAGTTGTCACCCCAGTTGCTCTGTTTGACGTTTTCACCTAAGGCAAATTTAATCGACGGCGGAGCAGCGGTAAATGCTAATCCTTGGGCGTCTTGGCCCCAACGTAGCTTGATTACCTGTGCTTGGCCGCCGATAGGGTTAGCGCTGCCATGCAATAGTTGGGCGCTGGTGACGCCACCGGCAAGAGAGCGGTAGATAGCGATATCGCTTGGTTCAAGTACATCGCCAATCCGCACTTCAGCGGTGTTGTTGTCTGAGAATTCATTGACCCCGCCATGAATGGCGATGTGAGAGTGCTCGTCAATAATACCGGCGGTAAGGTGCTTGCCACTGCCATCGATTAACTGATAGCCAGATGGGAGCTTAAGATTGCTGCCAATTTTGTCGATCTTACCGTGACGCACCAACACATCGGTATTGGCTAGATTGCCTTGTTCGGTGCTGGTCCAAACGGTTGCATTTCGGATCAGCATATTTTGTGCTTGGGGGAGGGTGCTGTGTCCGTAAGCGACATTGGGAAAAGTTTGTTTTGATACGAAGTTTATCGGCTCGACCGTCGCTAACTCGTGCTGTTGCGGTTTGGTTTTTTCTGCTGTTAATGACCAAGACTCACCGTTAGCCAATAGGACGCTGCCTTGCAGTTGTTGGCCATATGGAACCAAGGTCACGGTGGCGTTATCTTGGCGCCCGAATGTTGTCGCAGGCAACTGGAACGATAACTCAGTGGTGTGGCTGTTTAGCTGCTGTAACGTAATTGCATCGTCATCAACGCCAAGTTTGCCAGTGAGCTTGCCATCCTTTTCGGTAAGAGTAAGCACGCGAGAGTTATCAAACCAACGGAGCTGCCATTCACCGCTGTACCGCTGATATTGGCTGTCGCCGATGTTATGCCACTGCCCTTGCAGTACTGTTGCCACAAGTGTGCCGCCGGCAAATAGGTCGCCGTTACTGATAACTAAATCGGCACGATAGCCCGGTGCTAACTGCCCGAGTTCACTTTCTAAGCCGAGGAATTGAGCGGGGGTTGTCGTGAGGGCCGCAAGCGCATCTGCGCCAGACAGACCATAGCGCATCGCCTTGTTGAGCCGAGGCCAAAAGTCTTCGCCGTCGATACCATCCATGGTTAGGGCAAATGGAATATCGTTGTTGGCTACCGTGGCAATATTACTTGGGCTACGTTCCCAGTGGCGCATATTGGCTAAGGTCAGTTCTTGAGGGTCATATACCGATGTAATTTCCGGTTTCTTAGCGAAACTTAGCGGTAAGATTAATTTGCTGTTTAATTGCTTAAGCTGCGCTATACGCTCAAATTCCAGACCGGAACCAACAAAAATTGCATGATTATTATCAAGCAGATGCGCGGCGCGGATAATGTCATCTGGGTGACTTCCTTTAAAGAATGCGGCTTGTTGATCGAAGTTGGTAAGTGGTAGCAAACTTTGTTCCGAAGGTAACAAAGGTTTACCAAACTGTTGTTTATACCATTGACCTTCAGCTAATACTTGTCTAATAAGCGCAATAGACCCCATTACTGATGTGGGATATTCCTGTTGTGACGAGCCCTTGTTAAAAGATAGCCAAGGTCCGCTTTGAGATTTGTAAATTAATGATGCGCCATCCCCTTGTGCCAGTGAGGTAACAAACCCTTGGCCTTGGAATATTCCATCCTGCCAGGCTGAATGCACACTTGTGAAACCATTATTGAGCCAAGTTTTGGCATCTTCGCTATCGGGGCTAAAATGATCTGCCCAGATCATGTCGCTATGAACAGCGGTATTCTTATAACGAGTACCGTATCGCTCTACCGTGTATTGGGGTGATTTATCTTCACTATAACCATAGTCCCAATCTAATCCATACTGGGCGTAGCTATCAATGAAACCGGCATAAACGTATTGGCCTTTTAGGTCGATAACCTTAGCGCCTTTAGGAATGGCATCGCTAATAGCAGTAATGACATTACCCTCAACAACTAAAACGCGGTTCTTAGCTAATTTCCCGGGTTTTGTTACCAGAATGCCATTAGTAAATGCAGTTAAGGTTGGTGTGTTATTACTTAGGCTTAATTGGTATTGCCCTGAGCTGGCGCTAACGGGGCTAATTAGGCTTGGGAGTAGCAGCCCAATGGCCTGTAGGTAAGTATGCTTCATGAATTCTGTCGTCCTTTAGAACTCTTAGGATGAACAGCATGTTACCTTGGGGTTAGGAGCTTGTAAGCAACGCGATGAAGGTTGTTGCCAATAATAATGAATGAATTTGTAACAAAAAACGGCCGCATATGCGGCCGTTTTATATTTGCTGCTTAATTAAATTAGGAAATCGTCCAAATTTGCACCAGCATCTAAGCGTTCTTTAATAGCTTTTGGAGTACGGCCTTGGCCAGTCCAAGTGATGGTTTCACCGTCTACTTCAATAGCGTACTTAGCTGGGCGAGGAGCGCGTTTTTTACGAACTTTAACCTCAGTAGAAGAACCTAGATCGTCCAAGCTAATGCCATCTTCTGCCATTAACTTGCGTAGCTGTTCGATTTTAGCAATGCGCTCTGCGTTTGCTTCATTCTCTGCGCGTAATTCTTCTTCGCGCTCAGCTGCAATAACCTGCATCTTTTCGATAACTTCATTAAGCTCATCAATAGACAAGCCTTTAAGTTGTGCTTTAAGACGACGACCGTGAGTTAACACATCTAAAAATTCGACCATGTGATGTATCCCTTATGAAAAATTTTTTAATGGCTTAAATAAATAGTAAATCTATTTTGCTAAAAAGCAAGAATAAGGATTATTGATCTTCATTATAATTCTGCTTCTAATAATGTTCAGTTCAGCTTTTCCCTGATTAGTTCAATCAAAAAGCCACTTTTGAAAACCATTCGACCATTTACGTGATCTCTATCAGTGATTTGTGGTGTTGTGTTGCGCTTGAAATTTTCACTGTGGGACAATAATTTCAATCCCTTTGGGTACTTTGCTACTCAAAATGCCGTTAAGTTATTGAAACTTAGAGTTGTTAATGAAGATATTGGTCGCGATAAAGACGATTCCGGAGTTGATGCCGCAGTCGTCTGTGCAGGAATCCGCTGAAAATAAGCCAAAGTTTGTGTTGGACCCATTTAGTGAAGTGGCGTTAGAGCAAGGCTTACGATTATTAGAGTCGGGGCAAGCGACCGAATTGGTTGCAGTGACCGTTAGCCCGAGTGAGCAAGGGCTACGTGCTGCAATGGCGCTCGGCTGTAAGCATGCTCTGCAAATACCAACACTAACCGATGACTGTAATGTTATTGCCAAACTACTGCAGCAAGCGGTTGAACACACCAAAGTGGATTTGGTGTTGTTAGGCAAGCAATCCGGCGATGGCGATAACCATCAGGTTGGGCAACGCCTAGCTGGTTTGCTTAATTGGCCACAGTTGTCTGCAGTTGACCAGCTGCAGCTGGATGGCAACATCATTAGCGGCAGTGGTTTATGTGCTGGCGGCCGCGGTAATTATCAAACACCTTTACCGGCGGTGGTTACTGCCGACCTGCGTTTAGCCACGCCTCGATTTGCCACCCTACCTAACTTGATGAGGGCACGTCGGTTGCCAATAGAACGGCTCGAACCGGCCGTGGTTTCGTCTGGTTCAGTTGAGGTTGTCGCCCAGCAAAGACATCAAGTGGTTCGGCTGGGACAGCAGTTAGCCGACACTCAGGCATTGGCGACAGTATTGCTGCAAGGAGAGTTGGCATGAACGCGCTGTTGATTTTACACCGCCACAATCACAATGAATGGGCTCGCTTATTGGCGGCAACAGCCAAACTCAATCAAGGGTTCGATGTGATTGTGTGCGGACTGGATGCGGATCGGTTACCTATTCAACCGTTACATGGTGAAGTGCTGTTATTACCGGTTGCAGCTGAGGCAGGCCCAGAGGTGTTGAGTGAGCTGTTGTTGCCTTATTGCCAAAAGCGTAGCCACATTGTCGCTGGTACCGATCACTGGGGCCGAGATTTGATGCCAAGGCTGGCGGCGCAGCTAGATCTACCGATGATTTCAGAAGTCACTGCAATTGCAGGGCCGCAGCAATGGTCGCGACCTAGCTGGGCTGGCGCGATTGAGCAAAGCATCGTTGGTGATGGCAGTTCGGTACTATTTACAGTGCGCCCACAGGGGTTTAGCCCCGTATCCGGTGACATTGCCAAAGATTACCAACGGTTATCGGTGGCGGAGTTAACTCCATTAGTAGAACGCACCATTGAACCGTCCCAGTCTATGCGGCCACAATTAACCGAAGCCAAAACGGTTATTGCCGTGGGGCGCGGGGCCTGTACTGAACAGCTGTGGCCATTGGTTGAAGCCCTCGCCGACAAGCTCGAAGCCGCGATTGGTGGCACCCGACCGGTAATCGATTCTGGTTGGTTGCCGAGTGAGCTGCAGGTTGGCCAAACTGGACAGTTAATTGCACCAGAGCGCTACATCGGTTTAGGCATTTCTGGTGCCACTCAGCATATGGCGGGGATAAAACAAGCAAAAACCGTGATAGCGGTGAACCAAGATGCAGACGCACCGCTGATGCAACTGGCTGATTACGCTTTAACCGGTGAGTTGGACAAAGTTTTACCAGAGTTGCTCGCAAGCATATAAAGTTCGAGACATCGGTCACACAATGGCGTTATCTTCAAGGCAAACAGCTGTTTGCTATGGTTGAATGCCGCCGTTACCCGCTAAGTAACAAACCAAGTAAAACGTACTTGTGTAGAGGCGCACTGCCTATCAGTAACCCAATGAAGGTCGACAACCGTTGATATTGGGCCAAAGGAGTCAGTGCCGAAGCGAATAGGGCGTCATCCCATTCTGCTGGGGTTGTATCAAATAGGTACAACACTGCCATAGTTATCTCTGTCGAGAGACAGGTTTACCGTAACTATGGAGCGCTACTGAAAGAACGGCGAAACAAGAATTCTCTTTGTTTTTCTCCTCAGTCGACAACATCTAGTTGCGGCGATCTCAGTGCCTCCATCTTAAATAATGAAGAATAAAGATGGTTTCATACGAATTTAACAACACGATTTTTGCTCTACTGCCACCACTGGTTGCCATTGCTATGGCTGTGGTTACCCGCAAAGTATTACTCTCTCTTGGCTTAGGCATCATTGTCGGCATTTTAATGCACACCGGTTTCGCCCCAATGGAAGCGCTCAGCGATCTGGCTGGCCGAGTTCAAGGGTTATTCTGGGGTGAAGACGGTATCGATACCTGGAACGTGCCATTATTAGGCTTCTTGTTGGTATTAGGTATGACCATCGCGCTTATTAACGTCTCTGGTGCCGCTCGTGCCTTTGCTCTGTGGGCTCGCCGTCGCATTAAAACCAAGCGTCACGCCCGTTTAATGACTATGGCTCTGGGCATGATTATCTTTATTGATGATTACTTTAATACTCTGTCTGTTGGTTCGGTTGCCAAGCCAGTAGCGGACGATCATAAGGTTTCGCGTGAAGAGCTGTCTTACGGTGTCGATTCCACTGCGGCTCCGGTATGTGTCATGGCTCCTATCTCCTCATGGGGCGCCTACATCGTTGGCTTGATTGGTACCGTATTTGCCGCCCGAGAGATAACCGATATTGGTCCATTGAACGCCTTCCTTGAGATGATCCCGATGAACCTGTACGCCATTTTTGCTCTGGCGACCCTGTTCTGCGTAATCATCTTTGACATCCAGTTTGGGCCAATGCGTGCTGCCGTTGCCCGTACTGAAGCTACCGGCGAACTGTGGGATACCAGCAAAGGCAATCCACCAGGCGTAGATAATGATTTGCAAGAAGCAGACAACGGCTCGGTTTGGGGGTTGTTCCTGCCTATTCTGTCACTGGTTGTTGCCTCGGTTTACTTTATGTTGGCCTCTGGTGCTGCCAACCTTGGCGATACGCCATTTACCGTAATGGGCGCGCTGGAAAACACCGACACTACTATGGCGCTATTTAATGCCTCTTTGGTGAGCTTAACGGTTGCCTTCGGTGTGGTCTTCTACCAGCGCCTAGCTGCTGCTACCGTAGCGAAAGCCCTGTTTAGCGGCGCAGCGTCGATGAAAGAAGCGGTTTATATTCTGCTGTTCGCATGGACCATCGCTGGCGTAATTGGTGACTTGGAAACCGGTAAGTACTTAGCGTCACTGGTACAAACCAGCATGCCAATGTGGTTGCTGCCATTGCTTATCTTCGTCTTGGCTGGTGTTACCGCATTCTCTACCGGCTCAAGTTGGGGTACCTTTGCCATCATGCTGCCAATTGCAGCCGACGTTGCCTTGGCCGCTGACGTAGCAATGCTATTGCCGTTGATGGCTGCTGTTCTAGCCGGTGCAGTATTTGGCGATCACTGTTCGCCTATCTCCGACACCACCGTGTTGTCTGGTACCGGCGCCGGTTGTCACCACATTGATCACGTTACCACTCAGCTACCGTACGCATTAACCGTAGCAGCTATCGCCTCTGTTGGTTATCTGGTTATTGGTATCACTGGCTCTGCCACCTTCGGCTTTGCAGCGAGCACGGTAGCGCTGTTTGTCGCTATCACTGCACTGCGTCGAATCGCTCAGTAAGCTGACGTCAATTCGGTAACACGCGACAAATATCTAAACCGACGGTGGTCGCCACCGTCGGTTTTTTTTATACTCTCGCAAACTCAAATTTGGGGACACACCTTGGCTCAACTCTATTTCTATTACTCGGCCATGAATGCCGGTAAATCCACTTCATTGCTGCAATCGGCGTACAACTACCATGAGCGCGGGATGAAGGCCTTGGTGTTAACTGCAGCCCTAGACGATCGCTACGGCGTTGGCAAAGTTACCTCGCGGATTGGACTGGAATCGGAAGCGCTAATCTTTGGAACCGACGATGATTTAAGTCAGTTGATTGAAGATCAGCAGCAACAACCCAACTGTGTGTTGGTTGATGAGAGCCAGTTCCTCTCCAAAGCACAGGTGCGCCAACTGACTAAGGTGGTCGATGTACTGAATATTCCAGTGCTGTGTTTTGGCTTGCGTACCGACTTCTTAGGCGAACTGTTTGAAGGCTCTCAATACCTATTGGCGTGGGCAGACAAATTGGTGGAACTGAAAACCATCTGCCACTGCGGTCGCAAAGCTAACATGGTGGTTCGTCTCGATGAAAGCGGCGTTGCCGTTCGTGGCGGAGCGCAGGTTCAAATTGGCGGTAACGACAGTTACGTCTCGATGTGCCGTAAGCATTATCGTGAATTAGCTTGGGATTAAAAGCATAGCGGCTGACGTTACGCAAAGGCATGCCGAAACCACATCGGCTGATTGTCGGTTAGCCGCGTTCGAATAATAGCTAGCGTCCCCATGTTAGTGCTCTGATAAAGCAACGCCTCAGCGTTGCTTTATATTTTGTAGGGGCCATCGTGATGGACCTTCGCCACAGCTTGGGTATTCGCCTCAGCTTGAACCTTCATCGCAGCTTGAACCTTCACCTCAGCTAGGTTTGCGCTCGGCAACGGTCAGACACGTCTGCCCCTACGGTGTTGCGTAGGGGCCATCGTGATGGACCTTCGCCACAGCTTGGGTATTCGCCACAGCTTGGACCTTCGCCTCAGCTTGGGTATTCGCCACAGCTTGGACCTTTGCCGCAGCTTGGGTATTCGCCACAGCTTGGGTATTCGCCACAGCTGGGTTTGTTCTCGGCAACGGTCAGACACGTCTGCTCCTACGGTGTTGCGTAGGGGCCATCGTGATGGACCTTCGACACAGCTTGGGTATTCGCCACAGTTTGGGTATTCACCTCAGCTTGAACCTTCACCTCAGCTGGATTTGCGCTCGGCAACGGTCAGACACGTCTGCCCCTACGGTGTTGCGTAGGGGCCATCGTGATGGACCTTCGCCACAGCTTGGGTATTCGCCACAGCTTGGACCTTCGCCTCAGCTTGGGTATTCGCCACAGCTTGGACCTTTGCCGCAGCTTGGGTATTCGCCACAGCTTGGACCTTCACCGCAGCTGGGTTTGTTCTCTGCAACGGTCAGACACGTCTGCCCCTACGATGTTGCGTAGGGGCCATCGTGATGGACCTTCGCCACAGCTTGGGTATTCACCGCGATTGAACCTTCACCTCAGCTTGGGCCTTCACCTCAGCTAGGTTTGCGCTCGGCAACGGTCAGACACGTCTGCCCCTACGGTGTTGCGTAGGGGCCATCGTGATGGACCTTCGACACAGCTTGGGTATTCGCCACAGTTTGGGTATTCACCTCAGCTTGAACCTTCACCTCAGCTGGATTTGCGCTCGGCAACGGTCAGACACGTCTGCCCCTACGATGTTGATGTTCACGTCGGAACCATCGTGATAGAACGCTCTAAAGTCATTAAGTTATTTAATTTTTTGCAATGTTGCGCAAAGGTTAAGTTGTTGATTGTAAGTGGCTTTTTCTGTGCCGTTAAAGGCAGTCAGAACAAAAAGTTAAAAAAAGCACTAAAGGAAATGGTCGTGGCGCCGAAATATTGATTGTACCGGGGATGCAGCATCGTTAGTTGGTCCCGATGGATAACAACCTAAGGAATAATCAATATGAGTATCTCAGTAAACTCCAACGTAACAGCGATGTCGTCCCAAAATGCGGTAAATTCGGCTAACAGCGCTACCCAGACTTCAATGGAGCGTTTGTCTTCCGGTTTGCGTATCAACTCTGCCAAAGATGATGCGGCTGGCTTGCAGATCTCTAACCGACTTTCTTCGCAGATTAGTGGTATGGACGTAGCGATGCGTAACGCTAACGATGGTATCTCCATGGCGCAAACAGCCGAAGGTGCAATGCAGGAATCAACTGATATTCTGCAGCGGATGCGTGACCTGTCAGTACAGTCTGCTAACGGCTCAAACTCTGCCGACGACCGTACTGCAATTCAAGAAGAGATCACCTCTTTGCAAGATGAGCTGACTCGAATCTCTGACACTACTTCGTTTGGTGGCCAAAGTTTACTCGATGGTTCATACGGTACACAGAGTTTCCAAATTGGCTCTAATGCAAACGAGACAATTGAACTCTCTATGAATGATGTGGGTGCAGACCATCTGGCTCAGGGGCGCAGTGTTTCTGGTACCTCAGTAGCAGTAGCTAACATCGACGCAGTGATTAAAGCTGACGATATGACATTTACATTAACCAGCGGCGATGGTTCGGCGGGCAGTACAGTCTCAGTAGATTTATCTGATGCCGAAGATGCAGGTGGTATTGCAGCTGCAATGAATAAAGCTTTGGGTGATAGTGGTGTCTCTGCCGGTGTCGATGAATCTGGTAATGTTGTGTTGTCGGGGCAAATTGAAAATAGTGATGACCCAGGCACTACGGATTCCAATTTAGTATTTGCAGGAACTAGCGTTACGGCAGCACCAACGTTAGGAGCAAATGATAGCTCTAGTGTTGATACTATTGACGTTAGTACTACTCAAGGCGCGCAATCTGCTATCACTATGATTGATGAAGCAATTTCTCAAATTGATTCACAGCGTTCGGAGCTGGGTGCGACTCAAAACCGGATGGAACACACCATCAATAACTTGAGCAACATCCAAACCAACGTGTCTGATGCACGCTCCCGTATTCAAGATGTCGACTTCGCCAAAGAATCGACAGAGCTAGCGAAGCAGCAGGTACTGTCACAATCCTCTTCAGCTATGTTAGCGCAGGCAAACCAATTGCCTTCAGCGGCACTATCACTGCTGTAAAGTCGGTAAGTTAAAATTTAGGCTAAAGCTTTATATTGTAGCGGCCGATAGAACGGTAGAGTCGAGAGGCTCTACCGTTTTTTTTGGTATCACCGTAGGGGCGGACGTGTCCGACCGACGCGGTGTTTATGCCAAGAGGCGCGGTGGTTTTGTGCTTGTCGATGGGGTTACTACTGGCGAAGGTCCATCATGATGGCCCCTACGTTGAGCATCTTGTAGGGGCGGACACTGGCGAAGGTCCATCGCGATGGCCCCTACGTTGAACATCTTGTAGGGGCGGACACTGGCTAAGGTCCATCATGATGGACCCTACGTTGAACATCTTGTCGGGGCGGACACTGGCGAAGGTCCATCACGATGGCTCCTACGTTGAGCATCTTGTCGGGGCGGACACTGGCTAAGGTCCATCACGATGGCTCCTACGTTGAGCATTTTGTAGGGGCGGACACTGGCGAAGGTCCATCATGATGGCCCCTACGTTGAGCATCTTGTAGGGGCGGACACTGGCGAAGGTCCATCACGATGGCCCCTACGTTGAGCATCTTGTAGGGGCGGACACTGGCGAAGGTCCATCACGATGGCCCCTACGTTGAACATCTTGTAGGGGCGGACACTGGCGAAGGTCCATCATGATGGCCCCTACGTTGGGCATTTTGTTGGGGCGGATGTGTCCGACCGAAGGGTGTTTATGCCAAGAGGCGCGGTGGTTTTGTGCTTGTCGATGGGTTTACCACTGGCGAAGGTCCATCACGATGGCCCCTACGTTGAGTATCTTGTTGGGCGGACACTGGCGAAGGTCCATCACGATGGCTCCTACGTTGAGCATTTTGTAGGGGCGGACACTGGCGAAGGTCCATCATGATGGCCCCTACGTTGAGCATCTTGTAGGGGCGGACGTGTCCGACCGAAGCGGTGCTGATACCAATGACGTTGGGGTTTGAGGCGAAGTATAGGGAGAGAGACCATGAATGGAGATATCACCTCTGTAATTGGTGTAAATATTGCAGAGATTCGCGGTAGCGGCAATAATCCGCCGCCGAATAAGCAGTTTGCGACGCAACAGCAGACCGATGCCGATGCAATTGAGTCACAACTTGCGGTGGATAAGGTTGCTGCCAACAGTGAAGCTAAAGTTCAAGATTTTGAACAACAACAGCTTGATAAAGAGCAATTACAAGAGATGGCTGCAGCGCTTGAAGCGTTTATGGAACAGAATCAACGGGCACTGTCGTTTCACGTTGATGATTCGACCGGTAGCGACGTAGTGGTGGTTAAAGACATTGCCGCTGACGAAATCATCCGCCAGATCCCATCCGAAGAGATGCTTAAGCTAGCGATGAAGATGACCGATCTTAATGGCTTGTTGTTTAATACTGAAGTGTAAGGGGGCAGCATGGGTTTAACGTCTACAGGTATGGGCTCCGGGCTCGATATCAACAGCATCGTAACGTCATTGGTTGACGCCAGCTACTCACCGCGGAAAACGGCGCTGACTGGCAGAGTTTCCGAACTTGAAACTCAAATATCTGCTTTGGGAACGCTCAAATCAAGCATGACCGAGTTTCAAGATACGCTTGAAGCCCTGCAGGACCCAGAAACCTTCGGCCAGCGCACCACCAGCTTAAGTCAAAGTGAATATCTTGACGTAGAAGCATCGCCAGACGCTGTCGAAGGCAGTTACAACCTTACCGTTAATCAACTGGCGGAAAGTCAGAAGTTGGGTAGTGCTGCTGTAGCCGATGCTGATGCAACTGTTGGTGAAGGGCAGCTGCAAATTAATGTCGGATTAGATGACAATGGTGATCCTGACCCAGAGGCCCAGTTAACCATTGATGTTAACGCTGACGATACCCTTGCCGACATTGTCGATAAAATCAACGGCTCTGAAGATAACCCCGGCGTGACCGCGACCATTATTAACAGTGACGATGGCCCCCGTTTGATCATGACCTCTGATGAGACCGGCGTTGAAAATGAGTTGACCATCAGTGCGACAGATACGGTGGGCACGGGCTTAACGGATACCTTCGGCACCATGGATGAGTTGGTTAAAGCTCAAGATTCCGAAATTGTGGTCGATGGTATTACTATCACTTCTTCGAGCAATGAAGTAGATGATGCCGTTAATGGCTTAACGCTAAACCTTACCAAAGCTGATCCAGACGAAACCACGAAGCTCACCATTGATATGGATACTGGCACAACAAAAACCGCCATAGAGGATTTTGTTGAGGCATACAATGCCATGGCCGAAACCATCGCGGATCTCACTGAGTATGATGCTGAGGAGGAGAGCGCTGGAGCCCTGCAAGGGGATTCGATGACCCGTGGCATCACCAGTATCTTGCGCAGTAGCTTGGGTGATCAATATAACCTTGATGGGCAATCAGCTTCTCTAAGTCAATTTGGGGTGAGTTTCGATGCTTACGGTAAACTTGAGATCGATGAGGACATGCTGGATGAAGCAATTGAGAATGACGTCGGCAGTTTAACCTCCTTGTTTAGTGCCGAAGACACCGGTTTAGCCTATGTATTGGATGAAAATCTAGAATATTACCTGGAAAGCGACGGGTTGTTTGAAACCAAAACCAGTTCATACGAGAGTCAGATCGATGGCCTTGAAGATGACCAAGCCGATTTGCTTATTCAAGAAGCCTCATATGAAGACCGCTTGTTTGACCAATACAACGCTATGGATTCAGCGGTGTATTCCATCTATGCCCAATTGGATTCACTGTTAGCCAACCTAGGTACCTCTTCGTAGATGACCCAAGTAAATGCTGAACAATTTGCTGCGCTTGATAAGCAGATTGAAAAATTATTGTCGTTACTAGAAACCAACCAAGACAACGCTTCGAATCAAGAAGAGCTGCCATTTTCCCAGCTGCAGCCGTTATTAGATCAGCGCCAAAGCTGTTTGGCGGCGCTATTGGTAACGCCTTTAGGCAGTGACCGCCAGTGGTTAGAGCAAGCAGTCGCCACTACCAAGCAGATAGCGCAGCGGGCAGTTGCTCTGAAAGACAAAGCCAAACAACAACTAGGTGGCTATAAAAAAGGTCGCCAACAAGTAAATCGATATAAACAAATAGAAGCGGGGAGAGGGTAATGAGAGGCTCATTAAAGGCTTACAATAAGGTTAACATTGGTGCCCAAGCCGCTGAAGCTAGCCCGCACAAGATTGTCCAGATGCTACTTGCAGGCGCGATGGAAAAATCTTTGCGCGCTAAGTTGGCGATAGAGCAAAACGACACTGCTAAGAAAGGCGAACTGATTGGTCGCTCTATTGAGATTATTGCTCATCTACAAGCAGCGCTTGATCACGATAAAGGCGGTGAGATTTCCGACAATTTGTCTGCTATCTATGCCTATGCGACGCGTCGATTAAGCTTTGCCAATGTTAATAATGATACTGAGGCTTTATTAGAGGTAGTAAGCTTACTGCGCACCATTAAGGAGGGCTGGGACGCGATTCCGCCTGAATTCCATCAAATGGACAAAGTTAGTTAGACCATAACCGTTGATGAAGCTCACAGAAACGAAGCATGCGAAACAAACTGTTCTTAATTGCTTCGTTTTTTTTGTTCAGCGTCAATATTTGGGCGTTGTTCTACTTTTTTGAGCATATATCCAACAGTCGAGCGTTATCTTCTTGGCGGAAGTTAGAATGACTGGTAATTTAGCCGAGGTGCAGTAGAAAAGGGTTTTACTGTCGTAGGTATATTGGTTCTTATCATAACAGCCGAAGAGCTCGTCTTAACTAATGCAAACTGATCAACAAATATTGCTTGTCGACAACGATCCAGAGCGAAGTCAAAAGCTAAGCCTTTTGTTTCGCTTCATTGGCGAGCAAGTTGAACCGATTTCCCTAGACCAACTTAGTCAGTTGCTATGCACCAATCGATACCGTGTGGTGTTGATTGCGTGCGATCTCATCTCCGACTCTATCGCTGCAATTATCCACAAGCATAATCGCCAAGCCTTTATCACCATTGGTTCCGCTAAGTTAGCTTACCCCAATGTACTTGGTGAAATGAATGAGCCATTTAGCTATGAAGTAGTGACGCAATTACTGCATTACAGTCAGGTATTTGGTCGGAATCGTCGGAGCACTGTATCGAGCTGCGCTCATCATACTAAGTTGTTCCGCTCACTGGTTGGTAGCAGCGAATCGCTTGTGAATGTTCGTCAGCTTATTTCTCAAGTTGCCAAAGCGGATGCCAGTGTATTGATTACCGGCGAGTCAGGTACCGGAAAAGAGGTGGTTGCACGTAACATCCACTACATTTCCGATCGACGCGATGGTCCGTTTATTCCGGTTAATTGCGGTGCTATTCCATCTGAACTGTTGGAAAGCGAGTTATTTGGCCACGAGAAAGGCGCGTTTACTGGCGCAATTAGCACCCGTAAAGGTCGTTTCGAACTTGCCGATGGCGGCACACTGTTCTTGGATGAGATTGGTGATATGCCAGCGCATATGCAGGTCAAGATCCTCCGTTTCCTGCAAGAGCGCAGCTTTGAGCGGGTTGGTGGAAGTAAACAAGTTAATGCCAACGTGCGCATTGTTGCAGCGACACACCGTAATCTTGAAAAGATGATTACTGACGGTGAGTTTCGCGAAGATCTCTATTATCGCTTGAACGTATTTCCAATCGATATGCCGGAGCTACGTTCCCGCCGTGAAGACGTACCACTGTTGCTAAATGAGCTAGTTAATCGCCTCGAAAATGAAGGTAAAGGCAGTGTTCGCTTTACTCGTCGCGCACTGGCTTCATTGGTTGAACACCCTTGGCCAGGTAACGTCCGTGAGTTATCTAACTTAGTTGAACGCATGGTTATTCTTTGCCCTGGCGGTTTGGTGGATGTGAATGATCTGCCTCTTAAATATCGCTATGGCGATCAGTCTGAGTATGTGCCGGAGCCCCTCAGTGCTGCCTCTGAAGAGGAGCAAGAAGGGGATATGCTAGCAGCACTGTTCAGTGGTGATGAGCCGATTGAAATCAGTGAGCCTCGCTTCGCTAATGAGCTGCCTCAAGATGGTGTCAATCTGAAGGACATGCTTTCTGAGCTGGAGATCGACATGATCCGTCAGGCGCTCGATCAAGGCGGCAACGTTGTCGCTCGTGCCGCTGAGCTGTTGGGAATGCGCCGTACTACATTAGTAGAGAAAATGCGTAAATATGGCTTGAATAAGTAGCTACAAACTACGCTTAAACCCCAAAAGCAACGCCTAGGCGTTGCTTTTTTGTATCGTGGGTTAACTTGGTTCACTTTTTGCTTGGGTTGATGGCAGAGCAAAATTTTGACTGACTAGGCTAAGGAAGCAACCGGTGAGCGATCAGATAACTGCCCAGCAACAGGCCAGTAGCCGCTTGCACCACTTGATGCAGCTGTTACCGGCGGGGATCGTTGTTCTCGACAGCCGCGGCATTGTGATTGAGGCAAACCCACAAGCGATCGAGTTGTTGGGTGAACCGTTAATTGGTACGCGCTGGCGCGAGCTGATTAAGCGAGCGTTTGCTCCGCAGCGGGATGATGGCCACGAAATCACCTTACACAATGGTCGCCGGGTAAAGCTTGCAACCAGAGCTTTAGATCCGGAGCCTGGCCAATTAATCATGCTCACCGATCTTACTGAAACTCGGCAGTTACAACACAACATCTCCCACCTTGAGCGTTTATCTGCCTTAGGAAAGATGGCCGCGTCATTGGCACATCAGATCCGCACGCCGCTATCCGCTGCGTTGTTGTACGCCGCGAATATGGGTAACCGGAATCTCGATGAGCGCGGGCGCGAGCGCTTTCAAACCAAGCTGATGGCTCGTTTAGGGGAGTTGGAGCAACGGGTAAATGACTTGCTACTGTTTGCCCGCGGTGGCAATCAAAACAACGTTAATAAACCCATTTCACTACAGCAATTGGTGCAGTTATTACAGCAAAGCTGTGAGGCTCAGTTATTGCAGAAGGGGGCAACATGGCTAGCGCCGCCTCAACTGCCGGGAAAGATAAGCGCCAATATTGAAACCCTAAACAGCGCCTTACAGAATCTGGTCATTAATGCCCTTGAAGCTGGCGCGACGGCGCTGCAATTGCAAGTCGAGCAGTGCCAACACTTCGTTAAGATCCGTATTTTAGATAATGGCAGCGGCATGGATGATGCGGTGCAACAGCGAATTCTAAGTCCGTTCTATACCACCAAGCCAAACGGCACTGGGTTGGGACTTTCTGTGGTTGCGAGCGTTTGCAGTAATCACGGGGGGCGACTGGAAGTGACCTCTGCTCTTGGGCAAGGCAGCTGTTTTACCGTGGTATTGCCGCGTTTTGAACAAGGAACATCGCGATGAGTAATGGAACCATCCTCGTGGTTGAAGACGATCTGGGTTTACGCGAAGCCCTAGTGGATACGTTATTGCTTGGTGGCTTTCGCTGTATCGAGGCCAGTGATGGCGCCTCTGCGTTAGTGCAGCTAAATCAAAACCCTATTGATATGGTGATTAGTGACGTGCAGATGGCTGGTATGGACGGCCTTACCTTGCTAAAAAATCTGCGCGCGAAAGATTGTCAGTTGCCGATTTTGTTGATGACCGCCTATGGCAGTATTGACGCTGCGGTTGAAGCGATGCGTTACGGCGCGACCGATTATCTCTCTAAGCCGTTTGCCCCGCAGGTGTTACTTGATCAAATTAGCCGTTACATGCGCGCCCAACCGGTTGAAACTGATCAGCCGGTTGTGGGAGATCCCAGCTCTAAGCAACTGCTGACCCTGGCGGCTCGAGTGGCTCAATCAGACGCTTCAGTGATGGTGTTGGGGCCGAGCGGCTCCGGCAAAGAAGTGCTCGCACGGTACATTCACAATCGCTCTAAGCGAAGCGGTGCAGCATTTGTTGCCATCAATTGCGCGGCTATTCCCGATAATATGTTAGAAGCCACCCTTTTTGGCTATGACAAAGGTGCCTTTACTGGAGCGGTGCAAGCGTGCCCGGGCAAATTTGAACAGGCTCAGGGTGGAACCATCTTGTTGGATGAGATCACCGAGATGGATCTCAACTTACAAGCGAAGCTGTTGCGGGTGTTGCAAGAGCGCGAGGTGGAACGCCTTGGTTCGCGCAAGACTATTCGTTTAGATGTACGCGTATTGGCCACCTCAAATCGCGATTTACGCTTAGCTGTTGAACAAGGGCGCTTCCGTGAAGACCTCTATTATCGTTTAAACGTATTTCCACTTACTTGGCCATCGCTGGCGCAACGTAGCGGTGATATCTTGCCGCTGGCAAATCATTTATTGGGCCGCCACGCCAGCCGCAGCGGCTTGCCACAACCTATTATCGCCGCTTGTGCGGTTGAGCGCCTATCCTGCCACAGCTGGCCTGGTAACGTTCGTGAGTTGGATAATGTGATGCAACGAGCGATGATCTTATGCAATGGCGAAAGGCTGACTGCAGCGGATCTGTTTATCGATGGTGAAGCGTTCTCTTCACCGATTGTGAACAACCCTATTGCCGCTGAAGCGATGGTTGAAGCCCCTCGCGTTGCTACTCAGGCTAAGGATCTCAGTAGCGATCTTAAGCATCAAGAGTTTCAGATTATTCAAGATGCCCTTAAAACACTTGGTGGTAGCCGCAAAGGTGTGGCTGAAAAGCTAGGGTTGAGCCCACGCACACTGCGCTACAAAATGGCCAAAATGCGCGACGAAGGCTACGAAATTCCCGCTTAGTTAACACTTTGAACATTAGTTAACGTAAAATGGTGCGATTATTGCATTAAAAGAAACAAGTGACCAAGGCGTCATATTTTCGACAAGGATTTTTAACGATGCAGATCAGTAATCAATCACTTTTGGCTGAGATGAATACCATGGCTGTAGAGGCGGGGGCATCGCCAGGTAACTTGACGCCTACCGCAACCAGTGGCAGTAATTTTGACGATCTACTGACTAACGCCATCAATCACGTTAATCATCTGCAAAAATCCTCCAGTGATTTGGCAACCCGATTTGAAATGGGCGACAGCACTGTCACCTTGAGCGACACCATGATAGCGAAAGAGAAGTCCAGTGTAGCTTTCGAAGCAACGATACAGGTGCGCAACAAACTTGTTGATTCCTACAAAGAAATTATGAGCATGCCGGTTTAATCGGCTGAGGTATCTAGGTAGACAACATGGCTGCATCAACTGAATTAGCGGTATCGGGTAACGGCGGACAAACTCCGGCGACGTCTGCTAATGGCGACCAGATCGAAGAGAATCAATCCAGTCCACTCTCGTCAGTGGGTAATGTCGACGTCCTACGCCAAATTAGCTTAGTGCTGGCACTGGCTATCTCATTGGCGCTCGCAGTATTGGTGATGCTGTGGGCGCAAGAGCCCAACTACCGCCCTATCGCTGAGATGGAAACCGCGGAGTTGGTTGAAACCCTCGATTTTCTCGATAAACAACAGATTGATTATAAATTGCAAGGCAATGTGCTCTCATTCCCGGAAGAGGATATTGCCGATATTAAGCTGCAGTTAACCCGCGCTGGATTAGGTCCAGGTCGACAACAGCAAGACTTCCTTAATCAAGACAGCGGCTTTGGCGTAAGCCAACGGTTGGAACAGGCACGACTGAAAAAAAGCCAAGAAGAGAGCTTGGCGAGTGCTATTAGTGAGCTACGCAGTGTTAACCGAGCTCGGGTTATCTTGGCGTTACCGAAGCACAACGTATTTGCCCGTAAGCGTCAGCAACCAAGCGCGACGGTTGTGGTAACCCTAGGCCGTGGTACTGAGCTGAAGCAGAGCGAAGTGGACGCCATTGTCGATATTGTTGGTTCAGCGGTGCATGGGTTGCAAACCGAGAAGGTTACCGTGACCGATCAACATGGTCGCTTGTTGCACTCTGGTTCGCAAAATAGCGTGACGGCTCAGGGTCGACGAGAGCTCGAACTGCAAATAAAGCAGGAGCAGCTTTACCTTAATAAGATCGATTCACTGCTTATCCCCGTTCTTGGCCTAGGCCAATTTACCGCTCAGGTCGCGGTTGATATGGACTTTTCCGCCAACGAGAAGACAACCCGCAGTTATGCCCCTGATACCGTAATCCGCAGTGAGATGCTGATTGAGGACAATCAAAACGGCAAAGGCTCAATGGGGATCCCAGGTGCCTTGACCAACCAGCCGCCGCTCGAATCAGATATTCCACAACAGGTGAATGGCGCCGCTCAAACTGAAAGCGTCGCCAACGGCCGTAGCCGCAGTGAAGCGACTCGCAACTATGAATTAGATAGCACCATCAGCCATACCCGTAGCCAAATTGGTACGGTTCAGCGGGTGACCATGTCAGTGGCGGTGGATTATCGTCCTTCTACGGCAGCCGATGGCTCGGTAACGATGGAGCCTCGCAGCGAAGCTGAGCTGAAAGCGATTGAACGGTTGCTGGCAGGCAGTATCGGTTTTGATGGTAGCCGTGGTGATGTATTGGAAGTGGTTTCTGTCCCATTTGCTCAAGAGTTAATGCCTGAGCTGGAGGAAGCGACATTAGTTGAACAGCCGTGGTTCTGGCGCGCGGTGAGGCTGACCCTTGGTGGTATCGTGTTGCTGGTGTTATTGCTGGTTGTTGTTCGTCCGATGGTTAAGAAGCTGCTGTTCCCTGAGCAGGTACAGGCCGAGATTGAACAGGCTAACGCTGGAAATGAATTAGCGGATCTTGAGGATCAATTCTCGACCGATATTATTGGTGGTGCTGGTAACGACGCATCGGATTATGGCTATGCGGATGATGGCTCGATTATGTTGCCTGATCTGCGTAAAGACGACGATATGTTGCGGGCTATCCGAGCCCTTGTGGCTAATGAACCTGAGCTGTCGACCCGTGTGATTAAAAGTTGGTTAGAAGACGATGCCTAATCCCTCAGCAGAAACAGGTGCGCGATATGACGTATCTACCCTCAGCGGCGCCGAAAAAACGGCCATCTTGCTGCTGAGCTTAAGCGAAGCCGATGCCGCTCAGGTGCTTAAAAACCTTGAGCCAAAGCAGGTGCAGAAGGTCGGTACAGTGATGGCTGGTATGCAGGACTTTGTGCAAGATAAAGTTGTTTCGGTTCATCGCTTGTTCCTTGAAGAGATCCAACGCTTTAGTTCCATCGGTCTTAACAGCCAAGATTTTGTGCGTAAAGCTTTAACCCAAGCTTTGGGTGAAGATAAAGCCGGCAACTTGATCGATCAGATTGTGATGGGTAGTGGCTCAACCGGGCTTGAGTCGTTGAAGTGGATGGATGCACGTCAGGTTGCCAACATCATTCAGAACGAACACCCGCAGATCCAAACTATTGTGTTGTCGTACCTTGAGGCTGATCAAGCGGCACAAATTTTAAGTCAGTTTAGCGAACGAGTTCGTCTTGATTTGATGATGCGGGTTTCCAACTTGGAAGAGGTTCAACCGGCGGCACTGCAAGAGTTGAACGACATCATGGAGAAGCAGTTTGCTGGCCAATCCGGTGCGCAAGCGGCCAAAATGGGCGGTCTCAAGGCCGCTGCCGATATCATGAACTACATGGATACCGGTACTGAAGCGTTGCTGATGGATCAGTTACGCGAGATCGACGAAGAGCTAACGCAAAATATTCAAGATCTGATGTTTGTATTCGACAATCTCAAAGAGGTCGACGACCGAGCTATTCAGGCCATTTTGCGCGATGTTCAAGCGGATATATTGTTACCGGCATTGAAGGGTGCAGACAACGATTTGCAGGGCAAGATCTTGGGCAATATGTCCAAGCGTCAGGCCGACTTAATCAAAGACGACCTCGAAGCGATGGGGCCAATCCGGTTGTCCGAAGTGGAAGCTGCCCAGAAAGAGATCCTTACGGTTGCACGCCGTTTGGCCGATGCCGGCGAAATTATGCTGGGCGGCGGCGGTGGCGAAGAGTTCTTATAAGCTATGAATTCGCCCGTGAGCCGCCTCGGTTACATCAACCCTGCCCAAGTCGAAGATTGGCAGCTTGAAGATTTTGATACGCCGGTTACTAACGACCAACATGCCATTCATGGCAGCAGTGCCAGCCAAAAGGCTGCGGCGGAGGTTGCATGTGAGCTGCCAGAGCCGCCCACGCTGGAAGAGCTCGAAGCGATTCAACAGCAGGCTTGGCAAGAGGGTTTCGACCAAGGTAAACAAGAAGGCCTCGATAAAGGGTTAGCGGAAGGTCGCTTAAGCGGTGCCGACCAAGGCTTACAAGAGGGTTTGGAACAAGGTCGTAGCCAAGGTATTGAAGCGGGTGAGCAAGAGATCCAGCAGCGCTGCTTGCAATGGGACAATCTATTAAACGAATTGATAGAACCCCTCAATGCGGTGGATAACCAGGTAGAGCAAGAACTGGTTACCTTGGCGATGAAACTAGCCCAAGCGGTGGTTCAGGTTGAGTTAAAAACCTCAGAAGCCGCAGTGTTGCACGCACTTCAAGCTGGTATTGCTGCATTACCGCAACAGCGGCAACAGGTACAGATATGTGCCAGCAGTGAAGACCATCAATTGATTGAACAAAGCTATGGTGCCGACGAGCTAGCGAAGCGAAATTGGCAGCTGCAATTGGAGCCCAGTCTGAGTAAAGGCTCGTTGCAGATCAATACCGAACGCAGTCAGGTCTCTTTGCTTAGCGAAGAGCGCCTGCACAAAGTGTTAGAACAGTTTGCTAGTCAGCCTCGGGCTGATGTTAATGAACCACAACACCCGCCAGTTGAAATTGCTGATGGCGTCAATGATATGACGCAGTCAGCGGCAGATCTTCCATCCCCTTCTTCACCAACCTCTGAGGATGACACCGATGCCAACGGCAATGGAGCTGAAACAGCGCCGGAGTAGTCGCCTCAGCATGCGCGTTAATGCATGGCAACAGCAGGTACACAGTTCTGCTGTGGTCGCTTCTGGCCAGCTATTACGGGTAGTCGGACTGACCCTCGAAGCGGTGGGGTGCCGGGCGCCGGTGGGTTCACTTTGTTTGATTGAAACCGAAGCCGGTGAACTAACCGCAGAAGTGGTTGGCTTCGATGATCAGATCCTTTATCTAATGCCGGTGGATGAATTAAAAGGGGTGCTACCAGGTGCGCGGGTTACGCCACTGGGGCAACGCCAAAGTCTGCAGGGCGGACCAGAGCTACTTGGGCGTGTGCTTGATGGTAACGGCAACCCTTTGGATGGCCTTGGGCCGCTACTATCTAGAGAAACCATCGATCCGCACCCACCTTTACTTAATCCGATGGCTCGCCGCCCGGTAGCACACCCTATTGATGTTGGTGTACGCGCTATCAATGGCATGCTTACCGTCGGTGTGGGCCAACGAATGGGGTTGATGGCCGGTTCAGGTGTAGGCAAATCGGTTCTGCTAGGGATGATGACTCGAGGCACCAACGCCGACGTGATCGTGGTTGGGCTGGTCGGTGAGCGTGGTCGCGAAGTAAAAGAGTTTATTGAAGAGATCTTAGGGCCTGAAGGGCGCGCTCGGTCGGTGGTGATTGCGGCACCGGCAGACACCAGTCCGTTGATGCGTTTAAGGGCCTGTGAAACCTCAACCCGCATTGCCGAATACTTCCGCGATAGCGGTAAGAATGTGCTGCTGTTGATGGACTCGCTCACTCGTTATGCCCAAGCTCAGCGGGAGATTGCACTAGCGATTGGCGAGCCACCTGCAACCAAAGGTTATCCGCCATCGGTGTTTGCTAAGTTACCCAAATTAGTAGAGCGGGCCGGTAACGGTGGTGAAGGGCAGGGCAGCATTACTGCTTTCTATACGGTGTTGACCGAGGGGGACGACCAACAAGACCCAATCGCTGATAGTGCCCGTGCCATTTTGGATGGCCACATTGTGTTAAGCCGTGCCTTGGCGGAAAGTGGCCACTATCCGGCTATCGACATTGAAGCCTCCATCAGTCGAGTGATGCCGCAGGTAACTGAACCTGCTCATCTGGGCGCGGCGCAAAACATAAAGCGGTTATGGTCGGCTTATCGTCAGAATCAAGATCTGATTGCAATCGGTGCCTACAGCAAGGGTGCTGACCCCATGGTAGACAAAGCGATTACCATGCAACCTGTATTAGCTAAGTTCCTGCAACAAGAGATGCGTTCGCCGATAAACTTTCAGCTCAGCTTAGAGCAGATGGCCCGTATCGCCGCCCAGTGTAAGGTGTAATTAAATGGCCGATCCGAAGCAACTGGGCAAAGTGTTGGTTATGGTAGATAAGCAGCTGGAGCAAGCTAATCTAGCGCTTAGACAGGCACGCAGTACCGTTGATGCCTTACAGCAACAGATGCAGCAATTACAAAACTACCGCTGGGACTATATTAAACAAGCCCAAAATAAAAAGGGCGGCACCTTGCAGGCGTCAGAATACCAGCAGTTTCATTTCTATATTAGTAAGCTTGATAGCACCATTACCCAGCATGTGGCCAAGCAACGGCAGGCGCAGGAAGCAGTGCAACAAAAGCAGCAGGACTGGCAGCAAGCCAAACAGCGGCAGCAGGCCTTACAATTGCTGATCGACAACGCTGAGCAGCAGCGTCGCAGTGCGGAAGCCAAGCGAGAACAAAGCGCTTTGGATGAATTTTCAACCCAACAATACCTGCGCCGGCAACGATAAAGTCACTTTGTGGCCTATATCTTGCTAAGTTTCTGCAATAGAGACCGTTTTTATGACGCCCCATCGCTAATGGAATATTGATGCTATGGCTAATATCGCTAATCCGATCACATTGTTTGCGCCAAGCTCAGAGCTGGCTAGTGCGACAGGCTCTCTCGATATGGGGAGCGACAGCGATTTCTCTGAGCTATTTGCTGAGCTAGCCGATGATGCTGAGACCGGCAAACCGCAGCTGGGTTTGGAAATGGAAGGGATTGATGAGTTGTTGCCGCAGGGGCAAAAACTTGCCGTTAACGACGATATTGTTGTTGATGCCGACTCAACCGATCTGTTGAGCCAACTCGATAGCTATTTCGCTGCATTATCAGCTGACGGAAACCAAGTGCCTACCGAGGCTAACGGTGCTGCAGCAAAGGTTAGCGACAACCCGATGGGGAGCAACGCCAGTAACGATGAGTTACTCGCACCAGCGCTATCCCCTAAAGGTGCCCAGAGCGCAGCATCGGGCATGATCGAGTCCAAGCCGCTATTGGCAGATACAGCCCAAGCGATAAGCTCCAATCTCACTGCCACTGCCACTGCCACTGCCACTACGACTGCCACTACGACTGCTGCTACCGCTGCCGCTGCCGCTGCCGCTACCGCTACCGCTACCGCTGCCGCTGCCGCTGCCGCTACCGCTACCGCTACCGTCAGTCCTAACACCGAGCCAGCTGACAACTTATTAATGGCAAATAGTATCGCCACCGGTCAGCCAATGAACGAAACCGGTATTGCTGCTGATAAGATTGCCCCTAAGCCTGCGGTGGCAAATATCCTTGTTAACAGTGGAACATTGATTAACGATAAATCATTGAAGGGGCAAGTAAATGGTGTCTCTTTGGAGCAAGCCGCTGTCGTTGCAACAGAGCTTCAGGCTGGCAGCAGCGAAGACCCCAGTGCCACGACAATGAAAGAGCCTCTCAGCCAAGGCAAGCTTGAGTTATCAGGGAATGCAGTTAACGTGGCCAAAGAGCCACTCAATAGTAATCTGATGTCGGCACTGGCGGCGCCAACCGAAGCGGCAATGGATAACAGCCACAGCACCGAGAGCGAGCCTAATATGCTTACTGGTGTCCGAGGGGAATCTCGTGGTGCAACACTTCCTAATGCCACCACGGCCGCTAACGCGCAGGCTGAAGTGATGAAACAGCCGGTTAATGCAGAGCGGATGGTGCCGGAGTTACGGGACCGACTGCAGATGATGGTTAACACCGACAAACTTAGTGCCGAGATCAGGCTAGATCCACCAGAGCTAGGTGCTTTGCAGGTGCGTATTCAGATGAATGGCGATCAGGCTAATGTGCAGATTGTCACTCAGCAGGGACAAGCTAAGGATATGATTGAGCAAGCGCTACCGCGTTTACGGGAAATGTTGCAAGAGCAAGGTTTGCAGCTTGGGCAAACGGATGTATCGCAGCAGCAGGCGGGGGATGATGGTGGCCAACAGCAACCTGGCCATGGCGCTGGCTTTAGCAGCGACAATAGTGATAGTGACGTTGAGATGGTAACTGTTACTGGCCGTACCGACAGCGGTGGCATAGACTACTTCGCTTGATTAGCTTGGCGCGCAAGCCGTATTTATTCAACAACAATAAAGTAAACCGATGGCAGAAGAATCATTAGAGCTTGAAATCAAGCCACAAGCAAAATCTAAAAAGAACATTATTATCGCTGCGGTCGTTGGATTGTTGGTGTTGATTGGCGGTGCTATTGCTGCCTATTTTTTGTTGTCAGGAGACAGCAACGACAGTAGCCCAGCTCAAACTGAGACAGCGATGGCAGAGCCAGAAGGCCCAAGAAATTCGATGTATGTCAGTTTACCTGCGCCGTTTTTGTTTAACTTGCCCATTAACGGCAATGAACATGTGGTGCAGATTAAGGTGCAACTACAGGTGCGTAATGATGAACATCAGGTAGTCGTGCGCAAACACCTTCCGTTCCTTAGAGATGCACTACTCACTACGTTCAGCAGTGCCAATGGCATCACCATTAATTCCAGTGAGGGCAAAGAGGAGCTTCGAACCCGTGCTCTTCTCAATGTACAGACCGCAATGACGGCAATTACTGGCAGTCCATATATCGAGCGGGTGTTGTTCACCGGCTTTGTCATGCAATAGGGCAACAGATGACCGATCTTCTGAGCCAAGACGAGATTGACGCACTCCTTCATGGAGTGGACGATGTCGAAGAGGAAGCGCCCCAGAGCAGCGTCCCCAACGACGACCCTAACACCATAAGTTACGATTTTACTTCACAAGACCGTATTGTTCGTGGCCGCATGCCAACCCTAGAGTTGGTTAACGAACGCTTTGCCCGCCATTTGCGGATCAGCTTATTTAATATGATGCGCCGTAGCCCGGAAGTGTCGATTAACGGCGTCCAGATGGTTAAGTTCGGCGAATACGTGCATTCATTGTTCGTTCCGACCAGTCTCAATATGGTTCGCTTCCGGCCCCTCAAAGGTACTGGCCTTATCACCATGGAAGCACGGCTAGTGTTTATTTTGGTGGATAATTTCTTTGGTGGCGATGGCCGTTTCCAAGCGAAGATTGAAGGGCGAGAGTTCACCCCGACCGAACGACGGATAATTCAGTTGATGCTGAAAACCGTGTTTGAGGACTACAAAGAAGCTTGGTCTCCGGTGATGGATGTTGGTTTTGAGTATCTCGATTCCGAAGTTAACCCAGCGATGGCAAACATAGTAAGCCCAACCGAAGTTGTGGTGGTGTCGAGCTTCCATATCGAACTGGATGGCGGCGGTGGTGATTTTCACATTACCATGCCGTACTCAATGATTGAGCCTATCCGCGAACTCCTCGATGCTGGTGTGCAAAGCGATAAGCAAGACACTGATATGCGCTGGGCCAAAGCGCTGCAAGATGAAGTGATGGATGTCCCAGTAAATATTGAAGCCAATATGCTCGAAAAGGATCTCTCATTACGAGAGATTATGGAGCTTAAGGTGGGGGATGTTATCCCAATTGATCTGCCTGAGCATGTGTTGGTTAAGGTGGAAGAACTGCCGACCTTCCGTGGCAAACTGGGGCGCAGCAACGACAATGTCGCCATCCGCATTGCTGAGCGGATCCCGCGACCAAAATCTTATAAAAACGAACTCGATACTGTTACTCGACGGGGCACGAAAGTCAGTGTCGACGCCGATAGCGAACAATAGATAGCAAGGTAAGAAGGTAGAAGATGATAGACGATCCCAATAGCCAAGATGATTTAGCCGATGAGTGGGCCGCTGCGCTAGAACAGCAGGTAGAACCGGTGGCGCTGGAATCATTTGATCAACCCGGTGACATCTCTGCCGATGAACGTCGCAAGCTCGATACCATCTTGGACATTCCAGTCACCATTTCGATGGAGGTTGGCCGCAGTCAGATCAGCATTCGTAACCTTCTCCAGCTAAATCAAGGCTCAGTCGTGGAATTGGACCGTGTAGCAGGTGAACCATTGGATGTGATGGTTAATGGCACGTTAATCGCCCATGGCGAAGTGGTGGTGGTAAACGATAAGTTCGGTATTCGTTTAACTGATGTCATCAGCCAAACCGAACGAATTAAGAAGTTAAAATGAGTCGTTTGCTGTTGTTACTTTTGGTGGCGATGCCAGCCAGCGCCGAACCTTTTTCAGCTCAGGAATCGTACCTCACTATGCTGGGGAGCTTGGTTGGCATTGTGGCGCTGATCCTGTTGCTCGCTTGGCTAAGTAAACGATTGCAGTTACCTGTGGCCGGTAACGGGCCGATGAAGGTGGTGGCAACGCTGCCGCTTGGCCCGAAAGAGCGCTTGTTGGTGGTTCAGGTTGGTGAACAACAGCATCTGCTCAGTAGCGGCGCAGCCGGAACTCGTTTGCTTACTACCTTAGAAGAGCCATTACCCGTCGCCGAGTTACCGCAATTTGGTGCCTTGTTGGATAAGTTTAAGAATAAGCAGGAGAGCTGACGTGCCTATCGCAATGCTCATCGCGGTTACTGCGGTGCTGTTTCCTTCATTTGCCAGCGCTGAAGTCGGTATCCCGGCGCTGTCGGTGATAACTGGCGAACAAGGGCAGCAAGAGTACACCGTTACCCTGCAGATCTTGATGCTGATGACGGTGATGTCGTTCTTGCCAGCGATGGTGGTGCTGATGAGTAGCTTTACTCGCATCATCGTGGTGTTAGCGATTCTGCGTCAAGCTTTAGGCTTACAATCAACGCCATCCAATCAGGTGTTGTTAGGCTTAGCGCTATTTATGAGTCTGTTTATCATGCGGCCAGTGCTGGATGAGGTTTATGACAATGCGCTAGTGCCCTATATGGCTGAAGAGATAGGTGCTATGGAGGCGTTTGAAAATGCCAAGTTGCCAATCAGAACCTTTATGTTGTCGCAAACACGGATGACCGATCTCAATACCTTTGCTGAGATCAGTGGCAACGTCGACGTCGATTCGGTTGAAGATCTGCCGATGACGGTGATCATCCCCTCATTTGTCACTTCAGAGCTAAAAACAGCCTTTCAGATCGGCTTCATGCTGTTCGTACCGTTTCTGGTCATCGACTTAGTGGTCGCTTCAGTACTGATGGCGATGGGTATGATGATGCTGTCGCCGATGATTGTATCGTTGCCATTTAAGATCATGCTGTTTGTACTGGTGGATGGCTGGAACCTAGTAATGGGAACACTAGCCGTCAGCTTTGGGTTGGGCACCGGATGACTCCTGAAGCCTTTGTCGAGATCTTCCGCGAAGCGTTGCAAGTGATTGTGATGCTGGTTGCGGCGATTATCGTGCCTGGCCTATTGATTGGTTTAGTGGTGGCAGTATTCCAAGCCGCCACTTCGATCAACGAACAAACCCTATCGTTTCTGCCACGTTTGCTGGTTACCCTCACTACCATGATGATAATCGGTCACTGGGTGGTACAGGTGTTGATGGACTTTTTCTTTAACCTTGTGGATATGATCCCCCAGGTGATTGGCTAATGGAGTTGCCGCTGCCGGTGATCTACGACTGGCTTCGTTCGGTCCTGTGGCCGCTGTTTCGAGTGGCGTCGATGTTGATGGTGATGACCACCATCGGCGGTGGCACGGTACCAACACCGATTCGGCTTGGCTTAGCAATGGTTATCACCGCAGTGATGGCACCGGTATTGCCAACCCCACCGGCAATTGAGTTGTTCTCACCGCAAGGATTTTTGGTTGGCGCCCAACAAGTGTTGATCGGCCTCGTCGTTGGATTTGTTAGCGTGTTGGTGATGTCGACTTTCGTGTTGGCAGGGCAGATTATCGGTATGCAAACCTCGCTTGGTTTTGCCTCAATGGTTGACCCCAGCAACGGCCAACAGGTGCCATTGGTAGGCCAATTCTATTTGATGTTGGCAACCTTGATGTTCTTTGGCGTCGACGGCCACCTGTTGATGATCAAGATGCTGTTCGTCAGTTTTGAAACATTGCCCATTGGCGAACCACTGCTGCGGACCAGTTTGCCGCGCCTATCAGAGTTCGTCGCACTCACCTTTGCCAACGCATTGACTATCTCACTCTCTGCCGCGACAGCCCTGCTGTTGATTAACTTTTCCTTCGGGGTAATGACCCGAGCGGCACCACAGCTCAACATTTTCTCTATCGGTTTCCCAGTCACCATGTTGTCAGGCCTGATTATTTTATGGCTGACGCTGAGCGGCATCGTGCCGCACTTTTATGCGACTTGGCAGCAAGGCCAAGAGGTGATCTGTGATTTACTACAACTGACCTGCGATATCCCTTAGGTAAGTCATGGCAGCTGACGATCAGGAAAAGACAGAAGACGCGACGCCCAAGAGGCGGGAGGAGGCCAAAAATAAAGGCCAAGTCCCGCGCTCTAAAGAGTTAGGTACCGCTGCCGTGTTGGTTGCTGCCGCCTTAGCAATGATGTCGATGGGGGAGGGCATTGCTACCGCCATACTGGAAGTGGCCAAGAATCAGTTTGAGCTGTCCCGCGCAGAAGCCTTTGATGGCATTGAGTTTGGCCAGATGTTTTTCGGTGTGCTGGCCAATATCGCCGAGCCGGTACTCGGTTTTATCATTGCCCTAACCATCGCAGGTTTTGTTGGCAATATCGGTTTAGGTGGTTTCAGTTTTAGCTGGAGTGCTGCCGCGCCGAAGGCCAATAAAATGAGCCCACTCAAAGGCATTAAGCGGATGTTTGGGGTTCAGGCTTTGGTTGAATTGGTTAAGTCGATAGCCAAATTTCTGGTGATTGCCACCACCGCCTACTTGTTACTTGCGGCCAACTTTGACGACATTCTCAAACTTTCTAGCGGTAACTCCGAAGGCGCTATTCGCAGTGCACTTGAATTGTTATTGAGCCTATTTGTTTTGCTGTGCTGCTCGCTGTTGTTGATAGTCATTATTGATGCGCCTTATCAAATCTGGAATCACAATAAACAATTGAAGATGAGCAAGCAGGAGATCAAGGATGAATACAAACAGAGCGAAGGTAAGCCAGAGGTAAAGGGACGTATTCGCCAATTGCAACGTGAGATGGCACAACGACGGATGATGGCGGAAGTGCCCAAGGCCGACGTGGTAGTCGTTAACCCAACTCACTACTCGGTGGCAATTAAGTACGACCGCACCGTTAATGCCGCGCCGTTGATGGTTGCTAAAGGCAACGACGAAATTGCGTTGAAGATCCGTGAAATAGCGCGGGAATATGAGATCCCAGTTATCTCTTCGCCGGCACTTGCTCGAGCCATCTACCATTCAACCGATCTCGATAAGCCTATTCCGGAAGGGTTGTTTACTGCGGTGGCACAGATCTTGGCTTATGTTTTCCAGCTGAAACAGTTTCGGACTGGGCGTGGTCGTCGCCCGATAGCGTTACCAACTGAACTGCCGATTCCAGATGAATTGAAGATCGATCCAAGCTAATTATCTTGCTGAACGTGCCATCTGCATAATATTTGCGCAGGCGTTGCTGATATATAACAGACTTGTTGCCATGTGGCCTAATTATTGCAAAAGCAGGCCATGCGTCAATTCAACGACAGTTTATGAATCTCAAAGCCATATTTGGTTCGCTTTATCAGCACCGAGTAAACCACCTGCAAAGCCTCGCGACTCCGCTGGTTGTTCTCGCCGCGTTGGCGATGGTGACGTTGCCGATGCCAGCGTTTTTGCTGGATATGCTGTTTACCTTCAATATTGCCCTCTCGCTGGTAGTGTTGCTGGTGGCGGTATACACCCTGCGTCCGCTTGATTTTTCTGCCTTCCCTACTGTGTTGTTGGTCGCCACCTTACTCCGTTTGGCATTGAACGTGGCCTCGACTCGACTGGTGTTGTTGCATGGTCACGAAGGCCCAGACGCAGCCGGTAAGGTGATTGAAGCCTTTGGCTCGGTGGTGATTGGCGGTAACTACGCCGTTGGTTTAGTCGTGTTTTTAATCTTGGTTATCATTAACTTTGTGGTGGTAACTAAAGGTGCAGGGCGGATCTCCGAAGTGAGCGCCCGCTTTACGTTGGATGCGATGCCAGGCAAACAGATGGCGATCGACGCCGATCTAAACTCCGGTTTAATCAACCAAGAACAAGCCCGTGAACGCCGTGCCGATGTTGCCCGTGAAGCGGACTTCTACGGATCGATGGATGGTGCGTCGAAGTTTGTCAAAGGCGATGCTATTGCTGGTTTGATGATCCTCGCGCTCAACATCATTGGCGGATTTATCATTGGTATGGCTCAGTATGGTTTGCCATTCGGTGAAGCGATTGAGATCTACACGCTACTGACTATTGGTGACGGTTTGGTGGCGCAGATCCCCGGGCTACTGCTGTCGATTGGTGCTGCAATCATCATTACCCGTCAAAATGAATCGCAAAAGATGGGTGAAGAGGTGTCGCGGCAGATGCTGTCCAACCCGCGAGTGGTGGCCATTTGTGCTGGTGTGATGATCGTAATGGGCCTAGTTCCAGGCATGCCGCATATCGCATTTCTTTCACTTGGGTTGATGATTGCCGCTTTAAGTTGGTGGAGTCACAAGCGTCAACAACAAGAGCAACAGCAACAAGCAGTTACTAACGCCAATGGTGGCAGCAGCACTGAGGTGATGAATAAGGAGCCGAAAGAGCTGGTGTGGGATGATGTCAATCATGTCGATATCATTGGCCTAGAGGTAGGATACCGGTTAATCCCATTGGTAGATAAAGGCCAAGACGGCGAACTGCTGTCGCGGATTAAGGGGGTGCGCAAGAAGCTGTCGCAAGAGTTCGGCTTCCTTATCCCGCCGGTACACATTCGTGACAATCTCGATTTAGGCCCAAGTACCTACCGCATCAGTCTGATGGGAGTTGTGGTGGGTGAAGCTGACATCCGTCACGACGGCGAGCTGGCCATCAATCCAGGCCAAGTTTTCGGCCAGTTGGAAGGGCAACCAACCATCGATCCCGCCTTTGGGCTCGAAGCGGTGTGGATCAACACCAATCAACGAGATTATGCGCAGACACTGGGTTATACCGTGGTGGATGCTTCCACTGTGGTGGCTACTCATTTATCGCAACTGTTAAGCAACAACGCCTCGCAACTATTGGGTTACGAAGAAGCACAGCAGCTACTGGATATTTTGGCTAAGCAAACTCCAAAACTGGTTGAGGGACTGGTGCCTGATGTGTTGTCGCTGGGGATCATCGTTAAGGTGATGCAAAACCTGCTTAACGAAGGAGTGCCAATTCGGGATACCCGCACGTTGGTGCAAACCTTGGTGGAGTACGGGCCTAAGAGTCAAGATCCTGACGTCTTGACGGCAGCAGCGCGGATCGCGATGAAACGGCTAATTATCCAAGAGATCAACGGCCCAGAGCATGAAATCCCCGTTATTACTTTGGCGCCAGAGTTGGAACAGATCCTGCACCAGTCTTTGCAAGCCAGTAATGGCGAGAATGGCGGCTTAGAACCTGGACTAGCAGAAAGATTACAAAAGTCGCTTCGAGAAGCGGCTCAGAAACAGGAGATGGTAGGCGAACCGGCGGTGTTATTAACCTCTGGCTTATTGCGGACAACATTGTCGCGCTTTGTTAAGCACACCATCCCAGCATTGCGGGTGCTCTCTTACCAAGAGGTCCCGGATGACAAACAGATTAAGATCGTCCAATCGGTAGGCCAATAGGCCTAGTTTCGGAGAGATAAGGTGAAAATAAAGCGCTTTTTCGCGAAAGACATGCGGACTGCATTAGCTGAGGTGAAGGATGTCCTCGGTGCTGAAGCGGTGATCATGTCCAATAAGAAAGTTACCGGAGGCGTTGAGATTGTCGCTGCTGTTGACTTTGATGCTCCACCGGCAAATCTTCCTAGCCCGCAAGCGGAGAAAACACCGGCGGTCGATAGCGCGCGTCCTATTGGTGAAGACCGAGTGAGCCTATCCGGTCGTCGCCAAGTGGCAAATGGCCCTAAACCTTCTGCTCCCAATGCCGATAACGATGGTCTGCGAGCGTTGTTAGAGCGGCAGCAGCAGCGGCGCCAACAAAAGCAGGCCCAGTCGGTACTGAGCAAGCAAGAACAGGCGTTACCACAATGGGCTCAACGTGCGTTTGAACCGGAGCAACCGAAGCCAGTAAAAGCGGCAGCTAAGCCAAGCCCGGTAACATCTCGAAACGGCAAACCACGTGCGGCCTCTGCCAGTGCAGAAATCACTGCAATGCGGGAGGAGATGTCATCGATTCGACAGTTGTTGCAGCATCAGATGTCGAACTTGATGGAGCAAGATTCCGCCCGCACTGAGCCTGTCCGCAGCATGGTCAAAGAGCAACTTCGAGACTTGGGCTTCCACCGTGAGGTTGCGGCCCACTTTGCTGAGTTATTGCCACAAGATGGAGAACTCCACGAGGTGTTAGCTCAGTTGCCAAGTGTGGTTGCTAACCAATTGCAGTGCGACAGTGAAAATTTGTGGGATGAAGGCGGTGTTATCGCCTTGGTTGGCCCAACTGGTGTAGGTAAAACCACCACCATTGCTAAGTTGGCCGCTCGTTATGCGGCCCGATTTGGGGTTGACCAAGTGGCCTTGGTCACCACCGACAACTACCGCATTGGCGCGCAAGAGCAGCTAACTACCTTCGGTAAGATTATGGGCTGCCCAGTATTGCGAGCTGCAACGGTGGAAGAGCTGGAGCAGGTGTTATATCGCCTCCGCAGTCGTCGCATGGTGCTGGTTGATACCGCCGGCATGGGGCAGCGAGATATCCGCTTAGTACAGCAACTAGAGCAGCTAACCGGCTCATCGCGGATCCCGATCAAACCCTACTTGGTGGTGTCGTCGACAGCGCAATATCAGGTGCTTCAGGAAACGGTTGAACGTTTTCGCCGCATCGATTTGGCCGGCAGTATCATTACCAAGCTGGACGAAGCCCATAACATTGGTGATGTGTTAAGCGTGTTACTGCAAAACAATTTAGCGGTTTCTTATCTAACCGACGGACAACGAGTTCCGGAAGATCTGCGCGCGGCGGATCCACATTATTTGGCCAATCGCGCTTTAGCTGATGAAGACGTTGCAGCAGTGCCCCTGTCTCCATCTCAACAGCACAATGCAGTGGGGATGTATGACTGAGTGGTTTTTGAATGATCAAGCGAGTGGGCTAAGGAAGATGGCGCAGAAGCAGGAGCAGGAACAGATGACCCGTGTGATCGCGGTGACTGGTGGCAAAGGGGGCGTGGGTAAAACTAACGTATCCATCAACACTGCCACCGCAATGGCAGCCCAAGGCGAGCGCGTGTTGGTGCTGGATGCGGACCTTGGCCTAGCCAACGTTGATGTATTACTTGGGGTGCGGGCTCGCAAGAACCTATCCCATGTACTGTCTGGCGAATGCAGCTTGGAAGAGGTACTGATTGAAGGACCGCACGGCATCAAAATCGTGCCGGCGGCTTCCGGAACTCGGGGTATGGTCGAGTTGACCCAAGCCCAGCATGCCGCCTTGATCCAATCGTTCTCCGAGTTAGAAAGCAGCTTCGATTGCATGATTGTTGATACCGCTGCTGGGATCTCCGATATGGTGCTGAGCTTCTCTCGTGCTGCCCAGGAAGTGGTGGTGGTGGTATGTGATGAGCCGACCTCCATCACCGATGCCTATGCCTTGATTAAGCTGTTGTCGCGGGAGCATGGGGTGTTCCGCTTCCGTATCGTCGCCAACATGGTGCGCAACCTACGCGAAGGCAAAGAGCTGTTTGCCAAGCTATCGAAGGTGACTGACCGTTTCCTCGACGTTGCCCTGGAACTCGTGGCTACGGTGCCGTTTGATGAGAGCGTGCGAAAGGCAGTGCGGCAGCAAAAAGTAGTGGTGGAAGCCTATCCGCGCAGCCCTGCTGCCATCGCTTATCAAGGCTTGGCCAATAAGGTCAAATCGTGGCCTATCAAGCAGGAGCCTAGCGGCCATCTTGAGTTTTTTGTTGAACGCTTAGTTCGCAATGACATGTATGCGGAGGTAGTCGGTGAATAAGCTTGCTGGATACGGTCAAGTAGACAATAAAACCGTCATTGTTACCCGTTATGCTCCACTGGTTAAGCGCATTGGACATCACCTGCTGGCGCGTTTACCAGCCAGTGTGCAGTTAGACGACTTGCTGCAAGCGGGCATGCTCGGTTTATTGGAGGCATCAGGTAACTTTGATGCCACCAAAGGTGCCAGCTTCGAAACCTTTGCCGGTATTCGTATTCGTGGGGCGATGTTGGATGAGATTCGTCGTGGCGATTGGACGCCGCGTTCAGTCCATCGCAACGGCCGTATGGTTAATGATGCCATCTCAGAGTTGGAAACTGCACTGGGTCGAGACCCAAGTGACGTAGAGATTGCGCAGCATCTAAATATGTCATTACCGGACTATCACGACATTGTGCGTGATGTGAGCTGCGGTAAGGTGATCGGGATCGAAGATCTAGGCACGCCAATGGACGTTATCGGTCCGAACGACGATGCTGTTGATAATTTTTCTAATGTTGCTGATATAAGATTTAAAGAGGCTCTGGTTGCAGCGATTAAGACCATGCCAGAGCGCGAAGCGTTAGTGTTATCACTTTATTATGACGAAGAACTTAACTTAAAAGAGATCGGTCACGTACTGAGCGTAAGTGAGTCTCGGGTCAGTCAGATCCACAGCCAAGCAATGGTGCGGCTGAAATCAAAACTAAAGGACTGGACTCAACCAGCCATTTAACTATCAGCGCACTGCGGTGTACTGACTTTTCACAATTTTATTGATTTGCCTCGCCTGGAGGGGACTTTGGATAAGAATATGAAGATTCTCATTGTTGACGATTTTTCAACAATGAGACGGATCATCAAAAATTTGCTACGAGATCTTGGTTTTAATAACACCCAAGAAGCTGATGATGGTTCAACCGCACTGCCAATGCTACAAAACGGTGACTTCGATTTTGTGGTAACCGATTGGAACATGCCAGGTATGCAAGGGATTGACCTGTTGCGTGCAATCCGTGCCGATAACAATCTGAAGCACTTACCAGTATTGATGGTGACTGCCGAAGCCAAACGCGAGCAGATCATCACTGCTGCTCAAGCCGGTGTTAATGGTTATATCGTTAAACCATTTACCGCCGCCACCTTGAAAGAAAAGTTAGCAAAAGTATTTGAGCGATTGAATTAATACAAGGATGTCTGTCATGACAGAACAACAACCGCTTGTTTCGCTAGATGATGCACGTGCATTGGTGCTGCTATTAGAGCAAAACGACATTGAAGGTGCTAACCAACATTGTCGTCAGATCAGCCAACCACTCAATCAACAACTGTTTGATGAAGTGGGTAAATTGACGCGCCAACTGCACAATTCAATGGCCGATTTTGCTCTGGATGATCGTATTTCCGAATTGGCAAATCACGATATCCCAGATGCGAAAGAACGCCTGAATTACGTTATCGGAATGACCGAACAAGCGGCCAACCGCACAATGGACGCGGTAGAAGAAAGTTTGCCATTGGCACAAGCGATGCAAACCAAAGTGGCTCAGGTTAAGCCTCGGTTTGAACAGCTGATGCGGCGTGAATTAGAGCTAAATCAATTTAAGACCCTGTGCCACGATGTCGAAACCCTATTGACTGATTCCAATAATGATGTGGAGCGGTTGAAAGAGTTATTAAACCAGGTGTTGCTGGCGCAAGACTTCCAAGATCTAACCGGCCAAGTTATCCGCAAAGTGATCGATTTGGTCCGAGAGGTGGAGTTGAGTTTGGTTGATCTGTTAACGGTGTTTGGCGAGCCAGAGCCAGCTGAACAGCAACAGGATTTGGTTAAAGCTGAAGGGCCTATTGTCTCGACAACAAATCGAGTTGATGTGGTCAGTGGCCAAGATGAAGTCGACGATCTTTTGTCTAGCTTAGGCTTCTAGGGAGTTTTCAATGGCGCTCGACTTTGATGATGAAATTTTACAAGACTTTCTGGTAGAAGCCGGAGAGATCATCGAACAGTTGCAAGCACAGTTAGTGGAGTTGGAGCAAAACCCCACTGACAAGGATCTGCTTAATGCGATTTTTCGTGGCTTTCACACCGTGAAGGGGGGGGCAGGCTTTTTAAGCCTGAACCCAATGGTGGATACCTGCCACGGTGCCGAAAACTTGTTTGATTTGTTACGTAACGGCCAGTTAGCGGTAAGCTCTGAACTGATGGATGTGGTGTTGCAGGCGTTGGATGAAGTAAACGATATGTTTATTTGCATTCAAAGTGGGCAGGAGCCGAACTTAGCAAACCAAGAGCTTGTCGGTTTAATGGCCCGTATCGCCGCGGGCGAGCCCATTGGTGCGACACCTGCTACCCCTGAAGCCATGATAGCTACAGCGATTGAGAACGAGCAAATACCAACGTCACCTGAGCCACCAACGGCATCTAACGGCAGCGATATTGATAGCCTCAATAGCGAAGAATATCAGCATATGCTCAGTGCCCTAGGTGGAGACAGTCAAAGTGATAACGATGACATCAGCGACGACGAATTTGAATCGTTGCTTGATAGTCTGCACGGTAAAGGTCAATTCCAAGCGCCCGATTCTAACGCAACCACAATTACTGCTAATAGCGATATTGATATCAAGGCAGATGAGTTCGAGTCATTGCTCGATGAACTGCATGGCAAAGATCAGTTTGGTACCGTAGCAACCGAGGAAACGGGGGCTACGTCAAGCGACGATATCAGTGATGATGAGTTTGAGTCACTGCTCGATGAGTTGCACGGTAAAGGGCAATTCAGCGTCGACCCTGATATTAGTGGCAATGCCGATTCCCCAAGCAGTGAGCTAATTGACGACGATGAGTTTGAGCAGTTGTTGGATAACCTTCACGGGGCTGACGATGCGCCAACACCAGAGACACCATCAGTGCCAAAGGTAACGACGCCACAAGCGTCAGCAATGCCATCGCCTAAGCCTGAGCAAGGCGTTTCTGCGTCGTTAGCCAGTGCGGCGTCAACCGCTGAAAAAATTGCTGCAGCAAGCCCTATAACAACCACCAAAGTGGCTCCTGCCGCCAAGAAGCCCGCGTCTAATATGCCCCAAGCTGAAACCACCGTTCGGGTTGATACCGCTCGCCTTGATGAGATCATGAATATGGTCGGCGAGTTGGTGCTGGTGCGAAATCGCTTGCTAACCCTAGGGGTTGAACGTGATGACGAAGAGATGTCCAAGGCACTTGCCAGCTTGGACATGGTTACCGGCGATCTGCAAGGCGGGGTGATGAAAACCCGTATGCAGCCAATTAAAAAGGTGTTTGGCCGTTTCCCTCGAGTGGTGCGCGATTTAGCGCGCTCGCTAAAGAAAGAGATTGTGTTAGAGCTGGAAGGTGAAGAGACCGATCTGGATAAGAACCTAGTGGAAGCACTGGCGGATCCGTTGGTGCACTTGGTGCGTAACTCGATTGATCACGGCATCGAGATGCCTAATGAGCGTGAGGCCGCAGGTAAGACACGCCAAGGCACCATTTTGCTGTCTGCGGCGCAGGAGGGAGATCATATCCTGCTGTGCATTCGCGATGATGGCGGCGGTATGAATGCCAACAAGCTGAAGCAGATTGCCATCGACCGCGGTGTGCTGGATACCGATGCTGCTAATCGGATGTCCGATAAAGACGCCTATAACCTTATCTTTGCCCCTGGTTTCTCGACCAAACAAGAGATTAGCGATATTTCTGGCCGTGGTGTTGGCATGGATGTGGTGAAAACTCGCATTACCCAGCTAAATGGCTCGGTTGAAGTGGACTCGGCCCCCGGTATCGGCACCTTGGTTGAGATTAAGGTACCGTTGACGTTGGCGATTATGCCAACGCTGATGGTACGGGTTTCTGAGCAGGTGTTCGCGTTACCACTGTCTTGCGTTTCAGAGATCTTCCATATGGAACTGGCTAACACCAACGTGGTGGATGGGCAACTCTCTATTACCGTGCGCGAGCGAGCGATACCGCTGTTCTATTTGGATAAGTGGTTGTGTAAAGGCCCAGGCCGAGAAGAACGTATCGGCAATGGCCATGTGGTGATTGTGCACATTGGTACGACTTTAGTCGGCTTTGTGGTGGATGCGTTAATAGGACAAGAAGAAGTGGTGATTAAGCCACTAGGCACAATGTTACAAAACGTACCAGGGATGGCTGGCTCGACCATTACTTCTAACGGCGGCATTGCGCTGATCTTAGATGTACCGGGCATGTTGAAACATTACGCTCGGCGACGCTAAGCGTAAGTTAACAAGGATTGAGTAACAGGATGGCGATAAAGGTATTAGTGGTGGATGATTCAAGTTTCTTCCGCCGCCGCGTGGCGGAGATTTTGAATAAAGATCCCCAGCTTGAGGTTATCGCCACTGCCACCAATGGCCGTGACGCGATAGAGAAGGTACGCACTCATCGGCCCGATGTCATCACCATGGACATTGAGATGCCGATTATGGATGGGATCACGGCTGTGCGGTTGATTAACGCCGAGCTCCCGACACCAGTATTGATGTTTTCATCGTTAACCTACCAAGGGGCGCGAGCCACCTTAGATGCACTTGAGGCTGGCGCGGCGGACTTTCTCCCGAAACGGTTTGAAGAGATAGCCAACGATCATCAGCAGGCTGCACATCTGCTGCAGCAACGAGTTAAGTCGCTGTGTAAGCGCCGGCTAGCTCCTAACGTAGCGATTAGAACTGGGGCTAGCACTACTGCTGGCGTGCAAACAACGACTCGGGTAAACACAACTGCAGCAATATCAGCCTCCAGAGCTCATGCAGGCGTTAGCGACACTCCCGAATGCGGTAAAGTGAATCTACCTGGACGCGCCAGCGGCAAGCGCTATAAGGCGCTGCTTATTGGCACCTCTACCGGTGGGCCCGTGGCACTACAAAAGATCTTAACGCAGTTGCCGGCGAACTATCCGTTACCCATTTTATTAGTGCAGCATATGCCTGCGGCCTTTACTCCAGCCTTTGCCCGCCGGTTGGATGGGTTGTGTCAAATTAGCGTTAAAGAAGCCGAGACTGGTGACAGGTTACGGCCTGGGCACGCTTACTTAGCGCCCGGCGGCAAGCAGATGTTGCTGGAAGGCAATGCGGCTGCGACGCGTATTGTTATCCGCGAAGGGGATGAACAAATCAACTACAAACCATCGGTTGATATTACCTTCGGCAGCAGCAGCCGCATCTTTGGCGGCGACGTGCTGGCGGTGATCTTAACTGGCATGGGGGCTGATGGCCGTGAAGGCTGTCGGTTGCTGCAGCGCCATGGCGCCACCATCTGGGCGCAAGACGCGGCTAGCTGTGTGGTTTATGGGATGCCGCAGGCGGTCTCTGCCGCTGGTATTTCGAGCCATTCGATACCACTGGATAAAATGTCTGGGAGTATTTTGCGTGAAAGCCACACACACTAATTGGACGACCCAATGGCTGCCGTTGCTAACGGCTGGCTTGAGCATAGTGACCTTACTAACCATGGTATGGGCGGTAGATAAGCATCTGTATGCGCAAGAGTTGCAGCAGCACAACAGTAGTCTGTCGCAACAGCTCGAACAACAACAACAGCAGCAACGGCAGCTGGTGGCTAAGGCAGAATCATTGTTGGCGCAAAAGCAGGTGTTACAGCATCAGCTAACGCAGCTTCGCTTGCATGGCAACCCTGTCCAGATTGAACGCACCGAGCAAGGCTTGGCGGTGATGCAACAGGTTGACGGTGGTATTCAGATAGTGGCACCACAATAACCATGCAAGTGTGGACGGTAGTAAACCAAAAGGGTGGGGTAGGTAAAACCACCACAGTGGTGAGCTTGGCTGGTTTACTGGTGCAACAAGGCAAGCGAGTGTTGATGATCGACACCGATCCGCAGGGGTCCCTCGGCTATTACCTCGGCCTAGATCCAGAGGAGTTGCCGCGCTCACTGTATGATCTTTTTTATCATCACCAAGCGATCTCTACCAAACTGTGCCAATCGGTCATTGTGCCAACGAAGGTAGAACGGCTGCACCTTATGCCAGCCTCTTCTGCACTGGCTACTCTGGATCGTAGCCTTGGTAACAAGCCCGGCATGGGCTTTGTACTTAGCCGAGTGATTGAGTCACTAAAATGCCGTTATGACGCCATTATTATTGATTGCCCGCCGGTGCTTGGAGTGTTGATGATCAATGCCTTAGCCTGCTGTCAGCATGTGATTGTGCCAGTACAAACAGAATACCTAGCGCTGAAAGGATTAGGGCGGATGGTTGGCACCCTTGAGCGAATGGGAAAATCAGGCAAAGCGATTCCACCCTACACCATTGTGCCTACCATGTTTGATCGCCGTACCAAGGCATCATTACTGGCGCTATCTGAGTTAGCTCGTAGTTACCCAGAGCGGTTGTGGCATTCGGTGATCCCAGTCGATACCCGCTTGCGAGACGCCAGTTTAGCGCACTTGCCCGGCCCACAATTTGCCGGCCGCAGTCGTGGCATCAATGCATATAATGAACTGCTTGAAGGCTTATTAGAACGAGGTCAGAACGATGGCAAACATCGCCCAGCAAGCGGTTGATGATTACTTTGATGTGTTGCTTGCTGATCCGCTACCTCAAGCAGAGGTTGCCGCAGATAGCAGTGACCAACCGTTATCGGTCGAGGTTGTGGAGCCGCCTCAACTGCATCAAAACAGTGTGGCGCAATTGCTTGCACTGGCTCAGCAGCAGTCATTATTGTCTGCAGAGCCAGAGCCAGAGCCAGAGCCAGAGCCAGAGCCAGAGCCAGAGCCAGAGCCAGAGCCAGAGCCAGAGCCAGAGCCAGAGCCAGAGCCAGAGCCAGAGCCAGAGCCAGAGCCAGAGCCAGAGCCAGAGCCAGTTAAAACGATCGTAGCAGGGCAACACGCTAGCGCCAGAAACCTGTCACATCAGGTGACGTGGCAGGATGAGCTCGATGATGAGTTTCAGTGCCTCTATTTTACCGTGGCAAATTTAACGGTAGCGGTGCCGCTGCAGTTACTCGGTGGCATTAAACGCTGCGGCGAATGGCGACAACTGCCAGGCCAATCCAAGTGGCTGATTGGCTTACAAACCGAGAAACAACAACCCTATTACGTGGTTGATAGTTGCCGATGGCTAATGCCAGAGCGCTATCAACAACTTGCACCTAATTTGAAATACCAATATTTGGTGCAATTAGGTAGCAGCCGCTGGACATTAGCGTGTGAATCGCTGGTGAACGCTGAGCCGCTAACCAAAGCCGAAGTCAATTGGCGCAAGGTGGGCGATAAACGCCGTTACCTCGCTGGCATTGTCAAAGAAAAGATGTGCGTGGTGCTGGATGTACCCGAGCTGATTGGCCTGTTAGACGCAGGCTTAGATAGCCAATTTAAGGAGTCATAGCTGATGAGCATGCAACAACAGATTGCAACAAATAACGATAAGAACGACGAAGTGGTGCAGTGGGTTACCTTCCAACTGGAACAAGAAACTTATGGCATCAATGTAATGCAGGTGCGTGAGGTGCTCCGTTATTCAGACATTGCACCGGTACCAGGCGCTCCGTCGTACGTTCTGGGTATCATCAACCTCCGTGGTAACGTGGTTACGGTTATCGATACTCGGGCTCGGTTTGGTTTGATGCCTGGAGAGATCACCGACAATACCCGTATCGTCATTATTGAAGCGGAAGATCAGGTTGTGGGGATTCAAGTCGATTCGGTGGCAGAGGTGGTTTACCTCAACAGCTCCGAGATCGATACCGCGCCTAACGTCGGTAATGAAGAGAGCGCCAAGTTTATTCAAGGGGTATCACATCGTGACGACCGTTTGTTGATCTTGGTGGATCTGGAGAAGTTGCTGAGCAATGACGAATGGACGGAGATGGCGACTTTGTGAATGACCTATTAGCAATAGCACTCGTGGCGGCGGTGGTGATGGCCATCGTCTGTGCCAGCTTGGTGTTTTGGGTTCGTAAATGCATGACCCAAGTAGACCGTAAAGTCGAAGCGGTGAAACTGCTATTAAAAGCGGCCGAAACCAATAACGAAGCATTACAACGTGAGTTGGCTGAAGTGCGCAATGGCGCACTTGGGGTTGGCAAGCGAGTGAAGGAGTTGGAGCAGTTGCAATCGCACCTGCAAGCTCGCCAAGACGAAGTAATACAGACTGACCCCGATGCCAAGCTGTATAACCGTGGCATGAAGATGGTAGAGCTTGGGGCTGACGTTGAAGAGATTATGAAGGAGTGCGAGCTCCCGAAAGCGGAAGCTCAACTGCTGGTAACCTTGCATCGGCGCGGCCAGTAATCCAAAATTAATGCAATTCAATATTGTAATAAAAGGTAGCGGTTTTTCTGCTACCTTTTTGTTCTGCTTCTAGTTATCAAAGCGTTTAGGATTGATATGAAAATTGCCATCGCCGGCACGGGCTATGTAGGCCTATCCAATGCCATGCTGTTGTCGCAGCAACATCAAGTTGTTGCAATCGATATTGTGGCGGAAAAAGTTGAGCTGTTAAACAACAAAAAATCGCCAATTGTTGATGCAGAAATTGAAGATTTTTTGGCTAATAAAGCCCTCAACTTCACTGCTACCTTAGATAAGCAACAAGCGTATGCTGATGCCGACTACGTGGTAATTGCTACCCCTACCGATTACGATCCGCAAACTAACTACTTCAACACCAATTCGGTTGAAGCGGTAATAAAAGACGTTATGGCGATCAACCCAGATGCAGTGATGATAATTAAATCTACTGTACCTGTGGGTTACACCGCTGAAGCTAAGGCTCGCTTTAACTGCGACAACCTGATCTTCTCGCCAGAGTTTCTGCGTGAAGGCAAAGCGTTGTACGACAACCTCTATCCATCACGTATTATTGTTGGTGAGCGTTCTGAGCGAGCTGAAGTATTCGCTAATTTACTGGTTGAAGGTGCTGTAAAAGAAGAGATTGAGGTGCTGTTTACCGACTCGACTGAGGCAGAAGCGGTTAAGTTGTTCTCCAATACCTTTTTAGCGCTGCGGGTAGCTTATTTTAATGAGCTTGATAGCTACGCTGAAGCCCATGGCTTAAATGCGCGCCAGATCATTGAAGGCGTTGGCCTCGACCCACGTATTGGCAACCACTACAACAACCCAAGCTTTGGTTACGGTGGTTATTGCTTACCAAAAGACACCAAGCAACTGCGTGCCAACTACGAAAATGTACCGAATAACATCATTTCGGCCATTGTTGATGCCAACCGCACCCGTAAAGACTTTATCGCGGATGCCATTATTGCCCGCAAGCCTAAAGTGGTTGGGGTACACCGCCTGATCATGAAAGCTGGCTCAGATAACTTCCGCGCTTCGTCTATCCAAGGGGTGATGAAACGAATCAAGGCCAAAGGTATTGAGGTCGTGGTGTTTGAACCGGTGCTGCAAGATGCAGAATTCTTTAACTCTCGCGTTATTAACGATCTGGAAGAGTTTAAGAAAGTATCTGATGTGATTGTGGCCAATCGTCTTACCGATGATATCAAAGACGTTGCTGCAAAGGTTTACACCCGCGACCTGTTTGGCAGCGATTAACCCGTAGGGGCGGACGAGTCCGACCGTTAATTTAGCGGCAACACCTGCCATTAGCTACGGTCACTCACGAGTGCCCCTACTCGTAGGGGCGGACGTGTCCGACCAATAATGTAGTGGCAACATCTGCCATTAGCTACGGTCACTCATGAGTGCCCCTACCCGTAGGGGCGGACCTGTCCGACCGTTAATGTAGCGGTAACACCTGCCGTTAGCTAAGGTCATTCACGAGTGCCCCTACTCGTAGGGGCGGACGTGTCAGACCGTTAATGCAGCGGTAACACCTGCCGTTAGCTAAGGTCACTCACGAGTGCCCCTACTCGTAGGGGCGGACCTGTCCGACCGATAATGCAGCGGTAACATTTGCCATTAGCTAAGGTCACTCTCGAGTGCCCCTACCCGTAGGGGCGGACCTGTCCGACCGATAATGCAGCGGTAACATTTGCCATTAGCTAAGGTCACTCTCGAGTGCCCCTACCCGTAGGGGCGGACGCGTCCGACCGTTAATGTAGCGGTAACACCTGCCGTTAGCTAAGGTCACTCTCGAGTGCCCCTACCCGTAGGGGCGGACGTGTCCGACCGTTAATGCAGCGGTAACATTTGCCATTAGCTAAGGTCACTCACGAGTGCCCCTACCCGTAGGGGCGGACATGTCTGACCGTTAATGCAGCGGCAACACCTGCCGTTGCCTAAGGCCACTCACGAGTGCCCCTACTCGTAGGGGCGGACGTGTCCGACCGTTAATGCAGCGGCAACACCTGCTGTTGCCAAAGGTCACTCATGAGTGACCCTGCTCGTAGGGGCGGACGCGTCCGACCGTTAATGCAGCGGCAACACCTGCCGTTGCCAAAGGTCACTCACGAGTGCCCCTACCCGTAGGGGCGGACATGTCCGACCGATAATGTAGCGGTAACACCTGCCGTTGCCAAAGGTCACTCACGAGTGCCCCTACTCGTAGGGGCGGACATGTCTGACCGTTAATGCAGCGGCAACACCTGCCGTTGCCTAAGGCCACTCACGAGTGCCCCTACTCGTAGGGGCGGACCTGTCCGACCGATAATGCAGCGGTAACACCTGCTGTTGCCAAAGGTCGCTCATGAGTGCCCCTACTCGTAGGGGCGGACCTGTCCGACCGATAATGCAGCGGTAACATTTGCCATTAGCTAAGGTCACTCATGAGTGCCCCTACTCGTAGGGGCGGACGCGTCCGACCGGTAATGCAGCGGTAACACCTGCCGTTAGCTAAGGTCACTCACGAGTGCCCCTACAAGTTCGGGGAACATGTTGCAGCTTGTTGTTTGAGGTGAATATTACTCGTAGGGGCGGACATGTCCGACCGTTACTGTAACGGTAACGTGGCAGTAGTGCTGGTGGTTGATATTGTATAAATATCGGTGGCGGCTACAGCCAACATTTGATCTAATCGCCTGAATTACACACAAATACACTCGAAAGTGATGGTTTTGTGCAGAAGTTCATTGAAAGCCAAGGTGTCGTTTGTTGATTCACGCTACAATAGCGCCATTGTTATGAATTATCAGAAAGGTTTGGCATGAGAGTAATTGGCGTAGAGATCAAAGGTGGGGAAGCGGTATTTTGTCTGCTGGGTATGGAAGATGGCTTGTTTGCGGTGCCATCAATGCGCCAACTATCAATGCCGATGCCGAAGTTAGAGAGCACTGAGGCTATCCGTAAGTTCCATTTTGCCTTTGGTAAGTTGATGGAAGATTACCATGTGGATCAGATTGTGATTATCGACCGCCCACAAAAAGGTAAGTTTGCCGGCAGTGGTGGTAGTTTTAAGATGGAAGCGGCGATGCAGTTGGTTGGTGTTAACGCTGCCGTTGTACACCCGACTGAAGTTAAAGAGTGGATCAAGCGTAACCCAGTACAGGCGAGCTTCGATGAACTTGGATTGAAGAAGTTCCAGAAGGCAGCATTTGATGCGGCTTACGCCTACTGTCAGCGTGAAACCTACACTGAAGACGACGCATAAGCGCTTGCCTCAGTAATGAAAAACCACCGCATGCGGTGGTTTTTTCGTTTGGGGCTCTTCATTGGTATAGCCCGTAGGGGCGGACGCGTCCGACCGATAATTTCTCTGTAACAGCTGCCGTCAGCTAAGGTCACTCACGAGTGCCCCTACTCGTAGGGTCGGACGTGTCCGACCGGTAATGCAGCGGTAACACCTGCCGTTAGCTAAGGTCACTCACGAGTGCCCCTACCCATACGTATCCGACCGCAGTTTAGATAAGGCTAGCTATGCGTCGTAGCCTAAAATAGGCGCTAACCACTTCTCTGTTTGCTCGATACTCATCCCTTTGCGTTTGGCGTAATCCTCAACCTGATCCTTACCGATATCGGTAACACCAAAATAGCGTGATTGTGGATGGGCAAAGTACCAACCGGATACTGCCGCTGTCGGGTACATGGCGAAGTTCTCGGTGATATTAAGACCGATACGTTTGGTTGGTTCTAATAGTTGCCACAGCAGTCCTTTCTCGGTGTGATCTGGGCAGGCTGCGTAACCAGGGGCGGGGCGAATACCTTTGTAACGTTCTTTGATTAAAGCGTCGTTATCAAGGCTCTCGTCAGCGTCATAGCCCCAAAACTCTTTGCGTACTCGTTCGTGCAAACGTTCGGCAAAGGCTTCCGCTAATCTATCTGCAATAGCCTTAAGCATGATGGCACTATAATCGTCGCCATCTTGCTCAAATCGTTGTACATGTTCATCAATACCGATCCCTGCAGTTACCGCAAAGGCGCCCATGTAGTCATTTATGCCTGAAGATTGCGGCGCGACAAAGTCAGACAGGGCAAAGTTGTCGTTATCGATGCGCTCAACTTGTTGCCGCAGCATTTGTAGCGTTAATAGACTTTGCTGGCGGCTTTCATCGCTGTAGATAGCAATATCATCATGATTGTCGAGGGTGTTGGCAGGGAACAGGCCAAACACCGCCGCTGCCTTAAGCCATTTGTGTTCGATGATCTGTGTCAGCATGATCTGTGCGTTATCGAATAGCTCACGGGCTTCGCCACCTACGGTGGTGTTGTCGAAAATCTGCGGATACTTACCGTGCAAGCCCCAGCTGCGGAAGAATGGGGTCCAATCGATGCGCTCCAGCAGATCGGTGATTGGGTAATCTTCGAGGGTATGAACCCCTAAGCTGTTTGGGATCTTAGGAACATAGTTTGGCCAATCAATCTGATTACGATTAGCCCTAGCGGCGTCGAGACTGATTAGCTGCTTACGTCGACCTTGGCTTTCGCGTTTCAATTTGAGAGCGGCGTATTCGCGGTAACGCTCCTCCACAAAGGCCTGCTTATCTGGGCCACAAAGTTTGGCGATAACTGGCACGGTTCTAGATGCATCTGGCACATAGATAGCCCCATGAGGATAATGCTCGTGGATCTTCACCGCGGTGTGGATTTTCGAGGTGGTGGCACCACCAATAATACACGGAATGGTTAAGCCAGCCTTTTGATACGCTTTTACGTTGTGGATCATCTCGTCCAGCGACGGGGTAATTAGACCAGACATGCCTATTACATCGACTTGCTCAGCAATGGCTACCTCTATCAACTTCTCTACCGGCACCATTACACCAAGATCGATAACTTCGTAACCGTTACACTGTAAAACCACGCCAACAATGTTTTTACCAATGTCGTGGACATCCCCCTTTACAGTTGCCATCAACACTTTACCGTTGCTTTGCCCTTTCACTTTGGATGCTTCAATGTACGGGTTGAGGTAGGCAACTGCCCGCTTCATCACCCGGGCGGATTTTACAACCTGTGGTAGGAACATGCGGCCATCGCCGAACAGATCGCCAACCACGTTCATGCCATCCATTAACGGCCCTTCAATTACCTCGAGGGGAATATTGGCTTTCAATCGAGCCGCTTCAGTATCCTCTTCGATAAAATCGGTTATACCCTTCACCAAGGCATGTTCTAAGCGTTTGTTTACTGGCCAACTACGCCACTGGGCATCACGAGGATCCGCCTGTTGTTTACCTTCACCGCGGTAATCATTAGCGATAGCCAGCAGCCGCTCTGTTGCATCGTCGCGGCGATTGAGTACCACATCCTCAACCCGCTCTAACAATTGTTTGGGAATATCATCGAATATCGCCAGCTGGCCAGCGTTAACAATGCCCATGGTGAGACCATTTTTAATGGCGTGGTAGAGGAATACCGCGTGAATCGCTTCCCGCACCGGGTTATTGCCCCGAAAAGAGAACGATACGTTGGATACACCGCCGGAAAGACGTGCATGGGGGAGGGTGTCGCGAATGGTTTTACAGGCCTCGATAAAGTCGACGGCGTAATTGTTGTGCTCATCAATACCAGTGGCAATGGCAAAGATGTTGGGATCGAAGATGATGTCTTCTGGGGCTAAACCGACTTTTTCGGTAAGCACCCGATAGGCGCGAGTACAGATCTCAACCTTGCGCTGGTAAGTATCGGCTTGGCCCTGTTCGTCAAACGCCATAACAATAGCAGCAGCGCCGTAGCGGCGGACTAACTTGCCTTGCTCGATAAAGGCCTGTTCACCCTCCTTAAGGGAGATTGAGTTAACGATCCCCTTGCCTTGGATGCATTTCAGGCCAGCCTCAATCACTGACCACTTTGAAGAGTCGATCATGATCGGCACTTTCGAGATATCTGGCTCTGCGGCAATCAGGTTTAAGAAGCGCACCATTGCCGCTTCTGAGTCCAGCATCCCTTCATCCATATTGATATCGATGATCTGCGCGCCGTTTTCAACTTGCTGCTTAGCTACCTCAAGCGCGGTTTCGTAATCGCCCTCCTTAATCAAGCGAAGAAAGCGCGCGGAACCAGTAACGTTGGTGCGTTCACCCACGTTGACGAACAATGAGTTGGCCTCGATAGTACAAGGTTCAAGCCCCGCTAAGCGGGTGTGATGTGGCAGTTTAGGAGCTTGCCGAGGTTGGTGTTTACTTACTACTGCAGCTATCGCACTGATGTGCTCTGGTGTGGTACCACAACAACCACCGACAATATTAAGCCAACCATCTGCTGCCCACTGGCCGATTATCTGCGCCATTTGCGCTGGAGTTTCGTCATACTCGCCAAACTCATTGGGTAAGCCGGCATTTGGATGCGCAGATATAGGGCATTCGCTGATGCGATTGAGTTCAGCCATATACGGGACCAATTCTTTAGGGCCTAAAGCGCAGTTCAGGCCAAAACTAATTGGGTCGATATGACGCAGTGAGTTGTAGAACGCTTCGGTGGTTTGACCGGTAAGAGTGCGGCCAGAGCTATCGGTGATGGTGCCGGAGATCATCACCGGCCATTTCTGGCCTCGTTGCTCAAACACACTATCAATGGCATAGAGCGCGGCCTTAGCATTAAGGGTATCAAACACGGTTTCAACCATAATGATATCGGCGCCGCCATTAAGCAGGGCATTGGTAGATTCGGTATAGGCTTCTACCAGGATATCAAAGGCGATATTACGAAAACCGGGATCATTAACGTCTGGGCTAATTGAACAGGTACGGTTAGTAGGCCCTAACGTACCGGCAACATAACGGGGGATACCGGTCTCTTGGGCTACTTCGTCTGCCACTTGACGGGCGAGCTTGGCAGATTCGAAGTTAATCTCTTTCGATAGCGCTTCCATCTGGTAGTCAGCCATGGCGACGGTGGTGCTATTGAAGGTGTTGGTTTCGATGATATCCGCACCAGCAAGCAGGTAGTCACGATGGATCTGAGCAATGATCTGTGGCTGCGTTAGCGATAGCAGGTCGTTATTGCCTTTCAGTAGTGATGGCCAATCGGCAAAGCGTTCACCGCGAAAGTCTTCTTCTTCCAGCTTATGGCGCTGGATCATGGTACCCATAGCGCCATCTAAGATGAGAATGCGCTCTGCCAGTGATTGCTTGAGGGTTGTTGTCATACTACCGATCCTTATAAACCCAATTGGCCTTTTATCCATATAGACGTCTATCGTGCCTGAGAACGGTTATGATGCCAAGCCTGTTATTAGGGCAGATCTAAAATCAGTTATGAATCGATAGTATCTATTGGCTGAGGGAAGGTACTGTCGTAGGGGCGGACATGTCCGACCGTTTGATAAGGTGTCACTTCGGTGCGGTCACTCACGAGTGCCCCTACAGGCTTAGGCAACACGTTTGGGCTGGCAGTTTGAGGCGAATGTTGCCCGTAGGGGCGGACATGTCCGACCGTTTGATAAGGTGTCACTTCGGTGCGGTCACTCACGAGTGCCCCTACAGGCTTAGGCAACACATTTGGGTTGGCAGTTTGAGGCTAATATTTCCCGTAGGGGCGGACATGTCCGACCGTTTCATAAGGCGTCACTTCGGTGCGGTCACTCACGAGTGCCCCTACAAGTGTGGGATACACGTTTGGGGCTGGCAGTTTGAGGCTAATATTGCCCGTAGGGGCGGACATGTCCGACCGTTTCATAAGGCGTCACTTCGGTGCGGTCACTCATGAGTGCCCCTACAGGCTTGGATAACACGTTTGGGCTGGCAGTTTGAGGCGAATATTACCCGTAGGGGCGGACATGTCCGACCGTTTGATAAGGTGTCACTTCGGTGCGGTCACTCACGAGTGCCCCTACAAGTGTGGGGTAACATGTTTGGGCTGGCAGTTTGAGGTGAATGTTGCCCGTAGGGGCGGACATGTCCGACCGTTTCATAAGGCGTAACTTCGGTGCGGTCACTCACGAGTGCCCCTACAAGTGTGGGGTAACATGTTTGGGTTGGCAGTTTGAGGTGAATATTACCCGTAGGGGCGGACATGTCCGACCGTATTCATACACAAACCCTTCAGCGGTTGTGTATGTTAGTCGTATTCTGCGCCGGATATTTCCACTTCATTCTTTTGTCCCCACTCAGCATCTAACACGCCGCGTTCAACATAAATATGGAAGGTGGAATGAGGCCAATCTTTGGTTTTATCGACATAGCCGTGTTTAACCGGGTTGAAGTGGATGTAATTGAAGTGATTATCGAAATCCTGTTGGTCTCGAATTAGATGCTCCCAATAGCCTTTCTGCCATACAGATTGAGCCTGACCGGTAGAACGATTGACAAGTTTGGTAAACGAAAATTTTATCAGGCGTATGCGAGTAAAAAAGTCGGAATCTCCCTGAGGAAGAGTAATCATCAAATGAACATGTTCTGGCAATACAACGACCGCATGGGTTCGAAAAGGGTGCTTTGCTTTAATCTCAGAGATCGCCCGACGCAAAATCGCAATATGTCGAACCAAAAGGTCATTGTTGTTTCGTTCTGCTAATGCCAGAGTAAAGAAATAGGTTCCTCCGGGTTGCCGTAATCGTTTGTAGTTGGGCATGCTATATCTCCTTTTAAACAATCAAACGCAGCTGGAGTTACGCTATGGTCATTATTTTTTGTAGGAGTGGCGGCAAGTAACGGCTTGAGGCAACTTACGATCTTAAAATGCACAGCAAAAAGTAAAATTACTGGAGCGCTTTCGATGGAACGAGATAACGAAAAACATAAGCAGCGACAACAAACATTGAAGCAAGCTGTTGATGGGAAAATAGAGCAAGCTCAGATCGATAAAGGCGTGTTGCTGGTGTTAACTGGTAATGGCAAAGGTAAATCGACAGCGGGTTTTGGGACGGTGCTGCGTGCAGTTGGTCATGGATTTAATTGTCAGGTAGCGCAATTTATTAAAGGCCAGTGGGAGTGTGGTGAACGCAATATACTAGAGAATTTGGGTGTGCCGTTTTACATAATGAAAACGGGCTTCACTTGGAATACTCAAGATCGTGACGGTGATACTGCTGCTGCACAAGCTGTATGGCAACAGATTAAATTGGCGCTGGCGGATCCTACGGTTGATATGGTGCTACTCGATGAAATCACTTATATGGTTAGCTATCACTATCTCGATATTGATGAGGTAGTCGCAGCCATTCAAAATCGGCCCAAGAATCAACATGTAGTTATTACTGGACGCGCCTGTCATCGTCGCTTGACCGATTTGGCCGACACCGTATCTGAAATCCAACCAATTAAACATGCGTTCGAAGCAGGCGTAAAAGCCCAAAAGGGTTTGGATTGGTAGATTAACAATGGGGCACGAATACAATCGAGTGTCGCAATGACCACTCTTGAGTGCCCCCTATGTTACATAGTAAGCATTACTCAATGTAGCGGCGTACATGTAGGCCCTAGGCTTGATAACGCCAAACCGTCGAAAGGCACTTTGCTTGTTTTCGAGCGTGCTCAAGTAACGGCAAAGCGTTGTGCTTACGATAACATCTGTTTTAACCGTTCAACCTCAGCCTTAAGAATCATATTCTCTTTTTCCAATTCAAGAATTCTGGTTTTATCGTTTGAAGCAACATTTGCACTAGTGACTATCTCAACTTCGCCACTAAATAAGTGAGCATAACGACTCTCACGCTTTCCTGCTTCTCGCGGAAGTTGTACTACCAACTCCTTTTCAACCAGTTGTTGTAAGGCTGATTCGGTTTCGCTTACATCGGAAAATTCACATAGCCGATTAGTACGAGAGCGTAATTCACCGGGGGTTTGTGGCCCACGTAACAGTAATACACAAACGATGGCGCGCTCTTGCTGAGTAAATTGCAGACCACCAAATGGAGTATTGCAGAAGCGGTGCTTATATTTGCTGGTGCGAGCGCTGCCCTCTTCATGGAGTAATCTTTTACCTAACAGTTGGGCAACGGTTTGCTGTACTTCGGTATCTGATAGAGACAATACCGGTTCGCGATTGCTTTTTTGATTGCAGGCGCCCTTTAGTGCGTTGAGGGTTAATGGATAGAGATCCGGTGTGGTTGACTCTTTCTCCATCAGGCAGCCGATAACGCGGGTTTCGTTTAAGGTGAGATTCTTGTCCACAATTGATTCCTTGCAAGTGCTGTGAACTCAGTATTTACCTTGATTAGCTCAGGAGCAAGGGGAAGGGCAGCAACTGCCTATTTAGTAGGCTTTGCAATATACGCATCCGTGTAATGGATTTCGCGCCTCTTATTCAAGGCGGATGATGCCCGTAGGGGCGGACATGTCCGACCGTTTCATAAGGTGTCACTTCGGTGCGGTCACTCATGAGTGCCCCTACAAGTTCGGGGAACATGTTGGGGTTGGCAGTTTGAGGTGAATATTACCCGTAGGGACGGACATGTCCGACCGTTTCATAAGGTGTCACTTCGGTGCGGTCACTCACGAGTGCCCCTACAAGTTCGGGGAACATGTTGGGGTTGGCCGTTTGAGGTGAATATTACCCGTAGGGGCGGACGCGTCCGACCGTTTATTTATCTGTAACAGTTGCCGTCAGCTAAGGTCACTCATGAGTGCCCCTACAGGCTTGGATAACACGTTTGGGCTGGCCGTTTGAGGCGGATGATGCCCGTAGGGGCGGACATGTCCGACTGTTTCATAAGGCGTAACTTCGGCGCGGTCACTCATGAGTGCCCCTACAAGTGTGGGATAACACGTTTGGGGCTGGCAGTTTGAGGTGAATATTACCCGTAGGGGCGGACATGTCCGACCGTTAATTTATCTGTAACAGCTGCCGTCAGCTAAGGTCACTCATGAGTGCCCCTACAAGTTCGGGGAACATGTTGGGGTTGGCAGTTTGAGGTGAATATTACCCGTAGGGACGGACATGTCCGACCGTTTCATAAGGTGTCACTTCGGTGCGGTCACTCACGAGTGCCCCTACAAGTTCGGGGAGCATGTTGGGGCTGGCCGTTTGAGGTGAATATTGCCCGTAGGGGCGGACATGTCCGACCGTTTATTTATCTGTAACAGTTGCCGTCAGCTAAGGTCACTCATGAGTGCCCCTACAAGTGTGGGGTAGCAGGTTGGGGCTGGCCGTTTGAGGCGGATGGTTCCCGTAGGGGCGCACGCGTGCGACCGAATTCAAAAATAAACAACAAAAAAGCCCCAATGCGGTTATCGCATTGAGGCTTTTGAATCAATCAGGAGGGAGGCAGCTAACCCCCCTAAAACACAACTTAGTGCTTCATGCCTTCATGGTCAGCAGTTACAGCAACTTCTTGCTCTAATGCTTGAGCTTCATTTTTATCATGGCCATCTTCAGCGCCGTGCATCCAGTCAACAAGCTTGTCGGACATGAAGTACAGGATGATGCCAGAAACAACAGCAGTGATGAAAATGCCGGAGAAGATAGACATAGCGTTAGCTAATTGCTCTTCTGCAGAACCGTCGTGACCGATGAAGGAACCAACGAAACCACCAACCTTGTTTGCAATAGCAACGAAACCGAACCATGCGCCCATCATTAAGGATGCCATACGCAGCGGAGCAAGTTTGGTTACCATCGACAGACCGATAGGAGACAAGCACAGCTCACCCATGGTGTGGAAGAAGTATGCACCAACTAACCACCACATGGATGATTTAGCGTTAGCGTCACCGCCCATCTCCATTACCGCACCCATCATAAAGATGAAACCGATACCCAACAGGATAAGGCCCAATGCGAATTTAACTGGAGAGTTAGGCTCGTTAGCACCCATACGAACCCAAAGGGAAGCGATTACTGGTGCAAATACAACGATGAAGAAGGCGTTTAGAGACTGGAAGTAAGTGGTTGGGATTTCCCAATCACCCAGCATGCGGTCGGTGAAGTTGTTGGTGAACAAGTTCATCAGGCCACCAGCTTGCTCGAAGCCAGCCCAGAAAACGATAGTAAACAGACCAAGCACCATGATCACTTTAATGCGATCACGCTCAACTGCTGTTAGAGGTTCATTACGAACTTCGGTTTGCTGCAGTTTGTCTAGTTTAGCTGCAGGCACGGTACCGATGTCGCCCAACAGCTTTTGCGCAAACATGAACTGAATAACCAGAGACAGCAACATACCGATACCAGCACAAACGAAGCCAGCTTGGAAGCTACCGCCGTAAGCAGCAACAACGTTGCCAACCACAATACCAGAAAGGAAAGCACCTACGTTGATACCCATGTAGAAGATGGTGAATGCACCGTCACGACGGTGATCGCCTTCTTCGTATAAGTCGCCAACCATGGTAGAGATGTTTGGTTTAAACAGACCGTTACCTAAAATCAGTACGCCCAAACCAAAGTAAAATACCGCGGTTTCCATGCCAGGGATCCACGCATGTGGGGTACCCAACAAGAATTGGCCAGCCGCCATTAAGAAACCACCAATATAGATGGCTTTACGTTGGCCTAAGTAGTTATCTGCCAACCAACCACCGATAAGTGGGGTAATGTATACTAAACCAGTAAAGGTACCGTATAAGGAAAGAGCGTCTGCTTGGCTCCAGCCTAAACCGTGGCCGCCTTGAGTGGTAACTTGGTCTACGAGGTACAATACCAAAATGGCACGCATAGCGTAGTAAGAGAAGCGTTCCCACAACTCAGTGGTGAACAGGAGGAACAGGCCTTTAGGATGGCCTAGAAACTCTCCGCGATTGATGTTTGAGCTCATCTGCGAATTTACCTTGAATATTTATAGTTTTAGCGATGGAGCGAGCGGCTCCATATAGAATTCCGTTGGTTCTTGTATTTTTTGTCACCCCGTCCATAGGGTAGATTGCACTACCATAACGAGAAAAAGCCAAGATTTGAAGTCGCTAGAGGCACCTGTTAGCCATTGTTTACTCCAAAAGCGGGAGTATGTGCGTTGCGCAACACTTTTGCTGCTGTAAAAGCGTACAGTCAATGGGGCTGGTTTTATTTGTTTGTAAACGGTAGCTAAATTGTTGCTTTAATTTTTATAAGGAATGGCCATATTCTGGATGTATATATCAACATCTTATCCAAGATAATTGTTGTAAGAGATTGCCCCTTATTCGCTATAGGGTAAATAGGTATCGATTTTTATTTATCCAGTCAGACAAGTATGAATGTTATTTCGTTAATAATAACGACACAAAGCCTTGCGTCTGTGTCTTGGCTTGTTAACATTGCAATCCCTTTCGAACCACTTTGAAAGTGACTGAATACTGAGGTTACAGCTAAGCCTTTGTTTCAGTATAAATAAAATTACAACAGCACAAATGCCAGCGCCGTAAAGGAATCGTCGCTGGCATTTGTGCGTTTAACATACCAACAATGCTTTGTGCTGTTTAGGAGCCAAACCTAAGGGCGAAAGCGTGTCTAAAATATGCCAGGTTAAATATTAATTATTTATTAAATCAACTGGTTATAAGTTGGTGTGTACTAACATCTTTCTTAAATGCCGGACTAAACGACCAATGAAGCACACACTCCGCAAATGGTTGACCGTAATGGTCGCTACTCTGCCGTTGCTGATGACAGTATCTGTTGACGCGATGTCAATCTCTCCTGAGATGATTGAACAGTTCAAAAAGTTACCACCTACTGAGCAAAAACGACTAGCACAACAGTATGGGATAGATCCGGCCATGCTTTCAGGCGCAAGTGGCGCCAGCAGCTCGCAAAGCGACTATTCTGACCAACCGCTAATGGATGAGCGTGAGCAGTCAAATCAGCGTTTTCAAGAAGATGAAGGCGAAGAGCTGGAAGCGGAAGATGAACAAGAACTAAAACCTTATGGTTACGAGTTATTTGCTGGCCAACCAACCACCTTTGCTCCAGCTACAGACATTCCAATTCCGTCTGATTATGTTCTAGGCCCTGGCGACCAACTGCAGCTGCAATTGTTTGGTAAAAGCGTTTCTAATGAAACGCTCACCATTGCAAGAAACGGCAGTGTAGTTATTGCTGAACTTGGCCCTATTCATTTAGCCGGGATGACGTTTGCTGACGCGCGACAGGCTATTGCGGCAACGATTAAAGCCCAAATGATTGGCGTTAATGGCAACCTAACTATGGGAGAGCTACGCTCCATTCGAGTGTTTATCGCTGGAGAGGCGTTTCAGCCTGGCTCATATACCCTAAGCGCATTATCAACGGTTTCGCACGCAGTCACGTTAGCTGGTGGCCTCAGCGAGATTGGCTCTTTGCGTAATATTCAAGTTAAGCGTTCTGGTAAAGTGGTTGGTCACTTTGATGCGTATGATCTGTTGATGCACGGTGATGCCTCTGGCGATGTGCGCTTGCAAAGCGGAGACGTGGTTTTTATTCCGCCAGTAGCTGCAACGGTATCTGTTGACGGTGAAGTACGTCGTCCGGCGATATATGAATTGTCAGGCAACGAGACGATGGCAGATATTGTCAGTATGGCTGGCGGGCTAATGGCTGGAGCATACCCATCAGCATCTAATGTTGAACGCTTTAATAATCGCCACCAACGCTCTATTGTAAACGTTGACCTAACCTCCGCTAACGGCAAAGCGATGGATGTTAATGATGGTGATTACCTTACGGTACGGTCAACCAGTGAAGAGATTGATGGTGCCATCACCATTGTTGGTTCTGTAACCCGCCCAGGCTCTTACCAGTGGCAACCGGGAATGACGGTGAGCAACCTATTGCCGTCACCGGAAGCGGATTTAACTTGGAATACGGATTTGTCTTATGCGTTATTGGTAAGAGAAATCAACGTTCGTGGTGACATTGAAGTATTTGGTTTTGACTTAGAATTGGCCCTGAGAACTCCCAAGGGCGAGCAAGATCTTGTTTTACAGCCATCAGACAAACTCATTATATTCTCACTTCGAAATGAAGTGCTGGATCGTCGCGCCTTGGGTGAGTTTGCCAATAAACTTGCTAAAGAAGAGGGACTTCAGGACGCCGAGCTAACTGATGAAGAAGCACTCGATGCCGGCCTGAATAAGTTAGATAACAAATCAACGCTGAGTAATCGTAAAAGTATTGCCGGTGTTGCCGTCAGTCACCAAGATGAGCTTGATGAACAAGCGCAGAAAAAAGCAGAACTTCGCTCAATGGTATTGCTGCAACTGTTTCAGCATCGTGAGTTGATTGAGCTTTCTCCGCAGTTACAGCGTGAAGAATTACTCTATCCGGTGTTGGCTAAGTTGAATGACCAAGCTCGTTTGAACAGTAAATTACAAGCGGTTTCTGTTGCTGGTGAGGTAGCTCACCCGGGGGCTTACCCTCTTGTTGTAAACGGCACGGTGAAAGATTTAATCGCCATGGCGGGCGGTTTAAAAGAGAGCGCCTTTAGCCAAAATGCTGAAATTACCCGTACTATTCGCAACCAAAACCAAGCTCAGATGGTTGAGCACATTAGTGTGGACTTGACTGAGCAACTGGCCAATAACGGTGCAATTTTGTTGCAAAGCCGCGACCGCTTAAACGTATTGACCACACCAGCATGGCAAGAAACGGCGATGGTAGAATTGCATGGTGAAGTTCGCTTCCCAGGTAAATACGCAATTCAAAAAGGTGAGACCCTCGCTGATGTAATTAAGCGCGCCGGTGGATTCACCGAATATGCTTACACTTACGGTGGTGTATTTACCCGCGAATCAGTGCGGGCGCAAGAGCAACTGGAAATTCAGCGCGCGGTAACCAGCTTACGTAAAGAGATGGCTAACCGTACCCTAAGTGAGCAAGGCACTTTCGCGACAGTAGAAGATACTGAGACGGTTCTATACCAACTAGAAAGTGTTGAAGCGACTGGGCGTATGGTTATCGACTTTGAAGAGGTTGTTAACAATAACCCTCGTCACAACCTTATGGCTGAAGATGGCGATGTTGTTTATATCCCAACACAGAAACAGACCGTAGCGGTAATGGGTGAGGTTCAACACCCTAGCTCTCATCGCTTTAATGAGACCATTAGTCTAGAAGGCTATTTGAAGCTTGCTGGTGGCGCAACGCGCCGTGCCGACGATAGCCGTGTTTACGTAGTAAGAGCTGATGGCTCGGTAATGTTGCCAGAACAAAACTTCTGGTTTGGTAGCAGTGCCCAACAACTTCGCCCTGGCGACACCGTAATCATGCCACTTGAAACCAACTATCGAGATGGAATGACCTACTGGGGTGATATCACGCAGATTATTTATAATAGTGCTATTGCCATTGCTGCAATCGGCGGGATCTAACGGGTACCCATTTTTTACCCGCGTAGGGCAGCACACCTGCGTTCTGTCCGCTCTCGTAGGGGCACACAAGTGTGACCGAAAGTAGGGACATACAAGTGTGACCGAAAGTAGGGGCATACAAGTGTGACCGAAAGCAAGGACACACAAGTGTGACCGAAAGTAGGGACACACAAGTGTGACCGAAAGTAGGGGCACACAAGTGTGACCGAAAGTAGGGGCACACAAGTGTGACCGAAAGTAGGGACATACAAGTGTGACCGAAAGTAGGGGCACACAAGTGTGACCTAAAGTAGGGGCACACAAGTGTGACCTAAAGTAGGGGCACACAAGTGTGACCGGAAAGTAACGGCAAGTTTGTGTGACCGAAAGCAAGGACACACAAGTGTGACCGAAACTTGGGCCACATGCATCCCTACACAAGTACCATGGCCGCATATTAACTGGGCCGGTTGTTCTTGTCGGGGCACACTCGTGTGACCGAAATACGTTACGCGAGCCCCGTAAATCGACCGAATTTACAGAAATCATCTACCAGCGGAAGCATAAACCGTATGGAGTATCATCAATAATATGAATCAACAAAATCAAATAACAAATCAAAACTCGAATATTGGATTTGCTCCAGCAGATGATGAAATTGATTTGCGTGAGCTGTTTGGCGCTATTTGGGCTGGCAAGTGGTTAATCATCGCAATTACAACCGTTTTTGCCATCGGTGGCGTTGCCTTCGCACTATCGCAGCCGAATACCTATAAGGCTGAAGTTGTGTTAACCCCAGCGAGCCAAGATGGAAAATCTGGCCTTGCTGGAATGGCAGGACAACTTGGTGGTTTAGCATCTCTTGCTGGAATCAATATCGGCGGCGGTGGTGGTGACGGTAAGGCGATAGCATTAGCAACGTTGCAGTCTCGTAAGTTTCTTAATGCATTTATAACCAAGCACCAATTGTTAGTACCGTTAATAGCTAGCCAAGAGTGGAACCAAGCAACAGGTGAGCTAATTTTAGATGCTGAGCTTTATGACGCTTCTGCGCAACAATGGATTAGAGAAGTTAAAGCACCAAAGTCAGTAGTACCATCAGATTGGGAAGCCTATAAACACTTTAAAGAAGAAATTCTTTCTGTAAACGAAGCGAAAGATACCGGCTTAGTCACTTTAGAAATAACCCACTTTTCTCCTTTGATTGCCCAACAGTGGGCAACAATGTTAGTTGCAGACTTAAATTTATGGATGAAAAATAAGTCACTAACTGAAACGCAACGAAACATCGATTACCTAAATCAGCAGTTGGAAAAAACAGCAATAACTGGTATGCAAACTGTTTTTTATCAGTTAATTGAAGAGCAAACTAAGAATCTGATGTTAGCTGAGGTTGAAAGTGAATTTTCATTTAAGACTATCGACCCTGCTGTTGTACCAGAAGAAAAATCAGATCCTAAGAGAGCGTTAATCTGTGTGTTAGCAACTTTCCTTGGTGGGCTCTTAGGGATAATGATAGTTGTGGTTAGATTCGCAATGCGGAAAGAAAAATAATTTTAAAACGTATTTTAATCTCGCTAATTGGGCGCGAAGCTTGATGGAGTGAATCATTTCTCGAAAAAGCATGACTCATGCAGGGCGAAAAGTCGAAGGTGGGAAGTTGCGATAAATCATTCACTTTTGTCAATGGGAGGTGCTGATATTTAACTAACCAATTCGTGCAAACAAGAAATAAACTGCAAAGTAAGTTGGTCACGGTTGAGCACAAAAGTACTTGTTGTTCTTACATCTTTAGAATTCTAATTAAGCAGTTGGCTTGCAAAAATAATGTTGCAGTTAATCGTATACTTACCCTAAAAATCAAGTAGTTCATGTCAATGAAAGTTGTTGCATTAATCACCGCTCGTGGTGGCTCTAAGGGGTTGCCAAGAAAAAATGTCCTTCCAGTAGGAGGAAAGCCGCTCATTGGTTGGACAATCCAAGCAGCATTGGATTGTCCACAAATTGAACGTGTGTTTGTATCAACAGAAGATGCGGAGATTGCTACGATTAGCGCAAAGTTTGGTGCTGAGGTTATTCCTCGGCCAAGTGCACTCGCAACTGATACTGCTAGCAGTACCGATGTAGTGTCTCATGCAATTTCTTGGCTTGAAGAGCATCGCATTAGCTGCGAGCAGTTAGCCTTACTACAACCGACTTCACCACTTAGAACTGCAAATCACTTAAGTGAAGCTCTTGGCCTTTATGAGTGCCAGAACGCTGAATGTGTAATAAGTGTTTTCGAACCTTTACATACTCCAGTTAAGTCATATATCGAAAATGCTGATGGCTCGATTGAAGGGCTGTACAGTAATGAAGCGCCCTATATGCGAAGACAGGACTTGCCACGAGCATATCAGCCTAATGGTGCAATCTATGTTTTTGATATAGATGAATTTAAGGTGAATGATCATTTTCCTAGAAAAAATACTTTTGCATATGTGATGCCAGAATCTGAATCTGCTGATGTAGATACTCTTGCGGATTTGCTGGTTGTTGAAAAAAAAATCAAGGAATTAAAAATATGAAAAAACCTGTATTTAAAATTTGTGGGCGCAAGGTTGGTCTTGATTACGACCCACTTGTTATTGCTGAGATTGGGATTAATCACGAAGGTTCACTTAAAGTCGCATTCGAGATGGTAGATGCCGCGATTGAAGGTGGTGCTGAGGTAATTAAACATCAAACCCATGTCGTAGAAGACGAGATGAGTGGTGAAGCAAAAAGGGTTGTACCAGGTAATGCGGACGTTTCCATCTATGAGATCATGGAGCGTTGCGCGTTAAATGAAGAAGATGAAACAAAACTGAAAGAGTACGTAGAGTCGAAAGGGGCGATATTCATTAGTACGCCATTTTCTCGCGCGGCGGCGCTTCGGTTGGAACGTATGAACGTGCCGGCTTACAAGGTTGGTTCTGGGGAGTGTAATAATTACCCGCTGCTTGATTTGATAGCAAGCTTTGGGAAGCCTGTCATTCTAAGCACTGGTATGAATGATATCCCTTCGATTGAGAAGGCGGTGAAAATCTTCCGTAAACACGAGACATCATTTTGCTTATTGCATACCACAAATCTATATCCAACTCCTGATCACCTAATTCGTATTGGTGCAATGGAACAGCTTCAAGAGTCCTTTCCCGATGCAGTTGTAGGCTTGTCAGACCACAGCATTGATAACTTAGCATGTTTAGGTGCAGTTGCTGCTGGTGCATCTGTGCTTGAACGACACTTTACCGATAGTAAAGACCGGTCAGGCCCCGATATCGTTTGTTCGATGGACTCTAGCGAGTGTGCAGAACTGATTGCTCAGTCAAAACGCATGGCCCAGATGCGTGGTGGTAAGAAGGAAGCTGCAAAAGAAGAGCAAGTCACAATCGACTTTGCTTATGCGAGTGTAGTGACAATCGCTACAATCAAAGAAGGTGAGCAGTTAACACGCGATAACCTGTGGGTGAAACGACCTGGCACAGGCGATTTTCTTGCAGAGGATTATGAGGCTTTACTAGGTAAAATCGCTAAGCAAACCATTCCTGCTGATGTTCAGTTAAAGAAAGAATTTGTCGAATAATAATGAAAAAGATACTTTTTATTACGGGCACTAGAGCGGACTACGGAAAACTAAAAAGTCTTATTAGCATGGTCAACGAAATGACCAATGTGGATGCTCATTTGTTTGTCACCGGTATGCACATGCTTTCCAAATACGGGATGACAGCAATTGAGGTTGAGCGGGGTAAATATAGTTCTATATACAAATATATTAACCAAAATTCCGAAGATTCCATGGACGTTGTCTTAGCCAAGACAATTGCAGGCCTCAGTGACTATGTAAAGGAACTCAAACCAGATTTAATTCTTGTACATGGTGACCGTGTGGAGGCTTTGGCTGGTGCAATTGTTGGCAGCCTCAATAACATTTTGGTTGGACACATTGAGGGGGGTGAAGTCTCGGGGACAATTGACGAACTAATCCGCCATTCAGTGAGCAAAATGGCCCATTTGCATTTTGTTTGTAATCAGTCTGCGCGAAGCCGGTTGCTCCAGTTAGGAGAAAAGAATGAATCTATACATGTCATCGGTTCTCCCGACCTCGATGTTATGAATTCCGATACGCTTCCGACTATTGAAGAGGTAAAACGTTACTACCAAATTCCTTTCGATGATTATGGAATAGTTATGTATCACCCGGTCACTACCGAATTAGCAAAACTACCTGATCATGTTGATGCTTTGATGAGCGCTATCGAGAAAAGTGATAGAAACTTTGTCGTAGTTTATCCAAATAATGATCATGGGTCGAAAGTTATTCTTGATGGACTTTTAAGGTTGGAAGGTAAATCAAATGTTAGGGTTTTTCCTAGCTTGAGGTTTGAAAGTTTTTTAAGATTACTTAAGAATGCCAAATGCATTATAGGTAACTCGAGTGCTGGTGTGCGAGAAGCTCCCTTTTATGGCTTGCCTTCGGTGAATATAGGGACGCGGCAAAACAACCGAGCAAGTTCAAACTCAATTATCAATGTGTCTAATGAAAGCTCAGATGTGGTTGAAGCAATTGAGAAAGCTTTTAACTCTAACTTCGAACCTGTACGGGAATTTGGAAATGGTAACAGTAAGGAGTTGTTTGCTCATGCCATCAAATCAAGTGAATTTTGGACTACTCCGACACAAAAAATATTTATAGATAGATAGGTTTATTTAGTCTGATTACTTTAATCTTATTTATAATAATATTTTTATGGAGTGACCAAAATTCATGAATTCAATAGTGTAATTCTAATATGCTCCAAAATAGATAATTCAGTTGGTATCAAAATTTTAAGTTTAAATTCATAGGTATAATGGCAAATACTTTCACAACATTAAATGTTGAAGCGGATTATACTCTAGTGGAAAACACACCTAGGTTTAACGTGAAGACGAGTGAAAAGCATTCCAATATCACAAAAAAAGTGGTCAACCTAGCGTAAGTTGTACTGTGCGAACTGTGTTGTTATCCATGAAATAAATGCTGCCAAAGTTAGTATGGTCAGCTTTATTGAGAATGGGGTGCAAGATGTTTTGGCGTTTACTCAAAAAGAAATTGGTTAAAGCGCTGAATTGTAATTGCAAAGCTAAACGGAATAGCGACCGAATATTAGTGCTTCCTTTCAGGAATCGAACTGGGACTCTACAAATAACTAATTAGTTCTAAGCTCAGCCTGCTTTTCATTAACATTAAGTTGCTGAGGTGTTAGCGTCAAGGCCATAAATCATGTTAGATGGTTGCGTATGCGCTTCCACAAAGAGGTGATTAAGAGAACAGGCCTTTGGCAGTGAATCGGCAAATGTATGATTGATCAAAATTGCCTGTTTTCAAAGGAAGCAATAAATTTTCAACTTCAACTTATTTCGACTCCCCATATCAGGTATAGGCGGTAAATAATCAAGCTATGATTGCTAATTTTTAAACCTAAAATTCCGTTAACGGTCATGACGACGCCGATTAAATCAATAAGTGATAGAAGCTAGCACCTTGAGGAATCCTTTTAACTTAATGATTGTCTTAGTAACTGGCCTAGGGGAATGTAAAAATAACCCTATTCTCGTTAGTTTTCTAGATGATATTTTTAGAAAAATATTCCAATGAGGAACCACTTTTGATCTCATACCTGTTGTTAGATAGAGAAGTCGCGGATGAACGCAAATACATTGAGTGAGCAACTTTAGGTAATTTAGAGCCCTAAACAACCTTAGAAGATTTAACATTTACTTAGCGAAATATTACTACTGATTATTTGCGTGCAGTACTCCTGCCCACGGTGCTACAACCCAAGTCGTTACATCAGTGCAAAGACTTCTAACTCGTTTTCTCTGAGTGAATGAGAGCCTACCACGAGGTTAATCAGGTTGATGGAAAGGCGCAATCAATGGCGAGTGTATCATCTAAAATAAGTAATTTTGTCCCAAATTGGTTAAAAGTTTCAAGTGCCAAGTTAATTAAGTAATTTCTGGAGATTTGTAAATCTATTGGAAATCAATGGGGGCATGGTCATGATTGATGTTATGGGTGCCCGAAAGAGATCGGAAATCATCGTTGCTAATGACTGTAGACTACCTTTTGGAAGTAAAGTGTAATCAAGGGAATTTAGAGAAATTACTTAAGCAATACTTCTGTATTGCGATTTTGAAGGTGTGGCAAAGTTATTCATTTATCACTAAAGAAAAATCAATGGTAGGTTATAAATTCTAATTAGTTGTGTCAGCACTATTTTTATTGAACTGTCGGATCTTCTTTTGGATGGAAGTGATATAAAACACTCGGCATCGCTGTCTCGTTTCGCACCGATATCGGATCCGGTGAGGGGAAGCACCTCAATCATGTCAGGTATACTGCAGGTAGCAGTCAATTTGCTGAACTCAGGCCAAACGTTCAAAGCAGACTCGAAACGCAAGCAAAAATAAGGCAGCAATGAGATCCAGCAATCTAGCGCAAGTTCGTGCAGCGGGAGAGGCTTTTTACTCTTTTCTGTCTCATTGGTTAATGAGAAATCACAGTTCCAAATTAATGAAGTATCTTAGAGGTTTGATAGATACTGAAATCGTCAAAAGCTTCACTTCTTGGTGAAGAAGCATAGTAAAAAAGTAGGCTAGATTGATGTCGAAAAAAAAAGTTTTAACGGTTTTTGGTACAAGACCGGAAGCCATAAAAATGGCTCCATTAGTACATGCATTGAAATCAGATGAGCGTTTCGAATCTAAATGCTGTGTAACCGCACAACACAGAGAAATGCTAGATCAAGTACTTGAACTTTTCAAAATTACTCCTGATTACGACCTTGATTTAATGCAGCAAGGCCAAGCTCTTAATGATATAACTGCTCGTATATTGATTGAACTTAAACCTGTACTTCAGGAGTTCAAGCCAGATGTGGTACTCGTTCATGGCGATACAGCTACAACTTTTGCTGCAAGTCTTACTGCTTACTATGAAAAAATTGACGTTGGGCATGTTGAGGCAGGATTAAGAACAGGTAATATTTACTCTCCTTGGCCAGAAGAAGCTAATCGTCGTTTGACTGGTACGTTAACAAAATATCATTTTGCTCCTACAGAAACATCTAAAGAAAATATCTTAAATGAAAATTTCAATTCAGATGACATTTGTGTGACAGGTAATACCGTTATTGATGCGTTGCTAATGATCAAAGACAAAATTAACTCAGATCTCGAATTGCATACAGTTCTCTCTGAACAGTTTCCATTTTTAGATGAAAATAAAAAATTGATTTTAGTCACAGGCCATCGAAGAGAAAGTTTTGGCGGTGGTTTTGAGCGTATTTGTGATGCATTAGCTACCGTAGCTAAACAACATCCTGAGGTACAAATCCTTTACCCAATGCACTTGAATCCTAATGTACGTGAACCTGTTAACCGTGTTTTATCTGATGTCGATAATGTCTATTTAATTGAACCACAACAGTACTTACCATTTGTATACTTAATGACACAAGCACATATTATTTTAACTGATTCAGGTGGTATTCAAGAAGAAGCCCCTTCCTTGGGTAAGCCTGTATTAGTGATGCGCGATACCACTGAGCGTCCAGAAGCGGTAGAAGCAGGTACCGTAAAGTTGGTTGGCACTGATGTAGATAAAATTACATCAAGCCTGACTATATTGCTCGAAAGTTCAGAGGAGTATAAAAAAATGAGCTTTGCTCATAATCCATACGGCGATGGTAAAGCGTGCCAGAGAATTTTAGACGAATTAGCAAAATAAGGTTAGGAATTTATCATGTCATTTGAAACTGTGTCAGTAGTCGGTCTTGGTTACATTGGTTTACCAACAGCTGCTATGTTTGCATCGAGAAAGAAGAATGTAATTGGTGTTGATATAGATCAGCATACAGTTGATACTATCAATCAGGGTAAGATACATATTGTTGAACCAGAGTTAGATATGATCGTTCATGCTGCAGTTACTGAAGGATATCTAAAAGCAACAACTTATCCTGAACCTGCGGATGCTTTTTTAATCGCTGTACCGACGCCATTCTTACCTATTCAAGATAATGAAATACCTGCACCTGATCTTTCTTATATTGAAGCAGCCACAAGAGCTATTGCTCCAGTATTAAAAAGAGGCGATTTGGTTATTTTGGAGTCGACCTCACCTGTTGGTGCAACAGAACAGGTGGCTGAATGGCTAGCGGCGCTGCGTCAAGATCTTTCTTTTCCTCAAACCCATGGGGAAGAGTCTGATATCAACATTGCTCATTGCCCTGAACGAGTATTACCAGGCCATGTTGTAAGGGAGTTGGTTGAGAACGATCGCGTTATTGGTGGACTTACATCTAAATGCTCACAACGCTCGGTTGAATTATACCAAACCTTTGTACAAGGTGAATGTGTTATTACTAATGCTAGAACTGCAGAAATGGCGAAACTTACAGAAAATAGTTCTCGTGATGTTCAAATTGCATTTGCAAATGAACTTTCAGTTATTTGTGATAAATTAGATATTAATGTATGGGAACTGATTGGGTTGGCAAATCGTCATCCGCGTGTGGACATTCTTCAGCCAGGGCCTGGTGTCGGTGGACATTGTATTGCAGTTGACCCTTGGTTTATCGTTGCAAAAACGCCAGATGAGGCTCAGATTATTCATACTGCACGAAAAGTTAATGACAATAAACCTAGCTGGGTAATAGGTAAAACTAAAATAGCTATTGCAGATTTCTTACAAGAGAATGCTGACAAAACTACGAAAGATATAACAATTGCTTGTTATGGCTTAGCCTTTAAACCTAATATCGATGATTTGCGTGAAAGTCCAGCAATGCAAATTGTGAAAGAAATTGCTTCTTTTCATATAGGCAACGTGATAGCTGTTGAACCTAACATCCAAAAATTACCAGTTTCGTTAGAAAAAGTTGAACTTCAGGAGTTTGAAATAGCCAGGATTACAGCCGATATTCATGTGATGTTAGTAGATCATAAAGAATTTGAAGTTGAGCCATTAAGTTTGCCTTACTTGATCGATACTAAAGGGATCTGGAAATAATAACTACTTTCCTTTTTTATCACAAAATTGCAACTTTTTTGGCAATGTTGGCTACCATAATAATAGCTATTTCGAAAACTATCAATATCGATAATGTTGTAGAGTTTTATATTATAAGAGTCATGCTTAAGTGCATGGCTCTTGCCCAAAAAATATTAATTTAATCAACTGTTATATTGTACATGATTGATTATCGAGAAATTAAATGATCATAAGAGTAAATAAGACGTCGCAAGACGGACTAACAAAGAAAGTAGACTTCAAGAATGAAGTATTTTATTACCATATTTTCGGTAGTTTGTACTTAGAAAACGAAACTGAAGTCATTAAAGCTATACAAGACGATAATCATCGTTATTTGGAAAAACTAGTTGGTGATTTTACTATTGTTGTTCTCGATTCGACGTTCAGAAGTGTAAAAATTGTCTCAGATCGACCAGGTAAGAAAAATATATTTCATTATATAAATGAAGGCGTACTAACGATATCTGATGATTTCTGGGAAATAAAAAATGCTTTATCACTTGGAATTGATGACCTTGATATAACAGGGATTAAGCAACAAATAGTCTTTTCAACGGGACTAAATAACCGGACTATACTGAAAGGTGTAAAGACAGTACCTGCTGCTACAATTCTGACTATAGATTTAACAAAGGATACGGTAACAACAAAAAGGTACTGGCAGTTTAGTTACATTAATAACCAACTTTCATATGATGACAAGCTTGATCTGATTGATGAAACTTTTACAAATGCGCTTGGTGCAATCAGGGCTTTGAATCCGGAAGAGCCTAGTTTTGCGGTAGGTATCAGTGGTGGCCTTGATTCTCGAATAATTCCATATTACGCGAAGAAAAATGGAATGCAGATTGAAGGCTTCACAATTGGTTTGGAAAAGCCTAGGAAGTTATTTCTATCTAATGATTTCAATAGCGCAAATAAAATTGCAGATCATTTTGGTTTAGAGCGACGAACCTTAAATTACAACTCTATTCCTTTTGAAACACAATTAAATATGGAATCAAAACTTGCTCCTGAAGTTTGTTCTCAAATTTTTAAGATAGTAGATGTTAGTGAATTAAAATCAAATGTTTTACTCACTGGTGCTAGTGGTTTTATTATTGGTGCATCTCCACTCTATAAGTCAATTAAACAGAGCCCCCTTATAGAGCATACGTTATTGCATCAATCTCTACTTGGTGTAAAGCCAAAAGCAGCTAAAGCAAAGAAAGCAATAAGCTCATTAACTGGTTTAGCTTTGGATTTTATGCCTAAATTAAGTGCGTCTGGTTTTGGTGACTTTTTTACAAAGGATGAGCTGGATGAATGTATCGCTGATATTGAAACTTTTTATACTGAGTTTGAAACTATCTCTGACTCTGAAAAGCTAATGAACTATGCAATTTTCGGTCTCGGGAGAAATAATTCGAAAGGAGCTTTCGAAAGCTTTTTAGGGCAAAAGGAATCTTATAGTATTTATACACCATTTTTCTTAGATACAGTTCAGCAATTTAACGAAGCTGAGCTGCTAGATAGGCAGTTATTTCAGGAGTTTATTGCAAATAGGTTACCTGAGTTAAATTCGATTCAAGGCCAAAGCTTCAAGCCTACCCTGTCTGGAAATATTAATCCAATAACGAATGTTTCAAAGAAAATATTCGCGATGGGTAATTTTGTTATTAGGGGGAATGGCGTTATGAATTATGAGAATTGGGTTAATTCTAGTGAGTTTAAAAAACTGAAATTACGATTGGATAACGACACTAAAAACATTCAAACTAAGCTGGACTTAAGCTTTGATTATGGAGAACATCGTGTTCACCCTGGAATTCAGCAGAACATTCTTAAAATGCAAACCATTTTGTTAAAGATGTAATGTTGTGATCTATAATAAAATTAGGGGGTTGTTAATTAGTCCAGTTGTTATATATCTTTTGGCAGATATTATAGTGAAATGTATGCAGTTTTTATTAATGCCAGCAGCATCTCATTTTCTTAGTATTCCAGAGTATGCACAGCTAACTATTTTTTTAGCTTTGCTCACTGCATTAGTTCCTATGGTAAGTCTATCAAGTGAATCCGCTTATGCTATATTCTATAATCAAGAATTAGGGCTAAATAAGAAAAGGTTGTTTATCGATAGTGTGCATGTCGCAACAACGGGCCTTATTATATTTTCTTTTGTTAATATATTGCTGTCACTAATTGATGACAACCTATTGTTTAGTGTCGTTTCATTAAAGTATCAAATGACAAAAATGCTCTTGATTGTATTTTTTGAATACTTTATGAATTTATATTTATTATCCAATCGCCTTAATTTTGATAAGGTTGGATATTTTTGTTGGTTTATATTATTTTTTGCAGTAAAGTTTTTTGTTGGCCTCGGTGCTATCTACTTATTCGAGAGTTCTGATGCTTATTTAAATTCTATATTGTTGCTAAACTTTACGTTTTTTATCATTATTGTTTCTAGAGTGTTTGGGTTGGTTGGATTCTTTGGTGAAGTGTTTTTATTTAACAGGGATTCTTATGTTAGGCTAATAAAATACTCTACAATAATTTTACCTGTAAGTATATTCTCTGTCATTAACTCTATGATAGATAAAATATATATTACATCTCTGCTTCCATTAAAAGAATTAGCTAATTACACATCTGTTTTTTTATTGGCGGGGGCTATTCAGGTTGTAATATTAGCCATGAATAAGTCATATATGCCTAGTTTGTTAAAGCTATACTCACTGCATGGATATCTTTCTTTAGATAAAATAAAAAATAGAACTAAGAGCTTAATGCTAGTTAGTTATTTGTTTTTTATATTTTGTATTATTATTTTGCCATTCGTTTTTAAATATATATACAGTGATAAGATAGAGTTTAGCTACAATGTATTTGTTGTCCTCAGTTTAAGTTTTCTCTTTAATACTTTGTATATACTATATACAAATGTACTTTCTTTAGAAGAGCAGACAGCAAAATATAAAATGTTTGGGTTTATATCTGCTACAATTTTAAACGTCCCGCTAAGTTATATTCTAACATTGAAGTTTGGTATTTTAGGAGCGGCATTATCAACAATGCTAAGCTGTATTTTTGCTGCATCCATTCTTTATTCTTTGGTTAATAGAAGAGTGAAGCGCCACTATCTTTTAAAAGATAGCCTTATCTTTGTTTTTGTGGCAAGTACAACTGCAATCTTTTTTGTGGTTCTAAATACGCAGATAAAAATATTTTAGCAAAAGAGATAGACAACTGTGTCCGAACCTTACTTATCCATTAACTTAGAATCAATAAAATATAATTCAATGCTTTTGAGTTCAAAAACAAATAGAGAATGTGAACTTATTGCTATAATAAAGGCTGATGCTTATGGACATGGTGCTCTCGAGGTATGTCAGGCTCTAGAGTCTATAAATGTTTTTGCTGTTGCTCGTCTTTCTGAAGGAGTTGCTTTAAAGGCTTCGGGAATAAAGAAAGATATTTTGGTTTTTTCAGGAATAAATACGCATAGAGAGCTAATGCAAGCCCTTGAGCATGAGCTCACAGTCGTAATCCATACTGAAAGTCAGCTCGATATTTTGAGGGCTCTTCCTGCATGTTGTGAGTTAAATTGTTGGGTTAAGTTCGATAGTGGCATGCACCGATTAGGGTTGCACATAGATGAGCTCAGTCGCACTCTTAGTGCTTTAAATGATATGCCTTATATCAAGGTCAATGGAGTTCTGAGTCATTATTCTTCAGCTGACAGTGATTCAGAACGAAGCCTTTTACAACTAGATAAGTTTGAATGCGCTGTGTCAAATATAGATATTAATTCATCAATAACTAATTCAGCAGGGCTCTTACAAGGTTACTTTAGAGAGCAAAGCCATGCGCGAATTGGCTTGTCATTATATGGTGTATCTCCGTTCAGTAATAAAATTGGTTATGATTTTGGCTTACGTGCATCCCAAACATTAAATGCTTATGTTATTTCTGTACGTCAACATTGCAAAAATGAGCCTGTAGGTTACGATGGGATTTGGATTTCTGAGCAAGATACAAATCTAGCAGTTATTGGGATTGGTTATGCTGATGGTTATCCAAGAAGTGCAAAGAGTGGCACACCAGTACTTATTCATGGTGTGGAGTACCCTTTGGTTGGGCGAGTTTCTATGGATTTGATTTGTGTCGATATTGGTAACGATTCCGAGGTTAAAGTGGGAGACGAAGTAGTTTTATGGGGAGGAGCTTTACCTATTGAACACATAGCTAGGTGTGCCGGAGTGATTCCTTATGAGCTTCTAACAGGGGTGTCTAAGCGTGTTAATCGCCGCTATTTTAACAATTAAAAATATTGACTTTGGTACATTTGTTGTCTCCATAAGTCTTTAGGTTATACTTGGTATCGATATGATATTTACATCTAAAGGTTATCTAAATTTTTTGTTGTTTACGTTAACTTTATTTTTCATTTCTCGGCAAAACCTGATAAATCTGGGTTTTTTATCTTACTTTCAACATGTTTATATATTACTTTTTATAATTACATTTATTACATTTATTGTTTTTAGACCAGTAAAACGTAAATTCATTTATCTATCGTTGATCCTTTTTTTATATTCTATTTTTATGATTATTAGAGGTGGGTTGCCATGGATAAATATTTTGCAGACATTTTTTACTCTAAAGTATGTGTTTGTTTTTTTTGTGATTGCTTATGCTTTCAACATGGATAGAGTATTATTGCTAGCTAAGTTTACGAAATCACTTACTTTAATTTTGTTGTTATCGTCATTATTTGTTTTTTTTGATTACTTATTTCCAAACTTATTATACACACTATCTAGTGATGGTCGTGGTATTATGGGTGTTACACCAGGATCTTTTTTCGGGTCTCGAGTTTTATACTCTGGTTTTCTTCTCTTATACAGTATTTTACTTCTGTCTTTTAAATATGATAGTGGTTCGAGAAAATATTTCATCTTTAATTATAGGATTTATTGGTCACTGTTATTGTTTTCTTTTGTCTTGCTGTTTCTAACATTTTCTAGAAAAGAGCTTGTGATTCTTTTTATTGCATATTGGGTCGCCATTATCTTCAAGGGTAAGGGAATAAATAGATTACTCGGAGTTACTGGCCTAATTATTATTGGACCAGTTATTTTGGCTGGTTTATGGTTGGTCTTCGGTGAGTCAATAGAAGCTAATTTTAATGAAAATTATGTGCGCTATAAAATTTTTTATTATGCTATGGAAATATTTGAATATAATTTCCCATTCGGGTCTGGTCCTGGAACTTATGGAACGGTCATGTCTAAGTTTTATACTGACATCTACGCTTTTTTTAATGTAGATAAAGCTATTACTGGATATGGGGAGCAAATCGAAGGTCCTATTTTTGATTTGTTTTTTGTGTCATTGATCGCAGAATATGGTCTTGGTGTTATATTTGTTATGCTTTTTATTTTTCAACCTTTTTTTTCCAAAAAAGATAGTTGTGTTGAGCAAGTTGCTCACGTTCGTTTGCTCCGTATTAATGCATTTTTGATGCTTGTTGGGATCGGTTCAATGGTACCAATTATGGGGAATATGGTAGGGTTACTTCTTTTTTTTCTACTAGGTGTAATTACATCTAATAATTCTATGTTTATTCCAAGGCAAAATAATGCATAAAAATATAGAGCAGTACATTTTGGATAATAACTTAGTAAATGAGTCTGAGGTTTGGCCTCTGCTGAAGAATCAGATGACTAGGATAGTTCTTCATTCTAAAGGAGTTACAGATAAACGTTATAAATCCAATTCGTACATTCCACTTTTTGTCGCTTTGTTACTGAGTTTTATAAACTTATTAAGAGCTAGGGTATATACAAAAAAAACTGCCTACTTTGGGGCTTTTTCTAGAATATCAATTAGTGATGGTAATATTCATGACGAGTTTGTTTCAATAACCAAGCAGAAAAATTCGTTTTCATTATATCATTGTTCAAATTTTGAAGTTGTCAGTTTTTTTGTATGCTTGAAAAGTGGGGTTGTTTTTGAAAATATTACCATTAAGGTATTGGCAATATTGATTGAGCGTTTTGGTTGGCACTCTCGAGTTCCTGAAATTTCAGGGAGTTTTTTTGAATTACTAAACCAAGAGTACGGTGTTACCAAGCGAGAAGTTGTTGCGATTTTGCTGGACTATGAATGTAAGAAAAAAGCGTATAAAAAATTACTTAAATGGTTGCGGGTTAGTAATGTTGAAGTTGTCTCTGCTTATACCAAACCTGCAATAGTTAGTGCAGCAAATGAACTGAGTCTTAATACACTTGAGTACCAACATGGCTTATTAGCTCCTTATCACCCGTCTTACCATTATAGTGGTAGTGAATTGTGGCGAAGTAGCATGTTGCCAACTCGATTAAGGCTTTCTTCGAGCTTTTGGAAAAAGAAAATGTGCCAAGCTAATTTTGTAGCCAATGATGCACTAGAGGTTAATGGTGCTTTGCCTAAAGTGAGTGAAATATTAAAGAAGCAGATATTTAACTTAACTGGAAATGAAGACTATTTTATTTTTACAGGGCAAGGTATTTGCTACGAAGAGGTGGCTGATTTTGTTTTGGGTCTCATAGAAAAGTTTCCAGGTTACGCTGTTTTTTATCGACCACACCCGAGGGAATATCAAAACTATACTCAAATTTCAGCTTTGGTAAAAAGTGAAAGTTTTAAGGTTGTAGACCGAGATGTCTATCAAGATACTCTAGCGCTAATTGGCGCATCTAAGGCTCATTTTTCAATATTTTCTTCTTGTCATTTTGAGGCTCTTGAGCTTCTAGGTCGAACTTATGTGCTTGATGTTGTTGAGGACAGCATAATGAAGACCGGTAGTGAAGATGAAAATATAATTTTCATTACTAATGCATCTCAAATTACGGATATATAATACTAAAATTTCCATATGAAAAAATTAAAGCTCGCAATTTATTATGTTTTTTTGTATAACCTGCCTAATTCGAGATACCTACCTTTATTTAGTAAACTTCGTTGTTGGTATTTAAGTCGGGTGCTTGGAATCATGAGTGCGCACCCCAAAAACAGGTTTGAAAATCAGGTTTATATCTCTGATGCTTCTGAGCTTAAGTTGGGTGAAAATGTTCGGATCAACGAAAATGTTTTTATTCAAAGTGCCATAATCGGCAACAATGTAATGATTGCACCCAACGTAGCAATACTTTCTAGTACGCATAGCTACGAAAGGCTAGATATTCCGATGGTTGACCAAGAAGATACTTTTGGTCTTACTCCAATTATTGAAGATGACGTTTGGATTGGTCGAAGTGTAGTTATAAGGCATGGAGTGACCATTGGGAGGGGGGCAGTTGTCGGGGCATGCTCTTTAGTGACAAAAGATGTTCCAAGCTACGCTATTGTTGGCGGTGTGCCTGCTAAAGTATTGAAATATAGAAATGAGAAAAAGCATAAGAATGAATAATAAATGTATAATTAACGGGCTAGAAATTTCAGCATTTGATGATATGGGACATGCTATCGATTCTATTCTACATGAAGGTGATGTCGTTAGTGGTTGTGCCATTGCTGTCAACGCTGAAAAAATAGTTTCAAGTTACGAAAGGGAAGATGTAAAAAGCATTCTAGAGTCTGCAAGTTTTCGCTATCCAGATGGAGCTGGTGTTTCTTTAGTTATGGCGAAGCGTGGTTGCGTTAGCGCTAGGATTCCTGGGTGTGATTTATGGGTGGAGCTCATGAAAGGTTCTGCTTCGTTCAATCTTCCGGTCTTTATTGTTGGTGCTAAACCAGAAGTAAACTTGCAAACTGTTGAAAAGTTAAAAAATGAGTTTGGCGTTAAAGTTGTTGGTGCTTGTGATGGTTATTTTGATAACGAATCGGAGCTGATCGATAGAGTTAAGAGGAGTCAGGCGAAAATAGTAACAGTTGCACTAGGTTCACCTCGGCAAGAGAATTTTATTAATCGGTGCCGCGAATTTCACCCTGACGCTTTCTATATGGGAGTAGGGGGCACTTATGATGTGTTTACTGACCGAGTTAAACGCGCACCACAATGGGCGCAGAAGTATAACTTAGAGTGGCTTTACCGTTTAGTTTCACAGCCAACAAGAATTACGAGGCAGTTTAAGCTAGTAAAATATTTATTTTTGGTTGTTATGAATAAGGTTTGATTTCAGGATGTTATGATTAGCATTTGTTTGGTAGTCCTCCTCTTTTTAACCACAGTTAAAAGTAGAGGCTAAGTGACCATCGATGGTGGTCGCCCATTATTGGCTTTGCGTGGCTATTCATTATTGTACAACCAAAGCCACTCAGTCGCATAGCCTTGGACCTCTTCGTTCGATTCGAACAAGTGCTTGCTGACCCAACTGTATCGCATCGTCTTGTTGTGCCGTTCGATATAAGCGTTCTGCTAAGGCTTACCTGGCTGAATGTACTGAATCAAGATCTCTTGGCTCTTAGCCCAATTGACGAACTCAGCACTGATAAACTCTGGCCCATTATCACATCGAATGGTTGCGGGTTTCGGTCGTTGCTCTAACAGCTGGTTTAGGGCTCGGATCACCCGCAATGCGGGCAATGAAAACCCAGCTTTGCTCATCAGTCCTTCTCGCCGAAAATCATCAATGACGTTAAATAAACGGTAACTGCGGCCATCAGCCAGTTGGTCATGCATGAAGTCTACAGACCAAACTTGGTTTGCTCGCACCGGCTCCTTCAATGGTTCAGGCGCATTACGTTTCAGTCTTCGCTTTCGACGAATTCTTAGGTCCAGTGCCAGCTCGCAGTAGATGCGGTACACACGTTTGTGGTTCCATGGGAGGGTGTTCATAACTCTGTGTCAGTAATCTAATTCACAAGTCGATGTATTCGTCCAATCGACCCTCAAAGTGGATCGACAACTGAGACAGCGTCAAATTCCAATTCTGGATGGGGTGCGACCAGCGCTCCGACGCCTTCAATATACCGGCGTAGAGAAGCTTGAGTAAACCGTTCTCGCTGGCAAAGCCACCTTTGGTTTTGGTCAGCTTCCGAAATTGGCGGTGCACGGCCTCAACAGCATTAGTGGTGTATATGGCTCGTCGCACGTAGTCCGGGTATCTAAAGTACGCTGAGAGCAGCGCCCACTTGCTTCGCCAGGACTTGATAACGACGGGATATTTTTCACCCCATTTGGCTTCCAGTTCGTCCAGAGCTGTTTCTGCTGCGGCGAGCGTAGCAGCTTTATAAACGCATTTCAGATCAGCCATAAAGGCCTTTTGGTTCTTTGAGGCAATGTACTTCATTGAGTTTCGGATCTGGTGGATGATGCAGAGCTGGACTTCGGTTTTCGGGAAGATAGTCGCAATGGCTTCAGGGAAGCCTTTGAGGCCGTCTACGCAGGCGATGATGATATCTTTAATCCCACGATTGTGGAGATCGGTCAGGATGCTGAGCCAGTGGTGGGCGCCCTCATTATCAGACAGGTATAAGCCCAAAAGCTCTTTCTTTCCCTCAACATTCAAAGCAAGAATTGTGTAAATCGCTTTAGTGACGTAGCGGCCATTTTCTTTGATTTTGTAGTGGATAGCATCAAGCCAGACAATGGGGTACAGGGCTTCAAGATCCCGTTCTCGCCAAGCCTGTAGCTCGGGTAGCAACTTGTCTGTGATGGCGCTAATCGTGCCGTTAGAGACCTCGATGTCGTACATGTCCGCGATATGAGCACGGATATCTTGGTAGCTAGTGCCCAACGAAAACATAGCGATGATCTTGCGTTCCATTTCATCAGTCAGGTGGGTCTGATGCTTTTTCACCAACTGAGGCTCAAATGTGCCGTCTCGGTCTCGAGGTGTATTGAGTTCAAAGCTACCCGCTGCGGTTTTGACCCTTTTGGGAGTCTTGCCGTTTTTGCGATTATTGGAGCCATCCTCAGCCAGATGCTGGTCCAGCTCGGCCTTGAGGGCAGCTTCGGTGAGTTGTTTGATGAGGGGCGTCAGGATGCCATCTTTACCGGTCAGGTCTTGGCCTGAGCGAAGTGCCTCAATGGCGGCTTCCATGTCGAAAGTAGGTTTGGTCATTCGCTATTCCTTTTGGATTGATTTTAAGCAAATGACACAGAAATCTGAACACTACCTTCCATGGTTTCCTCTTCACTTTGTTTGCGCAAGTAGTCAAAGCAGAGGCCGAAGCCCCAGTCGTTCCCAGCCTCGGTTAGCTTGATAAGCCAAGATTCAATTTCGGCGTTCTCACTGCTTAACTTAGGTTGATATCGGTAGCAGGTTTCGCTGACCGAAAAGACCCGACATGCAAAGCGATACTGATTTCATGGCGCGCCACTAACTGCTGAGCAATCACCACTTTTTTGTCATGGTTTGCTAGATGATTGCGGCCTGAGGCGCTCCCCGGCGTACATCTTTTTCAACCGCCGATTTTCCTCTTCTAGCTCCTTCATCCTCGCCATCAAAGAGGCGTACAACCCACCGTATTTCACACGCCATTTGTAAAAGGTCGCGCTGCTCATACCATGCTCGCTGCAAAGCTCAGTAATCGGCGTGCCAGCTTCTGCTTGCTTGAGAATAGCCATGATCTGACTGTCCGTGTATCGCTATTTTTTCATTTCGAATCTCCTACGTGTAACTTACGAGAAAATTCTACTTTGACAGTAATTAGTTTTCGGGGGACTACCTTTTTAGGCTGGCTTTTGGCCCAGATAAAAATCGAATTGGCAGCAAAACGCCCGCGGTGCGGGCGTTTGGGAGAGGGGAGACTCAATACTAATAGGCGGCACTATCCGCCCATTTCAATCGTTGAGTTGACTTGATACACGTCGTATCAACCCAATAACTAAGCTAACTACAAGAAGGCGTTTAATCTCACAAATAGCCGTCCCTCATATAAAGGTTCTATTCGTAAACTCTTTCTGGAACACCACGCCAGCGGCGAATAGCGCTGGTTATCTTCCAGATGTTACTCATCATAACGGCGTAAGCAATGAAAGATAAAACGAACAGAATAAACATTATAATATCTGGGATTTTGGCATACTCACCATAAAGGCCAAATGCCGCATAGGCGGTAGCGATTGAGCAGATCACCACTAGGGTTTGGCGCGAGCTCAAACCTAATCGTTGGAAGATATGGTGAAGATGTTCGCGATCTGGCTTGAAAGGAGAATCTCCACGACGGATCCGACGGATCATGATGGTGGCCATATCGGTTAATGGCACTGCAATTAGCCATAACGCCGTTACCGGCCGCATTAGTGGCGCAACAGGATCTTGGCTGGCGTCAAGTAACAACCAGATGACGGTGAAGCCGATCATCATGCTTCCAGCATCGCCCATAAATACTTTTCGTTCTTTGCCTAAAATGCCAAGGTTCATAAAGATGTACGGCAGCATTGCCGTAACAATAATTAGGCACATATAAGCTAGGCCGAACTGTTTATCTATCCCGAGTAAAACGGCTATGGCGCCAAAGGTTACAATGGATAACCCCCCCAATAAGCCATCAATACCATCAACCATGTTAAAGGCGTTGATAGCACCAATTACCGCACAAATAGTAACTAGCGGAGCAACAATTCCTAAGCTAACTTCTCCTAGGCCAAATAGGTTGCCTAAGGTGTTTAGCTCAATCTCAGCAAAATAGATCATGCACAGCGATAAGCCTGCTTGCAAAATCAGCCTTACCTTAAAACTCAGATCAAACTTATCATCCAGGGCGCCGATGAACGTCAATAACACAATAGAGCTTAGGTAAAGGTTGTAGTGCTCGAGAACATTTGGGGTAGTAAGTAAGTACGCGGTAATGCAGATGCATATCGATATGCCGCCAACAAGTGGCACAGCACCAACATGATGCTTACGTGCATTGGGTTGATCGACTAACCCGATTTTTTTGCCAACTTTTCTCATCACCAGTAATGAAGAAAATGACAGCAGAAAGACAAAGGTTAATTCAATAATCATGGTGTTTCACCCAAATGTTCATTTGTGTTGCTAATGGTGCGAATTGGTTTAGACGAGCTTCATTTAGCAACTGCTCGTTGTAGTCAGTTACTTCTACCAGTACTTGCTTTGCTTGGCCGTGGTGTATCAAAACTTAATTTCCCAAGATGCCCACAGGTTGGCATCCGTATCGGAATCAATGTCATCTTTAAAGGTTGAGCGCGATACCTCTGCAGTAACAGATAAACGCCCCTCGCCCAATGGCATAATGTAACCCGCTTCAAGCTGATAGGTTTCTTCCGCCACATCAGAAACTGGGTTGCCACCAGGGGCAGAGCTGTTGCTGTTATCGTGGTTAATATCTAAGAATCGTAAGTTAAGTTTCCATTGGTGGCCGTTAGGGGCGAAACCAATATTGCCAAGTACGTATGCAAAGGTGTCGTTGTCATAGGTGCTGCCAATAACACGGCCGTTGTAACGCATACCGCTCTTGTAGCGATGGTGCTCGTAAGCACAGTCATATCTATCGTTACACCAAGCAGCGGTGTCGCTGTATTCGAAAAAGGTTCTAATCTGTTGCCCCAGCAGCTCGTAGGATACATCCGCACCCCATAGGTAGCTTTTGGCTTGGAATGGGGGGAATTTATCTAATCCAAAACCGTCCTCACCCATACTCTCAACATACAGACCGTACGGAACCCCATAAAGTGTGTCGCCCCAGCGTGCGTCAATGCTTGCTATTTGGTTTCCTGGCTCGTTGTCGGCATCAATGCCATCTCTGCCGGTATTGTCTTTACCCGTCAACATGTCGCCCCAAACACTGGCACTACAGGAATAGCCATCACCACATAGCTGCGCCGCACGTGACACGCCCAGTTCTAACTGTGGAATAGGCTTAATGGTGGCGCGGAAGGTATACAGTAACGTGTCTTGTACTTCACGTTCGTCATCATTCATCCAGCTTACGCCGGTGGTGAGGGTCCATGGGCCTATCCACGACAGCCATTTGCTTTCAAATGCCTTGGGGTTATTGCGTGTTAGGTGTAATCCCGGCATTGGTCGAGCGTTGGTGCTCATAAGCAACGAGGTATCCATTCCTGGGCCATACCACTGCTCAATCTGGCCTGCGCTGAATACCCAGTTACCCCAAACGGCAGCTACGTAGCTTCCATCTAGGCGGAAGTCTTCATCGTCTTGCGCATCAAAGGCATAGGTTACTGCCAGCTTACCGGCAAATCGATCGCCCATGTATTCTGCTGACAGTTGAGTTTCACCCTGTTCGCGGTTGTCGCTACCAAAGTGCTGAAAACGGGGAGTATCAGTGCCAGCTCCGAACGAAGCAGAACCAATAAAGCCTTTGCCTGTTTCTACCGTCATGCGATGGCGAACACGGCGAAGTGATTCAAGTCCACCGTCTGAAAGATCTGCATCACTGTTGCTTTGGATATTGTCTTGAATGCCCGCCCACATTAACGGGAAGGTGGTTAGCGGGACGGTAATGAAACCTTCGTCGGCTAGCCGTTGTAGATCGGCGCGTAGGTGCAAATCAGAAGGGGAAATCCATGGGGCAGCTAAAAGGGGAGCCGCCAACATGCTCAAAATCAGAGCAACAGCGCAGTTCTTCATCAAATCGACTTATAGTTAGAAATAAAGCAAAAGTTAGTTGCGCATTATAAGAGTTCTGGTGTCCGTTGGGTACAGGGCAATCTCTTAAATGTCATAAGGCAATGGGTTCCGTTGACTTTGCTTTGCAGCTGCCATACGTAAAGTATTGAAATTTATAGTTAGGTTGCTTTTATCTCATCAGGCAAAAAATACGCAGTTTGGAATAAATATTTATGGTTTATGAACCAATCGCGAAATATTAGTGGGTTTTACTCTTAAGTATGACGCTCTCGTGAGTTACCTGATATCGAATTTCACCTCACCGCTGTACTTCACCGCAATATGTTTAGCACTATCAGCTTTTTTGCTTTTGCTCGTTGTAGGGCAAACAACTAACCCCCGCTTGTGGCGCGAGCTTACCTAGCCTCTGGTTTTAGTGTTGAACGGTAACCTTAACGTAAATTCTGGGTAAGCTGCTTAAAGGTGAGTTATGTGGCTGCTATTACCGCAAGCGGTGAAGAGGGGTCATCAAGGTTAAGCAAGCTGGATAATTAGGAGGCAATACGGTTCATAATCTCGAGCATGTCACTTTCTGATGATTTGCCCTGCGATAAGAATCAAAGATTCGTTTACTTGTGCTTGAACCTGTATGCGGTCGACTTATGCTGCCCTTCTCAGCTATCTCTTAATGAGTACGCTGTATCTAGTTTGGTCGTAATGACCAAGTTGTATTGGATAGTATTTGTTGGTCACTCAAGTTATGTCATCACTAGTTGTTATGGTGCCGTTCGCTCGGACACCATCCACCGCCAATGGTATGCGCCGGTGTCATAATAGAAATGGAGCTCTCAAGCAATATCAGCAGTATCAAGCGGACTATCAGCAGCTGTGCCAGCTACCAACGTTTGAACCTAAAACCGCACTGCAACCAGATCTGCCGTTACCGCAACTGCATCAACTCGCCTTTGAAGCTCAACAGGAGCTCGCAGAAGCGCTAACGTCGCTGATTAAAGGTAATTGCTGTGTGCTGGTTAACCCTGGAGTTAAAAGCTTTCAGCGAGCACAGGGTAAGATTGAAACCGAATTACAGGGTAATATTCGCCGCCTAACCGATCTGGCGCGAGCGACTCTGGTGGTAACCAATTTATCTACGTTAGTGGCGACTTTTGCAGCCCTTGCTGAACGGGTTGAGATTGTATCGTTGCTCAATCGTTTTCAACGGCCTAAAGCCAACGGTTACCGCGATCTGAAAGCGCTGGTGCGCTTGTCTGCCACCGGCATGTTAGCCGAGGTACAATTGCACTTAGAAGCGATTCAAACGGTAAAAAACGGTGAAGAGCATCGTGCCTATCAGCAGTTACAGTGCATTCAACGCAAAGCAGAGCTGGAGTGCAGGCCACTCAGTGTGTGGGAACAAGCAAAGGTTGCTCGCTTGCGCCGTTACAGTCGCGCCCTTTATGAAGAGGCGTGGCAGCGCTATGTCGTGTCTGATACCCAAATCGCGTTAAGTTAGTTTTAAACGTTTGCTTGCGCCTATATAGAGTATTTGTCTGCAAGTTGGGGTATCAGCAGTTTAGTCATTTCCCCGTAAGCCACTAAGAGATAGCAACCGCTTCTCGGGGTTATGGTTAACGCTCGGTTTTCACAAGTAAATTTCTCGTCAGAGTTGTCTTTTAGGCAAGCTTCAGCCACTTTTAATTAGTCATTAATTAAAAGGAATAGCGATTGAAGCGTTTGTGGTTAGCAACAGCTTTTTGGGCAACTGCGGTTATTGCTGAACCACACAGCTCAGACTTTGCCTGTGCCGACATAGAGTACAAGCTTGAGCGCAATAGCGTCTTTGATCCGAACGACAAGAGTTTTACTTGGCTCCACCGTTTCGCTAATCAGGTTCACTTCCAGACTAAAGAGCTCACCATCGAAAACGAACTCGATGGCTTTGAACTATGCCAGCCTAGCGATGACGCCCTATACGAAGTGGAGCGACACCTTCGCAATAAGCGCTATTTCCGAGACGCTAAAGTCAGCGGCCATCAAGATAACAAAGTACTGGTAGAAACCTGGGATACCTGGTCGCTGTTGCCGGTACTCGAGTTTTCCCGGGCCGGCGGTGAGAATGAGCTGGCTGCCGGCATTAAAGACAGCAATTTGTTGGGTTATGGTGTTAATGCCGAACTGCTTTATTACGATGATTATTGGCGCAGTGGCTACGAGCTAAGACTAAGAACGCCACTCTATATGTGGCCCAAACATTACGGCTCTATTGCAATTGAAGACGCGGACGACGGCGAGCGTTTGGCAATGTCGGTCAATAAGCCGTTTTTTGGCGTTAGTTCTGATGAGGCGATGTGGGCAGGGTTTAACTTTGAAACCCGAGTCGACACCATTGAGCAAAATGATACCGATGTAAATGAGTTCTCCCACGACATCGATCAGTACCAAGGCTGGTACGGTTTTGCTCCATCTTTATGGCGCCATAAAAGTCTTCGTTATCATATTGGCTATTTCTATGAGCAGCACCAATATCAGCCGGTTTCGTCACTGTCGACGGTCATTCCTAGCAATCGGACTCTGTCGGTTCCTTGGGGCGGAGTGCGCTATCAGCAAGATCAGTATGAACGGATGCAAAACATCTTTTTGATCAACACCACAGAGGATGTGAACCTTGGTTGGACTGCTGAACTGAAATTAGGCTGGAACACTGAAGGGGGCCAACAAGGTGAGTTTATTGAAGCCTCGGCGTCCAAGGGCAGTCAAATTCAACCGGATCTATTGTGGCTTAGCGACTTGTTCTTTGTGACTCAGCCTAACGCTGAGCAGCAGTCGTTTTACAGCAGTTGGAAAAACGAGCTGTTTTGGTCGGTCACTGATAGCTGGCGTCTGTACGGCAAGTGGTTAACTAAATTTAGCGATAACCAGCCATTAGAGCAGCCCGTTACGGTCGGTGGCTTTACTGATCTAAGGGGTTACCCCAACCGTTATCAGCATGGTAAGCGCTCAAATTTGGTTACCACTGAGCTCCGTTATTACCCAAATATCAATTTGTGGCAGCTGGCTGAGTTAGGGGCAACCGTGTTTTATGATGCCGCCAGAGCGACCGGTGGCTCACCATATAGCAATAATCCCAAGGGCATATTGCAAAGCGTAGGAGTTGGTGTCCGTTTATACATCAGCCATGGCGGGCGCAACGTACTGCATTTTGATGTGGCCCACCCAATTAGCGACAACGATAACGTCGATTCTTGGGAGTGGCGTGCTGAAGCAAGAACGTATTTTTAATTAAGTGGGCGTGTACTGCGGTAACAAGCGTAGGTTTGTGCTTACGCTGAAGCAGTTGTCTGGGCGTGCTAAACAAAGGAGAGGCAAGCGATGACTAAGGTGCTAGTGACAGGTGGAGCCGGTTATATTGGCAGCCACACGGTGTTGGAACTGTTGCAGTCTGGGCTGGAAGTGGTTGTGTTGGACAATTTCAGTAACTCATCCCGAGAGTCGTTACGCCGCGTTGAGCAGATTTGTGACTGCCCGATAACCTTATATCAAGGTGACATCTTAGAACGCGCCACGTTGGATGCCATATTCGCTGAGCATAGCATTGATGCTGTTATCCACTTCTCAGGCTTGAAGGCGGTGGGGGAGTCGGTTCAGGAGCCGCTGCGTTACTATCAAACTAACCTTGGTGGCACCTTAACGCTGTGTAATGCAATGGCTCAAGCTGGCGTGTTTAAGTTGGTTTTTTCTTCATCGGCAACGGTTTACGGTGAACCAAGCACGTTACCGCTTAAAGAGAACTTTCAAACCGGGGCAACCACCAGCCCTTATGCAACCAGTAAATATATGGTTGAGAGGGTGCTGCACGATCTGCAACTGTCATCAACTCAATGGCAAATCGCTATTCTCCGCTACTTTAACCCAGTTGGTGCACACCAAAGTGGCTTGATTGGCGAAGACCCAAATGATATTCCCAATAATCTAATGCCGTTTATTAGTCAGGTCGCCATTGGCAAGCGCAAGCAACTGCAAATCTTTGGAGATGATTACGACACTCATGATGGTACCGGAGTGCGAGATTACATCCATGTGGTCGACTTGGCTGTGGGCCATCTAAAGGCACTTAAACAGCTGCAACAGCAGCCGGGTGTGGTTACTTATAATCTCGGCACCGGGATCGGTTATTCGGTGCTCGATATGGTTAACGCTTTTGAGGCGGAAACCGGTCAATCGGTGCCTTATCAAATCGTAGAACGACGGAGTGGCGATATAGCAGCCTATTACTCTGATCCGAGTAAAGCGTTCGAGCAATTGGGTTGGCAAGCCCAACGGGGCATCAATGAGATGGTGGCAGATACCTGGCGCTGGCAGGCTAATAACCCTAATGGTTATGATAACTAGCTCAGCGTTAGCCCGTTTTCATCTAAGGCGCTAGACGCCCATACATGTAAAGTGATTGGTCGTTTAGCGCAGGCTAATTGCAACTGTCGCTATAGGCGCGCCGCAAAAGCAGCAACATATCTTATTCCAATTCCAATATTCCATTGGTCATACGATAAACAGCTCTTGTTTATCACTAAAAATTAACGAGAATTCAGCTTGTGTAACGTGTATCGTTCACATGTTGAAGATCGCGGTTGGAAGTCGTCGTTTCGTTTCAGATCGCGTGTCTTATTCGACAGGGCTGATGGGCTGTACAGCCATGGGCATTCCCAGCTCGTTTTTGTCGATGATTTTTACATGGAGATAGATAGTGGAACAAATTGAATACGAAAAGTATCTTGCGCAAGCGCCAGATCTAATTATTACCTACGGCACGAAGATCCTATTGGCATTGGTGATCTTTATTATCGGTCGCTGGGTCGCCAAGATTTTGGCTCGCATTGTGCGTAGCATTCTAACCAAACGTGGTTTAGATATCACTGTTGTTGGTTTTATGGGCAACATCGTCAGTGCCGTTGTTACGGTAATGACGTTAATTGCGGTGCTTGGTCAGCTTGGTGTGCAAACCGCGTCTTTGGTTGCAGTGCTTGGTGCGGCCGGTTTAGCGGTTGGTCTAGCGTTGCAGGGCTCACTATCGAACTTTGCTTCAGGCGTGCTGTTGGTGGCGTTCCGCCCTGCCAAAGCCGGTGACTATATTGAAGCTGCTGGTGTTGCTGGTGTCGTTGAAGAGATCAGCATTTTCTCCACCACGCTGATTACGCCAGACAATAAACGCATTACCTGTCCTAACTCATCCATTATGGATGGAGTTATTGTTAACTACAGCGCCAAAGATACTCGTCGAGTTGACCTCACTATTGGTGTGTCCTACGACGCGGATCTACAGCAGGTAAAAGAGGTGCTTACTCGCGTTGTAACGGAGAACGAACTGGTGTTGGATAACCCAGGTGTAACCATTGAGGTGGGCGCGTTAGCAGACTCTTCCGTTAACTTTGTGGTACGTCCTTGGACTAAGACGGCAGATTACTGGACCGTTTACTTCGGCCTTCACGCCGCGATAAAGATTGAGCTGGATAAAGCTGGTATCGGTATTCCATACCCACAAATGGATCTGCACGTGCAGCAACTGCCAAAGCAGTAATATCTGCGTTATGCGCAGTTAAGTTATTATCCGCTAGATACAACAAGGCCCCATCCTAGGATGGGGCCTTGTTGATTGTGCTGTAGCTCGACTAACTACGGCACAGAGTGAGGTTGTGGCTGGCATGTATAAATTCAGCGCTAACTCGAATCTATAAGGATGATAACTGGCCAGCACAACCGCTGAACTACCGACAAAACGAAGTATGCCTTAGTCGACAGTGAGGCGACAATGATAAAGCATCACCTTCACATGAATTGATGTAATCCGCCGGTGGAGTAAAACAATAATTCAATCGGTTAATCGACAAAATGGCAGAATTAAGCTCTATCACAAGCATTAACCTCATGCGTATACCTTTGGAGCAGATCCGCTCTGGCGGAGTAAACTTGGTGCTATAACCCGTACACGTATCGATCTTGCTAAATCAGTTTAGTTAACGCGAAAATACTATCTATCCACCTTCGACTATGACTGACGCTACAAACTTGGGCTGTGGTAATCTGCCTCCCCCCTTTTCTTGTAGATTATTACCATGTATGACTTTCGCTCAGATACCGTAACCCAACCCACCGCAGCGATGCGCCAAGCAATGGCCACAGCACCTGTTGGTGATGATGTCTACGGGGACGATCCAACCGTGGCCGCACTTGAGCAGCAAGCGGCCCAGATGTCTGGATTTGAAGCGGCTCTGTTCACCAGTTCGGGAACCCAGGCTAACCTACTAGCATTACTGGCGCATTGTGGCCGTGGCGATGAATACATCTGCGGCCAGCAGGCACATAACTATAAGTATGAAGGTGGCGGTGCGGCAGTATTGGGCTCGATTCAACCACAGCCTCTAGCCAATAACGATGATGGCACCATTTCGCTGGCGGATATCGAAGCGGCAATCAAACCCGACGACATCCACTTCGCCCAAACGCGATTGATCAGCCTAGAAAATACCATTGGCGGCAAAGTGTTGCCGCTAGAGTATATGGCTCAGGTGCAGCAACTGGCGTTTGAGAAAGGGCTGAAGCTGCATCTGGATGGCGCCCGTGTATTTAACGCCTGTGCCGAGTTGGGTGTTCCGTTAGCGGATATTGCTCAGCACTTTGACTCCTTTACCATCTGCTTATCCAAAGGGCTGGCGGCGCCGGTAGGCTCGCTGTTGGTTGGCGACGAGCTGCTAATTGCCAAGGCGCGTCGATGGCGAAAAATGCTTGGTGGCGGCATGCGCCAAGCTGGGATCATCGCCGCAGCAGGGCAATTGGCGTTATCAGAGCAGCCATCGCGACTAATTGAGGATCATCACCATGCGCAGCTATTGGCTCAGGGCTTGAATAAATTGAATCAAGTTGAGCTGCAGTACAGTGCAACCAATATGGTGTTCGCCACCTTTAACCATGTTGATTTACAAGCGCTGGAGCAGCATTTGCTTAATGATGAAATAAAGGTTTCTATCGCTAAACAGATGCGTCTGGTACTTCACAAAGATATCGATAAGGCTGGCGTTGAAAAACTGTTGTCCAGCCTGGCGGCTTTTGAAGGCAAAGTTAACTAGCGATGAGACAACTGCGCCTTGAAATGGCGGTGTCATAGTTAAGTGTTGAGGTTTATACCAAGCCTTCGGCTGTAACGATTGCACTACACTTAAGGGTTATGTCGCGGTGGCGACGACACATTCTTGTATGCATTAGGGGGGGCGCCCCCTTTAGAATCCGCCTTTGCCTTAGGTCGCAGTTCAAAGCGCTTCGCTGGACTGCTCCAATGCGGCAGAAGAGCAACGGCGGTAGTGCTTTCCTCTTGTATCAAAACTCGCCTAGCCGGTGCTTTAATAGCATTGGAAAGAATAACACTTAGTTGATACACAGCCTTTGAAATAGCGCTTCCCCGGTGCAGTGGTTGGTGCATCGGGGCAATTTAGTCATAACGTAGACAGCCATCAAACTTTGAGTGTATCACCCGCTCTTGCTCTTCTTATTTATTCTATCTCTCACGTCGATATCACATCCGCTTATGTTCGCGCTAGCATCGCCTGGTTAACACTGGCGGAATCGGAATAGTACGGTTACTTTTAAAGCTAGTGTGTTGATCCGTACTAACAAACTGCTGCAAGGATTGAATGAGTGGAGAAGCAAATATTGAACAACCAAGATAACGTTAAGACCCCTTGGCACCTCTATATCGTGGCGGTTGTTGGGGTGCTCTGGAACAGTGGCGGTGGGTTTGATTACTACATGACCCAGACCAAGTCCGCCGATTATATGGCGCAATTCACCCCTGCCCAGTTAGAGTTTTTCTACGCGATGCCAACATTTATTGTCTGTTGTTGGGCGATTGCGGTTTGGGGCGGCGTGCTCGGCTGTTTGCTGCTGCTACTTCAAAAAAAGTGGGCCGCACCGGTATTGTTACTATCGTGGATCTGCATGACCATTACTGCTGTGCGTAACTACGTGTTTAGTAATGGTATGGAGGTGATTGGAGATCCTATTTCGCTAGCCTTCACTGCGACCATTTTTATTATCGCTGGCCTATTAGCATGGTATGCCCATTCCCTAAACAAGGCGGGCGTACTCTCCTAATTAGCGTGTTGCTGACTTAAATCAGCGTTAGTTTACCGCGTGAGAGTTTAGCTCATGGCGCTGCAGTATCGATAATCCTCGCGCGGTACCCATTATCAAATCGCCATTAGCTTAGCCTTAGCGTTAAGTATCAAGCACGAAGGCTTAACGTCAATTTACCCCGCTCCAATTAACCCCCCTCCAATAATTTATTCTCAGCAGCGAATTCTATTTCCTGAAAACCGTTAGTTATGCTGTGAAAAGTAGTGCGGCCAACCGAAAATGTTAATGGGTTGTAGTAATGCGTTAATACCTAACACTGATTTTGGTATGTTTCAATAGACGTAACGGGCGACTGTAATTTGCCTTGCATAGGCATAGTCTAATTATTGAGCCCATGTCAGCAGCTACCACAAGGAGTTCAGTATGACTCGCGTGTTAATGGTTACCGGTGATTTTGTCGAAGATTACGAAAATATGGTGCCTTTCCAAGCCTTGCTCGCAATGGGTTATGAGGTTGATGCAGTGTGCCCGGATCGAGTGGCCGGGGAGGTGATCCCAACCTCTATCCACGATTTTGAGGGGGATCAAACCTATACCGAAAAACGGGGTCATAATTTCCAACTCAATGCCGATTTTGAAGGCGTTAATAGCAGTGACTATGACGCACTTTATATACCGGGCGGTCGAGCCCCTGAATACCTGCGGTTAAACCCTAAAGTGCTCGAATTAGTGCGTGGATTTTTTAGCGCCAATAAACCGGTCGCGTCCATTTGTCATGGGCCGCAAATCTTATCTGCCGCTGGTGTGCTCGAAGGAAGAACCGTTTCGGCTTACCCAGCTTGTGAACCCGAAATGAGACAATCCGGAGCGGAATACGTTTGCTTAGCGGTCGATCAGGCAGTCACCGACGGTAACTTGGTGACGGCTCCAGCATGGCCAGCCCATCCGGCGATGCTCAAGCAGTTTGTCGCGTTATTTTAATTGACTGAGGGCCATGCCCATGTGCCAGCTATTTATACAATCAGACAGTAGTCTCTGGGGAAGCAAAACCCGTTCACTTCGCATCAACGGCATGGTCACCTCAATTCGACTTGAACGATTTTTTTGGGGGGTATTGGAAGAGATTGCAGTTCGTGACGACATGACCGCGACGCAGCTGATAACCAAGCTCTATTTAGAGTCGCTCGACGCAGAGCATGATATGGGAAACTTCACTTCATTCTTACGAGTGTGCTGTTCGCGTTATTTGTCACTTGCGGCGGATGGGGTACTCAATCGTGATGGGATTGAACCCATTGCCACGCTCGATGCACAACAGTTGCTCGACCAGGAGCAGCAACAATTAAACCAACGGCAATTAAAGCCAGTGTCGATTCATCGAGATTTACAGTAACTCTACCAAGAGGCGGCCTGTGGGACAGGGTGTTATTTCGCCTAAATCAAAGTGGTTGTTCTTGTGACCCGTTTTATCTTTGTCAGCTCCAAGGACGTTTATATTAATCGTGATTGTTACCAATAAATTGGCCCAACAAAGATCGTTGTTGTCATACAAATGCTACACGGGCGAGTTTAAACTGGTTTCGAATTGATCGGGTAAGGTGGAAAGCGAAATGGAATTCGAATTTCAAAAATTTAACGCGAATATTGAGGTAGCCAATAGCGCGCAGAACAATCATAGCGAGCCGGCTATGGTCGCAGAGCAGGCAGAGCAGGCAGAGCAGGCAGAGCAGGCAAAGCAGGACCTAGTTAAAAATATTGATGCAACCCAACTGTATCTGAGTGAAATTGGTTTCTCACCGCTGTTAACGGCGGAGGAGGAGGTGTATTTCACTCGTCGAGCTCAAAAAGGGTGTGTTAGGTCGCGCAATCGCATGATCGAAAGCAACTTACGGTTAGTGGTTAAGATCGCCCGCCGCTATAGCAGCCGAGGTTTGGATATCCTTGATATTATCGAAGAGGGTAACCTTGGCTTAATGCACGCGGTGGAGAAGTTTGATCCTGAGCGCGGTTTCCGTTTCTCTACCTATTCAACTTGGTGGATCCGTCAGAGTATCGAGCGGGCAATCATGAACACCACCCGCACCATTCGCTTGCCGATTCATGTGGTTAAAGAGCTCAACACATACCTTAGAGCGTCGCGGCGCTTATCGCAAAATGGCGATCATGAAGCCACCATTGAAGAGATCGCCCGCGAGGTCGAAAAGCCAGTAGAGCAGGTCAGCAAAATCCTCAAGTTACGAGAAAAGACCACCTCACTGGATTTGCCGGTGGCGGAAGATAATTCTCGTAATCTTGTTGATCAAGTGTCGGACGAAGCTCGATTCAGCAGTGAACTAGAGCGAAACGAAGTGAATCGATCGCTTACCGATATTGTACTGTCGTTACCCGAGCGGGAGCGCGAGGTGATAGCCCGTCGTTTTGGCTTGCTCGGGCATGAACCCATGACCTTAGCTAGGCTTGGTGCGGAGATTGGCCTGACTCGCGAGCGGGTGCGGCAGATCCAAGCGCAAGCGTTAGCCAGACTGCGAAATAGGCTGGTGAATGAAGGACTATCTCCTGAGGTCATTTTTGACTTTGGTTGAGCGGTTGGTGGCTATAAAAAGAGAGCTGAATTCAGCTCTCTTTTTATCTCATTGGTCCGTGCGGCAATTAGGTGCCAGACAGTGAAAACTGTCGACACTCCAGCGTCGATAGGCGCAGTTAAAGCAGGAGCGCGTTATATCGTCAATTTGCTCGTCTTCATCGTCTTCTGCAAACGACTCACACGCCTTCGCCACCATTCGACTTAACTGCAAATCATCTCTATTACCGCTAAATAACCACTTGCCGTTATCGTCGACGAACTGCTTCATCATCAGTAATCCTTCAACTGCTGGCGGCCCACGTTATGCCAGAGCCCATCTTGCTTATCTACGAGTAAACAGCTTTGTCCGTGCCAGCGAACCGCTTTGATCTTACCTTGTAGTTGAATTTGTGCTGTTGAGCTTAGTGGTTGATGGGCCAAATCCAGTACTTGTTCGATAGCGGTTTGCTCAATTAACTCGGCAACTAGCATCGAGCTGCAGTGCTGCGGCAGTTGGATCTGACCTTTTAGGCGGCCATCACTGCCGTATTTTCGCAAACCAATCCCCGCTAGCGCGCCGATAATGCCGTCGCCGCTGCCACCATGTTCAGATAAGTGCACCCCAAGCTGTTTGGCTAGATCGTAGGCCAGTGCTTTGGTCAGCACCCGTTTTTTGGCTTGTTGGCCATAATCAATTAATCGCGGCCAGTCGCAGCCCTCTTCAGTGGCGATAGCGAGGCCAGGATCCGATCCTTCTGCACTTTGCTCTAATAGATGCTCAATACAGCATTGAGTGATCGCGGGCAGATGCTCAGCTTGGGTCTTTAGTTCAAAACACATCGAACTGTTGTGTGAGGTATAGGGAATGTCTGGGTGCACAAACAACTGGTGACGACTGACTGAGCTGGCTTGGCCTAGCTGTTTTTGTTGCAGCAGCGCGCCGATCTCCTCAGCGATCTCGCCGGTGCCTTTCGACCCAATAATGTCGGTGTCATCAATACAGATAAATAGCTTCATTGGGGCTGTCGCTCGGTTGGAATAAGTTGGTGGTGAGCTAGTCGTTGCAATAGCAACGGCACGCATAGTGCGGCGAGCACGGTAAAGATCCCGCCGCCGAAGGATTTCCAGCCCATCTGCATGAGGATAATGTCGATGTCGGCACCGGCCAGCGCCATCTCGGTGGCCCCCTTAATCACCCAAGCAATAAGCCCTGCGGCTCCGGCAGCAATGGCGGTTACCCGATGCCACGGTGCAAACGGCAACAGCAAGCAGGCCAGCTCTATGCCGACAGCAGGTAGAAGGAATTTAAGTAATATCAATGGTCCGCCCTTACCGATGCCAAGTAGCATTGCTAGTATGCCGGTTAGCAAACCGCAATAGATTATTGAGCCTCGCACCGGCACCAAACCGCGGGCTAACAGGAACACCAACACCATTAAGAACATGGTGTGGCCACTTAATCCAAGCTTCAGTTTCACTGCGGCTTTAAAGCTCAAAAGCAGCAAAGATAGCGCGCCAATGAGCAGAGCATCGGCCAGTTTGAGTTTATTCATTGGGTTTCATCAATAGGGTAATGAGTAGGGTTGGTGTGGTCGTGATAACCGCGAGCTCGTAACGCGAGTTCTTGTTGCTGGGTTAGCCGTACCAGTTGGATTAGCAATGGAGTAAGGACAGTGGTGACCAAATCATGCCAAGCGCCGATCCGCCACAGATCTTGCGGAGCGATCTTAGCGCCACGAAGCTGCTGCAATTGATAAAGCTGGCGGGCCTCGCTGGTAAGCCGAGGCAGTAATGCCAAGGTAGCCGCAATCACGACCGCATTGCGGTTAGACAGAAACGGCTTAATGGCTTGCACCACATAATGCTGAGGGCAGGAAAGAAAAAACCACAGCCCTGGCAACACTGCCAGATAGAGCCGGCTAGAAATAAGCAATGCTTGGGGCCAGCTATCAAAACCAAAACGGATGCAATAAAACAGCAGCACCAACGCAAACTGCACTGACATAAATTTGGTCAGTCTTAGCATCTGCTTGCAACCATCGGGCGAACGCAACACCAACAAGGTTAACAGTAGCGCTAAAGCAGCCAGTGGCAGCGGCGGTAACGCAAACGCTAAGGCGACAAAAAGTGGGCTTAGTACTAGTTTTATCTGCACCCATGTTACTGGCTTGGGCTGCAGTTGCTTAGGCCACATAAAGACGATCCTGTTCTATCTGCCAATGGCTATGCACACCTGCGATAGGCCTGTGGCTAGCGATAACGGTGGCACAACTATCAGTATGTTCATCCAGCAACTGCCACAGTACTTCAGTGCTGTGATGATCAAGGCCAGCAAACGGGTCATCGAGTAACAACAGCTGTGGTTTACGCAGTAGCTGACTACTAATGGCAACAAGATGCTGTTGCCCATAGGAGAGGGTGTAGGGTGAACGCTCAGCCAAATTGTCCAGTTTGAGCCGTGCTAACAGTGCCATCGATTCCGCTTCCGCCGCTGCTGCACTAATCCCTTGGCGCAGTTGCGAGAAACACAGCTCCTCCAGTACGGTAGTGGCAAACAGCTGTTTCGCTGGTTGCTGTAATACCAGCCCAACATGGTGCTTAACCGACTCTCTATCAAGATCAGGCAGTAACCTGAAGTCACCTTCAATCTCAGCCGTTAAACCAAGCATGGCGCCCAACAAGGTACTTTTGCCGCAACCGTTGCTACCGCAAAGCAAAGCGCGTTCACCTTGATGCAATGTTAATGGGGGTAGCGACAACTTACGTTGCCCTACTGCAAGGGTGCACTCGCCACTGCTAAGCTTTACTAAGGAGGCAGTTGATGGCTGTGCGGACCTAATTGGCTTGCTGCTGACGGCTTTAGGTGGGTTAAGCCCTTCCGCACTTAGTTGGTGGGTTTGGCTTGCAAGCGCAGCCCAAGGCTCAGCTTGATGTTCGCTGACTACAACGCTGACGCCTTGTTGCAGTAAGGTTTTGAGAACTTGTTGTAGCTGGATAAAGGAGTCATCGTCCATCTGTGCCCACGGCTCATCCAGTAGCAGCAGTTGCGGAGTGGCTACCAGCTGGGCTGCAATCAACAAACGATAACGCTGGCCTTGGGATAGGCTTTGCGTCGGTTGATCTAACGGCAAGTCGAGATCCACCAGCTTAAGCGCCGCAGTAACACGAGCCTGCATCTGCTCCGGTTGTACCTGAAGACACTCCAGCAATACCGCAACTTCGGGACCGATTTGGTCGCGAATAAGCTGAATGCAGGGATCTTGTAATACCAAACCACAGCGTCCATTGCAGCGAATTGCACCACCGTCCGGTTTGAGTAACCCGGCCATGGCGGTAAGCAAGGTACTTTTGCCCGTGCCGGTATCCCCCAACAGCAATATCAGTTCGCCCGCTTTAATAGAAAGATCAATGGGGCGCCATAACGGCACCCCATTGCGTATCACATTAAGCTGCGATACCGACATCACCGTCATTGTTAGAACTCAGCTTTGATGCTGACTAACCATTCGCGCCCCGGTGACAGCAGATCAACACTTTGGCTGTACTCTTCGTCCAGTAAGTTGGTGATCCCTGCTTGCCAAGACCACCCCTTCATTGGCAGTGGTTGTGACACGGTTAAGTCAACTACGGTGTAATCGCCAGAGTCGATCTTAACCATCTCTTTATCTTTGTTTTCGTAGTAATCAACCACATCCATCACCCAGCTAGCATCTAGACGAGTGGTGATATCCCACGGCAAGTAACCAACAAAGCTGGTTTGGATCTGATGCTTAGGGCGGTTTTGCAACTGATCACGGCTAGAATCTTCTGGATCGCGGTTTTCCGCATCGAGGTAGCTGTAGGCAATATCAATATCGAGTTTGGATAGGTCGCGGTTGCGCCAGGTTGCATCAACGCCCTGGAAGCGGTACTTGGCGAAGTTGCGGTAGATATTGCCATTGAGTTCATCTTTTTCGATGTAGTTATCGATATCACTATGGTAAAGCGACAACTCAACTTGGTTCGACGGGTTGAACTGGTGCGCTAGGCCGATTTCAAGGTGCTCGGTCACTTCCGCTTCAAGATCTTCGTTACCTTTGCTCGGTTCGAACAGGTTTTTCAAGGTAGCAAACCGAACCTTACGAGCAACAGAGGTGCTCAGTTTGGTGACGTCGGTTAGGTACAGGTAGCCAGACACTAAACCGGAGTAATCGCTCTCCTTTGAGATGTCGTTATAGTGCCAACTTGCGCCAGCGGTTGCGCCGTAGCTTTGAGTCGGCTGCCATTGGTATTCAGCAACAACATTATAGAGATCCATTGAATGACTACTGTTACTGCAGTTGCTGCTGTCATTATCACCAGAGCCGCCACCTGAACCGTCACCACCGCCAGAACCACTGCCACCGCCAGAACCCCCACCGCTGCCATCACCGCTAATGCTTATCGTTGTAGGCTCACATAACGACGCTTGGTAACGCTGATTCTCATAAATAAAGGCGGTGGTAAATAGGTGGGCTCCATTCTCAATCAAGAACTGTAGGTTAGCACCTTGGTTCTTAGAGCGAGAATCAGTGGTTTCAGTGATGGTTTCGTAGTTGCCATCTTCATAGGCGTTGGCGATCTCATCGAGCTGGTTGTAGTAAACGTAGCCTCGCAGCGCCATATTGCCGTTGAGCTGATGATCGCCACTTAGTTGAATTCCGCCGCTGTTCTGCTCATCGATACGCTCATACTTCGATTTGCTTTTGTTGTCTGATAGCTCCTCCAATGAAGATGGGATCCCCCACTCAGACTCCTGATACTCAACGGTTAACGCCAACTTCGTTGCGCTGTTAACTTGCCAACCTGCACTGCTATAAATCTTATGGTTTTCATCGTCGCTGTTGTCTCGACGACCACCGTCTTCGTTATCACTGAAATCGAAGTCGTCAGGCATATTGCTGCCATCGCTGCCAGTGCCGCTGTAGGAGATCATAAAGTCAGTAGCATCGGTTTGGGTTGCCGCACTTACGTCCGCTAACCAGCGACCATCGTTACCGCCGCCAACTTGTGCCGCCACTGTTGGTGCATCGTCGTTACCACGTTTGGTGATAACGTTGATGATGCCAGCGTTACCACCGTTGCCGTATAGCAACGACGAAGGGCCCATTGAAACCACTACACGCTCAATGCGTGATGCCGGGATAGAACGGGTATCAAACTGACCATCGTAACTGGCGTTGGCTGGAACACCGTTGATCAGCAGTAAGGCGTGGCGGGTTTTAAAGCCACGAATATCGATTAATGGTCGGCCTTGGCCGCCAGTACGAACAAATACACCAGGAACGGTAGCAAGCACCTGATCGAGAGAGAGGGCACCTTGCTGGGCAATGGCGTCGGCGTCAATCGTGTAGCTGGTGGTTGCTAGTTGTTGTGCTGTCGGAGCTTCACCGCGAACAACGATCACATCTTCAATATCACCAAAATCCGTGCTTTGCTCTGCCATAACTGGCATTGCCATGATAACGGCTGCCGCAATAATACTGATGCGGCCAGACATCATATCCATTCTCTCTCTCCATCGACGAATTGGGCAGTACAGTGACCGCCTATAATTTGCCGACAGGTTAAATTAAAAAATTGACAAAATAACGGAGTAATCCGGCTAAGGCTTGCTTTTGTGATGATGATCTTAGCCTTGTGGACATAATGTCCTATTTTTGACAGTTTGCAGCGCATTGTTGCGACAGATGGTCGGGGTGAGTGCGGTGTGGACGGTTCGAACTGTTTTTACAAGCGCTGCTGCCATTGGCAACGCCCGCGCTAACAACATCAGTGGTTGGTTTACTCAGTGGTAGCAACACAATATTAGCTCGTAATATTTGCTAGTTAACACTTCCGGGAAATGCTAAAAGTGGGTTGTGTCGTAGTTAGCTGTTGAAGCTTATCTTAAGCCTTCGGCTTCACCAATTCTGGTGCTTTTAGGGGACTATGTCGCGGTGGCTACGGCGCGTTCTTGTATGCATTAGGGGGGAGCTCCGCCCCCGTTGGAATCCCCTTTTACCTTAGGTCGCAGTCCGAAACGCTTCGCTGGACTGCTCCAATGCGGCAGAAGATCAACGGCAGTAGTGCTTTCCGCTTGTATCAGAACTCGCCTAGCCAGTGCTTTAACAGCATTGGAAAGAGCAACACTTAGTTGGTACACAGTCTAAAAGTGGGCTAGAGAACCAAGCCGAATTGAAAATCCGGCTCGGTTGGGAGGGGGAAGTGATGGCTAACTAAGCAGTTGCTTGCTGACGTAGTTTATTACGCAAAGTTTTGCCCACCGTAGATTTAGGCAGTTCGGCGATAAACTCTACCTGTTTAGGCACTTTGTATGCTGTCAATTGTTCGCGGCAGTAATCGATCAGGCCAGCTTTATCTGGTGTAACGCCGGGCTTGAGTACCACATAAGCTCGAACCGCCTCGCCGGTTTGCTCATCGGGTACCCCTACTACCGCACACTCGAGAATAGTTGGGTGCAGTGCCAGCACGTTTTCTACCTCATTGGGGAAGACGTTGAAGCCGGAGACAATCACCATGTCTTTTTTACGATCGACGATCTGAATGTAACCCAGCTCATCAAAGCGGGCGATGTCACCGGTTTTAAAGAAGCCGTCTTCCATCGCTTCGGCTGTTGCGTCTGGACGCTTCCAATAGCCTTGCATTACCTGTGGGCCCCGTACCCACAACTCACCAGGCTCCCCTTGAGGTACCTCTTGCCCTAATGCATCGACCATTTTTATCTCAGTGCGCGATAGCGCAATACCACAAAAACCCAAACGTTCGCCATCTACCGGATTGAAGGTCACTACCGGTGAGGTTTCCGATAACCCATAGCCTTCGCTGATAACGCAACCGGTGGTGTCTTGCCACAGCTTGGCGGCCGCCTCGGTGAGAGCGGTACCGCCAGAGCAGGTGAGCGCCAGTTGACTGAAGTCGAGCTTAGCGAAGTCGGGGTGGCTGCATAACCCAACAAAGAGGGTATTGAGCCCTGCAAAGGCGGTGAACGGATAGGCGGCCATTGTTTTTACGAAGCTATCAATATCTCGCGGGTTAGGGATCAATACATTTAAGCTGCCACGACTAAAGAACATCACCATATTTAGGTTGAAGGCATAGATATGATAAAGCGGCAGCGGCGCAATAAAGATCTCTTCGCCTTCACGACAGCGCACGCCGATGGAATCCATCATCTGATTGACGTTTTCAGTTACGTTGCCGTGGGACAACATCGCCCCCTTTGATGGCCCGGTTGTACCTCCGGTGTACTGAAGAATTGCCAGCTGTTCTGGATTGTCGGTGTAGACAACATTACAACAAAGCTTGGCGCCCTCAGCTAATACCTGCTGCATGCCAACGTGAATCTTGTTGCTTAGTGACCGTGCAGGGCCGCCGCTGAGATCAAGCGGATCAGTTACTATCACGGTACGGATCTCGGTATCAGCAATGATCTTGTCGAGGTTTGGTAGCAGATCGCCCAAAATCACTACCGCTTTAGCGTCGCTGTCGATAAATTGGTGGCGCATCTCGCGCGGGGTATACATAGGGTTGGTATTAACCAACACCAATCCAGCCAACAGCGAACCGTAAGCGGCAACCGGATATTGCAGAATGTTAGGTAACTGGATGGCAATGCGATCACCGACCTCAAGATCGGTATGGCGTTGCAGCCAAGCGGCAAAAGCTTGTGCTTGTTGGCCAACTTCCTCGAAGGTTAGGGTGTGGCCTAAGCAGCTAAAGGCGGGTAGTGCCGCATATTTTTGACAGCTTTCTTGAAACAATTTTGCCAGATCATTTTGCATTGCCATTCCCTTGTATTCCTCGCTTTGAAGTAACTTGACTGCATTCAAACAACTGTTTAATTCTTAACCTAGCGATTTTTATTCACAGACTGGTCTGATCAGCAGAATTGTCAGCGTAGATTATTTGCCACCAGAGGATGCACCCGTTGGATTAAATCCGTACAATCCCCGCCTTTGTCGTTCAAACTCGGAATCGCCAATGCATAGCACCATGCCAACCCTCCAATACAGCGAACACCCTAAAGCGGTTGCTGGTGGTAGCGAATTTACCCGCCACTCAGTTCGCGCCGTTATCACCCACGCCGATAAGATATTGTTGCTGTATACCGCTCGGTATGACGACTACAGTTTGCCCGGTGGCGGTGTGGACGAAGGCGAGTCATTGGCTGCAGCGGTTATTCGCGAAGTGGAAGAGGAGACTGGCGCACGCAATGTTGTTATCAATGCAGAGCTTGGGATCTATCACGAGCTGCGACCTTGGTATAAAGAAAGTCACGATAACGTCCGTATGTATTCATACTGTTACTGGTGTACGGCTGATCCAAAGTTGGGACAAACCCAATTAGAGGATTACGAGCAGGCTAACGGCATGAAACCGGTATGGATAGAGCTAGAGCAGGCGATTGCCCATAACGAGCGTGTAATGGCTGGAAGCGATAAAGCAGGGTTGAGTTTGCAACGAGAAACGTGGCTAATGCACTACATTAGTCAGAAGATGAAAAATCGATCAGCAGCATAATTGAAGCCACACTCAAGGGATTGAGTGGCGCTCAACTGTATATACTTTTACAGATCAGACGACGCTAAATCGTAAAGCGCGAGATAATTGCAAAAAAGCATAGTCTAAGCGGTCTGACATAGACTTCTTTGGTGCTTGCTGATACTGAATGTGTTGTGATTTCTTGGTATTCATAAGCCGATTTTGCCAGCTGTAGCAGGCATTAACTGTGATCTGTGCAAAAATTAGCACTCTCAAAATTAGACTAATGTCAGAAACTAGTGATAGCGCAGCTTATAAACACCACCAATGTGAACTACATCAAAATGTTCCATTTTGTTCTAGGTTTATCACTATAAATAGAGATTTGAGAGATAATCATTGCTGGGGCGGCTGTTTTTGTAAGTTAACCTGCTTTTTAGATACTCATTAAATCAACGTTAGTACGATGTATAAGGCGAACTCATGGCTGAAGGTTTTAATATTGCCATTTTAATGCTGGCGAAAACCGGCTTAGATGAATTGGTACAGGGGCAACAAAGCGGCAAGGTGCCGTGTAATCCAAGTTCAGAAGCGCACTTTTTCAGTGCATGGGTTACTCGTGCCATTAAGCAACAACGCTTTCCTCATTGTGTAGCCAAACAGTTGCTGGCATGGCAAAAGGCCGCCCGTACTCAAGGGGCGAATGCTGGCTTAAAGCCTATCTTCGAGCAGATCTGCGCAACCTATCAACCGTTAGTTGACGCCAGCAGCAACATGGCTGCGGTGAGTTCCACTCAGCTCGAACAGCTGTTTGCCGCACTGGATGAGCATGACTGGTACGTGGAGCGAGGCTACCCAGTATCGAGAAAGGTAACCCACCATACCGATGGTAAGGCGAGCTTGGTGGTGTGCAGCGAGCAGTGGCAACAAAGCATCGATGCCAACACTGGCACTTTAATCAAACCGCTGTCGGTTTACGCCCGTGGCGATGTAAGCCAGCTAATCCATGTTGCTTACCAACATGGGTTACTGCTGCATAAGATCACCGACTATAAGTCGCTGGTAAAATATCACGGTGAATTCATAATTTACCCGAATAACGCTGGCACTATTTTGGCGCAGCTGCAAACTCCATCACAAGGATGAACTCTAGAGCGATAGCAGTAGCATGAATCGTTGTGCTTGTTGGCTGTTGAGGTTTGTCTTAAGGCATTGGTGCTGCCAACGGTTGTGCTTTTACGGGGTTATGTCGCGGTGGTGACGGCACATTCTTGTATGCATTAGGTCGCAGTCTAAAGCGCTTCGCTGGACTGCTCCAATGTGGCAGAAGATCAATTACGATAGTGCTTTACCCTTTGTATCGCGACTCGCCTAGCCAGTGCTTTAACTGTATTAGAAAGAACAACACTTAATTGGTACACAGCCCAGATTTAGGCTTTAGCCCTAGCTCCCAAATGCTGCGCTGGAGCTGGTATTAAATCAGCGAGCAAAGTTGGCTAAGACCACATCACCAGAACTGCGGCAACACCAATCAATATTAGCCCTGCTACGTCTTGTATCTTAGGGCGCTGTTTGAGCCAATAAGCGGCGATTATTAGCGTAAAAAACACCTCAATCTGACCAAGCGTCTTTACCAATGGCACCGCTTCTAACGCCATTGCGCTAAACCAACCGATAGAGCCGATGCAACTGGCGCAGCTCACCGCGAAGGTGAGCTTAGGGCGTTTAAACAGTTGTCTTAGGGTGTCTTTATCGTGCCATTGCAGATAGAGCAACAGCAGTAAAGTTTGCAGTGAAATCACCAACAGCAGTACCCAAGCGGCACGGTGGGGAAAGGGCAGGTCAATATGCAAGCTGGCTTCACGCACCCACAGCGAGGTAAGCGCAAAAGCGCTACCGCATGCTAGGCCGGTTAACAGCGTTGGTAATGAAAGTTGCTTAAAGCCACCTTTGCTCGATAACAACATCACTGCGATGCCGCCAATTACAACCCCACACCAACCCAGTGGCGATAAGCTGGTGCCGAAAAACAATACCCCCAGTATCGCTGCAACCAGCGCTTCGGTTTTGGCCAAGCCGGCGCCGATGGCGAAGTTTTTCATCTGGAACAACCGCACCATTAAGCCGGTAGCGAGGATCTGCATCAGTGCTGCGCCCACAACGAATCTTGCTAACGACGGGTTATAGCTAATGAGGGATGTTGGTTGCCACCAGTACAGCGCGACCAGATACAATGCCGCGATGGGCCCGGCATAAATGAAGCGTGCTAGGGTTACCCCGCTGGCTTTTACGTCAACGCTCAGTTTGCTTTGAAGGGCGTTGCGCCAAGATTGGGCGAAAGCCGCAAGCAGGGTAAACAGGATCCACATCGGCTAGGTCTTATCGGTTAAGGGGTTTAACGACTGATATAGGATGGTAACTGTTGGCTGTAAACGGTGCGAGTCAGTGTTATCAATGGGGTGATAACAGATGCTAAATGGCGTAGTAGGTGCCACGGTGATGCGAGCGTTAGCTCTGTTTAACTTATCTTTATCTATTTGAATAACATACTAATTTTATATGTTTTAGATACAACAAAGCCCGAGCGATTCACTCGGGCTTTGTTCGTTAATAACAACCTAGGTCATTATTTACGGATGCTAAAGTCGCCAGCAAAAATCAGTGGGGCGAAAGTGCGATCTAAGGTTTTGCTGGTGAAAGAAGGCATGCGCATCTGCTCGCTAAAACGAACTACATCGCCTTTCTTCACTTCCATTTGCGGGCCAGCAGCCCAAACGTCTTCACCGGCTTCGTTAATTTTAACGTAGGTGTAGCCGCCGCTGTTTACGGTTTCTAGTACTTCGCCTTGGTGAGGCAGATCCATCGCTGATACTGCAGTCGAAAATGCAAAGATGGCTACGCTAGCCAGTTTTAAAATGGTCTTGATCACAGGAATACCCTTGCTGTCATACTATATAGGTCGCTTATTCAATCAGCGCCCTATGTCGTTGTCTTGGTTGATGTCCAAGAAATGTTAGCTTAGTCACGACTCAATGTCAGTAAAATGGAAAAATGTTAACTTCATCCGCGAGTTGATAACGAATTGCAGTCCCTGGAGATAAAATAATGAATTGGAAATTAGCCGGAAGCGCTTTAGTAATGGCCGCCATGTTGACTGGCTGTAGTGATAACAAAGGTGAAGTCAGCTTGGGTTGGTTTACCACCAAGGATGTGGTTATTAAGGACTTCCAAGATCCGAAGGTTCCGGGCGTCACCTGCCATATCGCCTCGATTGAAGCGGATCTGTCGTTAGCTGATCCGTCTAACTCCAGCATCGCCTGTCGTCAAACCGGTGAGATTTTCTTGGCCAATATTAACGATATCGATAAATCTGATAATGGCGAGTTGGTGTTTAAACAGAGTAAATCGATTTTGTTTAAATCGCTTAAGGTGCGTCGGATATTTGATCAAGAAAACCAAACTCTGTTGTATCTCTCTTACTCCACCAAAGAGACTGAAGGCAGCTACAAACACTCGTTATCAACGGTGTCATTGTGGGGTTCGGAAGCGTATCAAACCAAGATGAAGGTTGATGGTTAAAGTCAGTTAGAGTCTATTTTCAGCCATCTCTGCGGTCATTGAGTCCCAGCTTTCGCCTGCCACAATGGTGTTTTCTGTTTTGTTAGGGAGACGCCATGGGGCCGTTAGCTGGGATCACCGTTATTGAGATGGCTGGGATTGGGCCGACGCCGTTCGCTGGTATGGCACTGGCGGATCTTGGCGCCGAAGTTATCCTGATTGAGCGCAAACCCGCTAATGGCAATGCCGGTAGTAATGACTGCCAACGGCGAACCGAACTATTTCATCGTGGCAAAAAATCGATGGCGGTGGATCTAAAATCGCCACAAGCGCAACAACTACTGCTGCAGTTAATCAGCCAAGCGGATGTACTGCTTGAGGGCTACCGACCGAATGTGATGGAGCGCTTAGGCTTAGGGCCAGAGCCATGCATCAACGCCAACCCCAATCTTATTTACGCTCGTTTGACCGGTTACGGCCAGTCTGGTCCGTTAGCGCAAGCAACGGGGCATGAACCTAACTACACCGGCTTATCTGGTGCGCTTTGGTACGGCGGCCGCCCACAGCATGAACCAACGGCGCCGCTCACTACCATGGGCGATGTTGGCGGCGGCTCAATGGTGTTGATTATGGGGATCTTGAGCGCCTTGCTGCATGTCAGTAAAGGGGGCCAAGGCCAAGTCGTTGATGCCGCCATCAGTGACGGTTCTGCCTACTTATCTACCTTGATGTGGACGCTTAAACATGCAGGTCACATCGACGAGCAATTTGGCCATGGTTGGGCTGACGGTGCCGCTCCTTGGAATCAAACCTACCAATGCAGTGACGGCCAATACGTTACGGTTTGTGCACTCGAACCGCCGTTCTACCAAGCACTGCTGCAGGGACTAGCGCTAACCAGCGAACCGTTATTGCAACAGCAGTGGAACAGAACAAAGTGGCCAGAGGCGACCTCGCTCTTGCGCCAAATCTTCCGTGCGCAGCCACAACAGCATTGGTGCGAGTTGTTTGATGGTAGCGATGCTTGTGTTGGCCCAGTGCTTAGTTTTGAACAGGCGGCACAGCATCCTCATAATCAGCAACGCAATACCTTCGTTAAGGTGAACGAACTTACCCAACCTGCACCGGCACCGCGTTTTAGCCACAGCACAACGGAGGTAGGCTCAGTGCCAGCAGTCGGTGGCCATAACGATGAATTGCTGCGTCGATTTGAGATCGATGCTGAGCTGCAACAACAGCTTCGTCACAGCGGCACCATTTAACGGCCAAAGCCTTAAACTCCAACAAGCCCCTTACGAAACTGCAGCGGCGTGTAACCGGTCCAATGTTTGAAGGCACGGATAAAGGCGCTGGGCTCACTGTAGCCACAGCGCTCGGCGACGACATCGATGCGCATGTCGGGATCGCTGAGGAAGTGGATGGCGATATCACGCCGGATCTGAGCTTTCACCACATCAAAGCTGGTTTGCTCCCCTTTTAATCGGCGCCGCAGGGTTTGCGGATGAAACTCCAGTGCGGAGGCCACCGCATCTAGTCCTAATAAGCTGCCATCGCGACTGAATTGCTCTTTAAGTTGCTGCCGTACCGCAATGGTGACATCACCGGCGGCATCTAACGGTAAGTAGATCTCCAGTGGCGCTCGGCGCAGATAGCTGGCTAAGCGACTCTCGTTTTGTACCACCAGATGATCCAAGTAGCTGCGATCAAACCATAAGCTTATCTGTGGTCGTGAAAACAGCACCGGAGCGCCGTAATAGATATAGCGATATTCATCGGCGTACTCCGGTGGTGCAAAATCCAGGGTGACTTGATTAAGTAAAATCCGATCGTTGCAGAGCCAACTGCAAAAGCGATGAAACACCGTAAGTAAAGAATCGACGGCGTAGTTGTCCGCTATCGGTTGCAGTCGTTCCAGCCGCAGTGAGGCTTGACGACCCTTGCAATCAATATGGTAACGGAAGCTATTGTCGAACAGATTGTAGAACTGCACCAAGCGCGTTAATACGTCGCCAATGGTGCGGCAATGCACCGCAGCCACAGCAAAAAATTCGAAAGTGCCTAACGGAACCTTGCGGTGCAGCAGACCATATAGCTCGCACTGCATCGCTCCGGCAAGATAGCGCTGCAACATTACTACCTTATCGACATCAATTCGCTGTTTGGGATCGGTCAGTTGCTCGGCATTAAGCTGGCATTTGGCCAGTACCCGGTGGAGATCAATATCTGCTTGGCGTACTGCAGTTAGTGAGTGGTTTAGCAGCGGTGCGGAGATGGTTAATCGCCGCAGTGAGCTCACCGTGGTGCCATTGCTCCCGTACAGAGGGTTATTGGCACTGTTGTTGACCTGTTCCATCAGCTCACCACTGTCACTTACTGTCCATTTATAGCTTCTATCTTGTCATTGTTTGGCCATCGGTAGTATCCCAAAATGAATAAAATGCGAGCAACTTGCTTGCCGCCGAATTCAGCAATAAAGGGAACCCGTTGATGAATCACGCCTATATCTACGACGCAGTGCGTACCCCACGCAGTAAAGGCAAAGCCGATGGCAGCCTCCATCAGGTAAAGCCGATCGAATTAGCTGCAGGGTTGCTGCGCCAACTACAGCAGCGCCACAACCTCGATACTTCCTACGTCGATGACGTTGCTTTGGGTTGTGTTACCCCGATAGGCGAGCAAGGCTCATGTATTGCCAAGGCGGTTGCTATGCACGCAGGTTGGGATGAGAGTGTCGCCGGTGTGCAGCTAGACCGATTCTGCTCATCGGGCTTAGAAGCGGTTAATACTGCAGCGCAAAAGGTGATGTCTGGCTGGACTCAGCTGATGGTTGCAGGCGGAGTGGAGTCGATGTCGCGGGTGCCGATGGGGAGCAACGGTGGTGCGATGTTTACCGATCCGAATTTTGTTGTTAGCCAAAAATCGGTGCCGCAAGGGATCGGTGCCGATCTTATTGCCACCCTTGGCGGTTGGTCGCGTCAGGATGTAGACGAGTTTGCGTTGGAGTCGCAACGACGGGCGAGTTTTGCTCAAGCTAATGGCTACTTCGAACGCTCGGTAGTGCCGGTAACTGACAGCAACGGCATCGTTATCTTGGCGCAGGACGATTTCATTAAACCCAATACCACGATGGAAGGCTTGGCGGGGTTAAAACCGTCGTTTGCCAAGATGGGAGCGATGGGCGCAGATGAGATGATCTTGACTAAGTACCCTGAAGTTAACGCCATCAAGCACGTGCATACCCCAGGTAACTCCTCTGGCATTGTTGATGGTGCCAGTGCGGTACTGATTGGCTCGGCTCAAGCTGGGCGAGATCTTAAACTCAAGCCTCGCGCCAAGATCACTATGGGCACCGTATTAGCAACCGAACCTTCAATCATGCTCACCGGTCCAGGTCCCGCGGCGCAACAGGCGTTGCAACTGGCGGGCATGAGCAAAGCCGATATCGACTTGTGGGAGATCAACGAGGCCTTTGCCTCGGTGGCATTGCGTTATATGCAAGATCTCGATATCAGCCCAGAGATCACCAACGTTAACGGTGGAGCTATCGCCATGGGGCACCCCCTTGGTGCTACCGGAGGTGTGATTCTAAGCGTGGTGCTCGACGAGTTAGAACGTCGCGATCTTAATACCGCCATGATCTCCCTCTGTGTCGGCGGCGGCATGGGAATTTCTACCATTATCGAACGGGTTTAAGGAGGCCATATGAGTGTATTTGATTATCACAAGGACGCCGATGGCATCGTTACCGTCACCATGGATATGAGTGGGCCGGTTAACGCCATGAACGCTGAGTTTGATCAAGCGATGGCGGCTACAGTTGCTCAGTTAGAAGCGGAAACCGACTTGGCGGGGGTGGTATTAGCCTCGGCCAAAAAAACCTTTTTTGCTGGTGGTGATCTACAGGTATTGTTGGCCGCCAATGACCAACCTGCTGCGGTGCTATTTGAACAGTTTCAGAGTAACAAGAAGCTGCTGCGTCGCTTCGAACAGTTGCCGGTACCAACAGTTGCAGCCATTAATGGCGCGGCACTCGGTGGTGGTTGGGAGCTGTGTTTACTGTGCAACCATCGTATCGGTTGGGACAACCCAGCGCTCAAGCTCGGATTACCTGAAGTCACCTTAGGGCTGCTGCCCGGTGCTGGCGGCGTGGTGCGGATGACCCACCTGCTCGGTATTGAACAAGCACTGCCATACTTGTTGGAGGGTAAACCGCTTCGCGCCAGCCAAGCCCAACAGCAGGGGCTGCTTGACCAACTTGTTAATGAGCAAGAGCAGCTGATACCAGCAGCAAAGGCATGGATCATTGCCCAGCAAGGCCGAGCTGAAGCGGCATTGCAACCGTGGGATAGCCAAGGGCATAAGATCCCCGGTGGTAATCTGCAGCACCCCAAAATCGCCCAACTGGCGATGGCTGCGCCGATTATGCTGCACCAGAAAACCCGTGGGCTATTGCCTGCGCCGGAGCGGATCCTCGATACCGCTATTGAGGCACTAAAGTTGCCGTTTGATTTAGCGTTAGAGGTTGAAACGCGTAACTTCGTTACCTTGGTTCGTAGCGCTGAAGCGAAGAACATGATCTCGACGTTCTTCTTTGGGCTCAATCAGGTTAACGGTGGTGCCAGTCGCCCTAACTCAGTGAAACAGCAAGCGATTACAAAGCTGGGGATTATTGGCGCTGGGATGATGGGACAAGGGATCGCCTTTGCTTCGGCTAAGGCTGGTATCGAGGTGGTATTAAAGGACGTATCGCTCGAAGCCGCCCAGCGAGGCAAGGCGTACAGTGGCACCGTTATGGATAAACGCATCAGTCGCGGCCGGGCCACGGATGAGCAAAAACAGCACCTGCTCGAGCGCATCACTCCAACCGCGTTGATTGATGATTTAAGTGGTTGCGACCTGATTATCGAGGCGGTGTTTGAGCAGGTGGCATTGAAACATCAAATCACCGAGCAGAGTCAAAGCCGGTTAGCGGCCGATGGGATCTGGGGTTCCAATACTTCGACCTTGCCGATCCGCACGCTGGCGCAAGCGGCGACCAATCCAGATCGGTTCATCGGCATTCACTTCTTCTCTCCAGTCGACAAAATGCCGCTGGTTGAGCTGATCTGCGGTGAGCACACCTCTGCAGAAACCTTAGCTAAAGCGTTTGATTACGTGCAGCAAATTGGCAAAACGCCGATTGTGGTAAATGACAGCGTTGGCTTTTTCACTTCGCGTACCTTTGGCATGCAGCTAGCGGAAGCGTCGCAGATGGTGGCTGAAGGGCTACACCCACTGCGGGTTGATAACCTTGGCAAAGCGATAGGAATGCCGGTTGGGCCACTTACCATTCACGATGAGGTGAGCCAACAACTCAGTTACACCATCCGTAATACTCAGGTGGAGATGGGCTTAAAGCCAGCGGAGGATAGCCAATTCCCTCAAGGGAGCGAGTTGATCCGCGCTATGGTTGAAAAGCATAACCGTAAGGGCCGTTACCACGGTGACGGCGGCTATTTCGATTATCACAATGGTGAGAAAACATTGTGGCCACCCTTGCTTGAGCACTACTACCAACCTCAGCTAGAGGTGAGCGATGATGACATCAAGGATCGGTTGCTGTTTATCAACGTGATAGAGGCGTTGCGGTGTTTACAGGAGGGCGTGGTAACCAGTGTGGCTGACGCCAATATTGGCTCCATCATGGGCATTGGCGCACCAACATGGACCGGCGGCTATGTGCAGTTTGTAAATGGCTATGGCTTGCAGCGCTTTATTGACCGTTGCCAGCAGCTTACTGATCGCTATGGCGAACGCTTCCGTACTCCTGAAATAGTGGCACAAACATTGAAAACTTCAGGCCAGTTTAGCTAACGATTAAGTGAGTTAATCGATTCATATAACAGAAGGACGAGTTAGATGATCCCAAGAACAATCTTTACCGAAGAGCACGAGCAGTTTCGTACTAGTGTGCGCCGATTTTTAGAGAATGAGGCGGTGCCGTTTCATCACCAGTGGGAGCAAGAAGGACAGGTCTCTCGCGAGCTATGGCTCAAAGCCGGTGAGCTTGGCATGTTGGCGCCAATGACGCCGGAGGCCTATGGTGGCTTGGAGCTGGACTATCGCTACAACGCCATCGTTGACGAAGAGATCGCGTTATTGGGTCTAACCGGTATCGGCTTTGGCCTGCATTCAGATATCGGCGTGCCCTATATCGTTAACTTTGGCAGCGAAGAGCAGAAGCAGGAATATCTGCCTCGCTGCATCAGTGGTGAAATTATTACCGCTATTGCCATGACCGAGCCCGGCGCCGGTTCCGATCTGCAGGGGATCCGCACCACTGCAGTAAAAGATGGCGACGACTATATTATCAACGGCTCCAAAACCTTTATTACTAATGGTCAAATGGCCGACTTGGTGATTGTGGTTGCCAAGACCGATCCTACTGCTGGCGCCCGTGGTACCAGTCTGTTCTTAATTGAAGCCGGTACTGCTGGCTTCGAAAAGGGCCAAAACCTACACAAACTTGGGATGAAAGCGCAAGACACTTCTGAGCTGTTTTTCAATGACGTGCGCGTACCGAAAACCGCATTGTTAGGGGAAGAGGGCAAGGGCTTTATCTACTTGATGCAAGAACTGCCGCAAGAGCGCTTGAACATCGCCATTAATGCAGTTGGGTCGATGCAAGGGGTGATGACGCAAACCATAGCCTATGTAAAGGAGCGTCAGGCTTTTGGTAAGAGCGTGGCAACCTTCCAAAATACCCAGTTCACTCTGGCGGATCTGGACGCCAAACTGTCGATGATGCAAGTCTATATCGATCGCTGCTTGGAACTGCACATCAATAAACGCTTCGATGCGGTGGAAGCGGCTAAGGCTAAGTTGGTTTCAACCGAATTACAGGGAGAGTTAATTGATGCTTGTCTGCAGCTCCACGGTGGTTATGGCTACATGTGGGAGTACCCGGTTGGGCGTGCTTTTGTTGATGCACGAGTGCAGCGGATCTACGGCGGCACCAATGAGATCATGAAGTTGATTATTGGCCGTGATCTCATTAAAGACGACTAACGTTAGCTGAAATGTTAGTGATAGCTAAGGCTGTGTACCAACTAAGCGTTGTTCTTGTCGGTGCTATTAAAGCACCGGCTAGGCGAGCGCCGATATCAGAGGTTAAGCACTGCCGCCGTTGACCTTCTGCCGCTTTGGACTGCGACCTAAGGCAAGGGGGATTCCAAAGGGGGCGAAGCTCCCCGCTAATGCATACAAGAATGTGCCGTCGCCAGCGCGACATAACCCCTTAAGAGCCTGCAACCGGTAGAGCCGAAGGCTTGATATAAACCTCAACACTTAACTGTGACACAGCCATAACTAATCGCGCCGTTGAGTGAGTAACAACTCGCTCAACGGCGCGATTTTTGATGATGGCTTAGCACCGGCCCCCATCGCCCAACGGGCGGGCCCATAGAGGGTATCTTAGTTGCTCATCAAACACGGCTGCACTGAGCGCTCAAACCTGCTCCATTTCCACACTTATTGCAAGGTTATAGATCACGTCTGTGGCACGTAATATTCAACTAGAAGACGATAGGATTAATCTTTTTAATCGGTTATACCTATTTAGTCGAGGTTTCTAGAATAGCGCCATACTTAATTACACGGATCCTTACCCATGAAATCTCGCATTGCAGTAGCGATTTTATCTACCTGTGGCATCTCGCTGGCATTTGCTGGTGAACCTATTCAACCGATTGAAGCAGCGGTTATCACTGAGCCGGGCAAAGTCGAACTGGGTAAGAAGTTGTTCTTTGAGCCGCGCTTATCGAAATCGGGTTTTTTGTCGTGTAACAGCTGTCATAACCTCGCGCTGGGCGGCGGCGATTTGTTGCCAACCTCGATTGGTCATAACTGGCAGCAGGGACCTATTAATGCACCTACCGTACTTAACGCTAAGTACATGCTGGCTCAGTTTTGGGATGGTCGAGCCGCTGACTTGCAAGAGCAAGCTGCAGGCCCAATTGCGAATCCGAAAGAGATGGCACTAGAGCACGAAGTTGCACTCGACGTACTGCGCTCAATGCCAGCTTACCGTGCCGAGTTTAACGCAGTTTACGGCGACGAAACGATTAGCCTTGATCAGGTGACTGATGCCATCGCTAAGTTTGAAGAAACCTTGGTAACCCCAGACAGCCGCTTCGATCTCTGGTTGAAAGGCGATAAGCAAGCTATCACCGCTTACGAGCAAGAAGGCTACGAATTGTTTAAGAGCAGCGGCTGTGCTGGCTGTCACAGCGGCCCAGCGGTAGGCGGTACCATGTATCAAAAGATGGGATTACGCGAACCGTTTGAAACCGATAACCCAGCCCAAGGACGTATTGATGTAACCGGTAAGTCGTACCATCGTATGGTGTTTAAGGTGCCAACGCTGCGTAATATCGATTTAACCTACCCGTACTTCCACGACGGTTCGACCTACGATCTGACCGAAGCGGTTATCACCATGCAGAAGGTTCAGCGTGGCAAGGATCTTCCTCTTGAAGAGGCGGAGAAAATCACCGCATTCTTACAAACCTTAACCGGTAAACAGCCGCAGATTGTGATGCCAATTCTGCCGCCATCCAACCGCAATACTCCTCAGCCACAGCCGTTTGTTGACTAAGGCTTGAGCGAGTAGGGATAAACTTCCGTAATCAAATGCAGACCGGTTAGCGCGCTAATCGGTCTGTTTGTTTTTGCGGATGACTGTGGCAAAGTCCAGTCATCCAGTTGAAGTGAAGGGTTCGGTAACGATGGAAAAATTTGCCGCCATTTGGCAGCGTGCCGCAGAGCGTAAAGGCGGAGATGAAGGCTTAACCGCGTTGTTGCCACAAGCCAATGACCAGCTAGCGTCCATGACCGATGCGCAAATGTTATCAGCCATGAGCAGTCAGATCTTTAAGTCTGGCTTTGTGTGGCGCATTGTCGATAACAAATGGCCTGCGTTTGAGCAGGCATTTTGGGGCTTTGAACCCACCAAGCTGTTAATGATGTCTCCTGAGCAGATTGATAAACGTGCCAGTGATACAGCCTTAATTCGTCATGCTAAGAAGATCAATTCGATCTTTGATAACGCGCAGATGATCCTCAATATCGGTTATGAGCAAGGTAGCTTTGTCCAGTGGCTGGCGGACTGGGATAGTCGCGATATCGTTGGGTTGTGGCAGCAGCTTAAAAAACAGGGCAATCGCCTTGGCGGTAACACCGGCCCCTACTTTTTACGGGCTATCGGCAAAGATACCTTTTTACTCACCACCGATATCGTTGCTTACCTTAAGGCACACCATATCCTGGACGCGGCACCAACCTCGAAGAAAGGGATGCAACAAGCACAAGATGCCTTTAACCAATGGCAGGATGAAAGTGGCATGACGATGGCACAGATCTCACGGGTGATAGCCTGCTCCGTTGGTGATAATCGCCTTTAAAGGCCGAGTTAGTATCAAACTGTTAGTGGCTGCACCTTTGGCTAATAGCCTCTATGAGGCGTTGCAATGCTGGGTGTACTATCAGCGTTTGATCCGCTTCAACGCCTGTTCAAAAAATTCACTGCCTTTAGCTTCCGTTACGTCGATATTGTTCAGTGGGATCTGCTCAGGGTTGGGGTAATGGTTTAGTACCTTCTCCATGCTCTGTTCTCGAATGATATGCAGGGTTGGGTAGGGCGAGCGATTGGTGTAATGACCGGGTGATTGTGCGGGTTCATCATCGAAAAAGTAATCAGGATGGAAGTTAGCAAGCTGAAAGGTGCCTTCATAGCCAAGCTCAAGCAAATGATCGCTGGCGTCCTCGACGAGCTCTAAGAAACGCTCAAACTGGGCGAAGCCATGGGTAAATATGAGTAGTGACGTTTCAATCGCTGGCGTTGCTGCGAGGCGATCGCACTCGTCCTGAAGATCAGTTAGCGCTTGGTTGAGCTTGGTCGCATCTGAGGCGGTATAGGCAATGGTGTTGTTTACAAATTCCTTCTTAGCGAAGGGGCAAAAGTTAAGACGGATCACTATCTCGTCTAGCCATTGCTTGGTTTGTAAAACCTCTTCAATTTCATTAGATACAACTGTCATAACGTTTCCGATAACTCAGGCTAGCTCCATCAGCCTGCAGCATACGGCTAACTTAAACTAACAAGCAATGCTATCGGCTGGATTGTGATAATAGCCAATGGCGATTAACGGCAACCATAAATAATAAAGGCTGTGTCTTAGTTAGCTGTTGAAGTTTATCGTAAGCCTTCGGCTCTACCGATTGCAGTACTTTTAAGGGGTGATGTCGCGGTGGCGACGGCACATTCTGGTATGCATTAGCGGGGAGCTTCGCCCCCTTTGGAACCCCCTTTGCCTTAGGTCGCAGTCTAAAACGCTTCGCTGAACTGCTCCAATGCGGCAGCAGATCAACTGCGGTGGTGCTTTATCCTTTGTATCACGACTCGCCTAGCCAGTGCTTTAACTGCCTTGGAAAGAACAACACTTAGTTGGTACACAACCATAATAAAGCCCACCGAAGTGGGCTTTGGTTAAGTTAGTCGCCAGCGGTCAGCCAAATAGCACTCGGGTCGCGAGTGCTTTTTGAATGGCGACCACGTCGGTGCCGCGCTTAAGCTCTTGCTTAATCGGTTCGGATTGGCCGGAAATCCAGATCTTAAGTTCGGCATCGAGATCGAAGTGTCCTGCGGTTTCAACGCAAAACTGGGTAATGGCCTTATAAGGTACCGATTGGTAGGTGACCTTGCTGCCGGTAATGCCTTGTTTATCAATCAAGATCAGCCGGCGGTTGGTGAACACAAACATATCGCGTACGAACTTGTACGCCATATCGACCTGCTCTTGCTCGGCCATAATCGGTGCCAACTCTTCCGCGATTTCATTGACGTCTTGCTCACTGGCGTTACCCATAATTCCATCTAACAGACCCATCGATATCTCCTTTGCGAGGGTTAGGTTTACAGTGCCCATCAAACCATAATTTACGCGGTTTGTTTAATGAACATGAGCAACAAAATGTTGGTGGTCATTCCGCTGGAGTATGAGTAGGACTTGTGGAGACCACCGTATGCCGTGGCTTACCTGGGAAAAAGCGGTTAGTTGACTGTTGGTAAGCGCGGTAGCTTGGTCTCTTTTGCACTGAGTAAAACTCCGCTGGTACTGCCCCCGTGTAGTAAACCAAGGTGGTATACATGATGCGTGATGTAAACAGTAAGCCTGCCCCGCACAGAGCCCAAATGAGCAGTGTTTCGCCGTTGTATAGTGCCAGCCATGATGGGATAGCGGCAATAATCAGCCCGTTCCACACCATCCATTCGGCAAAGTAATTCGGGTGGCGGCTGTAACGCCATAAACCAACATTACACACTTGATTGGTTTTGCCTGCGGCCTGCATCGACTTAACGAACTGCTGCTTTTGTCGATCCGCCATCGCTTCCATTGCAAAGGCGGCCAGCCAGATAACTAAACCAATCACCTCGAAAATCGAGATAGTGGGTGATGGGTTAGCGCTAATAATAAAGGCAGGTAGGGCCAGAAAAGAGGCGTTGCCTAAGGCTTGCAGAATGGTTTCTATCTGCATGGTGAGTTTGACGTTGGTTTTACCTAAACGTTGCCAACGTCGGTGTTGGTACTGGTATCGAGGCAGTTCGGTTTGCAACTCGCCTAAACGCCACATACGCAATGCTTCCAGCCCCATGCGGCTACCGGCAAAGCCGTAGGCTAAAACAACTGCAGTAACGCGCTGGGCTTCACCTTGAGCAAACGTCATCGTAACCAAAGCAATAATGACTAAGCCCCAAGGCCAACCTATATCGACATAAGACATGCGTCCAGTTGTCCAGGTAGGCCAACACACTACCAATGCAAATAGCAGCAGTTGTAACACGCCATTGATGGCACTGATTGCGGCAAAGTTATTGCTCAACATGAGCACTAACCAGCCCCCAAGGAATGGCAACAGTGGTGTTATGTATTTCATTGAAAACCTTAATGTTGGTGGCAGTCGCAAGCGCATTTATTGCTAGCGGTAACGCTGCAACTAAGATCAATGATTTACCCTTGAAAACACAATGGCAAGGCAATGAAAGATATTCAGTGTCGATGTGAAATAGAAACGGGGACGAGACAATATTTGTGGTAATGATTCTCAATTGAGCTTGAAGCATTTGTGACGAATAACAATTTTTAGATCTTAGTCTCATTATCGTTGAGCACTAATTTGATCTCTGTGGTAGATTGCCGCCTCAAATATTGGAGTACATATTTCATACTTTCAATGCGAATCGAAAGAATAGGTGAGAAGGGCCAATAGATGAATTGGAATGAGATCGTTTGGCCGTGTGAATTGAGCGATATTGTTAAACAGGGGTTGTGTCAGTGCGCGGTAGAGATCGTTGATCTTGAAGAACACAAAATCGACGGTAATCGCTGGAAAATGGATGGCCTGTATTACATCTCCCAGGGTGGTGTTGGGGTAAGTGTTCGTCCGCCGGATTCAAACTTTAGTGCGTCAGCCATTTTAGGTGCAACCGACTGGATGGGTTCAAACAGCATCTTCAGTGAGGTGAACTATTACCCCATATTTATTGAGTTGGCTCCGCTAAAGATCCTTTATTTTCCTCGGAAAAAGGTTGAGCAGTTAGCTCAGTCAAATCCTGAGGTTTATACCTTGTTGTTCCATGCGTCTCGTTTGATCACCGTGCAGTGGCTACGAGCTTCATGTGCTGGCTTGTACAATAGAGAGAAACGGTTAGCTCGAGTCCTGATCAACTATTATGAAAAGCTGAACGGCAAAATCGACGGTTTAGAAGACGGCACTATTGCCGTTTCGCAAATGCAGCTCAGTCAACTGGTTGGCATGACGAGACCGCGAGTCAACGAAACCCTAAAGTTGTTTGAGCAACGTAAGTGGATATCCATCCAGCGAGGCAAGATAACGCTCAATGAGCTGGATATACTCTTCAACAAAGCCAAGGTTTTCTAACGGCAGCGCTGTTGTTTCGGCGGGGAGTAATCGTCTTTGATTCGTTTTCGACTTACCCCCGAACCATAAATCGCTCATTTAGCTGTGCCCGCGCCATGCGTTGATGTGGGTGAGCAGTAAAGTCTCATACTCGAAATACGCGATGCACATCGAGTCGCTGAACGGAAGTTTTAGCGTGTCAGCGGCGCTATTTTTCAAAGACTACTAGCAGAGCTAGTATAGGTGAGACTACAGCTACCCCATGCAGCCTCATCTTTTCGTTTAATATTGGTAGCGACACTGATAGATAGTTAGCTGGCTCTCTGTGACGCCATACACCAACCTATCTGTGTCATTGGTCACTGCGTGAATGCGTTATTATTTTGCGGCCTTTTTTTAAGAACGTAGAATGTCCCCTTCCGTGCCGTCCAGTATGAGACTTTATTACTCTCCCATAGTTGAAGTTGACTAATGTCAATGATTCCCCACCACCATAGGCGTACAACGGATGCAGTGCATCCAATGTTGATGGTGGGAGAGACCATGCAAACCCTTACTTTTAATAATAACGACCACATGCCTATCGTTGGGTTAGGCACATGGAAATCCGCTCCGGGTGAGGTAACTAAAGCGGTTAGCGATGCCATTGAAATTGGCTACCGCCATATTGATTGTGCGCCGATCTATGGCAATGAGCACGAGGTTGGTGTGGCGCTAAAACGCTGTACCCAACTGCGGCAGATAAAGCGTGAACAACTGTGGTTAACCTCAAAGCTATGGAACGCCGATCATTACCCTGAAGATGTGCTTCCTGCGTTAAAAAAGACCCTGTCTGACTTAGGTTCCGATTACCTCGATCTCTACCTTATCCATTGGCCGGTGGCGATAAAATCGGACTTGCAGATGCCCGAATCTGGTAGCGACTTTATTAGCCTCAAAGACGTTCCGATCATCGAAACCTGGCAAGCGCTGGAAGAAGTACACGCTGAGGGGTTAGTACGACATATCGGTGTGTCCAACTTTGGGCCCAATCGGCTCACTCAATTGTGTAATCAAGCGACGATAAAGCCAGAGATGAACCAAGTTGAATGCCACCCTTACTTACAGCAAAGGGCTTTGCTTGAGTGTTGTCAGGTTAACAACGTTCACCTGACTGCGTACTCGCCGTTGGGCTCCAAAGACCGTCCCGCTGCGTTGCAAGCCAGTGGTGCACCGACATTATTGGAAGATGCGGTGATTAATGAGGTCGCTCACTACCACCGTGCTACCCCAGCGCAAATCTTGATCGCTTGGGCAATTCACCGTGGTACCAGTGTTATCCCTAAGTCGGTTCATAAGGAGCGCTTGGTTTCGAACTTCCATGCCATTGATATCGAGCTCAGCAACACTGAAATGGAGCTCATCGGCAAGCTCAATAAAGACGCTCGATTTATTACCGGCGAGATCTGGACAGGCGAAGGCAGCCCTTACACCCTTGACCAGTTGTGGTGGTAATTGACAGGTACTAGGGTTGGCCGGCCAATGGCCGGCTCTATCCTCTGCTCAATACCCACTGATTAGGTCGAGACTAGCCTCGCGTAATCCAACATCAAGGCATTGTTCTACCTCACCTCGAGCTCGCTCTTCTGTCAACGGCGGTAACGCTGCCGTTGACAGTTATCGGAGATACTGAGCAAGCCGCTGCCAACCAACAGCAAAGACATCAATGAGAACAGCCACGTAAAAGGGTTGTTGAAGCTGCCCTGATTAAAGTAATCCATAAAATGTAAGCGGAACATCCAATCGGCAATGTCGGTATCACTGTTTTTATGGCCGACTAACTGGCCACTGCTGGCATCGAGGTAAACCCGAGTTTGCAGGGCATCATCAAAGTCGACTCGCCACAGTAAATTACATTGCTTGGGCCATTCTGAGGCTTGTCCTGCTACCTGTGTAGCAGCGAACGCAGTGCCTGGGCCCATGTACGTATCACTGGCTAGTGTCATTGCCAGCAGCTTATCAATATGCGCCACTGCACCGGTTTGCGCATCCAACAGCGTTTGTTGCTGGCATTGGTGCAGATAACGACGTTGTTGGTGGGTTAGGAGGTAGTGGGGTTTGCCTGCAAGTAGCGTCAACGAAACTCGTTCGGTATTTGGGTAGCTGGCCAACAACTGGCTAGGCTCAACTAACGCAAAAGTCGATAACGGTAACTTTTGGCTCGGCATCTCGTGGCCGCAGTGATAGGCCATCCCCTTAAGTTGATCGTGTGGGGTTAGGTTAAAATAGATCCCGGTAAGCAACCAGAGGAGCAACTGAATAGCGACTAAGGTACCAGCAAAACGATGCCACCAACGTAAGCCCCGAGTATTGAGTAACGGCATTATATTCGCCCTCGCTGCAATCGCTTCAGCTGCAACCAAATACCGGCCAGAACCGCCACAATGCTGAAAATTGAGGTGGTCAGTAGCAGAGCGTTATCGATGTCGACGCCGTCGTCGTAATCCATAATGTGGAAGCGCCAGAACCAGTCGAACAGTCGCCAAAAGTGATGGCGACGGCTAACCACTTCACCACTTTGCATCGACACATAAAGTGTGCTGGAGACCGCATCGTCGAAACTCACTTGCCATACCGGTAGGTGGCGGGCGCTCAGCTCAGCTGGCGGGTCTTGCTGAATGGCGGTGACGGTTGTTACGGTAGCATCACTGGGCATATTGGCTTGTGCTACCGTTTGCGCCTGCAGTGCCGAGAGCTGGGGTAGCACTTTACCGTTAATCGCATCGATAAGTAGAGGTCGGTCGGTGGTAACCAAATAAAAGGGGTGTTGGGCGACCGTCACCAGCTCAACTTGGTCTGCGTTAGGGTGTTGCGCCAAGACTTTTGCGAGTGGGTAGTTAAGCTGAATTGAGTTGAGTTGAAGTGGCTGCTGGCGGTAATGATCGCCCCGAATGTAGCCCAAATCCATCCACACAAAGTAGCTGCCACTGATAATCCAGATCAACATTGGCAGTGCGAGCACGAGCATCATACGGTGATGCAATTGCTGCATCGACATCCATTTTGTTAATTTTGACATAGGGTCAAGCTTTAAGCCGTAAATTGTTATTGCTGTTGAAGCAGTGGCTCTGGAACCAGAGCCACTGGCTAAGGTATTGAATTACATTATCATCTTAATACCAACGTAGTAGCGTCGACCCAGTAAGTCGTAGGTCATGGTGTTGGTATTACCGTCGGTATAGCTCTGATGATATGGCGCATCACGATCAAACAGGTTGTCGATGCCGGCCATTAGGTTGATCTGCGGGTTGATGTCGTAACTCAACTGGACGTTGTGGTAAAACACTGAGCCGACGGAGTCGCCGATATCACCTTCATTGGCGTATTGGTCATCAGCACCACCGATATACTGCACGTTATAACTGCCTTGCCACTCATTTTTCGCTGCGGTGAAATAAAGATTACCACGCCATTTGGTGTAACTGCCGTCATAGCCGATGGTGCCTTCGCGATGTTCAACTGGTGCCCCTTGGTAGGTTTGAATGCTGTATTCATCCAAGTAGCTCAGCTCTAGGGTGGTATTGGTGTCGAATCCGGCGAGGCTATGGGCGAAGAAGGCGCCAAAATCGATGCCCGATACGGTTTCTGTGGCGGCGTTGCCCAACTGGGTTTGCAGATAGGTTACCTCGCCGGTTACTGGGTCACGGCTAAACTGATCGTCAGAGCAGAATGGGTGGCTCATGTCGGCACTGTCGTAGCAGGCGGCGAGCTTGCTTGAACCATTAACTGAGTTGATGGCGTTCTCAATCTCAATGTCGTAGTAATCAACGGTAAAACTTAAGCTGTCGATCCCCGGTACGTTAATGACTAAGCCGACGGTTAAGGTGTCTGCTTCTTCTGGCTTCAGATCAGGGTTACCGCCGCGATCGGTCAAGGTTGTGCCATCTTGCTGGTAGTCGCTTGGCACACCAGCGGCACGACAGTTAGCGTAGCGGTTGGAGTTTGGGTCCAATGATGTCCAATCGGAGCAAGGATCGGTGGTGTTCATGTAGCCTTGCGAGATCCCACCAAATAGCTCGGGAATATTTGGTACTCGGAAGGCGGTTGACTTAGTGGTGCGCAGAGTCACTACCTGATTAAGCTGCCACTGCAGCCCCAGCTTGTAGTTGGTATCGTCGCCAAAGGTATCGAAATCGGAGTAGCGCAGCGCCGCAGTCATCTCTAGCTTTTGTGCCAGTGGTGCATCAACCAATAGCGGTACGTTCGCTTCAAGGTAAACCTCATTAGCACGGTAGTCACCGTCAATGGCATCTTGCTGGGCGGTGTTGGCTTCGCCACTTACGGTGAGGTCATCGGGGTCGCTCCAACCCTCCTCTTGGCGATGTTCAAAGCCGGCTGCAATAGCAACCATGCCCGCAGGCAGTTCAAACAGGTCGCCGGTAATGTTAGTAGTAAAACTGAGTTGCTCATTGCCACCACTGTCTTTGGTATCGACCAACAGATAATCCAGCATCTCATCAGTAAGCGAGTTTTGCCCCCAAAAGTTGGCACAAGGAACGGCTGGATCGGCACTGCAACTGTCGTAATCAGTGGCATTGGCCAAGTTAGTGTTATTGATAACATTGGTTACCTCGAAGCTGCCGGTATTACGCCCCCAGTTGATCGCTGCGTCCCAGCTCCAGTTATCGCCTAACTCGCCACGGAGCCCATTAACAATTCGCCAAGTATCGGTTTCTACATAGAAGTCTCGTGGTGCTTCGCCCAAGCGGCGGCTTTCTAACAGAAAGTCCTGATCAGTCGGGTTTGATTCGTGCCAGCTGGGGATCACCACGTTTTTCACGGTTTGTGGGGTTGCGGTCATCTCAGTTTCGCGGCGGGTATACATCGCTTCAGCGAAGAAGGTGAGGTTGTGGTTGATGTCTATCTCACCGGCGCTGAACAGGTTAAATCGTTCAATTGGCTGCACCGCATTAAAGTATTTAAAGTAGTTAAGGCTGTCGTCACTGCTATAAGGTTTGCTGCCATCGGGGAGCAACAGCACTGAATCCCCTACAGGATTGCCATCGCTATCAAGATAGTGGCCGCGCCCTTCGCTAATGTGGGAACTGCCACTGCAAACCAGCTCGCCATCAACCTCCGCCAATGGACACTCTGCGCGGCTGGTCATCTTAACCTCTTCGGTTTTGTCGTAACTCATGGCGACATAGACACTGCTGTTGTCGCTAATGGTACCAAAGGTGAGATCGAGGTTAACCTCTTCGCCATCACCGTGATCGGTTTGGCCGCCACGGGCAGAGATCTCAAAGCCATCGACGTAATCTCGGGTGATGATGTTGACCACCCCAGCAACTGCATCAGCACCATAGATGGCAGACGCACCGTCTTTTAATACTTCAACACGGTCGATAATGCTTAGGGGAATAGTATTGAGATCCACTGAGGCGTTGGCACCGGTGCCACTATTAACCATGCGGCGACCATTCAGCAGTACTAACGTGCGGTTAACACCGATGCCACGCAGATTGACCTGAGTTGAGCCATAGCCGCCGTCGGTCCAGTAGGCGTTGGTTTGGTTGCCAGCAAAGCCGGCGGAAGCCGACATCCGCTGCAATAACGCCTCTACCGAAGTCACCCCTGTTGCTTCAATATCCGCAGCATCAAATACCGTGATTGGGGCGTAAGAGCTGGTCTCTGTTCGCTGGATCCGACTACCGGTAACGACCATGCGTTCAATTGGTTCTACGGCGGTGTTTGTTGCCGCCAGCGCCGTTATAGGAGCCGCGCCAATGGCTACGATGAGAGACGATAAAGCAGGATTAAAACGCATAGTACAGTCCAATTGCAGTATGTAGCTTCCTAGGGGAGAGGAGCGCCAAAAGAGTTTTCTGCATAGTGGCGAAGGGACTTCAAACAGACAATGACAGATCCGCAAAGTGCGACAATCGGTCGCAGCCAAGTTGAGCTAGCTCTGATAAATGAGCACTATCGAGCACTGCGTTGTGTTAACAACGACTAGCAATGACCGTATCGGTAGCTGCGCTAATTAAATGATAATAAAAGTAAAATGTAGGTGTGGCTAATGCCATATGACGCTACATATATAGCGCTGTGTCGTAGTTAGCTGTTGAAGTTTATCTTAAGCCTTCGGCTTCACCGATTTCGGCGCTTTTAGGGGACTATGTCGCGGTGGCGACGGCACATTGTTGTATGCATTGGGTGGGAGCTTCGCCCCCTTTGGAATCCTCCTTTGCCTTAGGTCGCAGTCCAAAACGCTTCGCTGAACTGCTCCAATGCGGCAGAAGATCAATAGCGGTAGTGCTTTACCCTTGTATCGCGATTCGCCTAGCCAGTGCTTTAACAGCCTTGGTAAGAGCAACACTTAATTGGTACACAGCCCATATATAGCGCTGTTGTTTCAAGTGAGGAGACTTACAGCGTGATGCATTGTCAATAATTAATCGTTGCGGCGATAATTTTTTTAGACTTTTTTATGTTTTTTGAGCAGTAAAAAACGCTGAATCTTATTGTGGTGTGCTGTACCTCTCAGCGTCTTACATTTGCCTCGTTTAATTTAGTTGTCGCTAATGTTGTGGCGTTCGACGCGTCATAAGACAATAAAGTAATAATGAAGGATGAATGATGAAACACTTTGGCCGTTTAGCCGCTGTAAGCTTGGCAGTGGCGTTAACTGCGGGTTGCAGCACCACTACCGTGACTGACTCCGCTGCCGTAGCTCAAGATCAATCTTCGCATGCGCTCAAAAGCGCTGTACCTCAAGACCCAGCTTTACGCCTTACTACAGCTGAAGTGATGAACATTTTAGCTGGTGCAGATGCGGACAATTACGTGCTTATCGACTCGCGCCCAGCCACCAAGTTCTTGGCTGGTCATGTTCCCGGAGCAATTAGCATCCCCAAAGCGAAGATGCAGCAACAACTAGCAACATTGCCAAAAGATAAGACTTTGGTGTTTTACTGTGGCGGTTTGAACTGTCCACTTAGCCCAGCGGCAGCAAAGATGGCAATGGCCAATGGTTTCAGCAAAGTAAAAGTATGGTACGAAGGCAGTCCGGGTTGGGCTCAAGCGGGTAATTACAGCATCATTGAGACCAAGGGTTTACAAAAGCTGCAAACCAGCAACAAACCGTTTGTGTTAGTTGACTCACGCCCAGCGATGAAATTTCAACAAGCCTTCATTCCAGGGGCGGTATCGTTGCCAAAGGCAGAGTTCCCCCGTAAAAAACATCTCCTTCCTGGTGATAAGTCGACCATGGTGGTGTTTTACTGTGGAGGCTATCACTGCCAGCTAAGCCATCAGAGTGCCAAGATGGCCATCGACGAAGGTTACTCCAAGGTGTCGGTATACGCGGCTGGCTCACCTGAATGGAAACAAGCGGGTTTACCGATGTGGGGCAGTCAAGGCTCTGCTGGTATGCAAACGGCTAAAACCGGTCTTGCTGAAACAATTGAGCCTGCAGAGCTGACTCAATTGATGGCTGCCGGTAACGTTACCATTGTTGATGTACGTACTGCAGAGGAATACGCTGCTGGGCATTTGCCTGGTGCGGTGCATGTATTCGATGAGGACTTCATCTACAAATCTGAAGCAGCCTTGGCTAAATTACCAGCCAGTGGTCGGGTGGTATTGGTTTGTGCCAGTGGCGCTCGAGCCGGTGGTGCTTACGCTACCATTCAGGCCGAAACAAACTACGCCAACAAGGCCAAAGTACAATACCTCGACAGCAGCATCAGTTACGCTGCAGATGGCAGCTACACCGTTGGTCAATAACGCCTGATAGCCTAATCGTTTAACAGTATTGGATAGATACCGTTAGTTGGTTGGCATTACAGCCTAAAAAGCGGCAAGTGCTTAACTTGCCGCTTTTTGTGTTTATCGACTGCCTATTTCACACTGAACTGGCCGTTGGACTTCACGTACAGCACCACTTCGGATTCGGTTTTAATAATGTGTTGGCCTTGTGTATCTGAGCTAAAAAAGCTGCTTGGTGTTAGCTTGGTTAGCGCTTTTTCCTCATTCCAACGGTAGCTTGCCGTCCCTTTTACCACCACCGCTTTTAAGCCTTTGGCATTGCCGATGCTGCCGTTGAAACCGGCAGGCAGTTTTACAAAGCTGCCATTTGCCGCTTCCGGTGCGCCCCATAGGTATGCGATTTGTGCATGACCAGAGTCCAGCCAGGTGGCGTCATTCACATTCAGCCAAAATACGTTGCTTTCATCAACGTTGATTGGGCGTTCGCCGTTATCAAATGCATGCTCTTCTGGTTGCACCAAGTAGGGACCACTGTCGATCTCTAGGTAGATTAGGTTGTCTTCGCCATTGGCGGCGGTGATGTGGCTTTCACCAGCAGGTTGAGTCCAGAAAGAGCCACTTGGTAGCCACATTTTGTCAGCGTGTTTGTCGTCGTTGTGCATCAACCCTTCAATTACCACACCGCGGTAACTGATGTTGTGAATGTGTGGTGGTGAAGAGAACCCTTTTTGAAACTTCACCAGCATGCCAGTAGCCATATCTTTGGTGCGATCGCCCCATAGATCAGCGGCTTTCGGGCTCGCGTCGCCACGGGCAGGGTTGAGCATGCCCCAGTCGATGTTATCGGTAGAGATAACGGTGTGATCGGCAGCGATGGCTGGCAAAGCTAGTGTTGTAAATAGAGCAGCGATAGCGGTCAGTTTTAATGTACGCATGATGGGCATTCCGTAATAACTAAAATCAAAGAGAGTCTATGTTCGTTCGGCTCAGCATTGGCATTGATTCGGGCAAGTTGATCTAGCTGAACCTCAGTTGGGCTAACTAAATGAACTCATGGTTGCCGACCATTCCTGTTGTGGCTGGTTGAATCAAATTGCTACTGGGCAGTGTTGCTACGCATTTTATTAGAGTAGATTAATTCGATAAACGGGGTAATCTTTAAGATACTTTCGCGAAATCGTGGATAATAACAAAAAGCCTCAGTAGACGCCGCAGATTGGCACAACAACCAAGAGAGCCGATGAATACAACTGATCTTAATGTGGTACTAAAAATTGCAGAGCATCAATCGATTACGGCAGCAGCCAACCATTTAGATATGAGCTCTTCTGCCGCCAGCATTGCGTTAAAGCGGATTGAGAAAGAGTTGGGAGCAGAGTTGTTTGTGCGGACCACACGACAACTGCGATTATCCGCCGCTGGTGAACAATATTTGCCCATTTGCCAACAGGCACTGGACTTATTGAAACAGGGGCAAAAGGCACTCAATGATGACCCTCAAGCAATAAATGGTGAGGTACGTATGGCGATGTCATCGGAAATGGGTCGCCACCTTATGCGGCGCCTGTTGAACGAGGTAATGGCAGCACACCAAGAGTTAGCCATCCGTTTTCATGTCGGTGACAGTCAGGTGGATTTCTATCGTGATGGGGTGGATGTGGCGTTGCGAGCGATGGCGCAGGGCGCGGCCGAGGAATCCAACTTCTATGGATTTAAGATCTGCAATATCCCCCATGTGTTGTGTGCCTCACCGCAATATATCGCCGAACATGGTGTGCCCACCAACCCCACCGAGCTCGGTGAGCACAATGCGCTGTTGTATAAACTCTATAAAGTGATAAATGACCAGTGGGTTGTGACCCGTGCAGGCAAAACCTATAAGGTAAAGATGCGCAGTAATCGTGCCGGTAATGATGGCGATTTGGTTCGGCGCTGGTGTATTGATGGGGCGGGGATCGCTAAGAAGTCAGCCATTGATGTTGCAGAGGACCTGCTGGCGGGACGAGTCCAACGGTTTATGACCGATTACACCATTCCGCGTACGGAGTTGTGGCTGGTATTGCCGAGCCGACAGATGATCTCACCGGCTATTCGCCTTATCCGCGACCGACTTAAGGAGCAGGTTAGTTTTATCAGGTTAAAGCTGATTAATAGTGGAGTGCTGGCAGAGCACGAGTGGCCGGAGTAGCCATTCGTTGGCAGAGATTGCTGTTGCTTGGTCGTCGTTGCAATAGCCGTTTTATTAATCACCTCAGTGAGTTACTGAGGTGATTAAGCAATACTATCTTATTAAGCTCAACGCACAGGCTTTGTAGATCGCATTGGGAATGTTAGGAGCCGCTAAAGCGGTTTTCATTAGTTCGATATGGTAGTCGATACCACGTACTGTTAAGTAGAGTTTCTCAGCGGCCTCTTTGCGGCTGAGCCCCTTGGCTAGGCTTTCTAATACACGTAACGAGTTTGCCTTGATGTACTGATAATCGATAACTGGGTTGATACTGCTAATATATTGATTGGCAAAATCTTTATGCAGTTCGACTAGCTTTGGCTTTAACTCACGCAGTACACCAGCTTCATCCATATCATGGTTACTGGTCATGATAATAAAGCGGGCGAAGAAGTGACTATTGCGAGGGCAGGGCATAACCAATTCAAACTTCTTTTGGTACCCAAAATTCTCGTGCAGCTCCTCTGTCTTACTTGCTCCGCCAGCCAGTTTATCGTAAGCGCAAACGCACTCGCGGACATAGTTACGTTGGAACAGTTTCTTTTCAAATTTGGCGCGTAGATGTCGGTCTTTGAGTACATAGCCGATGATCACCGTTTTAAAATAGTCGCGGCCATTTTCTGAACTAAAAAATATCCGAGCACGCTTCTTAAATCGGTTACAGAGTTTATCGGGATCGTCGTTTTGATTAATTTCAGTGTTGGCGCAAATATCGTAGCAATAAAATAGATCAGTAAGGCCGTTTGCTGATGCGAAGTCAGATAGCGCTTGTTCAATTTCCTCTCGGTTAATTGATGGATTATCTTCTTCGAATTCGATCGTGTTATTACGGTCCATAGTTATTACTCAAATAGCCTCAACTACCTCTAAAGATAGAGTTAAGGTTAAATACATTAATTAGCCGCAGCAACGGCAAAATATTGAAAGTGGGATTGCTACCACCTAAGCAAATTCATCAATTATTTAGTTTGGTTGAATTAAGTGAATAAGTAGGCTTGAACGGAAAATCATTTGTAGTGGTGGTGGGGGGTATTTGTGTTCTTGCTCACAAAAATTGTGCCATTTCCTATTGTATGTAGCATGTTACACACTTTTGGGGAGCAAGCCCTGTTAGGGCAATAGTTTGTCGATAGTCTAGATTAAAAGGCCCCAGCAATTAGCTCGCTAGGGCCTCTATAAATCAATTAATTGATTATTATTCGGCGATTATTTTTTAGGGTTAACGTGACAAGTTACACAGCTGTATGTGTCTGGGAACGTATCAGAGGTGTGCCAATCGCTGTTACCAACAGTGCGTGTAACCCCTGCTGGTTGGTCTTTATAGGTAGAGCCATCCCACAGCTCCTTGTTAGCAAATTTGAAGCTTCTGTTATCAGAACATGAGCCCATGCCACCTACTGTTATAGGACCATATGCTTCTGCGTTCCAATACGGACTCGGGTTAGATTCTTCACCACATTCAACCGTGCTGAAATCAACCCATGTAGACGCATCGCCATGGTTCTTCATCAGATAATCTTCAGAGTGACACCAGAAACAACGAGATGTTTCGCCATGGCCTTCCATTGCGCCGTTATTGCCGTGACATGATGCACAATGGAATGGCTGGATCTCGGTAACTTCAGTTCCAGAAGCTAATGGCCACGAAGAACCACCATGACCTAACGGATCTTTCTGTTCATTGTGACACTGTGCACAATCCGCAATACCCCAACCAAAGTGGGTGTCAGAAAGTGGCGCAACTGCTTTGCTGATGTCAGCAATTACTACAGCTTCGCGTACTGGAGTTGGGAAAAGGTACTCATTGCCATTAACACGGTCTTGGTTTACGGAGTTCAGTTCAGTTGCACCATAAAGCCAGAACATCTTCTTAACCCAAGAGAAGTAGATGTAGTTCATACCATGGTTACGGACCATTTGATCCATCGCAATGTGAAGCTTGTTACCACCGAAGGTACCAGACCAATGGTCAATACATTCTTGTGCTTTTACTTCAGTGATGCTGCCATCATCTTCACGAAGCCACTCACATTCTTGAGCAAAGTTCTCTCCGCCAGCATCTGCAACAAATTGCGCTGCTGTTACAGAGCCTTGGCTGTGAAGCATGACATCTAAGGTATATTCATCCATACCTGCTGCATAGTTCCAGCCATCAAAGCCGTCAGCACGAAGACCACCAGCACCAATTTTATGACCGGTTTCAGGATGATCAATCCGGTTCATTACATAGCTGCCCAACTGAGTGCCAGTAGATAATGTCGGCCAGTAAGTGAAGCCAAAGTCAGCTTCGCCAGTAGTCGCAGATGCTGCTGCAGCAGACATAATATAATCAAGCTGAGTAATTACGCCTGGCTTGAAGACATCAGTACGTAAGTTATACGCCTTTACTTCAACGTTTGTCGCGACCGGTATAATATGCTCGTCTTTATAGCCATCGGTATCTTCCATATCGATCAGGACGTTAGTCAGCATTACTTTGCCGTCATTGGCTTTTTTGAATTCAACTTCATCGATATGAGATTGCCACATGCGCTCCATGTAAGCAGGGCTCATTGGCATGATACGAATTTCTACTTGGTGACGAACCAGCATTTCCCCTAGACGGTCATAAACGGTTTCAAAAGAAGCGGCTTCGCTTAGCATTTTGCCACCACTATGGAAGAAAGAAACACCCCAGTTCGGGCTCTTATTGTAATCTTTCCACTGGGTATAATGCGTCGCTTCGTCAGTGTCGAAGTTACCATCACCATCAGCATCGAAAGATACCTTGTAATCGTAAGCTTGACGCGCTTCGTTCCAGACAACATCAGAAACTTCAAAGTCCTCACGTTGCTCTGAAATATACATCATGACGTCTAAAACAGAAAAGTGACCCGGTTGGAAGATATCACTACGAATAGACTCACTTTTCCATGCAAGTAATGCTTCAGCATTAATCTCCATGTGGTACTTGCTGTTATCTGGAGTATTCAGGTTGTACTTAGTGTTGCCTTCGAAACCTTCTTCGCCAACCGCTTTGATTGTATAGCTGTCTTTAGCAGCAGCTTCTTCATCACACATGTTTAAGTGTGCTGTTTGACATGGGTACCAACGACCTAGGTAAATATCCATAGTGCCGTCGAACTCACTTTTTGGCGCTTCAACAAGAAGGTCAAATTTTGCAGCTAGTTCAGCTGGTAAGTCAGCAATTCCTGGGATTTCCGGTGTTTCTGGCTCCACTGGCACTACTGGTACCTCTGGCACCACTGGGGTCTCTTTATTATCTGAGTCGCTTCCACAGGCGTTCAAAAGCGGCAGCAGCATTAACGCGAGTGCTGGCTTGCTCAGGCGTCCAATGCTTGAATTCTTGTTCATCATCGTTAAAAAATCCTTATCTTGTCTTATCTTAGACATGGTCGACTCATTTGAGTCTTGGCCATGCTAGTAAGGTCAAAATAGGTTTTCAGTGTAGCTACTCATAGTGTTGGATGAACCTAGAAGAGCATCACGCATACTTACTATTGGGTATGGGGAATTGAGGCGTTTTAAGGGGATATTTTACCCGGATAACCTTTTTTACTCTGAGCAATCGCTTTATCAATTCGATTTTATCGATAGGCATTTAGCACTCAAATGACAAAATTAACGTTGTTTAGCGTTCAATTGATAGCGGTATTAAGCCACTAATAGGTTAGTGAAGCATCACAGTGGTACGACATTAATGTTGATAATAAAGGGCTGCCAAATGGCAGCCCTTTTTATTTGATTCAATACCGCTTGTTAAAGTTAGGCAGATTGATAACAGGTAAAGCTTAGATAGCGAACTTGTAATAAACGTAGAAGCGCATATCGGTCAGGTCGTCACCGCTGTCCTGGTTAACAATGGCGTAACGCGCTCTTACACTTAGGCCATCGACCCACTTGTTCATGTTGTAGCGAACAGAGAAGTCAGTTTCGTCAATGTCGTCTTGAGCGTTATCTATCTCATATTTGGCATAGTTTACGTAAGCACTAACGCCGTCTAAGGCGGTGTTAGGAGCAAAGCGGTAAGCCAACTGCGCTCCGTAAGCATCTTCGTCTGCGCGAGCGGATTGGATAACCTGTTGAATGATTACCTTCTCATCGCCAAACGGAGTAAGAACATCATCATCGCCGGTTTGAACGTATTTTACGGTGGCATCAAAGCCTTGCCATTTCATACCTAGGTGGAAACCAGCTTGGTAGGTGTCGAAGCTAGCAGCGGTTTGATCGAGCTTACCGGTAGAGTCTTGCTTGAGGTATGAAGGTTTGAAGTACCAGTTAACGTCACCAATATCACCGCTTAAGTTCAGCTTGATATGGTACTGCTCATAAACGTCGTCCATGGTGTAGAACCATAGGCTGGTCTTGGCTTTAACCACATCAGTTGGAATGGTGTAATCGAGCCCGAGTCCGTACATTGGGCTGTCTTCAACGTCGACCATAACGCCTTTACGAGCAAACTCACCGGCAACACCATCTGCTAAATCCGCAAATTCGTCATTGGTCCACCCCATGTAGTCTTCGATATATAAGCCGGTGATGGCTAAATTATCGACGGAGGTGTTTTTGATGCTCGCACCCCGATAGGTAAACGGAATGGCGCGTAATGGGAAGATGCTCATCATTGGTGTGAATAGCTCTTGAGCACCAACGGTTACCTTGGTGTCAAACCAGTTGCCGCTAACAAAGTACTCTTGTAAACGGTTTACCGCCTCTCGATCGCCTTGTTGTCCTACCGGTCCGGCCACTAACCCGTAAACGGCATCGCTGTTTTCCCAGATAGGGTTGGCAGATGCAAAAGCACCACCAAAGCTGATGCCTTCGGCCTCGCCTGAGCGGTAGTAAAACAGGCCACCAAATGAGGTGTCACGACGATCGGTTGTTTCGCCATCAAAGTCGCGCTGGAAGTCGAATAACTGAAATTGTCCCTTTAATGAACCATCGGAAAATATGTTGCTAACTGAATCAGCGGCAAAGGCTGGGGCAGTAAGGGCACTCATCACCAGAGCCGAAATAATGGTCTTGTTCATATCTAAATCCTTTAGGCATGACGGTGCCCTAGTGCAGCTAAACACCATCAATTAGTCTTAACATTGGTAGGTTGCCATTACGGGCAAGAAGAGTGCTCCGTAATGGCAGAGGTGTTACTTGAGTTGTGGCTAAGGCACCACAAGTTCGAAGCGTAAGTGGCAATCACCGCACACATTGACTGATGGCTTGTGCACGTTATGGCAAGCGTTACAGTTGGTGGCGGTACCATTGTGGCGATGGTCGTGCGGATTAGTTGCAGTTACGCTTGGGGTAACGGCAGTGGCTTCAGCCAAGTCGGCTACATCGTGACACTCGGTACACTTGGCAGTGACAACAGGTTGACGATCTGCCTCACCATGACAGTCAACACATGTCATGCCCATGGTGGCATGGGTTTCATCAAGTAAGCTGGCATCAGCCGCCACTGCTTGGTTTGCGCACACACATAGCGCAATAGAGAGCACCAGATTGTGCAGTTTAAATTTGTTCATTGTTTTATCCCTTAAAGACAACTAGCCGGAGATGAAGTGGACGGTCTCGCCCGTCCGCTACTGGCCGGTTTATTACAGCTTGGCGACGTATTTACCAGCCAAGTAACCGAAGGTGTAACAGCGGCCTAGTGATAGACCGAATACCGTCAGTGGGTAATCCACACCGCCGTAGAAACCCGCGGCCATGTTGCCGATAACAAACAAGCCATCGATTAGCTCACCTTCAGAGTTGATCGCCTGGTGGTTTTTATTAACCAGCATGCCGGAACACAAGGTAGAGATACGCATGCGGCGGTGGATGCCGTAGAACGGTGGCTTCAGTACCGGCGCCATCTTCGATTTAGGCTTGCCGAAATCGTCATCCTTACCGGTTTTACACAGCTCGTTGTAGCGCTTAACGTTGGCGACAAAAGTCTTCGGATCACACTCTAGTTTTTCAGCCAACTCTTCGAGCGTATCGGCAACATGGGTGTTGGTTTGCGAAGCGTAAACGCCTTTTTTCGGGGTCGGATCGTCCGGCATGTATTTGCGCATCTCCTCCGGAGAGTAGAGGCGACCTGGCCAGTCTTTGGCTTGTTCCATGTAGTTAGAGTCAAACACCTGTGAGTAATGGCCGGCATTGTGCTCATCACGCAGGTAGTTGTTCATCAATGACATGGCTACGGTTTCGTTCACGAAACGCTCACCACTGCGGTTAACCGCTAGGAAAGGCATGTCACACATGGATGCAGGGCCTGCATCAAAGTCGTGCAGCATCTTGGTATGGCCAACCGGCTCAATTACACCACCTGCCCAGTACGCCATGGAAAAACCATCGCCGGTACGATCCATTTGCTTGCGCTCAAAGTTCTTCAGGTCTGGAATGAAGAAATCACACATTGCTTTGTTGTTCTGGTAGTCACCAGAGGCCAGGATCACGCCTTTGTTAGCCATGAATTTGTGATATTTGCCCTCGGCATCGCGCGCGATAACGCCAATAACTCGACCGGAAGCATCTTGAATCAATTGCTGTGCTGGTGTTTGGAAGAAGAACTCTACCCCTTGCTTGGCTGCGTACTTACCCAGATCGCGCATGCCGTCACCGGTGGTGTATGGCTTAGGGCCGCAGTAGGAGGTTACAAAGTTCAACGGGTATTCGGTAATACCGTGGATACCATGCTGTGGGCCGGTACCTTGGTCAACGATTTGGCCGCCGCCTTTCTTGGTACGGTCAATAACCCAGGAAACCGCTTCACCAGAGTTGTAAGCCCATTCACGCAGCAGTTCTGGGCTGCAGCGGTGTGCGCTGTCGGCCATTAAACGGTTAACCAACGCTTCAACACCGGCTTTGTCGCTTTTCTTTAAGTCGAGGCCAGAACCGGTATTCCCTTGGGACACGATGATGGATTGCTTTTGCAGTACCGCAACTTTGGCACCATTTTCATGTGCCGAAAGAGCTGCAGGAACACCAGATGCACCCGCACCTACAACCACGACGTCGAAGGTCTTGGTCGATGCGATTTGGGAATCTAAAATTGTTTGTGGCTTAGGCAAGAAGCCCAAGCTAGCGCCGCCAATATTAGCCACTTCAACTGCGGTGGCAGGTGCCGCTTGTGCAGTGGCGCTAATGCCACCTACAGCGACAGCACCAGTACCAAGTGCAGCGCGAGATAGGAAGCTACGGCGGGAGATACCATTTTGCAGGACACTGGCAGTGTACTGATCAACAGCCTGTTGTTCCTGAGATTTTTTGTTACTCATTATTTACTCCTTTTGCTTTCGCCGCTGCCACTGAAATCCTCAGTGGCAGACATAGAGGCTAAAAACATCTCTGGTTTTCTTGGGTTAACAGGCATGAAGCAGACTAATTGATGATGAGAAAATCAGCGCCACGCCCAATACGTTAAATGTATGACATATAACGTATGAGCAGAAAGGGGCTTGTTACGGATGCGCGTAGTGGCTCACGAATGATAAGTTGCTGTGATTATTAGCGTGCAAACGGTGTTAACAATCGAAAGTTGTTCACGTCAAGCGTAATTGAAATTTTAATAAATCCTTACATTTCAGTATTTTGTTTTTTTACTTGGCCGCATTGAAAGAACTCTGATTGGAACCAGGAAGGGATGGTCGCCGCTTGGAATGCTCAATCTTTGATGTAGATCAATTGCGACGTTTATATAACCAGTACTTGAGCTGGGGACGCCTTAATATTGTCGCCTTTTTTTGCGGCGGAGAGCTTGTGGCATAAAAAATCCAAGCAAAATGGCTCATTAGTAGCGGCAGGGGGCAACCTTAGTGTTGTTAACAATAGGGTTTGCTGCCCTTTTATTGTTGTATACTCGCCGGTTAGAACTGAATTACAGATAAGAGCCGTGACTGGATTTAAACCGATTAACAACAGGCGAGCATCTGAAGAGGTGCTAGAACAGCTGCGTAAGGTTATCTTCAATGGCCGTTATAAAGCTGGTGATAAGTTGCCGTCAGAGCGAGAGCTAATTGAACAATTTCAAGTTAGCAGAACCGTAATCCGCGAGGCGATTAAAGGATTAGAAGCTTCTGGTTTAGTGCGGATTAAGCAGGGGGCCACCGGTGGGGCCTTTGTACAGACGTTAAACTTTGGCGTCATTAGCTCTGCCTGCCATGATCTGTTTCGCTTGGGGCAGATGTCATTCGATGAGATCTATGATGCTCGAATCTTAATTGAGCCGCAGGTCGCACGGTTGGCTGCTCAAACTGCAACTCCGGAACTGGTGCGAGCTTTGCAGCAGGCAGCTGATGGTGAAGACATTATTGAATACCCTGAGACCGTTCATGCGCGTCAAAAGGTTCATGTACTGTTAGCCGACCATTGCCCTAACCGCTTGTTAGGGGCGATTGCTAAGTCGCTGCTCGAACTGATCTTTAGTATCGCGACCCAGTTTGAACCGGATACCGATAAGATCCATCCTGCCGGTTTGCATCAAAGTATTATTGATGCCATTGCCAACGGCGATGCAGATGCGGCTGAGCGAGAAATGCGCCAACACCTTGATGGCTTCTTAGGGCGCTTGCAAAAAGTAGAGCGTGATTATCATCAGTCGTAACGACAATGGTAGTTGTTGACGGGAATATGCAGAATTGGCCTCCCCATAGGAGTCATTTTTTGACATTAACGGTAATTAACACAACCTAATTACTGTTTATATAACAGATAGTTAATTGATTGCGACGTTAACGGGAATGGTCTAAATTTAACCTCGATGTGTGCCGAGGTCGGCACATAGTCGGCACAAATACGGTGCCGAAATAGAGGGAGGCCATCTAAATATGTCAGAAATCGCCTTCTCCAAGCGCAGTTTGGAGCAGATCTTGCCGCGAAAGGCTCGTTTTCGCATCAAAGATGAAGGGCATCGAGAGTCGGTTACAGGCTTGGTGCTTGAAGTAATGCCTTCTGGATCAAAATATTACCGCTACCGACGGTGCCAAAATGGCAAAGATCTGCACGTTACGATAGGGCAGTTTCCGCAACTTTCCGTTGAAAACGCTCGTAAGAAGGCCAAGCAGCTCGCATTACAGGTGATGGATGGGGTTGACCCTAATGAAGTAAAGCGGCATCAGCTCGCTGAAGCTGAACGCCCAAAGGTGCTGTCGTTGTCAATGCAGCAACTGTTCGATATCTACGTTGCCGAATTTGAACTTAAGATTAAGAGCGGCGAACGGCGAGAGAAGTCGCTCAAAGACTCTAAGAGTAATTGGAACACTCACCTAAAGCATCGTGTTGGTCGCCTACAAGCGAATGATATAGACAGAGCCTATGCGCATAATTTACTTAAGCTGATTCTTATCGAGCGAACTCCCTCCGTTCACAATAAGTGTTTGACTATTTTGAAGTCGATGTTTGCTGAAAGTGAAGCGAATCCGTTTGCGAAAGTGAAAAAGGTCGCCTCGATTAAGCGTGAACGAATCCTTAATCAAGATGAAATGCAGGCGCTAATGGCTTCACTAGAGCAAGAGCCTGCGATCTATCAAGATGTGGTGATGATGTTGCTGCTCACTGGGCAACGCAAAAGTTGTGTATTTAGTATGGAATGGCAGGAAGTTGACCACGCTAACGCTGTTTGGTTGATACCAACCACCAAGATGAAAGCCAAGCGACCTCATGCTGTCCCGTTAGTTGATAAGGCTATGGAAATCTTAAAGCGTCGCAGTGAACAGGCCGAAGCAGGGCAAACCTTTGTCTTTCCATCCCAGCAAACGCAAAGTGGCCATGTGGTAGATAAATCAGGGGCTAGTGGATTTTGGAATCGTATATCTAATCGTGCTGGGCTTTATAGCTCAGATCGCAGTAAGAACGTTACCATCCACGATCTGCGGCGAACCATCGCTAGTTGGAACGTCATGCGCGGTGGCAGCTTACAAGCGGCTAGCAAATTGCTTGGCCACAGCGATATAAGTATTACAGCTAGCACTTATGCTCATTTGCAGCTTGAGCAGGTACGAGCGGAACTAGATTCGGTGACAGGCGCTATTGTTGATGGGCAGAAGCAGGCACAAGCTGATGTTGTACCTGCTCAGGGGCTGGATTCGCTAACGTGAGAGCAGAAGATTGCGCTGATGGCAGAGCTTGGTAAGCAGTTGAGCGAAGGGGGCGTTGGTGCATAACTTCGCTCGGTCCACGGGTCAAGTCCGTGAGGGGTCAACATATACGGTAAGGCGTAGCAGGTTAGTAACCGATACGTATTTCGTGTCTGAATTTCTATGTGGCCGTTGAAATACAGCCACATCGACGAGCGGCTATTTAATGAGTTGTTTAACTACTTGACCCAAGGCTAGTCCTAGCAACGGAGGGACAGCATTTCCTACCTGAGTGTATTGTGGCACTTCAAATTTTCTCATTTGGCCGCCTGTCGTGACTTTTGACCGGAATACAAAGTTATCTGGGAAAGACTGAATCCGTGCCATCTCTCTAACGGTAAGGACGCGCAGTTCATCCTTGTCATAGTGGCAAGCGTCGTCAGGAATTGAGAGGGCCGCTGGTGCAGGTTTACTTGCAACTAGAGCCTTTTGAGTTTGTTTCTTTGTGGGGTGAGCCATTAAATAATCTTCCATTTCTTTCTTGGTATGGAATTTCTTCAATGCTTCTGCTTCGATACGATATTCAAAGTCTTTAAGACGACTCCACGAAATATTAGTTAACTCATCACTATTGCCTCGTAAAACCTCAAAAACTGCTTGAGTTACGGCTCTGTCATCGATGTCTTGAAGGACTTGGTATAATCTAAATCTACGTTTTACTATCTCCCCATTAGAGCGAAATTCGTGGTTGTGAAGTTCGTTTCTGTTTGGCAAAAAATTAAATTTTTGGTTCAACGATCCCACAAAGTTAGATTGCTTACTTGGATTGTTCTGTTTGAGATCGTTGATAGCGTCCATTACTGAGTGTTCATCAGAGCTCACGAGAGGAGCTAGTAACTCGGTTTGAAATGCTGATTTGTGCTTTGATGAATCTAAGACCGTCAGATGACCAAATGGTAGTTGTGCTCTTTGCTTCTGGACTGTTTCGTAAAACATTAATGACTCAGAAAACAGCGCCTTGGACTCGGCATCGAGCTCAGATATAGCCGTATTGACATAGTTCTGTCTGATGGCAAGCATAATGAAGCGCGGACGGTTTTGAGCCACTCCTGCGTGTCTAGCATTAATATGCAAACACAGGGGCACATAGCCAATCAGGCCAAATACCTTCGCGACCTCATACCAGGCGTGAAATTGATTACCCTCATCATCTTTGAATGGGCGTAAAATCCCTGTGACGTTTTCGAGCAAAGCAACCTTCGGTTGGGTGTGCTTTACAAAATCCGCAAACTGCCAAGGAAGCGTATTCTTATCAGAATCCTTCTCTCGCTTACCGGCCATGCTGAAACTTTGGCAAGGGGGACCTCCAGAAACTAGGTCTAGATGATTAGGGGCATTAAACCCCGTATTCAATAACTCTGAGAGTTTCGGAGTAGCATCAATCAAGCGATTGAGCTCAGTGATACTGCCTATAATCAACTTCCCTTTGAGGGCTGACCAGTCTTTTGGCATGTCACTATATCCAGCAGGATCATCGAATGCAGGATACTCAAAGGGATTTTCCCGAAGTCGAGGTTTGAGCTTTTTATGCTGACTGTTGAGCCATAAGGCCATCTTATTGCGATTCGAGGTAGATTCTTCGGCTAATCGGGGCAGACCTTCACAAGCGTCTGTGCCAAGGTTTTCATTTAAGATGTTGAAAGCAAAAGATTCAGCGGCCATAGGGGAAAGCTCGTTGGCTAGTAATAATTCAAAACCAGCTTCTTCTAGACCTAGCGATAGTCCGCCGCAACCAGCGAATAGCTCAATATGATTCAAGTCAGGATCCTTTTTCCTCAGTTTATGATACGTCAGTTTAATGAAGCATGAGCCAGAAGTCCAGGTGATTCTGGTTTGACAGCTTCGTTTCGAGTAATTACTGTCCGTGGAGGCTAATGAGAGTAGCCCTCAGTCCTCGAAAAGACCCCATCAGGTCCTCTCTGTAGATATTCCTGTTTATCAGGAGGTTTGCAGTGAGTGCTTGCTTCTTACACGCCTTCGTCTTCGGTGGTATCTATTTATTTGCTGGTGGTTGATATTTGAGCATGCGCTCGATTTTGCACCCTTATGGGTCAACATTGCGTGGCTACCTTAAGTCGGCAGCTACTTAGTAGTTACACCAGATGGTCTTTTTTGTATCTATCAATATGGTCTGTTAGGCATGAATAAAAATAAGAGTCTGCCCTCATTGAAACGCTTTAAACAGCGAGCAAAATCTTTGAAAAACATACTAGGAATAGAACTTCATCAAGCATACGAGCAGTTAAGCCAATCGTACGGTTTTTCAAGTTGGTATGAATGTAAGTCACATTATGACAGGCAGGATTCATCAACATGGCAGATTGCTGAAGTCTCACATAAATATGTGCCTATAGATGAGGCTGCGATAGCTGTGCCTGAAGCTCAAGAATATGATGAGCACGTCGAAGCCAATAAACGTTTCTTAACCAAATTAGCTATTGAGTACTCAGTATTTGAGCCGACTGTGACAGGGTTGAAAAAGTCTATATTGGATGCAACTTTCCCTGTTCGATCTCACTTTCGACTCGAAGGGTTTCATGATTACTCTGAGCAGCAACAGGGGTCAGAACACAAAGTTATTAAATCAGCTCAGTTGTTAGGTGTGGAAAACTGCATTAGTTCTAAGCTTAGCTTGTATCGCCCCAAAACCAAAAAAGGGGATCCAAGAATGTGGTTCAGAAAATTAGGTGGGTTTGCTCTGGCGGGGGATATTATCGCGATCATTGTGATTGATGATTGCGCTTATCTTCTAAACCTTAGCCAGTCTTTCCTAGAGGGTGAATTTAAATCTGACCATAGTCATGTCGGCAAACACCTTCGAACGTGGACATCTATAAACAACCGAGTCGCTGAAGAGCTTTTGGCTGCACTTAAAAAATTGGCAGTGACTCCGTTCAAGGCAGAGCGTAAAGGTGATACCGCAATTGGATACACGCTGGAGTCACTTTTAGGAATTGAGGCTAATTCGAGCAAAAAACCAGATTACAAAGGTATTGAGTTAAAGTCTGGCCGAGGCAATAGAACTAGAACCACTCTGTTCGCCCAAGTTGCTGACTGGCGAAAAAGCACATGTAAGAGAAGCGCTGAAATTTTAGAACGATATGGATACACCCGCGATAATGGTGATTTCAAACTCTATTGTACTGTTAGTGCAACCAAGCCTAACTCTCAGGGTTTGTACTTCAAATATGATTACGATTGCGATTGGCTTGAAGAAGTTCACAATAGTGGCGAGTCTGTTGCGACATGGCCTAGCAAGTTGCTTGAGGAGCGATTGCTTGAAAAGCACTCGGAGACATTTTGGATTGAAGCTGACAGCTGGTTTGAAGAGGGAGTTGAGTATTTTCATCTACGCTCGCTAGTCCATACAAAAGCACCTATCTTGACTCAACTAATTCCATTAATTATCGATGGTAAGATCACGATGGATCACCTTATCAAGCGCTCAGGTAAAACCGATAAAGTTAGTGAAAAAGGCCCTTTGTTTAAAATTAACAAACGGGATTTGTCATTGTTGTTCCCAGAGCCAATACATCACTGTCTGAAAACTGAGGTTTAAGCTATCCTGCTAATGGATGTTGTCATTTATAAATTTCAGTACACTTATTCACAGAACTCCAAGTTAGCAGAGCCAAGATCAACAGCTTTAGCCTGTCGCCATTCGTGGAGGCGGGTTATCAGTATTAGCCCCTCGCAGTTCAGCCCCTTCAGAGCATATCGAAAGCTGCCGTCGTAGCGGCAGGTCTTGACCTCACCAGTATTGGTGTCAAACACGGCTTGGTAGTGTGGCGCTATCGTTAAGCGGCCAACTAAAGGTATCTGACTGTCCTTAGCTAAGTTAGTAGTTGGGTGACTCTCGCCACGAACCGCCGTTAGGTATTGGCACCATTCGCCGCTGTCTGCAGCATGCCATGTCTGTGCCAGTTGCGAACCTTTGGCTACCATGTGAGCTTTCAAACGGCGCAGCTCACGCCAAACCGCTACAGACTCACCGCCAATCTGTTGGAATTGACGAATGCCCCAGCAGGAAGCCCAAGCTCGAACGCGATCTGCGGCTTTGATAGGTTCTTCCCCGTAGACACTACAATCTAGATCCGAACCGTCGATCCCTTTAGATATGGATTTAGCGATGTATCCTGCAGCCCGTTCCTTTTTTCTTATCGATAAGCACTACAGCAGCTCAGCTGCCTCTACTTTGTTGTCATCGACTTTTAGAGCGTAGTGACGAACAGCAGCATGTGCCAGTGTGGTGAGCCGCAGTGCTGTGGTTCACCAATTCGAAAACCATAAGGTTGTAATTGCTGCCGATGCAATGAAGAACGAGTTTGTGCCCATATTTTTCGGAGATGGGTTTGACCACCTGCTGGGCTAGGAGGGGGCGTGTCGAGCTTGTTAGTAATATGCGGGATACATTTCCGCAGCCAGGTATTTTGCTCTCGCCGTGACGACTGCTTGTGATAGTTCGTTATAAACAACAGTTGTAGGTCGAGTGGAAAACCCCGCAACAGTTGTGAGACAAATCCTCGATCGTGTTGCTCCACATTTTTGACAAGCTGTGGTGGAACCAACAGGGTTGCGTCGTAGATTGCTTGGTGAACCCGTAACGGCAGCTGACTGCATCGTATAGGATCTTCGCTTTCGTCAATAGACATCAACCCCGTTAACTGGGCCGGTACCTGTTACGTTACGGGTACCTTGCTCAATAGAGTAAACAGCCATTGCTCACTCCTTGGTGCTATTTAAAGGTTTTGCACAGCCACTTTTTTCAGACCTATTACAGAGTTCAATCTTGTGAATTCTAAGTATGCGGCTTTAAGTTTTTCGATGAGGTCATCATGCTTGCAAGAGGCCGATGAAAAATCTAATTCAACTGCTGAGATTTGATGTTCGGTGTGGCACATCAATTCTTCCAATGAATTGAAGCCGAATTGATGGGAAATTTTTGAGAAAAACTCTGAGAAGTTTGGGTGATGGTTTTGTGTTCGAAGTAGGTTTTCAACCTTTGTTTGCCATTCTTCATCCATCACAATTTCAGTATCATTATTCTGAGCATCTGCTGACACGGGTCGATATCCTTTCGACTGATTACTTTCCAGTAATCAGACCACTACACAATTCACTATCACCGTTCTTGAACAAGCCGACTATATAACTCTAACTAGATAATTGGAAATGCGGACCTTAACTTCGTCTTTTATTGGTTTGGGAGAATACCCTTTATAAGCCATTGCCTTGGCACTGCTTAATGTGTTACCGATCTTGTATCGACAGGATCAATATCACATTTATCACTACTATCTTTATTATTGTTACATTTATTACAGTGTATCTCATATCCATTAGGGCGACACAATATAGGAGGGAAATAACAAAAAGTAGCCAGTATGACTGGCGAGGATAAGAGATGAATAGTGGAAAACTCACGGCACTTGTACTGCCGCTGTTACTGGGACTGACTGCGTGTGGAAACGACGATGCGGAAATCCCAACACAAAGTAATACCCCAGCAGCAGACCAAAACCCCGCTTGGAGTTACATCGAAACACCAGAAATAGACTTCAGTTCCTATGATTCAACTTTAAAAGGTACGGTAGAAGTTACTGTAGGACGGGTTGTAGACAATGTTCAACCGTGGCTTACAGCAGGTATGTTACGACACGCTATGGTTGGGCAAGGATATGCAGACAACTTGCTATATGAGAACGAAGCGGGTGAAGAAGTAAGTTACGACGCCAACGGTGATGGCAACGTCAATATTCGGGATGCGACTGATGCGGGGGTATCAAATACAGAAATCGGGCCTATCTACGATGTTGATATGGAGCAAATGAAAGCGTGGCTTGCAACCAATCCCGACGGGTTAGGTGCAGGTACCTCCCGTCCAGATATCTTTGTTGACGGTCACTACAACGTTTTCGATCTGCTGCGCTACGTAGTAGGTACTCGAGACGACATGCGTTGGGAAGGTGGGGTTGAGAACATAATAAAACCCGCTGATTCAGAATACGACACATATGAATTTCATATATCGTGGGACAGAAATGGCGATGGTGACTTTAGTGAGTGTATCGACGAAGACCTAGATGACATATGTACGGAGGGCGTAGATACAGATGCAGATGGCGAATACTTTGACAGTGAGCACTGGCACTTTGGCTTTATTCAATCCCGTGGGGAAAACCGCATGTACGGCGGGTTAAGACACGATTACAACTATAAAAGAATGGACCAGTTCTGGTTAAGGGAAGCGCAGCAAATCCGTTTTCTTCCTCACGATGAGGTCTTAACCAATCGACGCCACTGGGTTTGGAAACAAGAGCAAGAACGATTGGCAAACAACGATGGTAAATATGTGGTGCCATATATATTGCACGCTGGTTCACGAGATATGGGAATACAAGAATTCCTACTACGAGCGGATGCGCCAGAAATTAAAGAAATGGATGTTGAAGTAAAGGCCTGGAACTTGAGAAGTGATGTTTTTCAGCCAGGAGTAATCACGTCGATGGATGTATGGCTATCGTTAGCAGAAGCTAGAGATCTGGATTTTAGATTCACTTGGTGGCGGGTTCTTAGTTCGGGCGCAATCGTAAATAACTTTGCTCTTATGCACGATCCTTGGTCTGGACCGTATGATGGATGGATAGCTGCAAATCCATACCAGGGAGAATTAGCTGCCGCCGAAGATTTTGCGATGATTCCTACGCCACGATGCGACTTTAAACATGACGGAACGCCTACCGAAAAAAATGAAGGTGAAATTGATGACGAAATTTGCCAGCGAGAATTTCAATCATTTCTCGGTATTGGTGGTAATAACTTGGGTGAAGTTGCTGGGGCAAATATCATAAGATACCCTCCTGAGTATATGGCACTTATTGCACTTCAATCAGAAGAATTGTTTTACATAGATGACATAATCCTCAATGAAGATAAGGTGGTTGAAGTCCGATTGGCGGAAAATGAATTGCAGCGTTATGGTATGGATGGTGTTTATGATTTCGATAAATTTCCCGAGGGGGAAGGCATTGAAGTTGTTACGGAAACTGCAACACTTCGCCCACTTGAAATGGCTACTACAGAGAGTAAGATAGGCAATGCTCCGATAGTGGACGAAACTCACTTTGGCTGGAAAATTGCGGACTGTTCACAATGCCACAACGATGAAAAAAATTCATTGGGCCATGGAGGTCAGAGCTGGCCTACTAATACGACTGATGGGTTTGACAATATTCAGCCATACTATTGCGCAACCTGTCATGGTAATAACGGAGCCCCCGAAGCTCATAATAGAAGTGCTCGTTGCTTCTGGTGCCACAACACCTACAATGATGATGGGGGCATGTTGATGAAGAATCACGGTGATGCAAGTTTAGCCAAATTCGTACCAGCAGAAGAAAATGTGTCTAATCTTCGCACTGCTAGTACTCACCCACAGTATACAGACAGAGATACAAAGCTCGCTCAACAAACCAAGCTGTATGAAGATATGTGGTTTAGTAGCCATAATAGTGATTACTCTTTGAGTAAAACCTTTCCAGACCCTTATGCTTGCGGAACATGCCACGGATTCCAGCGCGAGATAGATAAATAGGCATTGACTTTTCACAAGTTCCTAATCTATTAGAACATATACTATGCATTATTCGTAAGTAAGAATAATGCATAGATTACTTTGACCGCTTTCTTGCAAAATAGAATGAGATCTTGGGCCAATAGATAATTAAGTATGGGTATTCAGTATGAATGTTAGTTTAGGTGAAGTAATGATATTGTCTAATTTGTTAAAATCTAAACTTCAGCGGTACGAATTCTTAGAGGCCGCCTTTGCAATATACCCAGAGACAGGGATGAGTTCTTTCAAAAATAGACCTATGTCATCCCAAAAAGCAGCTGACAAATATGTTAAATACCCCATTATAGGCACCTCAGATACATTGAGGAATAATATGGTGTCAATCATTACCTGTGCGCGGAAAAATAAACTTGCAGTAGCCAGTGACGTGCAGAAGGGAAAATGGCCGAAAGGGTGTACTTCGTTGAACAGTTGGTTCCAGTTTGGCACTAAAGATGAGCTATATAAAAAATTAACTAAGAGCTTTGGTGATAATGGTTTTGATGGTTTATTTTTCGTAACAATTCAAGAAGAAGGTGATGATTTTTTAGGGGTATTCGCTATCGCCTCAAAATGCCATAATACTGAAAATCTTATAAAAAAATACGAAGAACTTTCGATCGACACTGATCTTGAACTTATTTTATATTACTTCAGCAGGAAATACCCAGCTATTATTAATCCGACTATACGAGCTGGTGCTCTTGGAGAGAAAACTATCGAGATAATAAGACGAACCACTGAAGGGATGAGCTTAAAGCAGATAAGTGATTCAATGTACTTAACTGAACGAGGTGTTAACTACCACCTAGACCAAGCGAAGGGTTTATTAAAAGCAAAGACTAAGGCAGAACTTATCTATAAAGCGAAAGAAGCTTGCATAATCTAAGTAATTGTTATGGTTTTATTCTGATATGGTTACATTATACCGAATAAACTAACGAATATAGCGGTGTGATGTTCTGCACCACTAGTTTCAGATGCGGAGTTAGGTGGGGTTTGAATCGTTATGCATTTTTAAATAATACAAAAAACTGCGTTTATGAATGCTTCTGGGAGAAACCTTCCACCGCATCTCGGCTTCAATCGATTTAGGTAACAACGCCAGTTTGTTCAGTAATACCGATTTCAGTGGTAGACATTTGAGGTGGCATTTGGTCAGTAGAATCTGACTATAAAGAAGGGTTGTAAGCATTGGTATCAACTTGACCCACAACCTAATACAGCATTCGAAAAAGAAGGCTTGGTGTGAGTGAGTGTCACTGCCTAAATGGATAAAAATAAATATTTTAAGTCACTTGGTGGTGGCCTCCCCATAGGGACTCGAACCCCAATCGTCCGCTTAGGAGGCGGATGCTCTATCCTGTTGAGCTATAGGGAGGTGGAAGCAGCCCACATTCTAACGGAGCTGCTTTTATTTTCCAAAGAAGTTTTATTTGTTTGCTTTAAAAACAACCATTTATAGCGGTTTTCGTTCAGCCCAGTCACCGATTTGTACTCCCATGCTGTCATTGTAATCGACAATTTGGGCGAGCGCTTGATTGGCGCGAACTTGGGTTAGCTTCAAGCTAACGCCACTGGCAAACCCCCATTGCTGCTGCTGTGGCGTTAACACCATGGTGTCACCAACCTTCAGGCCACTTTGCTCACCAATATCCAGTTGTACGCTTTGTTGTTGAATATTGATGATACGAGCTCGGATGGGGGCACAGGTTAGGGTGGTATTGATCTGTTCACTCATTTGCTGCACTTGCAGTTGGATCTGCTCTCCAAACTCGGTGTTCCAGAAACGCTCAGTGGCCGTATCGGCACTTTCTTGCCGCTCATAGGGCCAATTGCCGCTGCCGCGATAGCGCTGTTGCCATACGTGTTGGCCATTAAAACCGTCGTAAAGATTGGCGGTCATGGCGATGGTGCGTTCCCCATCTCGCTCAATGTAGCCAAACATCTTCTCTGGTCGTTCGACCGCGACATCATCAATGTCGATGGTAAGCACATACTGCCCCTGCTGCTGGCGAGCTAGCTCAGTGATCCAGCTTTTATCCTGTTGCCCAAAGTCGACATTGAGTTGATCTAGAGACTGAGCGTAAGCGGCGCTGCTTTCGCCATTAATGGTGTTACCGACAACGCGGGCGATGGCGGAATCGAGTTGATAGATGCCACCGGCAATCAGTTGTTGGCGATAACGTACTTTAGCTCTGGGAATGATCACTTTCACTTTGCCGTCATGGCGGCAGCGCTGGAGCTTGCTTTCCTCAAGATCTACACGCATTTCCACTGTCAGCTGTTGCTGCTGGCGCTGCTCTGATAACAGCTCCATCGAGCGAACTTGATTGCTACTGTTCCAGTTAACCTGTTCATCTAGCAGCACGCCATTGGCACTGTGTTGATTGATGCTGATGGTGCCACCGTGCGCCATAACCGCTTGAGAAAGGGCGTTGTCGATGGCGCGTTGGCGGGCATTGGCGATATCGTTATTAAATACCTCAGCACTACCACTGACAATCATCGGTGCGGCAACAGAGAGCGATGGAATAAGCATGGCTAAGGCCGTACAGATAGAACGCATAGACATAACAGCGAGTTACCCAAGAAGAAACATGCCAATAGATAAGCAATTGCTGTGCCTAAAGTTTGTTGCCAGTAAGCCGATAGTAAGTAATCAATTGTGGTGACGTAAGCGCAGGGGAGTGAGATGCGGTGGACAATGTGGGTGGTATTAGCCTTATTGGTTGGCTGTGCGCAATCAAGTACAAGCAATGGTTGTCAATTTGAGCGTCATGGCTGCAACGGCTTGCCGCCTCAAGGCGCGCTGAACGTACTGGCCAAACAGATAACTAATGAATTAACCAATAACCATCACAACCCTATTGAGGACAAGGTGGTTGCGGTTAGTACCCCTGTGGCGCTTGATGGTTTCGGTAACAGTGATCAGTTTGCATTGCAGCTTGGTGATGCTTTGTTGAGTGCATTACATCAGCAGGGATTTACCGTTGTTGATCTTAACAGCGGCGATGTGGTTCGTGTTACCCAAAGCGGCAACTTGCTGTTAAGTCGTGATATCGAACAGTTGCCTAATTCGCTTGAGGTTGATCATGTTGTGGTTGCCACTATGGGAAGCAGCAGCGACAGCGTGCAGATCTTTACTCGCATTTTGGCGCTCGATGGCAATAAGGTCGTTGCTACCAGCCAAACGTCAGTAAATTGGCGTGATCTGCCTAACTACTATAAACCAAGCCGGTTGGTGACGCTGGAGCACGGCAAGTTGTTTCGACACGCAAAAGTTGGTGAAGGAGAGGTAACGCAATGGAACCATTAAAGATGGCAGCACTGGCAACCACGTTATTGCTTGGTGGCTGTTACAGTTTAACCACCCATGTCGAGTATGAAACCATTGCGCCTGAATCCTTCCCAGTGCTAACGGCAACCGGCATGGCACCGCTGTCGCTGCAACATGGTCAAACCGAACAAGAGAAGATGCGCCGAGCGATGCGCGCCGCCAAACTGGATGCGTATCGAGAGCTAGCAGAACAGGTGTTTGGCCAACGCATCGAAGGCAGCAGTGACATGCATCAGCTGGTGTTAGCGAACGATAACTTTAAGGTAAAGGTTGATGGAGTGATTCGAGGGGCAACGGTAGTACGCACTTACCCTGTTGACGACACTTACGTGGCAGAGTTAGAGCTAGACTATCGGCGGGTATGGGAGCTGTATCAGCAACAGCCGAAGCAGCGCATTAACAAAGTCACCTATTACTAAGCGCTATAATATCCCCCTTACAATCTTGAGTTGTCTTAGCTTGTAACCAAAACGGCGCTAGCAATAGAGCCGTTTTGGTTTTCGGCGGAGAAAGTTACGCTGAGCTTGCAGGGGATATAAAAAGGCTGCGTCACAGTTAACTGTTGAGGTTTATATCAAGCTTGCGGCTGTACCGATTTCGATGCTGTTAGGGGACGCTGTCGCGACGGCACATTCTTGTATGCAGTAGAGGGGGCGCTTCGCCCTCTTTGGAACTTGCCTTAGGTGGCAGTCCCAAACGCTTCGCTGGACTGCTCCAATGCGGCAGAAGATCAACTGCGCTAGTGCTTTTCCCTTGTATCAAAACTCCCCTAGCCGGTGCTTTAACAGCATTGGAAAGAACAACACTTAGTTGGTACACAGCCTAAAAAAAAACGACCCTCGTAAGGACCGCTATTTTGGTTAGCAACGTTGTAACTGTGTGGGCTTAGGCGATTATGCTTCTACCTAAACGTTGGCCAACGTGAGTATTGCCTTTACCGGTGTAGGTAAGGGCATTGCTATGGCTGCTGCGTAACAGCAGTTGTTGCAGGCGGGTAAGGCTAGCAGAAACCAGTTCAGCCTGTTTATGATTATGGCTGTTGCGCTCATGGCAGCTACTAAGTGCTTGCTTGCACTGTTCAACCAACGCTAGCTGTTCTGGCTGCTCGGCCAATGTTTTGATGTCACCGTGGCGACTAATGCTGATATCGGCCATCTTGATTTCGTCAAGCAGACCAACTTTGCGTTTCAGCAAGGTCTCAATATCATCAATATTACGGTTAACCAGCGCTTCGGTTTCCTGCTCTAGAAGCGCCAACAGCTGACCCAGTCGGGTCAGCTGTTGCGAAAGCATATTGTCGAGGCTTGGACTAGCCATTTAAACCGTCCAACTCGCTTTCAAATTTGCTGATGTTGGCCGCTAATTTTTCTGGGTCAACGTGGTAACTGCCATTAGCGATAGCTGCTTTTACTGAGGTAACCTTGTCCATATCTATACCACTTGCCGCATCCATTGAGGCTTCCGCTTTTTTAAGCTGTTGCGCTTGGTCAGTTAACACCACTTCGTCTCCGTTAGTGGTTTTTGGGGCGGCTTCAACAGGCGATTGCGCCTTTGGTGCGTTGTCGGTAGTTGACTGCGTTACCGGACGCGGGCTGCCGCCAAACATTTTGTTGATCAGATCCATTTGAGGCTCCGTCGTCATATAAGAGTGTGTCGGTTAATTAAGCTATCGGCGAGCGTAAAAAAACCTTTAGGAAATAATTAAAGCTGAACTTCTACTTTACCTACGGCGATAATCTTAGCGTCAATAATCCGTTGTGAACGGTTGTTTCTTACTCTAATTGTATCGCCTACGGCGCCATTTGCTATGGCCTCACCGGAGGTTTTTAGTTCAAAGCCATTACTGCGCGCGTAGATGGTTACTACGTCTCCTTTGCAGACCTGGCAAACGTTGTTGCGTTTAATCGCTTGCCCTTGGCTGCTGCGTCGCACTAATCGTGCCCCGATCAATTCGTCGGTTTGGGTAAAGTAGTTACCACGTAACGAACTGGCTGGAACCAGTGCCACACTAATATTTTGGCTATCAAGCATGCTCTCGGCTTGCAAGTCGACGATGCTGATTACGGCTCGAATGTAGGTGCTTGATTGCACCGGCACATACACCGACCAGCCATTTTCATCAGGGCAGCTTACTTTTACCGTAACGTAACGCCCCTTAGATGGTTTATCTGGGCCCTCGGCATCAAGCGGAAGTTTACATACAGCCAGCTTGAGACGCTTGTCTAGTGGCTTCGCTTTTACAATTACTTCACCATTTTGTGGTTGATTGGTGAGCGAAGTCACATAATGTTCTGCGGTTTGCTCGATTTCCGTTAAAGCCGTTTTGGGTTCAGCCGCTATAGTGGCAGAGGCTGCTAATAGCGGGACGATACAGATGGCTTTACGGATAACACGCTTCATTATTGGAGTTCTTATCGGCTAAATGTGATCCCACAGCGGGAGCGTTTAATTTACCGCGTTATTATAACGACATTTTGATAGCGACATTCAGCTATCATCCCATTGTTTTTTGATTTGTGTATTTCACATAGGGACACCATTACATGGCAAGTATCCTAGATACAGTTAACCAGCGTACCCAGCTGGTCGGCCAGAACCGTTTGGAATTGCTATTATTTCGTTTAAACGGGCGGCAAACCTATGGCATTAACGTGTTTAAGGTGCGGGAAGTCCTACAATGCCCGAAGCTCACCACCTTACCCCATCAAAAAGGGGTGATTTGCGGGGTTGCTCATATTCGCGGGCAAACCATTTCAGTGATTGACTTGTCGGCGGCGATAGGCGGCAAAGCAGTAACCGACACCAGCAACTCGTTTATCATCATTACCGAATACAACCGCACCATCCAGGGCTTCTTAGTGGGTGGGGTAGAGCGGATCGTTAACCTCAACTGGGAAAACGTATTGCCGCCACCATCTGGTAGCGGCCAAAGCAACTACCTTACTGCGGTTACCGAGCTTAATGACAAGCTGATTGAGATTCTCGATGTTGAGAAAATTTTGCACGAGATTGTGCCGTCAAAGATGGACATCAGTGACGAGATCGCCGCTACCTTGAAACCAACCGCACCAAGTAAGCGAATGGTGATGGTTGCCGATGACTCCGCGGTTGCTCGCAAACAGATCCAACGTGCGTTAGTGCCGTTAGGACTGGATATTGTTTTGGCTAAAGATGGCTTTGACGCTTTGAATCAGTTAAAAGAGATCGCCTCAGGCTGCAACGACATTGCTGAGAAGATGTCGTTGATCATTTCAGATATTGAGATGCCTGAGATGGACGGCTATACCCTAGCGGCTGAGATCCGTGCTAATCCCCAACTGCAAAGCTTAAAAATTGTGCTCCACACCTCTTTGTCCGGAGTGTTTAACCAAGCGATGGTAAACAAGGTTGGGGCCGATGAGTTTATTGCTAAATTTAATCCCGACGAGTTAGCGGCAACCGTTAACCGTTATCTTGCGGAAACCTGTGAGGGCTAGAGATTGCCAAATAAAACGTTGGCGCCAAATGAATACCGCGCTTTCGCTGAATTTCTAAATAAGAAGAGTGGCATCGAGCTAGGCGACAATAAACAGTATCTAGTGCGCAGTCGTTTGGCACCGTTGTTAGTGAAGTATCGCTGCAACACCATGGCAGAATTGGTTAAACAGGTATTGGCTTCGGACGCCCCGGCGCTGCACACTGAAGTGGTGGAAGCGATGACCACCAACGAAACGTTTTGGTTTCGAGATGGTTACCCGTTTGAGTTGTTTAAAGAGCAGTTGCTGCCAGAATTAGCTAAACAAAAACGCCGTCCCCGTGTCTGGTCGGCTGCTTGTTCGACTGGGCAAGAGCCGTATTCATTGGCGATGGCGCTGCAAGAGTTTCGACAGCGTAATCCAGGCAAATTAACACTGCCGCCAGAGATTATCGCCACTGATCTCGATACCAAGGTGCTGAGTCAGGCACAAACGGGAAGTTACGATTCACTGGCGATGGCTCGCGGCTTATCGCCGGAACGAAGCCGTCAATTTTTTGATTCTCAGCCCGACGGAAAGCATCAAGTGAATCAGGCTACCCGTAGTTTGGTGTCATTTCGTCGTCTAAATCTGTTCGATAGCTATGCCTTGTTAGGCAAATTTGATGTTATCTATTGTCGTAACGTACTGATCTATTTCTCAGCTGATAGTAAGCGGCAAATCTTGCGGCAATTTGCTGCCGCTCTTAACCCCGGCGGCTATCTGATGCTGGGTGCGTCGGAGTCGATGGCGCAGTTGTCTGATGAATTTGAGATGCTGCGATTCCCCAGCGGCATCGTCTATCGCAAGCGATAAGCCGCTAACGATAAACCCAAGGCGTGCCAAATGGCACGCCTTTTGCTTTTTATGGAATAACGATTCATAGGAGGCAACGGATGGGCATTTCTTTTGATAACGCACTTGGCATTCACCAGCATACGTTAGGCGTACGTGCGCAACGGGCTGAAGTGTTGTCAGGCAACATCGCTAATGCTGATACCCCAGGCTATAAGGCGCAAGAACTGGATTTCGAAGCGGCGCTTAATAGTGCCAAACACGGCCAGTCAATGCAGATGACTCGCAGCCATGAAAATCACATCTCCCATCAAGTTGATGCGCAAGACGAGCTGCTTTATCGGGTGCCGTTGCAACCAGACACAGGCGACGGCAACACCGTTGATCTGCAACAAGAGCGAAATGCCTTTATGCAAAACTCACTGGAATATCAAGCCAGCTTAGAGTTTCTTGGCAGTAAGTTTAGCGGCATGAAAAAAGCGTTGCGTGGAGAGTAATCATGAGCCTATTTAATATCTTTGATGTGGCCGGTAGCGGCATGAGTGCCCAGACGGTACGCCTGAACACGACCGCGTCTAACATCGCCAACGCCAATGCCGTTTCCTCCAGTGCGGATACCACCTACCGTGCCCGCCAACCGATTTTTGAAGCGGCAATGAGCCAAGCAACCGCGGATCAAACTGCCAGCCCGGTCAAGATTGCTGGGATCGTTGAAAGCGACGACCCGCTGGTACGTGAGTTTAATCCGAATCATCCATTGGCAGATCAAGACGGCTACATCTACAAGCCGAACGTCAATGTGGTGGAAGAGATGGCCAATATGATCTCCGCCTCTCGGAGTTATCAAGCCAACATTCAAGTTGCCACTGCCGCTAAGGATTTAGCCAAGGCCACGCTTCAGCTGGGCAATGGGTAAGGAGTAATCAATGTCAGATATTAGCTCAACCGGCGTTTCAACTAACTCTATCTACTGGGGCGATGAGACTGTTGTCGAAGAGACCGACGATGGCATGTTAAGCCAGGAAGATTTCTTTATGTTGTTGTCACAGCAGCTGGCTAACCAAGACCCATTTGAACCGACCGACAACGACGAGATGATCTCGCAGATGTCGTCATTTGCTACCGTTGATGGCATCGAAGCGCTGAACGAGAGTATCGATGATATGAACGCTTCATTGGCAAGCAGTCAGGCGTTGGAAGCGTCAGGACTGGTGGGGCAAAAAGTACTGATCCCATCTAGCCAAACGTTCTTGGATGAAACCGGCAGTATTTCTGGGGTGGTCAGTGTTCCAGATGACGGCACCGGAATCAGTGTCAACGTACTGGATGATTCCGGTCAAATCGTCAAAACCATCCCTATCACTGAAGGCGAAACCGGCAACGTTGATTTCACCTGGGATGGTACCGATGAAGACGGCGAACGCCTGCCCGCCGGCGAATACACTTATGAAAGCACCGGCATGACCGGCGGCAGTTCAGAATCGATACCAACGTACGCATACGCTCATGTATCAAGTGTCACCCTTGGTGGCGTAAGTAACCCAACAGTGTTGAACCTCAAAGGTTTAGGTGGAATCTCATTGTCTGAGGTTCTGGCGGTATCCGAAGGATAAGGAAGGAAAAATGTCTTTTAACGTATCACTTAGCGGCCTCAATGCTGCCCAAAAAGATCTTAGTACCACATCGAATAATATCGCCAACGTAAACACCATCGGCTTTAAAGAATCGCGGGCCGAGTTTTCTGACGTATACAGCAACTCATTGTTCAGTAACGCGTCTACTAACGTAGGCAGCGGTGTCGCAACCGCGTCGATTGCGCAGCAGTTTCACCAAGGTTCAATGAGCTTTACTGATAACGCCTTGGATCTGGCCATTAACGGCAGTGGTTTTTTTGTTACTAGCAGCGAGCTAGGCAGTCAAGATTACTCCTATACCCGTGCCGGTGCCTTTAAGCTTAATGACGATAACTTTATGGTGGACTCACAGGGTAACTACCTAATGGCGCTGCCAGTAAATGCCGACGGCACGGCACAGTCAGTGTCGTTGTCCACCAGCGCACCGGTACAGTTGCCACAGGTCGCTGGTCAGCCGGAGGCCACAACTGAAGTTAGTTTGTCGATGAACCTACCGGCGGCGGCGGATGAGCTTGACCCAGCCTTGTTTGATCCAGAAGATCCAAGCACCTACAACTCCTCTACCTCGGTAACCATTTACGACTCGTTGGGTGAGTCGCACATTCAGACCACATACTTTATTAAACCAACTGGCGCGGCGCTGAATAACAACAACCAATGGGTTGGTTTTACCACCGTTGATAATGAACCGGTGGATATGTACGACCACAGTGGTACTCCACCAGGCCCAGTATCAGGCTCTTACGGTGAAGATACCGATGGTGATGGCGTTGCTGACCAAACCAACAGCGCAGTAGCCACTGCCAGTGGCCAAACTGGTTTCGTTATCACCTTTGATGACTTGGGTAGCTTTACCGGTACTAGCCCGGCCAACCTGCAAACTGAAGCGCTTGGTCAAACTGGTGCAGGGGTTATCGACGCCGGTGCCGATGGCACTCAAACATTGAACCTGAACTTCGATGATCCAACCCAATATGCCTCGGTATTTGAGGTAACCTCGCTGTCGCAAGATGGTTCTACCGTGGGTCGCTTGACCAACGTGGAAGTATCTGATGATGGTTTGATTAATGCCACATACTCCAATGGCACCACCCAAGCTCTGGGTAAAGTTGCCTTAGCACGCTTCTCTAATGAGCAGGGCCTAACTCAGGTAGGGAATACCTCATGGCAAGCGAGTCAAGCTTCTGGCGAAGCACTTGTAGGTGAGCCGAGTGTCGGCTCATTTGGCTCGATTCAAAGTGCTGCATTGGAGCAGTCTAACGTTGACTTAACCAGTGAGCTGGTTGATTTGATTGCTGCTCAGCGTAACTTTGAGGCTAACTCGCGCGCGTTGGACGTATCGAACCAGCTGTCAGATAATATCTTGCAGATCCGCTAATCGCTGTAGCCTCACCTTCCACTTTAGTTGCCGCCCACAATCGTTGGGCGGCAATTTGTTTCCTCCCCATTACTCGCTATTGCGGCGCTTTTTCGCCAAAACCGCCAAAAACCAGTCTCTTTTATTGGCATAAGTTTTGCTCTCAATATGTTAATCGCTATTTAGATGGAAACTAACGGTGGATAACTTCTTATACCTTGCGGCTAGTGGTGCAACGCAAAACATGAATGCCCTCGGCGTTCATGCCAATAACTTGGCCAACGCCAAGAGTGATGCCTTTAAGGCAGACATGCACCAAGCCCGCAGTATGCAAGCATACGGCGAAGGTCTACCGACTCGAGTGTTTGCGATGGAAGAGCGGCCAGCATCAAACTTTGATTCCGGCGCCTTAAAGACTACCGGTCGGGCAATGGATGTGGCGATTAAGGGACAAGGTTGGTTGGTAGTACAAGACGGTAACGGTGGCGAAGGGCTTACCCGCGCTGGTGCTTTGCGTTTCGATGAAACGGGCATGCTGCTTAACAACCAAGGCCGCCCAGTTCTGGGTGAAGCTGGCCCTATTTTCGCGCCACTGCCGATTGAAAAAGTTGAGATTGCAGTCGATGGCATGGTGACCGTTCGCCCTCAGGGCGCTCCTGCAGATGGCTTTGAAGAGGTTGGCCAGCTTCGCCTGAGCAACCCAGAGGTGGCTAACTTAACTAAGGGTGAAGATGGCCTGTTTCGCGACCTAGATAACGACAATTACCCCACCGACATCACCGTACAATTACAGTCAGGCACATTGGAAGGCAGTAACGTCAATCCCGTTGAAGAGATGGTTGGCATGTTGGCCGCACAACGCCAGTTCGATATGCAAATCAAACTGATGAAAACAGCCGAAGAGAACGACCAAGCGGGTTCTCGGATGATGGACGTATAAGGAATTTAGACTATGCACTCGGCACTATGGATTAGTAAAACCGGATTGGATGCGCAGCAAACTGACATCGCTAACATCTCCAATAACTTGGCAAACGCCAGTACGGTTGGCTTTAAGAAGAGTCGGGCAGTATTTGAAGATCTGCTCTACCAAACCGTTAACCAAGCAGGCGGCATTAGCTCGCAAGAAACCAAGATGCCAGCGGGCTTGACTCTAGGTGCTGGTACCAAGGTAACCGCGACCCAAAGGGTGTTCACCCAAGGTACGGTGCAATCGACCGACAACAGCCTCGATATGATGGTGGACGGCGCCGGCTTTTTTCAAATTCAACTGCCCGATGGCAACATCGGTTACACCCGTAACGGCCAATTTGCATTGGATGAAGAGGGCCAGCTAGTTACTCCAGGCTCGGGTTATCTGCTTGATCCCGGCATTGCGGTACCAGATAACGCCCAGAGCATTACCGTATCGACTGATGGCGAGGTGTCGGTACGTCTTAACGGCGAAACCGAAAATCAGGTAGTCGGTCAAATTGAGATCGCCAACTTTATCAACCCAACCGGTCTAGAGCCCATTGGCCAGAACCTCTACTTGCAAACTGGTGCATCCGGTGATGCGGTTATCGGTACTCCAGGTCTCGATGGTATGGGCTCAATTCTTCAGGGGGCGCTCGAAAGCTCTAACGTAAACGTAACTGAAGAGCTGGTGAATATGATCGAAAGTCAGCGGGTGTATGAGATGAACTCCAAGGTGATCTCAACCGTGGATGAGATGTTATCCAACCTTAACCAGCAGTTGTAATAGGGCGATTAAGATGGTGCGTTTAGGGCTAACTCTTCGGCTAACAATATTGGCGTTGGCAGCATTTCAATTAGGTGGCTGTGCCCACCCTAATGCACCGATGCCGGACGATCCGTTTTATGCGCCGGTTTATCCTGACGTGCCAACGGATCAAGTGGTGGCAACGGGTTCACTCTATAACAGTGGCAACCGCGGTGAACTTTACTCTGATATCAAGGCGCACCGCGTTGGCGACATCATTACCGTGTTGCTGGAAGAGGAAACTAAAGCGAAGAAGTCAGCCAGTAATGAACTGAGCAGCGACAGCACTGGTGCTTTGGCGCCCATCACCGCAGGTGGTAGTGCGGTAACCATTAACGGCAATACCCTCGACTTTGGTTACGATCAAGGCCATGAGGTGTCACGAGAGGCCGATGCCGATCAGTCCAACAGTCTTGAAGGCTCCATTTCGGTTAACGTGATGCAATTACTTAGCAATGGCAATTTGGTGATCCGCGGAGAGAAGTGGCTAACCATCAACGATGGCGAAGAGTTTATTCGTATCACCGGTATTATCCGCCCGCGTGACATCAACCCAGATAACACCATCGATAGCCATCGTGTTGCCAATGCGCGCATTCAATACAGTGGTACAGGCACCTTTGCCGATTCACAAAAAACAGGTTGGTTGACGCAGTTCTTCTCCGGCCCGCTATGGCCGTTCTAAGGAGATATTGGTTATGTTAAAAGCTCTATTTACCCTGTCTATCATCTTGCCATCGCTGCTGTTTAGTACAGCTGCTGATGCGATGCGCTTGAAAGACGTGACCGACTTGCAAGGGGTGCGCGACAACCAATTGCTCGGCTATGGTTTGGTGGTCGGTTTGCCTGGCACTGGTGAGCAAACCAGTTATACCCAGCAAAGCTTCGCCACCATGTTGTCCAATTTCGGCATCAACCTGCCGGCCAGCTCAACCCCTAAAATGAAGAACGTTGCCGCGGTTGCGGTACACGCGACCTTGCCGCCGTTTACCAAGCCCGGCCAGCAGATTGACATCACTATTTCGTCGGTTGGCAGCGCTAAAAGCCTCCGTGGTGGCACCTTACTGCAAACCTTCTTGAAAGGAGCCGATGGTAACGTTTACGCCATCGCTCAAGGTTCATTGATCGTCTCTGGTTTTTCGGCGGAAGGTGCCGATGGCTCCAGCGTAATGCAGAACACCCCAACGGTAGGGCGGATCCCATCTGGTGCCATTGTTGAACGCGCGGTACCAAGCCCATTTGGTAATGGCGACTACCTCACTTTCAATTTACATCGTCCTGACTTTTCCACCGCCAAACACGTTGTTGATGCGGTTAACGGCCTGTTGGGTTCCAATGTTGCTCGCGCCTTAGATGCCACCTCGATTCAGGTATCGGCGCCACGGGATCCCTCCCAGCGTGTGGCTTACCTAGCGGTACTTGAGAATCTGCATGTTGATATGGCCGATGAAGCCGCCAAGGTAATTGTGAATAGCCGTACCGGCACCATTGTGGTTGGTCGAGATGTGCGCTTGATGCCAACGGCCATCACCCACGGTGGCTTAACGGTAACGATTTCAGAAAGCCAAGGGATCTCGCAACCGAACCCATTTGGTAATGGCCAAACCGTGGTGGTACCAAATACTCAACTGGGTGTTGAGGAAGACAACTCTCGGATGTTTAAGTTTGAAACCGGCACCACCTTGGATGAGCTCGTGCGGGCAGTCAATGAAGTGGGCGCAGCACCGTCGGATTTGATGGCGATTCTAGAGGCACTTAAGCAGTCCGGTGCCTTGCGCGGTGAACTGGTTATTATCTGATGGACGAGATTAATCAAAGCAGTCATTACTTTGATCTCGCCTCGCTGGATGAGCTGCGCCAACAAGCGCAGCAAGATCCAGACGCCAGCCTCCGTAAAGTAGCGCAGCAGTTTGAAGGGATCTTTCTTAACATGATGCTTAAAAGCATGCGTGAAGCGAATGTTGCCTTTAAAGACGAAGATAGCCCATTTAACTCGCAGAACACCCAGTTCTATGAGCAGATGCACGATCAGCAGATGACCTCACAGCTGTCGAGTCAGGGGTCGCTTGGCTTAGCTGAATTGATGGTGCTACAACTCGGTGGTGGTCAAGAAGTCAATGCCTCGGCAACGTTGGACGAGCATAGCTTGTCACCGCTTCGCACCGTCAATCACAACCGCGGCAGTCGAGAGTTAAGCGGCAATGACCTAGCTAACGACGAAGTCGCCGCCGCTGCAGACAACAGTTTGGTTGAGTTAGGTGTGCTTAGCAGCGAAGTCGGTATTGAAACGCAACCACTTACCTTCACCCAGCCCGATGAATTTGTGCAGGCGCTGTTACCGGCCGCAGCAGAGGCCGCCAAGAAGCTTAATAAAGATCCACACCTGTTGATTGCCCAAGCAGCGCTGGAAACCGGTTGGGGTCGAAGTATTTTACCGGGCAATGAAGGCAAAAGTTCTCATAATCTTTTCAACATTAAGGCCGATAACCGTTGGGACGGTGAAAAAACAGCAGTTAATGCGCTTGAGTTTGAAAACAATGTCGCGGTGATGAAGCGCTCTTCATTCCGTGTTTATGATGACCTCAAAGCCAGCTTTGATGATTACGTCTCGTTTTTACAGCAACCCCGTTACAGTGAAGCGCTCAAGGCAACCGACGCCGCGGGCTTTGCATCAGGATTACAACAAGCGGGTTACGCGACCGATCCGCATTACGCCACCAAGATTTTAAGTGTGTTCCAGCGGCTGACGCAGCAGCGCTTGAACCAATAAGGATGTATAAGTCATGGCCGATTTAATGAGCATTGCCCGTAGTGGCATTTTGGCAGCTCAGCAGCAGCTCAACACAACGTCGAATAATATTGCCAACATCGGTACCGATGGCTATAGCCGCCAAACCGTTGAGCAACGCTCATTAGACTCGGAGCGTTATGGTAGTAGCTTCGTTGGCTCAGGCACCTATGTGTCCGACATCAGCCGTGTTTATAACGAATATGCCCAGAAAGAGCTGACCCTGTCGGGCTCGACTTACTCAGAAGCGGCCACCACCTACTCTAAGTTGTCGGAGCTGGACCAGATCCTAACTGACGTTGGCTCGGCGGTACCAGACTCACTTAATACGGTGCTCGACAATCTCAACAACATCGTTGATATGCCAATGGACGTGGCAGTTCGTGAAAACACCCTCACCTCAGCAGAGCAGCTGGCTGCCTCTTATCAATCTTTGAGCAGCCAACTTGATGGGCAGGTGACTCAAATTAATGAGCAGATTGAAGGCACCATCGATCGCATCAATGCCATTACTGAAGAGCTTGGCTCAATCAACACCGCCTTAGCTACGGTGCAGGGCAACGACATGACCCTGCTTGATCAGCAAGACCGACTTATCAATGAGTTGTCTGAGTTCGTGCAGGTTAACGTTATCTCGCAAGACAATGGCGTCAAGAGTGTGATGGCTGGCGGTTCGATGATGCTGGTGGCTGGTGAAGAGTCGATGCAGATCGGCGTCACCGGCGGAGACCCCATTCATTATGAAACGCAGTTAACCGGCACTACTGGTGACAAAACTATCGTGATGCCCGACGCCGATGTTGGCGGCCAGCTGCAAGCGCTGATGGATTACCGCGACAACGACTTGTCAGAAGCGCGCTCGCAATTGGATTTGATGGCACTTGGCGTGGCCGATGCCTTTAACAAGAGCCAATCGCAAGGTTTTGATCTGAATGGTAACGTCGGTCAAAACATGTTTACCGATATTAACGATAGCCAACAGATGGTTGGCCGAGCAGCGCAGTATGGTGACAATACCGGCAGCAAACAGATCGGGGTTGAGATTGGTGATGTCAGCCAGCTTAGCGGCGACAGCTACACCTTAGAGTTTGATGGCAGCAACTACAGCATGACCGATGAGTCCGGCGACACCATCACGCTTACCGTTGACCCTAATGACCCGGGCAAGCTCAATAGTGAAGAGGGTTTCAGTATCCGTATCGACGGCCAAGGTACGCCAGCAGCCGGTGATAAGTGGGAGCTGGAACCGACTCGCGGTGCGGCGGGCAATCTTGAGGTGCAGCTGGAAGAGGGCGAGTCTATCGCTGCAGCAGGCTACAAGCTGGATACCGTTAGTGGTGATGGTTCGTTGAACCTCGTCAGTGTCGACCGGAATGACCCGTCGTTTCCGGCAACTGGCGAGAGCTTCACCATTGAGCTGGATATGACCAATGGTCAATTTATCCATACCGATGAAGCTGGCAACAGCACCACCTACCCACTCAATGCCGATGGCAATGCTGAGTTCAATGGCATATTGCTTGAGGTTGACCCTAGCAGTGCTGATGGCGACACCTTTAGCTTGGATCTCTCGTTTGGCCCCGGTGATAACAGCAATGCATTAGACATGGCGACCATTGGCGACCAGAAGACGATGGGCGATGGTAGCCGAACCCTGCACGACGTCTATCAAGCGATGATGACCAACAACGCCGGTCGAGCCAATGCCGCTGGGGTTTCGGCGCAGTCGGCGGCGATTGTGCAGCAACAGGCGATTGACCGTGTTGCATCAGATTCTGGGGTCAACCTAGATGAAGAGGCTTCGGATCTTATCCGCCACCAACAGGCCTATCAAGCGTCAGCACGAGTGATGACGGTTGCTCAGGAAACCTTCGATACTCTATTTAATGCGGTTAGCTAAGGAGAGTTAGCAGATGCGTTTAGCCACTAGCCAGTTTTATAACTCCAATACCAGCAGCATGACGCGGTTGCAGATTGAAAGTAATGAAACGCTGCAGCAGCTTGCAACCGGTAAGCGGATCAACACCACCGCGGATGATCCGGTCGCCAGTATCGCTCTGGAAAACCTCAATCAGCAGGATGAGCGTTTAAGCCAATACCAAAACAACATCACCCTAGCTAATAACCGTTTATCGCAGCAGGAATCTCGCGTTGGTGAGTATGAAGATCTGTTGATGAGCCTGCGCGACAAGATCTTGCAGTCGAACGATGGTGCCTTGGACGACAGCGCTCGTGAAGCGTTGGCACTGGATCTGGAAGAGGGGCTTAATAGCATCATCGCCTTGGGCAATACCCAGGATGAGAACGGTAACTATGTGTTTGCTGGCTACCAAAGCGATGTGAAGCCGTTTGTTACTGACGCCAATGGCGATGTCACTTATCTTGGCGACGAAGGCCGTCGCAGCAGCCAGGTTGCTGAGGGGATCAGCGTACAGGTGAGTGAGAGTGGCCAAACCCTGTTTATGGATGCCAACACCGGCAGTGGTGATTACAGCGCCGATTACGCCAATGCCACCATGAACGGTGACTTCTTTGTGGAGTCAGCGGATATTATTGATCCAAGCCTGCCGGCCATTGATGGCATTGAGTTGACCTTTGGTGACGACGGTAGCGGCGTCCGCACCGTCACCGCTACCGATGACCAAGGTAACGTACTGCTGCCGACCCAGCCATTTGACGCCAGTCAACCGATGGTCATTGCTGGCCGTGAAATCGCTATTAGTGGCAGCCCGGAGGATGGTGACTCGGTTACCCTTAGCCATCAACCGACAACCGATGTCTTTTCCAGCGTGCAAAGTGCCATCGATCTGTTGCGCAGCCCCAATGGATTGGAAGGCAACAATGCTCAGGCTGAATTTGCACAGATATTGACTGACTTTGATGGTGCCCAAGAGGCGGCGTCGGTGGTTCGTGCTGAAAGCGGTAACTACCTTAGCTCATTAGATACCTTCCAAGCGCAACACGAGAGCATGGAACTGGTGAACGCCACGGCTAAATCCTCCCTCGAGGATCTGGATTATGCCGCTGCCATTACCAAGTTTGAGCAGCAGTCATTGGCACTCAATGCGGTTACCCAATCGTTTGCTCAGATCCAATCGGTGAGTTTGTTTAACTATATTTAGGTTAATGGCTAACTAAGCGAATAAGAATCGCCCAAAGTGCAGTCACTTTGGGCTTTTTTTGTTATAGTCGCCGCCCTTGTTCGTGGTTGCTTCAAATTGCAGCCTAACTGCCCACCATAATGAGATGCCTATCGTGACCTCTGCCTTTACTTCTTTGCCTCTGTCTAAGCCTTGTGTAGACAACTTAAATCAACTTGGTTTTACCGAGATGACCCCAATTCAAGCGCAAGCGTTACCCGCTATCCTGCGTGGTGATGACGTCGTAGGCCAAGCAAAGACCGGCAGTGGTAAAACCGTTGCGTTTGGCTTAGGGCTGCTGAGCCACCTTGATCCTAAACGGATGCAGACTCAGGCGCTGGTGTTGTGTCCTACTCGTGAGCTGGCGGATCAGGTAACTAAGGTGTTGCGTCAACTGGCGCGCGCATGGCCAAACGTAAAGATTTTGACTCTGTGCGGTGGTATGCCAATGCGTGCCCAAACCGGTTCGCTAGAGCACGGCTGTCATATTGCGGTAGGCACTCCAGGCCGTATTCGTAAGCATCTAGAAAATGGCAACCTGCACCTCGATCGCTTAGAAACATTAGTGCTCGATGAAGCTGATCGTATGCTCGACATGGGCTTTGAAGATGACATCAACGCCATCATGGGTGATGTGCCGCATCAGCGCCAAACGTTACTGTTCTCAGCCACGTACCCAACTGAGATTGAGGCGATGACCGCCAAGGTTCAGTCACAGCCAGTGATGGTTAAGATTGACTCTGAACCGAGCAACGACATCGAACAAAGTGCGATTGAACTGAGCCCAGCGCAAAAGCCAACGGCCCTGTTGGCGCTATTGGCACAGCATCAGCCAGAGTCGACCGTGGTGTTTTGTAACACCCGTATCGCCTGTCAAAACGTCGCTGACGACCTGCATGACGCAGGAGTGTCGGTACTGGAACTGCATGGCGATCTCGACCAGCAAGAACGCGATCGTACTTTGGTGCGTTTCAGTAACAAGAGTGCTTCGGTACTGGTAGCAACCGACGTTGCTGCCCGTGGCTTGGATATTAAGTCGCTGGCGATGGTGGTGAACTACGACATCGCCTTTGAGCCTGAAGTACACGTCCACCGTGTAGGGCGTACTGGCCGTGCCGGTGAGCAGGGCGTAGCGGTAAGCCTGTGCAGCGGCAACGAAACCAAGCGCTTGCTGGCGATTGAAGACTTAGCTGGTGTGGATATCCCACGGGAGTCGTTCGACAGCCTTAACTTGGTTACCCACGTTGACCTAACCCCGCCGATGATGACCATCTCTATCGGCGCTGGTCGTAAGAGCAAGATGCGCCCTGGCGATATTCTTGGCGCCCTGACTGCCGATAAAACCTTGTCTGGCAAGGTGGTTGGTAACATCCACGTTGGTGACCGTTTGAGCTACGTAGCAATTGAGCGTGAGCACGCTAAAAATGCCCTGCACATTCTGCAACGCGACAAGATCAAAGGCCGCAACTTGATTGTAAAACTGCATAAATAATTATCAGTTTTCGCTCTATCAAAACGACGCTTCGGCGTCGTTTTTGCGTTATAGACTGCGGCAAATATTAAGTAACAGAGTAAGGCTTGGCGCTAGGTTTAGTACCAACTAAAAAAGGAAGGACAAATGTCCTTCCTTTGGATTGCCGAGCGACTCTAGCAGGGAAAGCCGCCTAGCAACGGTTGCCTAAAGGCCGGAGCAAGCCCCGACCAATTAGGAGTTAGTGGGAACCACCAGCGTGCATGATATCAACACCGTAGGTTTTGCCTTCAGCGTGACATACGGCGCAGCTTTCTACTGGCAGGTTCTCAGTGTCTGCGGCGTCATTTAGTGTGTAAGCACCATTTGACTTGAAGTGAGCCAAAGCGGACTCAGTAGAGTGCTGGTGACAAGAGCGACAAGCCTCTGACACTGGCGAGATGAATTCATCATCACCAATAGACATTGCACGTTTACCAGAGAACAAACCACCATCTGCAGCGAAGAATTGTACATCTTCGATATGACAAGCTTCACAGTCAGTAGATGGTGCAGAGTAGCCATGGGTTTCGTTAGTGCCGTCAGGGTACTGAACTAAGTAAACACCTACAGCACTGCCGTTATCCCAAGCACCACTGTGGTAACGGTGGGCTACGGTAACAAGATCGCGGGTTCCGTAGGTATCCAGTGTCTCGATGATCTGCTGCTCACCGCTATTATCTAACAGGAACTCACCATCGTCATCTACCAGAAGGGCTGTTTTTTCTGAGTGGAAAGAACCGCCCCAGGTTTCGTTGTGACAATCCATACACTGGTTGAAGTCGCTAGCACCATGAGTGCTTTTAACGTGAGTTAGGTTGTCGTGACAAGCGTTACAGGTACTTTCATCAATGGTAGTGCGGCTAGGATCATCGATACGTGCAGTAATGGCTTCACCGCCGTCAAGATCGATGTAGTTAATTGGTGCATCGTTGGCAAAGCCAAAATCTGAACCATCGAGGTTAGTCAAGGCTTCGTCAGAGCCACATTCAACTGTTTGCGTGCCATCACCACAAACCTGAACTTCAGCAGTAGCGTATAGAGTGCCGGTAAGACGAGCATCATCTACCAGCATCTCAGTGATCAAAATGCCATCTGTGAGGCTAACGAAGTTGCCACCGCCGGTAGTTACTTTCATGCCCATGCCACGAGTAACAGTGCCGTTGGCATCGACGTTACCGATCAACAAACCGCGATCGGAATTGGTCATGTAAGGAGTGAAATCTAGGTCATCGGCTGGGTCCGCGCCATTCATGGTGACTTTAGAAGTAGCACGAAGTGTGCTGCTAAAGTCATCGTTAATGCCGTTGTCGATAACTTCAAGTTTTTGCACCTCAACTACAAACGCTTTAGCAGCAACCATGTCGTCGCGGCGACCGATTTTGTGTGCTTCGGCTGGCGATAAGCCACCTGAACCGTGACATTCGGCACAAGAACCGTCGTCTGACTGAGCCAGATTGTATTGGGAGTGGCCTTCGCCGGTAGCGAAGTCAACGTCAATGTGGCAAGACTCACAGGCATCAGCTGTAATGTTGAACGCCCATGTTGGTTCGCCATCGTGACAAACAGTACATTCGGTTAATTCAGCAGGGTAACCAATATGGCCAAACATCTCTGCTGCTTCACCTTCCAGCATCTCTTCAATGTTATGGCCTGCGTGTAAGCGGTGGATCATTGGACCAAAGTCTGCGTTAAAACCGATAGCTGGGTCGTCTTCACCGCCGGCGATAGCAGGGTTGTGACAAGCGATACAGTTCTCAACTTGTTGGTAGTTGTGGTGTGCTTCGATATTGGAGATGCGGTATTCACCTTCAGGGTAACCATCAATCTCGCCGTGACACTTGATACAAGATTCGTTAGATACACTGTCTTTTTCAGATATCGCCAGCTCACCAGTAGCTGGAATGAAGTCTAAAACAGCGGAGAGCGCTTTATTGTCAACGGCGTCACCATTGGCATCGACGAGGTCGTAGGTACGAATCATCACTCGGTGAAGATTGTTGACATCGCCATCAGCAAGGATAATCGGTGCTGCGCCTTCGTGCTCCCATGTACCGGTGTAGGTGCCTGGATTATCTGCGTCCTCTACTAAGGTACAGGCGTCTACTTCTGCGCCCCAAGAGGTTGTAGTGCCTTCTGGAGTACAGTACATCGAGTAACCAGCGTCATTAGCCATGGCATGGTTAGTCCATAACAGTGGTGAGCCGATTTCAGTATCGTTAGCTGCTTGGTTGGTAACGTAGATTGCAATTTTATCTAGGCCAGAAAATGGCACAGTCTGCCCTTGAGCATTGGTGCCTGCAGCGGTGAACTTAATTTGGAACGCGTCGGTTCCGGTGACAACAATGTCGCTAGGGGCTAGGGTGAGCATGAGATCAGCAGCAGAGGCAACGGAGCTGGTCGTGTTACCAATGGAACTTCCCGGCTCGCCTGGAGCACCTGGTGCGCCATCAGCACCATCAGAACCATCATCGCCATCACTACAACCGGCAATGCACAGTAGACTACTTAGCGTCACTGCTAATATCGATTTATTGAATCGTTTCATCATCACGTTCCTTATTATTTGACTGCAATCGCAGTAAATTAACTATTAGCGATAACGGAACATTAGAAAAGCCTATGAAGTAATTGGTTTTTATCTTTGTGAACTGTGCATTAACATGCCTAAAGTAGAATTTCAGCAATTGATATTGATAATTTCAATTGCTGCTAGTGAGTAAATTCTTTTCCATTTTCAATCGCAACTATATCAATTAATCATCTGCTTTAAGATATTAATAATAGTTGTTCTCATTTCATCGTCATAACGACGATATATTGGCATCCGTTCAACCAACCGGTACATCGGTGAGGAGGCGCAAGCATGGATAGCATCAACCTGCTGTTGCGGTAGGTCAAAGACGCTTAGCCCTGGCATGTTGGCATTGAAGTCACTGATCGCCTTAGGGCCTGAAAATGTTAACCCCGGCCCAGTGAGGAGTTTGGCGTATAGCTCTTCTCTATCTACGCAGCTTTCAATCGATGGCGGTGTTATCCCTTGTTGGTGGCAGTATGCCTCGATTGGATCTACCCGCTTGTTTAGCCCCGGTGTGGGAACATAGTAGAACGGGTAGTCGCACATTAACTCTAACGAGAAGTTATCTATATTTGCCCAGACTGGGTGGTTGTTAGCGGCGACTAAGCTCATTGATTTAATGTTGCCTAGTGTTTCATAGGTAATATTATTTGAATCGTTTCGCTCAAAGCACACACCGATATCAAGCTCGCCTTGATTTATTTTTTCAATGGAATCGCTACTCCATTGAAATAAATCAATAGTAGATAATAGGTAGTTATTGTTTAATTGATGTAAGCGCAGAGCTAAAGCAGGAAGTAATAATGAGCAAACGCCAATTTTTATTTTAGATTGCTGTTCATTGGAAACTGGATAAACTTGAGACTCGAATTGTTGGTAACTGGCTAATACCTTACAGACCGGTTGATATAAGCGCTCTGCCAGTGGCGTCGGTAACAGCCCCTGTTGGCGTCGGTAAAACAGTTCGTCGTCCAATAGGTGCCGCATTGAGTTTAAACAACGGCTGACCTTGGATGGTGAAACCGCTAATTGCTGAGCCGCAACGTTGGCATGGCGAGTATCACTAATGGTTTTAAATACCATTAGACTAAAAAAATCGAGTTCTCTAAGCTTTTCTAACACTGAGCGCCGTCCTTGCCAAATGGGAGAGTGATTCAAGTTAGGTGATGAGCCATCTATCTGCAATCCCTTAATTAGTTTTTCGTGATGTAGATTTTAATGATGTAGATTTTGTTAATATAAGGTGTGGCGGTTGGATTGTTAGAAATTGTCCAAAGCCACAGTGAATCCCGTTAATTAATCAGTTCAGCAAAGTTTGCGCCTTGATTCGAACTCTCTAGGTCAGCATAGATCATTTTCGGCTCATAGGGCTCAATGGCAACCCGTGCTGCTGACTAATAACGGAGATCACTGCCGATAAAGTCTTTAAATGAAAACACCGACTTAATCTGAGTGATTTCATCTTCGATTAGGCTGTTATTTGGCAGCAGCAGTGTGGCGCGATAATCGACTTTGGCTGCAGCTCTCTTGCTAAACCATGTCGGGGGCTGCGTCAGTTCGGCGACAAATTCAATGCGATGAGGTAGCTCTGCATGGATCCATTCATAGGCCAGTACATCGGTGGTATAGCCTTTGGAACCGACTGTCGTTGGTGGCAATAATTTGGGGAGCAGAACTTAGCGGCTGATAGATTTGGTTGATTTGTGCGTTGCTGGTACTGACGGAGGACTTCAACTGGTCGATATCCGTAGCACTGATGGTTATCGTTTTAATCGGCTGTGTACCAGCTAAGTGTTGTTGTTTCCAATGTTGTTAAAGCACCGGCTAGGCGAGTTTTGGTACAAGAGGAAAGTATTACCGCCGTCGATCTTCTGCCGCTTTGGACTGCGACCTAAGGCAAGGGGGATTCCAAAGGGGGCGAAGCTCCCCCCTAATGCATACGAGTGTGCCGTCGCCACCGCGACAGAGCCCCTTGTAAACATCACAACCGCTTCAGCCGCAGGCTTGAGATAACTCTCAACAGCTAACTATGACACAGCAAAAAAATGGCGCTAACCACTGGTTAGCGCCATTTTTTCTAGCATGACAGAAAGGGCAGCGGTTTAACCGGCCAATTCGTCCACTGCTACTTTGTAGTTAGGATCTTCCATCAGGTTCACTTCAACCAGGTTGCCAGCTTTGTGCAGCAGGCGACGACACTCAGGGCTTAGGTGACGGAGGTGCAGACGCTTACCTTCGCGCAGGTAACGCTCTGCCAAGGTATCAATTGCTTCCAGAGCGGAGTGATCGGCAACTCGAGAATCGGCGAAGTCGACAATTACATCTTCCGGATCGTTGTTGGCGTCAAACAGCTCAAGGAACGAGGTGGTTGAAGCGAAGAACAACGGCCCTTGAACCTTGTAAATCTTGCGACCGAACTGATCGATATGGCTTGGCGCCATCATGTGGGTAGCGTGTTCCCAAGCAAAGCGCAGGGCGGAAACGATTACACCAACCAATACTGCAATGGCCAAATCAGTCAATACAGTAACCGCTGATACCAGCACAATGACGAAGGCATCGGACTTAGGGATCTTGTTGACAATGCGGAAGCTTGACCACTCGAAGGTACCCAGTACCACCATAAACATAACACCAACCAGTGCCGCGATTGGTATCATCTCAATAAGGGTTGCACCGAATAAGATGAACGCCAGCAGGAACATTGCCGCTGATGCACCGGATAGGCGCGAACGGCCACCGGAGTTGATGTTAATCATCGACTGACCAATCATGGCACAACCACCCATTGCACCGAAGAAACCGGACACTAAGTTTGCGCTGCCTTGAGCCACACACTCGCGGTTACCTTTACCACGGGTTTGGGTCAATTCGTCTACCAGAGTCAATGTAAGCAATGACTCAATCAGGCCAACAGAGGCTAAAATCATACTGTATGGCAATACGATCCACAGAGTTTCGAAGTTAAACGGCACCGCTGGGATAGCGAAGGTTGGTAAGCTACCTTCCAAGGTGGAGTTAACGTCGCCTGTCATCGAACGAACGAAATCAATTACGGTTGGGGTATCTAGCCCTAAACCATGTACCAATAGAGCAACCACTAAAATGGCAGCCAATGATGATGGAATGGCATTGGTCAGTTTCGGTAGGAAGTGGATGATAGCCATGGTTAGGGCGATAAGACCCAGCATGGTGTAAAGCATTTCGCCTTGCATCCAAACCATGCTGCCAGAGGCATCAAGTACCTTGAATTGACCTAGCTGAGCAAGGAAAATCACAATGGCCAAGCCGTTGACGAAACCCAACATTACTGGGTGAGGCACCAAACGGATGAACTTACCTAGGCGCAGTAAGCCAGCACTGATCTGCAATATGCCGGTTAACACCACCGCTGCAAACAGGTATTGAACCCCGTGTTCAGCAACAAGTGCGACCATCACAACGGCCATGGCGCCAGTTGCGCCGGAGATCATGCCCGGACGACCGCCAAAGATTGCGGTGATAATACCTACGATAAAGGCGGCGTATAAACCAACCATTGGTTCGACACCGGCAACGAAGGCAAAGGCCACCGCTTCTGGTATCAGTGCTAGCGCTACGGTTAAACCGGAGAGCAGATCCGCTTTAGCGGAAGCATCAGGATTACTGCGAAGTTCAAACATTGATAGGATGAGCCTGAAATTTGGTTAAAAATAAGCGCGCGAAAGTACCACCTGCACCACACCTTGTCAAAGTATGATTGCTTTCATATTAAATTAAGGGTAGTGCGGATGAGGGCAGGTCATGTGGATTATAAAAAATAAACCATAGAATATATTTATCACATTGAAATAAATGGACATTTATTATGGATAACGACATCCGTATCGGCATCGCGTTAGGCAGTGGCGCCGCTAAAGGTTGGGCTCACATCGGTGTGCTGCGAGGGCTCGATAGATTGGGGATCAAACCAAATCTAGTGGCTGGTTGTTCCATTGGTGCGTTTGTTGGCGCCGCCTATGCCGCGGGTAAATTGGATGAACTGGAACAGTGGGTTTGCAACTTCAGTGGTTGGGATGTCTTTAACCTATTGGATCTATCGTGGCGTAGAGGCGGGATAATTGGCGGTGAGCGCGTGTTTGCCGCCGCAACTGAAGCAATAGGCATTAATAGCGTTGATGAGCTGACGATGCCATTCATTGCGGTTGCCACCGATCTTTACAGTGGCCAAGAAGTTTGGCTGGAGCAGGGCAAACTTGAGGACGTGGTTGGTGCATCTTGTGCAATCCCCGGCTTTGTTATGCCGAAACAGATTGGTAATCGTTGGTTAGTCGATGGTGCAGTGGTTAACCCAGTGCCAGTATCGGCAGCACGAGCGTTGGGGGCAGACATGGTGATTGCGGTCGATCTGCATGGTGATGGACGTCAACATGGTGAAATGCCGGTGCGGATTAATACTGATAAACCGTTGGAGTCAGATGACGAGCTTGCATCGTCAGTTGTACCGGTGAAAAGTCATAGCGGTGGCTTTATGGATTTGCTGGTTTCTGGGCGTGAGTTTATTGACCGCATCACCGACAGCTTTAGCGGTAACGATGCTGCCCAATCCAACGCGCTGGCGGTTATGCATCAGTCGATGGAGATCTTGGAGCAGCGCCATAAGCGTTCGAAGATGATGGGGGATCCACCAGAGGTGGTGGTGCTACCTCAGGTTGGTGACATTGTCACCATTGAGTTTCAACGGGCTGCCGATGCAATTGAGGCTGGGGAGGCGGCGGTAGCTAGAGTGGCGCATATTTTGGAAGCCGAGGTTGCGCGCTTGCAACAGGCTCGGCATCTACGCTAACCGCTAACCGCTAACCGCTAACTGAGGCCTTGGGGCGCAACTCACTGTTGAAGTTACTGTTAAGCTTTCGACCTTAATAGTAAGAGTGGTGTTGGCGTCGATATCACAGTGGTGACGGTGGCTAAACATGTTGAGTCTTTACTCTCGCGCCTTAACCCACCGGCGGTGCTTTACCTTTTTCATTTTTGCACCGCCAACATTCGTTTCATATAAATGAGAACAACAACCCATTTTTATGAAGCGATTTTATTTGGCTGTGTACCAATTAAGTGTTGTTCTTTTCAAGGCTGTTAAAGCACCGGCTAGGCGAGTGTTGATACAAGGGTAAAGCACTGCCGTCGTTGACCTTCTGCCGCATTGGAGCAGTTCAGCGAAGCGTTTTGGACTGCGACCTAAGGCAAGGGGGATTCCAAAGGGGGGCGAAGCTCCCCCTAAGGCTAAAGATAAACTTCAACAGCTAATTACGACACAGCCTTTTATTTGCGGGTAGCGAGTAGCTCATTAAGGCCACCGGCATTGTGTACCGTATAACCCATTTTCAGTAGCGTTTTTTCAGCAATGCCACTGCGATTACCGCTGCGGCAGTAAACTACGATTGGTTTGCTTACTGGAATATGAAGCTTACCGATGGTTGTCGATATGGTGTTGTACTCGAGATGATGAGCGTTGGGGATGTGTCCCGCCAGAAATTCATCAGTGGTGCGCACATCGATAAGTACAGCTCCGTCGTTGATCAATGACCAAGCTTCGGTAGCACGTTCGCTAGCGAGTGCTGAAAACGACAACAAGGTGGCGAAGGCCACAATTAACCAATTTTTCATTTTCAATCCTTGAATAGGGGGGCCTTCTGTTTAGGCGGGTGCTAATCAGGTTGGTTCAATTTCTAATGAGCTTTTCCATAGGGTAGCCGGAGCGTTGCTAACCAGCCACCGTGATTAACTAAAGCTGCCACATCATAGCGAGATAATGGTCGAAGGCGATTAATAGTGATTGGATATTGTGATCTTAGCAGCGCTTTAATTGAACGCTAGCGCTGGCTAAACGCAAAAAAGGAGACCCTATGGTCTCCTTTTTGTTGCCACTAGATACGCTTAGAATGCGTAGTTGTACTGTGCTGCAACCAAGATAGCATTGCCTTCTGACTCCAGCACGAAGCCAGATTCATTTACTTCAACTTCTTCACCGTCGATGAAGGAGAATGCGAAGTCGATGCTAGATTGATCGCTCATGCGGTAGTTAGCACCAATAGAGTACCAAATACGGTCTGAGTCTGGGATCGAGATTGAACGATGGTTTTCTGGCACTGGGGTCTCGTCGTAAGCGATACCGGCACGCAAAGCAACTTCAGAGCTTACTTTGTAAGTCATACCTAAGCCGAAGCGCCACGCATCTTCAAAGTTTTCTTCTTTAAGTAGCAGTGAGTCACCATCACTGACTTCACAACCCACTGGATTAAGGCCACATAAGCCGCCGGTTAAGGTGCTATCGCCGTCAGCTCGACCGTCAATATCTTCAAATACAGACCAGTTGGTCCACATTACGGTAGTGTGCAGGGTTACCTGATCAGTGATCTCATGGTAGCCAGAGAATTCAGCGATGGCAGGCAGTTCAAGATCGAGGTAACCATCAATCTTTTCGCCACTAGTGCCGTTCAAACCAGCGCCAGATGGAAGATCGCTGTAATAGTCACCCTCAAGCTCTAAGGTGATATCGGAGCGGTAGGTTAATGCGAAACGATGGCGATCGTTTACTTCATACATCACGCCGATGTTGTAACCGTAACCGAAACCATCGCCTTTCATTGACGCGGCAACGTCGGTGTTTTCTAGACCAAATGGAACAGGCAATTGACTGTTGATAAAGTCGGCAGTATCACCTAAAAAGCGTTCGAATTCGGCATCGCCGTATACTACGTTGGCACCGGCACCTACGCTCCAGTTGTCGTTGATGCGGTAGGATACACTGGCGTTGAAGTTCATGGTGATCATGTCGGTTTTGCCGGCAATCGGACCTGCGCCATGGTCATCATCAAAATCAGTACCCAAACCAAAGTTGGTAAAGGCGGCAAAGCCAACCGCAACTTTATCGTTCAGCGGGCGGATGTAGTAAGCGGCAGGAATGAATGCTTCTGGTGCAGCGCCATCGATATCTAGATTGTTAGGATCGCCGAACGGGTTGGTGACACCGTTCATGTCTACGCCCGGATCGATGTAGGTGCCAGCGATGGATAGAGCAGCAGTATCAAATAACGCCATCGCGGCTGGGTTACGCGCCAAAACAGCGGCATCGTCAGCGGCAGCACCTTCACCGGCAAACGCACGGCCTAGGCCAGAAGCAGAAGTCTCGTTTAATAAAAAGCCAGCAGCAAAAGATTGGCTGCTCATCAGTGCTAATGCGCAAGCAGTAGCAATTTTAGTCATTTTTTTCATCATCAGTCTCTATTACAGCTTAAACAGGGCTGTTGTTATTGGTTGAAAATGTTAAGGCTGAGCTGTCTTGGTACATATCCGACCAGATGATAATTAGAGGTAAACGAGACGTTGGTCAAGCTTTTTCTTTTTGATGTAAGTTATTGGTGTTTAAGGTGTTAATTGCCATTAACAAAATGAAGCGCAATTGCGCCTCATTTGTTAATCGTCCATCTAGAGCTGTTGCTCAAACTGCGCATGTTTTGCTCTAACTGTTTGCTCCGCTGGCTTAATTAGGCTGACAATTATTCCGGCCAGTGATGCAAAGATGAATCCTGGCAACAGCTCGTAAAGATCGAAAACTCCCCCTTCGAGAGGCTTCCAGATCAACACCGTTACAGCACCAACGAGAATCGTCGCAATCGCACCAAAGCGACTGTAAGAGTGCCAGTATAGTGACAACAAGATCACTGGACCGAAGGCCGCGCCAAAACCAGCCCACGCGTAGCTCACTAGAGATAACACACTTGATTCTGGGTTTAGGGCAATGACGGTTGCCAATACCGCAACCCCTAAAACAGTTAAACGGCCGACCATTATGCGTTCACGTTCGGTCGCGCTTGGTTTGATCCATTTGCGGTAGAAGTCTTCCGTAACCACGGAGGAGCAAACTAACAATTGTGAGTCGATGGTGCTCATAATGGCGGAGAGAATTGCCGCAATCAGTACACCGGCAATCCAAGGGTTAAATAGCACCTTAGACAACTCAATAAAGACGGTTTCTTTGTTGGCTAACGGTGCATCGGCGAACATCACCGCGCCGGCTAAGCCTGTAGCTAGCGCACCAATAAGGGAAAGCACCATCCAACTCATCGCGATGCGACGTGATACCGGTAGATCCTTGGTTGAGCCGATGGCCATAAAGCGAGATAAGATGTGGGGTTGGCCAAAGTAGCCTAAACCCCATGCCATCAGCGAGATAATCGTCATGGTGGTGAGGCTCTCTGGCAGGATTTCAAGCATAGCTGGATCGAGTGCATCGATGGCGTTGTTGCCGTCACCAAAGAACACCACAGCTGGCACCATTAGCAAGGCGATTAACATTAGGATCCCTTGGAAGAAGTCAGTCCAACTTACCGCAAAGAAACCACCCACAAAGGTGTACGAAACAATAATTGCTGAGCCCACTAATAGTGCGGTTTGGTAATCTAGCGAGAACACTTGCTCAAACAAAATGGCGCCCCCGACCATGCCCGATGACGTATAGAAGGTGAAGAACAGTAAGGTAGTGCTGGCTGCAACCAAGCGTAAAATGCCATTATCGGCAAAACGACGCTCGAGGAAGTCCGGTAAGGTGAGTGAATCATTGGTGAATTCGGTATAGATCCGCAGTCGTTTAGCGACCAAGAACCAATTGAGCCAGGCACCGATAACCAGACCGATACCGATCCACACTTCGCTTAATCCAGATATGTAGATTGCGCCGGGAAGCCCAAGCAGTAGCCAACCAGACATATCTGAGGCACCGACAGACAAAGCGGTAACGGCTGGCCCCATTTTTCGACCACCGAGGATGTAGTCTGAAGAGGTAGTGGTAGCTTTGTATGCCACCGTGCCTATCACCAACAACATGATGAGATAGGCGAAGAAAGTGATGGTAGTAGAAACAGGCATCGTTAGTTCTTCTAGTTAGTAGTGATAAATTTTAGTCGATATTAATCGCTATCCGATCGCCATAACCAATCCATGCGATAGTTGCATGCACTTGGTGGTAAGACCCACGAAAGGAAAAATTGTGACCAGTATACAACAAGATGTGACTTGGACGTGGATGTCGTTCGAACAACTAACCACACAACAGCTATACGCAGTACTGCAACTGCGTGAGCAAGTGTTTCAAATTGAGCAAAACAGCCTGTATGTCGACGTTGATGGCGAAGATCAGCAAGCACTGCATCTGCTGGTTGAACAGCAGGGCCAATTAGTGGGTTATTTGCGTTTGCTACAGCCAGACGAGCAACTGATTAAATTGGGCCGGATCGTACTGGCGCCTGCGGCTCGCGGTGGTTCATTGGGGCGAGCTTTAATTCAAGAGGGGTTGAAGCATGGCCAAAAGCTGAACCCTAGTGCAAAGATTAAGATCTCCGCTCAGGTAGCATTAGAGCAATATTATGGTCAGTTTGGATTTGAGGTAACCTCAACGCCTTACGATGATGGCGGGGTGATGCATCAAGATATGGAGCTCCGCTGCTCATCGGTACAAGTTACGCATCAATGACGTTGCCACAGCAGTAATAAGGGCTGTGTCGTAGTTAGCTGTTGAGGTTTATATCAAGCCTTTGGCTTCACCGATTTCGGTGCTTTTAGGGGGCTATGTCGCGGTGGCGACGGCACATTATTGTATGCATTAGGGGGGGAGCGTCGCCCCCTTATGAATCCCCCTTGCCTTAGGTCGAAGTCCCAAACGCTTTGCTGAACTGCTCCAATGCGGCGGAAGATCAACGGCGGTGTAGGAGAGGAATAAAGTCTCATACTGAGTATTAAAGATTCATACTCAGTCCACTTTGATGCAGCAAGCATCAGGGGGCCGACCGGGACTCACAGGCAGTTGTCGGCCAATATCGGTCACTAATGCCTCGGCCTTAAATATCTGCTATCGCCATAGAGCGGTCATTGGCCATTTCTATTTCTCCGATCCCTTGAAGCCTTGCTGAGCCTTAGAAACCGTTCGCCCTTCAGTAGGTGGCAGGCATCTTGCCGCAGTTGCTGCGGATATAGCAAAACACCGCATCGAAGGTGTCATAGTTGGCGACGCAACGTATCGACTTACCCTCACGGGTTTGAATCACCAAATCGACAGCCACCAAGTTGGATAGATAATTCGACAGGGTCGATCCCTTGATCTCCAGCCGATCCCTCAGCTCACCCACGGTAATGCCTTCCAACCCCACATCCGACAACACCTGAAAAACACGTAATCGCTCAGGGTGACCTAACTCTTTTAATACTTTCGCACTTTGTACCGAATCCACGATTTTGCCTCTGGTTGAAACAAGCAGTTACCGCATTCTAACACAAATCAAGATTTCATGAATTGTTGACATGGCAGTTTCGAGTGAATAGACTTCACCCACCTTTTGATTCAAGGTTTCATGAAATATAGAAGCTTAAACGAATCGTCTTATTTTTACGCATTAAGTGGTAGACCATGAACGCAGAATTTATTGTCATGCTGAAAGACGCAGCCTATATGTCCTTCTATTTGGGCGCACAACTGACCGTCTTATTCTTTCTCTTTAGCTACTTTGTAGGGTTGATCCAGCAGTTCTTACCCCCCGAAAAAGTGAAGAAGTTGATGGGCAACGAACGGGGCTACGTCATTGCCGCCTTACTTGCGGCCATTACCCCATTTTGCTCCGCGAGTACCATCCCGTTTTTAAAAAGCCTGTTCAAATCGCAGGTTCGGTTTGGCAACATCATGACGTTTTTGATCGCCAGTCCGTTGCTAAACCCAGTGGTGTTCGGCCTGCTGACCCTGAACTTTGGCCTCAACACTTCAGTGATGTTCTTCTTGGTTGCGCTAAGTGTTTCCGTCAGCGCAGGCTACCTATTAGAGAAGTTTGGCTTTGCCGATCAGGTCAAAGACGCCGTGTTTGATGGCCGTGAAGAAAGCGTCACTTGCAGCCGAACCTGTGGCAGTGCTGTGACAAAAGAAAACCTGTTCATTCGTGTGGGCAAAAACGCCTTCTATGACTTTAAGAAAGCCTTTCCCTACTTGATGATCGGTGTCGCCGTCGGTGCGTTCGTCTATGGCTTCGTACCAACCGAAGTCATCACCCGCGTCGCCGGTGATCACAACTCGTTCGCCATCCCTGTGGCTGCGTTTATTGGCATTCCGCTCTACTTGACGGTTGAGTCGCTGATCCCACTGAGTTCAGTGCTGATCGCCAAAGGCATGAGCATGGGCGCATTGCTTGCGCTGATCGTCGGCAGTGCCGGTGCCAGTCTGACCGAGGTGATTTTGTTGAAGTCTCTGTTCAAGAATAAGTTGATTGCCGTGTTCCTGCTGGTGGTATTCACCATGGCGATTTCAACCGGACTGTTATACAACTTAGTGGCTTAACGGGTATTGGCGACGGCGTCGCGGACGTTGAGCGTATGTGCTGGCCGCATGTGCGGTGCTAACGCCTGCGGCAATGTGGACTGGTGTGACGATGATAACGCTACCGGTGACGACTCCGACATCAATAAGCCTGACGGCCCTGACGGCCCTGACGGCGGAGGCAAGGACAGCGACAGTGGTTCCCTTAGCTTGTTCGACCTGCTCAGCATGATGACCATTGCTGGTCTGCGCCGTCGTCGCGGCTAAATCTGATGCCTAGTTCCAAAGCCCGCATTACGCGGGCTTTGTTACATCTGCTGAATGACCCCTTTTGGCGCCAAAGCTGTCGTTGCCCCGGACTTGGCGAGTGTCCCCTTTGGGCACGATCCGGTCCTTGGCTAGATAACCATCGAACATGCAGCATCGGGTCGAGTATGCATCTTTATTACTCAATACTGAGGTGCTAATGAGCATGACCGATGGTTGAGTATGATACTTTAATTTTCTACACAGACTTTAGGTAGCGGCTGGATGGGCGTGCAGTCGAGTTCAGTATGAAACTTTATTCGTCCCCTACAGGCGGTAGTGCTTTGCCCTTGTATCAAAACTCGCCTAGCCGGTGCTTTAACAGTATTAGCAACAACAGCACTTAGTTGGCACACAGCAGTAATAAGGCCTCAGTAGAGGCCTTGTGGTGGCTATGTCGCGGTAGCAGCGCCACTGCTTTGTTCCCGAGTTAATGGTTAAATCGCATTCATATTGCGGCTTAACTCATCCAGTACTGGCTTCAGCTCTTGTTGCTTGTTGCCGACCAGCGCGAGGTGAAGATTATGTTTGTCGACACCAACGCCGTTATATTTATCGTTGGTAAACGTGCTCGGCAAATTCATCCCACCCTCTTCCGGGATCATAAACAGAGTCACTCGGCCCTGTGGTGTTTCCATTACAATGTGTAAGCTACGAACCCCTTGGAAGTCGCAGTAGTTGGCATAAACCACATCACCAGGAAGCGCTGCCAGCTGGCCACCTAACGGCTTCATTTTGTAGTTTAGCGAAGCAAGGCTTACGTGTTCATTAAGCTCGGCAACGAAGTCGTTTTCGTGATCAACATGGGCAAAGGCGTGCGCACCGAGGTTGTCAGGGCGTTGGCTTATCAGGGTAAAGGTTATGCCTACCACAAAGGCAACCGATGCGGCGGCTGCTAATTGCCAACGGTGCCGACGTTTGGATTGCTGATGCACAGTCAAATTTTGACGCAGCAGTAAGCGTTCAGCGAGATCCTCTGGCACATCGATTTTCAGCGCATCGACGATCTTGCTATCGAGTTGGCGTACTTCATCGCGCAGCTGACTGCGTTGTTCGGACAGCGAGGTTGCCGCTGTCAGTTGCGGATCTTGGCTATTGGGCTCGGCAAATAGGCGCCGGCGGAATTCTAAATCATCCATTGCGGTGTCCAACATCTAACGGGTCTACTTCGAGCGCTTCTCGCAATTGATTACGAGCTCGAAATAAGCGGGTCATTACGGTGTTACGATTTAACTCTAAGATGGTGGCGATCTCTTCACCACTAAAGCCATACAGAACTTGCAGGATCAACGGTTCACGATAGTCCGGTTGCAACTGTGCCATCTTTTGTTGGAGCAGATGGCTTTCGGTATTTTGGTCCGGCCCAGCGGTGGTGGTATCTGCAAGCTGATGGTCTTCTATATCAGACAAATCGAACTGTTTACGTTCAAAACGGCGCGCGTTCTCACGCCGTAAAATGGTGATAAGCCAAGCTTTGGCAGCCTTTTCGTCCTTGAGTGAATCGAGTGACTTCCACGCCCGTAAGAAGGTTTCTTGAACCAAATCTTCCGCGACCGAGCGGTCGCTGACCAGCCAGTAGGCATAGCGGAATAGATCCGTATGGAGGGCGCGCACTAATGTTTCGTAACGGCGTTGTTTACTTATCATGTCTGAGGAGACCGCCGTTTCCATTTTTTTCTTTCCAAATCCGCCGAACATTTCCTTTATCCGCCTTTATTGTTTGGATGACACCCGCTTAAAGGTCACTGCTGCCTGCACTGCAGGCAGCAGTTGTGGTGCTAGTTGTTGACTATTGTGGATGCAGGGTTAAGCGCTGGCAATGAAGATTGACTATTTGTCGCTTTTTGCTGGTCGCACTGGTTTATTGCGTTCGCGAGTTCGGCACCATTCCATTGCTGTTGCATTGGTGAGAAACGACTTCGCTGCAGTGCATCGATGTGCGGTTCAAGCTGTGGGTAAACCTTGGCAACTTCGGCGAGCGTTAATGGTTGTTGATGGCGTTCACTAGCCCAGCGCGGTAGTAGGTTGATCACTACTGCGGCTTGATTTTTGCGGCAGGCTTGCAGTAAGGCACTGTTGTGATTTGCAGCTAGAGTCGCAGCTTGATTTGGTGTGCTTATTTGTGGCGGAGCAGAGCGACGCCATCCCCATATCAAGGTGAGCAACCACAGCAGCGCGAACAGAGCCGTTAAGCCTTGCCATAGCTGCAGCGCTGCCGATTGTACTGTTGTAGCCGTAACGGGCGTGGCAATCACCGGTGCTGGAGCAGTTGTGGTGCTGCTTGGCACAACGGTAATGGTTTGTGCTGGCGCAACGGCGAACTCTTGCTTGTTGGAACGGGCATTCCACCACGGCACCCGGATCTCTGGAATGGTATAGGTGCCAGGCTGTTGCGGCACCAAGGCAACGGTTTGGCTCATTCGTGCGAGCAGTTTGCCCTGTTGGAAACCGCCTTGACGTTCCGGTTTATCAGGGTAGGAACGTAGGTTATCGATCTCAGGAATGGCGATTTGTGGCAAAGATTCAGCCACGGCGCCCATCGCAGTGAGTCGCAGCGTTAAGGTTACCGGTTGGCCGACCTCGTACTCTGTTTGTTCGAGGGGATCGAGGCGTAGGGTTGCCAAGTCAGCCACTAACCACTGTCCTTGGTAGTGGGCTGGCTGAGCGTTTACTTTTAGGGTTATTGGGGCGCTGCTGGCGGAAAAATTTACCGCACGACCGCGGCTGAACAGATCCGGTCGACCGGTGCTCACCATCAAGTCGCCATTAAAGCTTAAACTGCCTAAGTCGATCTCGCCGCTGCGTTGAGGAATAGCCACGTATTGGCGGGTGATCACTTGGACCCGCACTCCATCGATAATCTCGGTGGTGTTACTGTCTTCACCTTGCTGTTGGATCTGTACGTCTGGGTGGTCTGGTGCTTCGAGATTACCTCGTTGCAGTTCGGCAGCCATGATAAGCCGTGCGGTAATGGCAATTGGTTGCCCTAACCACACCTCAGTGGCGCTTACTGTAGTTTCAATCCGCACCGGTTGATCCGGCGTGTTGGGGATATCCTGCAACGGTATCGCAGTTAAGTTAATTGGGTCGCTATTGATGCCATTAAGCGTCAGTGCCGGAATGGTGATCTTGCCTTCGCGGCGGGCGCGCAGCTCAAGAGTCCATACGGTTTGGCGCTTCATATCGAAGTTGATCACTTCGGTGCGCTGACTAACACGGGAGCGGTAGATAATAAAATCTTGCTCCAACGGCGTTAAATCCAGTTGATCGTTAATGCTGTCGTCGGCGGTGATCTGCATGCCAAATGATTGGCCGACGATCACCGGGTTCTTTTCGATGCTGGCGACAAGCTTGGTGAAACCCCAACTAGGGCTAATCAAAAATAGAAGGAGAAATGGCAGCAAGCGCCGCCCGATGTTACCGATTACCACTGGGTTTGCTCCCGTTGAACATTGCCTTGTTGACGACGGCGTTGGTATTCCAATTGCATTTTATTGCGCAGCAGAAGGGTCGGATCGTCTTCCACTTGGTTGAGGATCTGTTGTAACTGCTGTTGCTGTTCTTCTGTTCGTTGGCTGGGCTGTCCCAGCGCAGTGGCGGCGTTTTGTTGCTCGCCATCTTGCTCCGATTGCTCTGGTTGTTCATCTGTCGTAGCGGCTTCCATTTGCTCAGCTTGTTGTGCTTGCTCTTGCTCTTCAGGACTTTGCTGGCCGGTTGCAGGGTTCGACTTGGGCTCGGATTCAGGCGGTTGTTGTGGTTCATCTAGCGATTGATCCGTCTGCTGTGAGTTGGCGTTGCTGCTGTTCTGGTTTTGATCTTGCTGCTGTTCAGAGCTTTGCTCAGATTGATCTTGTTGCTGCGAGTTTTGCTGTGATTGCTGCTGATCCTGTTGCTGGCCGTCCTGCTGCTGAGCATCCTCGCTTTGGCTATCTTGCTGCTGTGAATCGTCTTGTTGACTCTGTTCTGATTCACCGTCACCAGATTGTTGCTGTTGTTGCTGTTGTTGCTGTTGTTGCTGTAACTGCTCCAACAATGCTTTGTTGGCTAGGGCGCCGGGGTGTTCTGGTTGCTGCTGCAACGCTTGTTGATAGCGTTGCAACGCTTGTTCAGTATCACCAAGCTGGGCTAAGGCATTACCTTGGTTGAATAGCGCGTCTGCCCCTTCCGCTTGATTAAAGGCGTCTAATGCTCCTTGATAGTCGCCAGCGCGATAGTAAGCACTGCCGCGCCAAGAGGGATCGGTAAAGGTTTCGGCTGCTTGCTGATACTGCTGCTGCTCGAATAGCTGCTGCCCCCGTTGATCATCGGTTTGCCATGGGCTGGCTTCTGCGCTTGGCGTGCCCAACAGCAACAATGGTGCGAGGGCTAGCAGGCCGTGGCGGCGCAATGCCAATGCTAATAATGGCAACAGTAACGGAATAAGATAACCGCCACGGTCGAGCCATTGTTGCATGCTCTGTTGTTGGCTGGTTTCATCAACGGGCTGATTGGGGTCTAGCTGTGGCAGCAGTGCCAGCAGATCGTTATCGCTTGGGTGATAGGGCACCATTTTGCCGCCACTCCGTTGAGCCAGTTTAGTCAGTGCGTCGTAGTTGGTTTTAGCAAAGGCGACACTGCCGTCGAGATCCCGCAGTAAAATGCCTTCAGTGTTCTTCATCGGCGCACCGGTGCTGCTGCCAAAGGCGAGGATCTGCAGTTTCCACGGCATCTTATCGATAAGGGCGAAGGCCTCATCCATATACTCCGGTAACACATCGTCAGCCAATAGGATGATTTCACCGCTTTGATGGCCAGCATCGCGTAGCAGTTGGTCCGCTTGGGTTAGGGCTGCAGGCAGATTGGAGCCAAGTGCTGGCATCATTTCTGGGCCTAGTGCTGGCAAGATATTGGCAATGGTGCTGCGATCGCTGGTTAACGGCGCTAAAGCAAACGCATCACCGGCGTAGGCGACTAACCCCATCTCTCCCTCATCTAGCAGTTTAAGCAGATCTTGAGCTTTATAGCGGGCCTGAGTTAGGCGGTTAGGCTTGAGATCCGTGGCCCACATCGAGGCGGATAGATCCATCACTAATACCCGACCTTGCTGTAGCTGAAATAGAGGCACCGGCTGTTTTTCCCAAGTGGGCCCAGACAATGCCAATATCATTAAGAGTAAGGTGGACAGCGGCCACATCAAAGCCGCTGGCTTAGTGTTGTTGTCGTGCCCAGCGAGCATCGCTTGACGCAAATGCGCTGGGATCACATTTGACCAATATTGGCCCTGTTTACGCTGTTTTTTAAGCAGCAAATAGATTGGTGGCAGTAGCAAAAGCAACGCCAGCGCCCACGGGCGCAAAAGATGAAATTCAGCCAAAACGCCGTCCTAATGCAGTAACGAATAACAGCAGTAATGCAGGGCAAAGCAACCACGGATAAAGTTCGGTTTGCGGCCGCCATTTGGTTTGTTCGCGCTCGATTGGTTGCAGCTGATCGATGGCCTGATAGATCTGTTCCAGTTCATCGGTGCTGCGGGCGCGGAAGTATTGACCACCGGTTGATTCACTCAGTTTGATAAAACTGGCTTCGGCTTTATCTAACTCTTTCGACGGGTTTTGAGTACGGCTACCAAACAGGCGCCGCTCACGGATCTCGCTGGCGCCAACACCAATGGTGTAGAGGGTAACGTTGGCTTGCTTAGCGAACTGCACCGCTTGCTCGGGGGTAAACTTACCGGCAGTGTTTTCACCGTCAGTCAGCAGCACTAACACGCGGTTACTTTGCTCCAATTGTTCAAACCGTTTCGTCGCTAAGGCGATGGCACTGCCAATTGCAGTTTGGGTGCCAACTAAGCCAAGTTCAGCTTCTTGCAAAAAGCGTTTAACGGTTTTGCGATCAAAGGTCAGCGGGGCTTGCAGGTAAGCGTCATTGGCAAACAGGATTAGTCCCAAACGATCACCATCTCGACGCTCGATGAAATCCCCCAAAACCTGACGAATCATGGTAAATCGGTCGACTAACTGGCCATTGAGCTGCATATCTTCGACTCGCATTGAACCAGATAGATCAACCGCCACCATCAGATCGCGACCTTCCCGCTTAAGTGCTACCGGCTCGCCAAGCCATAACGGTCGGGTTGCGGCACCGACGGCCAAGAGCCAGATAAGCACAGCGATGACTTGCCAAGCGCGATTTGGGGTTGGATCGCTCCCAAGCGGCAGAGAATGACTTAAGCCCATTGGCAAACGTAGAGCGGCGGCGGTGGTTTTTGCCTTGCGCGGCAGTAACCACGGTAATGGTAAGAGCAACAGGAGCCATGGCCATTGCAAACTAAGCATCGGGGACTCCTTTGGGGATCTGTTTTAGCACTTGTTGGGCAGCTTGACGCAACGACTCGCCGCCGTGAGTTGCTTGCGGTTGATAAGGGTTACCCAGCAGCGCTAACCAATCGGCGCTGTGATACTCATTAAGGAACTGATGCCACTGTTCACCGGCCAAGGCGGCGCATTGTTGACGCTGACCGTAGGCGGCAAAGGTTTGCTTCAGTAGTTCACTTACTTGCTGTGAAAACTGCGGCGCGGTGCTGCTCAACTGAGTCAGTTGTGTGCTCGCTAAAGTGGCAAAGTGGCGCTGTTGTCGCCGCTGTTTGAGCCAATAAATAGCGGCACCAATAGCGACCAGTGTAACGGCCAACAACAGCCACCAGCCCCATGCCCACGGAAATGTGCCTACCTGAGCGGGTAGGGCAATATCTTGTAGTTGATCTAGCGGATTCATAACCAGAGTTTCTGCCACTGTTGTTCTAGTGGTATGGCGGCACTGATCTCGGTGATCGGCAATTGATGTTGACGACCAAATCGTTCGGCATTCTGCTGTGCTTGGTGCCAGCGGTTGGCCAACTGAGTACTACCGGCGTTATCCAGCCAGCTATTGCTGTCGTGGTTTGGCAGTCGCACCGGCAAGCTATGGCGTTGTTGCGCCAGCTGTTCGAACAGAGGATCAGTGATACAAAATAAGCGCACCTGAGCGTGCTGACGTAGGCGGCGGATTTGCTGCATCGAGGCCTCATCAAAACCTAACGGGTTGGTGATGATCACAACTTGGCTGCCTGCCCGCGCTAAGCGGTGCAACCGCTCTAGCGCTTGTTGCCAGTAGTCATTGTTGTGCTCCGTGGTTGGTTGGAGCTCAACCATGCTTTCTAACAGCGGTAACAGGCCACCACGGCGAGCTCGCGGCTTGAGTTCACTGTGGTCGGTTTCGTTGACAATAATACCGCCTAGGCGGTCGCCTTGATTACTGACATGCCAACCGATGGTTGCGGCTAAGTGAGCCGCTTGCACAGCCTGCAGTACCAGCTTCGAGCCCAGTTGCATGCGGCTGCCTAAATCAACACACAGCAACACCGGTTGTTCACGCTCGTCGCGAAACAACTTGGTGTGGGCCTTACCGGTGCGTGCGGTGACGCGCCAATCGATACTGCGTACGTCGTCGCCATACTGGTAGGCACGTACTTCGGCAAACTCCATTCCACGGCCTTTAAGCCGCGACAGACGCTCACCGGCTTGCAACGCTTTGGCATTATTGGTGTGGTGGCTACGGATCAAGCCTTGGTGTTCAGCCCGAGCAATCAGCTCGGGCAGGGTCACCTGCACACCATCACTGTGGCGGGGTAACGCTAGCATTTACGGCACCGCAACCAATTTAAGTAGACGCTGGATCACCTGATCCTTGCTGATCCCTTCCGCTTCCGCTTGGTAGCTCAACAGAATTCGGTGACGCAGTACGTTTGGTGCTACCGCTTGAATATCTTCTGGCGCAACATAGTCGCGACCATTGATCCAAGCGCGAGCCCGGGCACAACGCTCAAGGGCGATGCTGGCACGAGGGCTAACGCCCCACTGGAGCCATTGGCCCAGTTGTTCATCGAGGCTAGCCGGACGACGAGTTGCCATCGTTAAGGCAACGATGTAGCTCTCTAGCTGCGGCGCTAGGTAGAGCTTTAAGGCTTCGTCACGAGCAGCGAACAGCTCCGACTCAGTTAGCGGTTGTGGCTTTTGCAACTCGCTGTGTTGTGCTTCATTGCGGGACAGCGTCAAGATCTCTAACTCGGTTTCCGCATCTGGGTAATCCAATGACAGGTGCAGTAAAAAGCGGTCTAACTGAGCCTCTGGTAGCGGATAGGTGCCTTCGTTCTCAATTGGGTTTTGCGTCGCCATTACTAAGAACAGCTTTGGTAAGCGGTAGCTGTTTTTGCCAACGGTGATCTGACCTTCTGCCATCGCTTCCAATAGCGCTGACTGCACCTTCGCGGGAGCACGGTTGATCTCATCTGCCAAGATCAAGTTATGGAATAGCGGCCCGGTTTGAAACTCAAATTGACCGGTCTCTTGGCGAAATATATCGGTACCAGTGAGATCGGCTGGCAGAAGATCTGGGGTAAATTGAATTCGTTGAAAATCCCCCTCGACGCAATCAGCCAAGGCTTTAACCGCTCGGGTTTTGGCTAACCCAGGAGGCCCCTCTACCAGTAAGTGACCGTCGGCAAATAGGGCGATAAGCAGCCCTTCGACCAAGTTTGGCTGACCCAGTACCATTTTGGACAGGTACTGCTGAATTTGAATGAGGCGTTGCGGTTGCATCGAAACTCTCTTACTAAGTTAACTGTCAGTGCGTAAGGCACTTATTTTAAAACAAAAGTTATTGGAAATACTGCCAAATTCTTTCACCAATGAGATATGGACCAGCACTGGCGAACGGCAATAGCGACGATAACAAAACCTTGCTCGCTTTTGCGCCAATTCGGTTTAAATGCAAGCTATGGAACAGGCCATAGGCATAAATCAATGGATGCAGTAGCAGGGTTAGACTGGCGTAGTAGCGAATTAGTGCCATTGGTAACTCAACAAATTGTTTTGGCAGGCTAAAATCTACGTAATGAAAGCCCATCATCCAAAATAACAGCTGCAGCCCTAAGGGTACATATAACAGCAAAATCCATATCGAAAGCGGCCTGCGTCCCTTGTCTACCATCTCTTTCATCGGTCTTTTAAGTCCTTCAAATTAGTCGTGAACCCCAGATTAGAGCTACAAATTTACACAACTGTTTTAAACCGACGCAACAATAGTTAGTATTAGGTCACAAAAGACTGGTCAGACCTCGACTTGGTCACACTGCTATTGTTGAATTAAGAGGGAACATAATGAGGCAACAATTGAAAACTGCGGCGGGAGATCGAATAGCCATTGTTTCTGGACTCCGTACTCCGTTTGCGCGTCAAGCAACCGCCTTTCACGGGATCTCGGCGTTGGATATGGGCAAGATGGTGGTATCAGAGTTACTCGCTCGTACCGAAATCGATCCGGCAATTATCGATCAAGTGGTGTATGGCCAAGTTGTACAGATGCCAAAGGCACCGAACATTGCCCGTGAAATTGTATTAGGCACGGGCATGAATGTTGGTACCGATGCCTATTCCGTTAGCCGCGCCTGTGCGACCTCATTCCAATCAACCGTTAATGTGGCTGAGTCTATTATGGCTGGCTCGGTTGAAGTCGGTATTGCTGGTGGTGCGGATTCCAGCTCGGTACTGCCTATCGGTGTGAGCAAGCGTCTGGCGCATGCGTTGGTTGATTTAACTAAGGCTCGCAGCCTTAGTGACCGTTTATCGATTATTTCTAAGCTCCGTCCCCGAGATTTGGCGCCGGAGCCACCGGCAGTTGCTGAGTTTTCTACCGGCCTGTCGATGGGACAAACCGCAGAGCAGATGGCCAAAAGCCATGGTATTACCCGTCAGGCTCAGGATGAGCTGACCGTTCGTTCGCACCAGTTAGCTTATAAAACGTGGGAATCTGGTGTACTGGCTAACGAAGTGATGACCTGTCATGTACCGCCATACAAACAATTTATTGAGCGCGATAACAACGTTCGTGAATCGATTCAGTTGGAAAAGCTGGCTAAGTTAAAGCCGGTGTTTGATCGTAAGCACGGTACTGTATCGGCGGCTAACTCAACCCCACTGACTGACGGTGCTTCAGCCTTGCTGATGATGTCTGAAAGCCGAGCCAAGGCAATGGGTTATGATCCTATCGGCTACATCCGTAGTTATGCATTCAGTGCTATTGATGTGTGGGAAGACTTGTTGATGGGACCTTCTTACGCGACGCCAATGGCGCTAGAGCGTGCGGGTATGAAGCTGGCGGATCTTGATCTTATCGAGATGCACGAAGCCTTTGCTGCACAAGCATTGGCCAACATGAAGATGTTCGGCAGTAAGAAGTTTGCTCAAGAGAAGCTCGGTCGCAGCGAGATCATCGGCGATATCGATATGGACAAGTTTAACGTTACCGGTGGTTCACTGGCTTATGGTCATCCATTTGCAGCTACTGGCGCCCGCTTAATCACCCAATTGTGTAATGAGTTGAAACGCCGTGGTGGCGGTACTGGCCTAACGACTGCTTGTGCCGCAGGTGGTCTCGGTGCAGCGATGATCGTGGAGGTAGAATAACAATGACTGACAAGACCTTTAGCTGGCATAAAGACGAAGATGGCATTGCCATTATCACCATGGATGTGCCCGGCGAAACCATGAATACTCTGCGCGATAGCTTCAACGATGAAGTGGTCGACATTCTTGCTGAAATCAAAGCCGACAGCAGCCTTAAAGGAGCGGTGTTGGCTTCAGGTAAGCCTGATTCCTTTATTGCTGGTGCAGATATCACCATGCTGGCGGCCTGTAAAACCGCGCAAGACGCAGAGAATATCTCCCGCTCTGGTCACAAAGTATTGGCCATGTTTGAAGAGCTTAGCATCCCGGTAGTTGCAGCCATTCATGGCCCATGTCTGGGTGGCGGTCTTGAGGTGGCGCTTGCCTGTGATTACCGCATCGGTTCCGACGCGCCGAGTACCATTGTTGGTTTACCTGAGTCGCAACTGGGGCTGCTGCCAGGTGGCGGCGGTACTCAACGATTACCGCAAATTGTCGGTGTTGCCAAAGGTTTAGAATTGATGCTTGCTGGCAAGCAGCTACGTGCAAAACAGGCGACTAAGTTAGGGATCTTAGATGAGTCCGTACCGAATTCTGTGTTGGTTCAGGTTGCTAAAAAATGGGCGTTGAAAGGCAAGCGCGGCACTATTGAACCCAAGTTGAGCGGTATCAACAAGGCGCTGGAAGCGACGCCGATTGGTCGCAATGTCATTTACGATCAAGCAGCTAAGCAAGCCTATAAGAAAACTCAGGGTAATTACCCTGCGGTAGAGAAGATCATTGACGTGGTTAAGACCGGTCGTGAGCAGGGCATGGATAAAGGCTTAGTTGCTGAGGCAAAGGCCTTTGGTGAGCTGGTTTCATCCCCAGAGTCGGCGGCATTGCGCTCAATTTTCTTTGCAACCACAGCGATGAAGAAAGAGACCGGCGCTGGTGATGTACAGCCACGTAAAGTTAATAAAGCGATGGTGCTTGGCGGTGGATTGATGGGGGGTGGTATCGCCTCGGTATCGGCGCTGAAAGCTAAGGTACCCACTCGCATTAAGGATATTGCCGAGCAAGGCTTACAAAATGCGTTGGCGTACACCTATAAGCAGGTTGATCAGCGGGTTAAGCGTAAACAAATCTCTGCATCGCAACGTGATAAACAGATGAGTCTGCTGTCGACCACTACGACTTATAGTGGTGTTAAAGATGTTGATATCGTTATCGAAGCTGTATTTGAAGATTTAAACCTTAAGCATCAGATGGTGAAAGACGTTGAAGCAAACTGCAACGACAACACCATCTTTGCCTCTAACACCTCGTCATTGCCAATCGGACAGATTGCCGAAGCGGCACAGCGTCCAGAAAACGTGGTTGGTTTGCACTATTTCTCTCCGGTAGAAAAGATGCCACTGGTGGAGATCATCGCTCACGAAAAGACCTCAGCCGAAACCATTGCCACCACGGTTAAGTTGGCTAAGCGTCAGGGCAAGACGCCGATCGTGGTACAAGACGGTGCTGGTTTTTACGTTAACCGTATCTTAGCGTTGTATATGAACGAAGCAGCTAACTTAATATTGGATGGCGAGCCGATTGAGCAACTGGATAAAGCCATCGTTAAGTTTGGTTTCCCAGTAGGGCCGGTAACCTTACTGGACGAAGTAGGCATCGATGTTGGTGCTAAGATTGCTCCAATTTTGACCAAAGAGCTGGGCGATCGCTTTGCCGCACCGGTAGCCTTTGACAAGTTGCTAGCGGACGACCGTAAGGGTAAGAAGAACGGTCGAGGTTTCTATCAGTTTGATAGTAAGAAGAAGGGGGCTAAACCGGTTGATGAGTCGGTTTACCAAGTATTGGGCGTTACTCCAGCAGGTAAGTTGTCGCAAGACGAGTTGGCTGAGCGTTGTACCGTGCAGATGCTTAACGAAGCAGTGCGTTGTTTGGAAGAGGGCATTATCGCCTCAGCGCGTGACGGCGATATCGGTGCCATCTTTGGCATTGGTTTCCCACCATTCTTAGGTGGCCCCTTCCGTTATATCGACACCCTTGGCGCCAAGGTATTGGTTGAGAAGTTGAACAAATACCAAGGCCAGTTTGGAGACCGTTTTGCGCCAGCCGCCAAGTTGGTTGAGATGGCTGAGAGTGGTGCCCGTTTCCACACAGACTAGCTACTCTGCGTGGAAACGCTTTAATTAGGCGGTGCAGCAACTAAGTGTTGTTCTTTCTAATACAGTTAAAGCACCGGCTAGGCGAGTTTTGATACAAGGGGAAAGCACTACTGCCGTTGCTCTTTTGCCGCAGCCCAGCGAAGCGTTTTGGGCTGCGACCTAAGGCAAGGGGGACTCTAAAGGGGGGCGAAGCTCCCCCCTAATGCATACAAGAATGTGCTGTCGCCACCGCGACATAACCCGTTAAGAGTACTGCAATCGGTAGAGCCGAAGGCTTGATATAAACCTCAACCACTTCACTGTGTACAGCTTTTAATTACTATCCGCTGCAATAACAGATCCGAGCCTCACTAGGGGTTCGGATTCTTTATGGTTATCTTGATGGTGGCAATAACGACGCGTGAATGGCGCAGGGTTGAGTCGCGCTGTGTTTGCCAGCTGCATTGATTAGGCGTCAGTAGGTTCAATGGTTTTATTGTCAAACAGCTTATGCAGCTCGTTCTCCGGTAACGGTCGGCTGAAGAGATAGCCTTGAATTACTTGGCATTGGAGCTGCTGTAAGATTTCCAGTTGGTCACGATCTTCAATCCCCTCTGCCACTACCGTTAAGCCGAGGTTTTTGGCAATAGTAATAATCGAATCAAGCATTGAGCGGTCGCTCTCTTTGGTTACTACGTTGTCAACAAAGGACTTGTCGATCTTTAAGGTATTGAGTGGCAGCTGACTTAAGTAAGCCAACGATGAGTAACCGGTACCAAAGTCATCCAAAGCGATGGTGACCCCTTTTTGTTGTAGTAGCAGTAACTCAGATTTTGCCTGTAGAGGGAACTCAATCACCGAACTCTCGGTGATTTCAAGTTCGAGATATCGACTCGGAACCTTGGTCTTTGCTAATACTGCTAATACGGTCTCAGTTAATCTTGGCGTATTGAGCTGTTTGGAGGATAGGTTAACGGCAACCCGCCCTTCAAAGTTGCGCTCATCAATGAGGCGTCGCACCGTGTTACAGGCTTCGGTTAATACGAATTCGCCGATTTTAATGATTAAATCACTCTCCTCTGCCAGCGGAATAAATTCTGCTGGAGAGATTAGGCCAATCTCAGGGTGGCGCAGTCTGACTAATGCCTCCATCCCAGTGATGGTGAAGTGGTCCGCAGCAACTTTTGGCTGGTAGTAGACCTCAAACCAATTTTCACTCAACCCTTGGCGCATCACGCTTTCAAGGCGCATGCGGTTTTCGGCCTGTTGGCTCAACTCTTCATCAAATAATTGGTAGCGTTGCCCGCCCTGACGTTTGCCGTGATACATGGCTAAATCGGCTTTGCGTACTAATGCTTCAGTGCTGTCATCGTCGTTAGGATAATGAACAATACCGATGCTTGAGCTCATATAGAACAGTCGATTATCGATATTGTAGGGCTCTACAAAGGTTGCCAAGATCAGCTTGGCATAACGCTTACTGGTAAGCTCATCAACCTGGTCATGGTAGACCACAGCAAACTCGTCTCCGCCAAGGCGGAATACGATAGCTTGCTCAGGTAAAGCTGCGCGAATACGCGTGGTTAAGTCGCATAAGAGTTGATCGCCGGCACTGTGGCCAAGCGAGTCATTTACTCGCTTAAAGTTGTCGAGATCAAACAACAACAGCGCGAATGGCGTTGAGCTATCAATCAGTTTGTCGATGTAGCTATGGCAATAGCTGCGATTAAAGAGTTTGGTTAACCCATCGTGGTTGGCTAACTCGGTTAATCTGGCCTCAGCTTGTTTACGTAGGGTAATATCGGAAAAGAGGCCGACGTAAAAATAGCGCTGACGTGCAATATCGAATAATCGGTCAATGGAGAATTCGACCGCGAGGCGTTTACCGTCCGCTCGGATCAAACTGAACTCATCGCGCCAGTTGTCGTTAGTGGCTAAGGCCTTTTTGCCCTGCTCGAGGTAACTTGACGGTTTTCCATTAGCCTTTAGAGGTTGTCCGATAAAGTCTTCGCGTTTGTAACCAGACAGACGTAAGCAACTATCATTCACTTCGATATATTCGAAATTGCTGTCCAAGATAAACATCCCTTCGGATATGTTGGTTAACGCTTTCTCGAACAACGACAACCTAGCTTCGTCTTGTTTCTCTTGGGATATGTCTCGCATGGTGCCGGTCATACGGATTGGTTTACCGCTCTTGTCCCGTTCAACAACCTTGGCGCGGTCGAGAATCCATGCCCAATTATTAGCGCCACTTTTAATACGGTAGGTAGACTCAAAGTGCTCGGTTTCGTCACCAAGGTGTGCCTTTAAGGTGTCATCGACTCGAGATTGATCCGTTGGGTGGATCTCACGTCCGCCGGCGACAAAGCCGGCTGGTGACATCGAAGCAGTAAACTGTTGCGAGGCGTTAGAGCGATAGATCAGATCTTTTTCTATATCCCAATCCCACATTTCGTCGCCACTGCCCCACAATGACAGTTTGAGTCGTTCTTCGCTTTTTTGGATTTCAAGTCGATTACTGCGTCGACGATATAAGCCAAGCAGTAAATAGCCGATTAATGTCAGCGTTAGCAGCGCGTATATTATTTTGGCTACCGGGGTGAGCCACCATGGTGAGTGGACATGAATCGTCAGTTGCCCAATCTCAGACTCAAGGTTACTGCGCTTTAAAATCGCTTTGTATTCAAACTGATAATCACCCGCAGGAATATGTGCAAACGACGCCAGATTATAGGAATCGGTATCCAGCCATTGCTCATCAAGCCCGACCAGGCGGTATTGCAAACTTAGTTCATCGAGATTGTGATACTCCAACTGAGATAGTCTAAACGATAGCGGCATCTGGGTATGGTCCAGCTCAATCTTGTCGGCGACGGCAATGGCCTGTTCGATAATATTACTGGTGCTCGCGTGAACATTTTGGTCAATCACTTGGAGTTGGGAGACGATCGGTTTGGCAAGGTAATGCCGTTGACTCATTTTGGCTACATTGAGGTGGTTTATTCCCTCAATACCACTGAATAAGATCTGATTGCCATAAGTGGCAAATACCAACGGAAAGTACTTAGTTTGGGCACCGTTACTGGTATTGAAATGATGCGTCACCAGCTCGCGCTTTTTGTTAAAGACAAAAACACCGTTGAGGGCTGCAGCATAGATATTATTATCGTCTTGAACGGCGCTGAATACCGTGTGGTTATCACCAACAACTTGAGGAGCGGGGTCAGCACCGGGGGCAAGGTTATACAGGTAGGCTCCGGTTAAAGTGCCGATAAACAGGGTTGAGTCATACCGGCCGACCGCAACGACTTGCTCACCTTCATTACGAAGGGTTTGATAGCGTAACGTGCCATTCAATAACTTGTATTCGTACATGCCAGATTGGGTGGCGAAATAGAGGGTATCCTCGTAGCGGTTAATGGCCAATATCGGTACGTCTATCGACTTATCGAGCGATAATTGACTTATTTCCCCGTGTCGCAGTTGATAAACACGGCCAGTGAAAGTACCAAAGACTAACTGCTGGCCACAGCCATTAATACTGGTTACGACACCGCTGTTGAAAAGCTTATTACGGTAACCGTTACTCATATCGATGGCCGTGAGACCGGTTTTGCCACCGACGTACAATATGTTTGAGTTGGGTACGCCGCATAACGCTTTTTTACCAGCAAAACCGAGATCGAATTGACCATCCAGTTGAAACTGTTCATCGAGGGAGAACAGATATTGCGAATTGGTACTCACCCATAGCTTGTCGTTAACTGTGGTGATGCCCGAAATCGACTGAAGCCGTTTATCCGTCGGTACCATCAATGAGAACTCCGGCTTAGCGGTGTAAGTTTTGCTTAAACCAACCCCCTTGGCGACATGCCAAGCGTTACCACCATGGTCGACGTGGATCACATCGGAGCCGCTGGCGTAGAAGCGCTGTAAGCGATGATCCGCAGCTGACAGCTTGTATAGGCCAGAGTTGGAGGAGAATATCGCCCCATCTTGAGAGAATTTTACGTTGCGGATGCCGCGCACTGTGTGCAGTAGGTTTCCGTCACCGTCTTCGATGTGATTTTTATAGAAGCCAACACTGCCGTCTGGTGCCAAGCCCTGCAGTTGCGAATCCATCGCTTCGGTTTTTTCTGGCTCTAGGGTAAGTAGGTTAACTTGATAATGCGTACCGTTGGCTGTTTCAACATAGATAGATTGATTGGTGTGTGGGAGCAACGTTTGCAGCTTGTGCTCATTTACGGCTACGGCTTGGATCTGCTCAGCGTTGATAAATAGCAAGCGGTTGTCATCGATGACCACAATACCGTTGCTTGTTGGCAGGGCTTTGGTTATTTGGGCGGAACGGACGTGGTCCAAGCTTATCTTGTTGAAATAGTCGAACTGACTGTCGTAGTAATAGATACCGTTATCCGTCAGCGCCCACATGGTGCCATCAGTTGACGATAGTACTTCCCAGATCTTGTCGGAATTTAACCCGTGTTGATTGGCATGTGACGAGGGATAGGCGCTGAAGTACTGGCCATCAAAGCGGCTCAGGCCGTGGTTGGTACCAACCCAGATAAACCCTAACGGCCCTTGAGTCATGCTGGTGATGTTGTTGTTGGTTAGTCCTTGCTCAAAACCATAATATTGAGTTCGAAACTCTTGTTGAAACGATGCGGTTTGAGCAAGCGCACTTGAACAGAGGAATAACCAGACTACAACACCCCATATTTTCATTCTGATTATTCCCGCGGGTTAAAAAATTGTTGCTGATGCTAGCAGGGATTTTGAACGCCGGTTATGAACTAACCGGCGATTTGTGAACTGTCGCATAATTTTATTCGATTAGAATTCAAGTAGTTTGGCTTGATGCTTAAAGCCAGCCAAATCAGTAATTTGCTGCGCTCCTTTGAGTGGCGTCATATCACTATGGGAGCTACCGCTAGTATGCAGTACTAATCGATTGGGATCGCGGCTGCGCATGCGTTCCATCATAAAGCGGATAAGTTCAGCTCGGTCTATGTTGGATAATAACGCCGCCACTTTTTGGCGCTGACTGAAGCTGAAATCTTTGCCGCCGATCGACACCCAAGCCCGTTGAGCTTTGGCTTTTAGATTGCTGTCTTGCTCAGAGATCTGATTGGCTAACGCGCTTTTGGTCTCTTCCCATTGTTTGTTGGAGATCTGCATCAAGGCATAGCCAAAGTCGCTGATAAATTGATCGATCGCTTCGAGTAGCTGCAGTGGGCCAGCAACCGGGCTTTGAATATAAAAGATAATCCCTGGGCAGCGGTTCATCGGCACATAGCTGGTACCAACCATATAACCGAGCTGTTGCTTGGTGCGCAGCTCGTGGAAAAAGTCGCTGGAGATGGCGTGATTGAGCAAGCAAAACAGCGCCATCTTTTTCAAATCATTACTGCGGGATTGGTAGTAAACCAAAATGGCACTGTCTTGGTGAAAACTTTCAATCTCACGGAATACTGTGCCTTTGTCGTCGATGCTGATCAGCTGCCGTGGCACTTCAGATCCTGGCTGGCCAATCTCTTTGAGGAGCAGTTGCAGGCGCTCAGCTTGGCCTTCAGCTTCTACTCGAGTCCAATCGCCATACACCATACTTTCAACCCGTAGGTTGCTGTATACCTCATCGAGATGTTGATGCAACTCGTCAAGGGTAACGGTTTCTAGCTCGTCAGCCATATCCAACGGACTGTAACTGCGTTGCTGCAAGGTTGTGGTAAGGGCGCTGAACAAACGTGAGATAGGGCGAGCATTGCGGCTGCCGTTCCAACTACGTAGTACTTGTTGTTTGATGTCGTCAAAGCGGGTTTGGGGGAAGTTGCGCTGTCGTGCTTGCTGTAATAGCACAGCCAATAGCCGTTCTTGTCCACCGGTAAAGCCACTCAGGTGCAGCGTTAAGCCACCTTGGTGTGGATAAATATTATAGCTAAGGCCAGCCACTTCAGCGGCGTAGGTGATTTCGGTTAACGAATCGGTAAGCAAGTTAATGTAAAGGCGAGTGATTGCCGCCGCCCGGCAGGTCTTATGACAGTTATCGCTGTCTAGGGCTACGAATAGATGCGCTTTAGGGACGTTGAATTCATCGTCCTTTTTGTGCCAGAACACCAGCTGATCATTGCGATAGATTACCTCGGGGCTAGGCTTGTTGCCCTCTGATGGGCGTGGGTCGAGCAGATCGCTGATGTATTCGTTCGGCTCCGGCAATGACAAGCGCGAATCGAGCTCGAGTTCGAACCAACGGGCTTTGCGTTCTGCGCTAATGGGGCTGATGGCGTACGGGGTGTCGTACCATTTTGCTTGTTGATCGGTCTTGATGTCCGGCGCAACAACGCTAAGGCGTATATTATCGATGGTGAATTGCGCTAGCACCTGACGAACAATGCCTTCTTCTAAACCGTCCATACGGTAATCGCCGTAGAGGATATCTTCGACATCATAGTGATGCATATTGACCGCCAGATGACAGGCGATATCAACCGGCTTGGCTTGTTCTTGGTAACGGAAGGCGCGTTCCAGCAGAAGTTGGCGTTCTTGGTAACGCCATTGGTCGAAGCCGCTATCGGCAACCAATTTAATAAACTGGAAGGTAACCGCAATGATGTGATCGATGCTGGTTAACCCAAGCTCCGTCAGCTGGAAACTGATGTTGTAATCTTTGAAGTTGTAGCCGTTGATGCCACCACCGGCAGAGAGTTGAACGATGTAGCCGTCTTGGCGCAGCACCGACATTAAGCTGCCTTCGCCTTCGTGCCCTAATAAGTACGATAGATAGGTCAGTGGCTTGTGACGATACCAATCGTCGAGCGATCCTAACGGGAAGGTGATAGTGAGCTGGCGTGCCTTTTTAATTGGCATAATCGAGATTTCGATACCCAGTTCATTGTCGCTATAAAGGGGTAAGTCAGGTAGCTGCTTGTCACCATTGTGATTATTGATCTGACTAAACTGCTCATGCACCAGCTGCTCTAGTGGATCTAAAGGCTCAGCTTGAACCAATACCAGTGTCATTAGGTTGGCGGAGTAATGGCTTTGGTGGAAGTCGATCAGTGCGTCCCGTACCGGCTGGCCATCACGATCATCAAGGGTCTGTTGGTTACCAACGGAGAACTTTGAAAACGGATGCAACGGGTTGACCGTTTCTTTATGGACTTGATAGAAGCGGCGAGTATCATCCTGCAACTTCATCTTAAATTCAGAGTCGACCGATTGACGCTCTTTATCGACAAGGTGCTCATCGAATAGCGGCGCGGTAAAGAACTGGCAGAAACGGTCGAGCGCTTCATGGTAAGCATCCGGCTTAACATCGAAGTAGTAGCTGGTGAACTCTGGGCCGGTCCACGCGTTGTGACTGCCGCCATTTTGGCTAATAAACTGCTGGTATTCGCCGGCAACCGGATATTTGTCGGTACCGAGAAATAGCATGTGCTCTAAAAAGTGTGCCATGCCTTCGCGATCGCAAGGATCATCGAATTGACCTACTTTCACCGTCATGGCGCCAGCAGATTTGCTGGCGGACGGGTCTCGAACTAGCAACACCGTTAATTGGTTGCTGAGGACGAGATGGCGATATTCCCGCGGGTCATTGGGGCTGATTTTCAGAGTTTGTGGCATGCAGTTCCCCATAAAAATTTTTGTATTACAGAAGCCTAGTGTGCGCTGACAAGCGTACAAGAGCAATCGCTAGGAGGGCGATCAGACCTTGGTCGGGTCGATTGTGGTTATCGCTTTAGGTACAAATGTTTCACTTTGACGTAAATAAACGCCAGTTATCTCAAAATAGACATGGAACGGCTGACATCTATTTCAAGTTAACATAGGTTTAAAGCGATTTTATTCAGGTGCATAGGTAGCGAAAATGGTACGCAACACCTTGCCACCTCAGGCAACAGTTAATAAGAGTATAAATGAACATCTATTTAATGCGTCATGGTGAGGCTGGTTTTGACGCGCCGTCGGATCAGCTGCGGCAACTGACGTCGCTAGGCAAGAGCCAAAGCTTAGAGGTTGCCCAGCAGTTTTTAGTGGCGATGCAGCATATGGATTTGGTTTTGGTGAGTCCTTACCTACGAGCTCAACAGACCTGGCAGATGATTGAATCGCTGTGCCAAGCACAACCACAGGTGCAGGTGTTGGATGAATTGGTGCCAGAGGCCGATCCAGCGATTACCCGTGATGTTGTGGTTGCGACTGCAGCAGTAGCTAAGGCGAATAACGTACTGGTTATCGCTCACATGCCGCTATTAGGCTATCTGCTCGCTGAATTGGTGCCAGGGCAGGAACCCTGTTTGTTTGCGACCTCAGGGATTGCTGAGATCGCGATGTTAGAGAAACCGCAACTGGAACGTCGCGCATCACCGCAGATGCATTTCTGAATCGGGGATCTCAACCAAGATAAGCAAGGCACCATTGCCTCCCCATTCTAGTGGGGCTTGGTGAAAGGCTAAAACATCAGGGTGCTGGCATAGCCATGCTGGCACCTTTTGTTTTAATACGCCGGTACCTATACCTGTCATTACGCTTGCGCAGGGCACATGTTGTTGTTTACAGGCGTTAATCAATGCAATCAGTTCATGTCGTGCTTCCGCCAAGGTATAGCCGTGCAAATCTAGCAGTAATTCGGGGCTGTACTCACCACGGCGTAATTTCTTCAACTCAAAGGTATCGATATCATCGCGAGTCCAACGCATGGGCCCATCGCTCGGAAATACAGGGTGGTAGCTATCTGAGAAGTAATGATCAGCCAGCTTTCGTTCCTGTTTAGCTCGGGTTTTCTTCGGCGTTGGTATTACCTTCTGATGGGTTACCTTATCGTTTCCCATCGGTTTTACATCGCCCATGCTTTGGCGGAACAGGTCAAAATCGTCTTGGTGGTCGTCAATCGGTTTGGTCATGGGCGTGATAGCGCTAATTAAGTGATAAAGAAAGCAGCAGCCATTTTACTGGGAAGTGACAATAATAGGAACGGTCACGGCGATTGGGTACAATGGCGAAGATTACATTTTAAGGGATCTCCTACGTGGAAAAAATCTTTATCGATGAAGCCGTCAATGAGCTTCATACCATTGATGATATGTTGCGCTGGTGCGTGAGCCGATTTAATGCTGCTGGCCTTTACTACGGTCATGGCACAGATAACCCTTGGGATGAAGCCATTGGCTTAGTAATGCACACCCTACACCTACCGATTGAACTGGGTGCTCAGGTGCGCAATGCGCGCTTAACCAGCACTGAAAAGCATCGCATTGTTGAACTGGCGATCCGTCGTGTACGTGAGCGTGTGCCGGTGCCTTACCTAACTAATACTGCTTACTTTGCTGGTTACGAGTTCTTTGTTGATGAGCGCGTACTGGTGCCGCGCAGCCCGTTTGCGGAGCTGATCGAAAACGAATTTAACCCGTGGATCTACAACAAGAGCATCAACAACGTATTGGATCTGTGTACTGGCTCTGCCTGTATCGCCATTGCTTGTGCGCATACCTTTGAAGACGCTCAGGTTGACGCGGTTGATATTAGCCCAGAAGCGCTGGAAGTGGCACAGGTCAACATTGAGCAACATGGTTTGCTCGAGCGTGTTTACCCAATTCAGTCTGATGGCTTTGGCGTACTGACTGGGCAGAAATACGATTTGATCGTTTCTAACCCACCATACGTTGATTCTGATGACATGGCGGATCTGCCGGAAGAGTTCCACCACGAGCCCGAACTTGGCTTAGCCTCTGGTAATGATGGTCTGGATCTAACCCGCCACATCTTGGCTAACGCGGCCGATCACCTAACCGATGACGGAGTGTTGTTTGTTGAGGTGGGTAACTCGATGCCGGCACTGTCTGAGCAGTTCCCGCAAGTACCATTTACTTGGTTAGAGTTTGAGATGGGTGGTCACGGCGTCTTTACCCTGACGCGCGAGCAATTGGTTGCTGCGGCAGAGCACTTCGCCCCATTTAAATAATTGATTTAGGAGCTGTACCCGCCATGGCTGGCAATAGTATTGGAACCTTATTTCGAGTCACCAGTTTTGGTGAAAGTCATGGCATCGCTATCGGTGCCATCGTTGATGGCTGTCCTCCGGGGCTAGAGTTAAGCGAAGCGGATCTGCAGGGCGATTTAGATCGCCGTCGTCCCGGTACGTCTCGCTTTACCACCGCACGACGCGAAGCGGATGAGGTTAAGATCCTCTCGGGCGTATTCAACGGCAAAACCACCGGAACTTCGATTGGTTTGCTGATTGAGAATACCGATCAGCGCAGTCGCGATTATTCCGACATCGCTGAGGTGTTTCGCCCAGGCCACGCTGATTACAGCTACCACCACAAATATGGCAATCGCGATTATCGTGGTGGTGGCCGCAGTTCGGCCCGGGAAACCGCCATGCGGGTGGCTGCCGGTGCCATTGCTAAAAAGTATCTGCATGCCAAGTTTGGAGTCGAGGTACGAGCCTGCGTTGATCAACTAGGCCCTATCTGCGCTGAGCAGATCCAATGGGACCAAGTAAATCAAAATCCGTTCTTCTTCGCCGATAGCGATAAGCTTGATCAACTCGATCAGTACATGCGCGATCTGAAGAAAGAGGGCGATTCTGTTGGAGCCAAGGTGTTTGTTGAAGCTACCAATGTGCCAGTAGGATTGGGTGAGCCGGTGTTTGACCGCTTAGATGCAGATTTGGCACATGCGTTGATGGGCATCAATGCAGCGAAGGCTGTTGCCATTGGTGACGGCTTTGATTGTGTCGCTCAAAAGGGGTCAGTTCATCGTGATGAGATGCACCCTAATGGCTTTGCAAGTAACCACGCTGGTGGAGTTCTTGGTGGCATCAGCTCTGGTCAGCCGATCACTGCCTCGGTGGCGTTCAAACCGACTAGCTCAATTACCGTACCCGGCAAGAGCATCAACACCAGTGGTGAGTCGATTGAGATGATTACCAAAGGGCGCCATGACCCCTGTGTTGGTATTCGTGCGGTGCCGATTGTGGAAGCGATGGTAGCTATCGTCCTGCTGGATCACCTGCTGCGTCATCGTGGCCAGAACCATGATGTTGTGGTGGCGACACCAGAACTTTCGATGCAGCCTTAATTTGGCGGAAGTATGAGCCAACTTTTATCAGGCCGTCAGGGCAAAGCCTTGGCGGCCTGTTATTTTTTCTACTTTGCCATTAATGGCTTGTTACTCCCTTATCTCGGTACCTATTTTAGTGACTTGGGCTTCGACTCTTTTGCCATTGGGCAGTTGATGTCGGTGCTGTTTGTGACACGTATGGTTGCGCCCAACCTGTGGGCCTACCTAGCGGATAAACTGGGTCATCGTGCTCGCTTTATTAAGATGGGCGCGTTCCTCGCGGCACTGATCTTCTCGGCGACCATCGGTACCACTGCGTTTTTCTATTTAGCGTTAATCTTGTTTGGTTACACCTTCTTCTGGAATGGCGTGTTACCGCAGTTGGAAGTGGTTACTCTCACCAGTTTGGGTAACCAAAGCCATCGTTACGGTACGCTGCGTAGCTTTGGTAGCATTGGTTATATCGTGGTAGTGCTCTGCGCCGGTGCTTGGTTTGAGTATCACGGTAGTAGCAGTTTTGCGTATATCGGCTTGGCGCTGTTTATCGGCTTAGCCTGCTCGAGCCTGTGGGTGAGCGAACCCCAAGTCGCCGTTTCGAGTAAAGCCAGTAGTGCTGCATTTATGACGGTATTGATGAGCCCAGCAATGATATTGTTTCTGCTCGCCAGCATTCTGTTGCAGGCCAGTCACGGCCCCTTTTATACCTTCTTTGTGTTGCACATGAGCCAATTGGGTGTCGGTGAGGGTATGGCTGGTGTAATGGTCGCTGGCGGTGTGTTTGCTGAGATTGGCATCTTTGCTATAGCGCCGCGACTATTAGCTCGATTTAGTCTCGCTAACCTGTTGCTGTTTACCGCTGCTATCACTGCGCTGCGTTGGGGTCTAACCGGAGTAATGGAAGCCAATCAGGTTGGGCAACTTCTGGTACAAGGACTGCACGGTATCAGTTTTGGCTTGGGGCATGCGTGCGCAATCCAGTATATCCATCGTAGCTTCCCCGTTGCCGATCAAGGCAAAGCGCAGGCACTCTATGCCAGCGTGGCCTTTGGTTTGGGCGGAGCGATGGGGGCGTGGTGCGGCGGCTTGGGTTGGCAAGATGGTGCCGGTGCTAGCGCAACCTGGTTTGGCGCAGCAACTGCAGCGTTGTTGGCACTGCTGATATTACTGCTGTTTCGCCACTGCCAATCGAAGCCTGCAGGCTGATTTAAACGGCTAGGTAATAAGGAATCTACTCCGTCGATGTTTAAACTTGGTTTGATAATTAATCCATTAGCGGGCTTAGGGGGCGCGGTCGCGCTCAAAGGGTCGGATGGGGTTGCCCAGCAAGCACTGGCACTTGGTGCTGAACCAAAGGCTGAGCTCCGCATGGTGCAGGCGTTGCAACTGCTGCAACCACTGGCCGACAGGCTTACGTTGTATTGTGCCGGTGGCAAAATGGGCGAAAGCGTAGCGCGTAGGTTGGGCTTCAAGGTTGAGGTAGTGCATCGGCCAGCCAACATTACTGATGCCAACGATAGCTTTCATACCGCTGCGGCGTTGCATCAATTGGGGGTTGATCTGATCCTGTTTGCTGGTGGCGACGGTACTGCTCGTGACATATTCAGTGCCGTTGGCAGCCAACAGGCGGTACTGGGGGTGCCTGCTGGTGTCAAAATCCATTCCGGCGTATATGCGATTACCCCTAAGGCTGCGGGACTGGTGGCAGTGCAGATGGTTCAAGGCGAGTTGGTTAGCGTCACCGATGCCGAGGTGCGTGACATCGACGAAAATGCTTTTCGCCAAGGGCAGGTAAAAGCCCGCTACTTTGGCGAGATGATGGTGCCGGAAGCGTTACGATTTATGCAGGCGGTAAAGCAGGGCGGACGTGAATCGGAACAATTAGTATTGGACGATATCGCTGCTGAAGTGATTGAGCAGATGGAAGATGAGTTTCAATATATTGTCGGATCTGGCTCAACCGTGGCGGCGGTAATGGCACAACTAGGGCTCGATAACACCTTGCTTGGAGTTGATCTGGTACAAGCAGGAGAGTTAGTTGGCACTGACTTAACCGCGCAGCAGCTGCTGCAAGCGGTAGCCAATAAGCCCACCAAACTGGTTATCACTCTTATTGGTGGTCAAGGCCATCTGTTTGGTCGAGGTAATCAACAATTATGTCCGGCATTAATTAAAGCTGTAGGGCGAGAAAACATCATTGTGCTCGCCACCAAAACCAAATTAACCGCCTTAGGCGGACGTGCTTTGTTAGCGGATACCGGCGATACACAGTTAAATGCTGAACTGGCTGGGCACTATCGAATTGTTACTGGCTATCGAGATGCGGTACTTTATCCGTTAGCCAATCCAGAAGAATCCTGAGGAATATGATGTTAGAGCGCTGGGATAAAATTTGTCAGAATTGGGTTAATCATCAATTAGAGCACGGCAGTGATGATGAGGTGTTTTCCAGTGGTTATCTGCAAGGCCATTTTGCCGTGGTGTTGTCGCATCTAGAGCAACAACCTCAGCTCGATTTCCCACTGTTACAAGCACAGATGGCGCAGAATCTTGAGCAAGCGAAAAGTGAATTAGCACCAGAAGATATGGCGCTGGTTAGTAACGCATGGCAACAATTGTGTGAGCAACTGCAGCCAACAACTTGATGCTGTTTAACCGCTTGTAGCAAAACCTCCGGCGCTGCCGGAGGTCATTCAATTGAAGCAAATCATTGTTTAACCAAATTATCACTTTGACCTAGCTGCTTCAGACGTTGCGGCGCAGGGTTTATCGGCGACGGAAGAGTGTTGCAGCAGCCAATAACAACAATATCCAGCGACTAAGGCTACCGCTGCTACTGCCTCCGCTACTGTCTTCGGGTGCCGCTTGTAGGTTCAAGGTGGCAACCGCGGGCTCACTTGCCAGGCCGTTGCTGCCGGTGACCACCAGTTCGATGTGAGCGGTAGTATCGCTAGACTGAGCAGGAACGGTGACGTTAACGGTTGCCATATCAACTCCGGTAAAAGCAAGCGTTGGGCCACTCAACTGCGTCCATTGATAAGTCAGACTGTCGCCAATACTGGCGGCACCGCTCAAGCTTATCGTCGCCGGGCTCCCAACCGTTATTGCGACCTCATTAAGACCATTGATCATTGCCGTTGCTGGCACCAATACCTGTACTGGCTCAGTTTCCATGCGCTGGCCAGCGCCTCCGTCAACGCTGTAATCAAACCCAAGGGATAGTTCGGTATCGTTACTGATGCCGCTGCTGTCGAGGTGCAAGCTCAGCTCACTTGCGCTGGCATGAGCCGCTTGAGTGATGATCCAGCTAACCATATTGCCATTGACCTGAGCGTCCGCAGCATTGGAAACTTCTACGCCTTCAGGTAGCTCGGTAGTGATGACCAACTGACGCGCACTGCTACTGGTGTTGGCAGCTACCGTTAAGCTGTAACTGATGATGTCGCCAGCGACTGCCTCAGCAACGCTCACCGCCAGTTCAATGAGGGCATTGGCGCGATGCAACTCAAATTGAACCGTACCGACATTGTCTGGTGTTTCTGGGGCGGTACCCATGGAGAAGGCGCCGTAATAGATATCACCGGCTGCCATTGGTTGATCCCAATTGATGTCGACGCTGAACGCTTCACCCATGCCGACACTGCTGGGCGCCACCACTTCAAAGTTTGCTTGATGATCGGTGAGTACCCCAAAAGCGATAGTGTGACTGTCCAAAGCGTCTACTGCGGTACCAGCGAAGTTATGCACCACCACGAGGTAATTACCCGGAGCAGGATCTTCAACGACACAAGACTCTTGGCTATCGACGCGACCACTGACGCAGATTGAGTTGCTCAGTTCAATAAAAGAGATCTGGCCATTAAGATCGGCATCACGGGCGATGTAGAGATCAAGATCCGGCGCTTGGGCATTGACGATCCAAGCGGTTAACGCACGGGTATTGGCATACACGGTGATGGGCTCAACATGCACGTTAGCGCTGTCATCCACTGGATTACTGACGTCGACATCGCCAGTGGTTACGGCGCTCACTTGGTGAATTTTGTTGAGGCCAAATAGTTCAAATTGTAGGTTGTCAGACCCATTGGTTTGGAAGCCATCAAGGGTATAACTGCCTTGATCAGACTCAGCCAATATTACCGGCCCACGAGAGTCTGGATCTGAAACTGGTACGCTGCCGGCAGAGAACTCAACGACCGCAGTAAGATGCTGGGTTGGAAGGCCATCAGCCATTAGTTGAATACGACCATGGGTGAGCGACGAAGTTAGCTCGTCGTTTGCGGTTGCGGTAATGGTCAGTTGCTGGCTCTGCCCAGCGGCTAGGGAAAAGCTAGACGGGACTACCGTCATATCAAAGCCTGACATATCGTAGCCCATCTGGGTGGTCCAGCTGGCCGCAGCGGCTGCAGTTACGGTTCGAGTCCAGCTGCAACTGTTTACACAAGCCATAGCAACCATCGATGGTAGATTAAGGGCAGTTGGATCACCGCCTTCATCGGGGTTGGCATCAAGGTAATCCTGCTCCGCGATGTCGAGCAACAAGCCTGCTTTAACCGCTTGCGCTATCTGAATACGACCCATCCCCGCATCGTACGGGGTAGATGGGATAAGCACGCCATCGTAATCGTCGTCGGTGAAGGTGTTGGTGGTTGCTGTTGTCATCAGCGCGGATTGCGCTTGCGCAGGGCTCCAGTCGGGGCGCATCGCGTGCAGCAGTGCCAGCGCACCGGCAACGTGCGGGCTCGACATCGAGGTACCGCTCATAAAGGCATATTCAGGCGCGGCGGCAGTGGAGTAGGGGAACTCAGTGGTGTGACCGGCAAAGATATCCACTCCCGGTGCTGCGACATCCGGTGCCAGCAGTTCGGCGTAGGGGGCGTTTGGGCCACGAGAGCTAAAATCACCGGCAACGTCGCCCAGAGCTGGGTCCTTAATCGATGCAGCGGCGCTAATGGTGGCTTGGTGACCACTGCCAGAGCGGAGCCAATCGAGCAGTTTCTGTCCATCGCTGATGTTCAGCTGAATGGCTGGGAGGCTGTACAGATCGGCCACTAAGTTGTTGGCGTCTTCGCTGACATTCACCAACACCAAACCGCCGGCACCGCCAGCAAGTACGTTGGCGCCTTTCTCGAGCCGGCCGATATCACCGCGGCGACAAACCACGATTTCACCACTAAAGGTGCCGGCACTGAATGGATTGAGGCAATCGCCATCGCCATAGTCAGCCGCATCAACAACGCTACCAGTGTAAGCCAGAGTCGCCCCTTTACCGGTCATTGCGGTTGGGGTGCTGTCGCCACCACTAAAGTCGTTAAGTTGCTTGTCGCTGTATGAGCGGTCGTGGGTGTAAGCGGCAACGGTGGTGATCCACGGTGAGTTAGCAGGAGCGCCAATGGTAGTCGCTTCCGGCCCCGCATTACCGGCGGAAGTGGCAACATGAATACCGGCAATACGCGCATTGAGAAACGCCATGGAGTCGCTGGATAACCACGGGTTAGTGGCGTCGCCACCGACCGAATAGTTAATCACGTTAACGCCATTGGCAATGGCATGTTCCAACGCTTCGATAGTCAAGTCGGGGAAACAACCGCTATCTTGGCCATCTATCGCTGGTAAGCAAACTTGGTAGGAGACGATGTTGGCACGGGGAGCAACACCACTCATTTGGGCCATGGAAAATTGAGCTAAGTCGCCATTGATGTTGAACATCGGTAGGTTGCTCAGCGGGTTGCCTGCGACGGTTGAGGCCACATGGGTGCCATGGCCCTGCATGTCCCAGCCGGTTTCGATAATCTCAGCGCGGTCGAAGCCGGGGACAGTTTCGCTTGGGTAGTAGTCACGCAGCTCAGGATAACTAACCACACCAATCAACTTAGCGTTACATAGCCATGGCTGGGGACCACAGTCGCCGAGGTAATTGCCTTCACCAAGCGGGTTGATGTGGCTGTAACCATCGCTGGCTTTTGCAGTAAACGAGGGGTGATCAGCGTCGATACCGGTATCAATAATACCGACAATAACCCCTTCGCCTTTGGTTGGCAGTTCACTGTCGAGACCGTCCCAGATCTGATCGGCACCGATAAAGTCCGGGCCTGAATCAGTATGAAGTTGGTGTATGGTGACCTTATCGACCAAGCTCACCAATGGGTTAGCGGCGAGCTTATCCGCTTCTGCTTGGCTTAAGCGAACTGTAACGGCGTTTAATACGGTGTCATATTGGCGCTCAAACAGGAGTGAACGGCCAAGGTTTTTACTCAATTGTTTCCGTGCATTTTGCCGTTGTTGTTGTAGCTGGCTTAGGTAGCTTTGGCTTGAAGTCGCTTGGATATTAAGGCGACCGTCGTGGGCATACATAGATTGGATGCCTACCTGCCGCAACGACTTGGCCATTTGCGCTAATGGTGCGTTATTAAAATGGACAAAGTACAGATCACTGATGTCGCGTTGTTGTGCTTTGAGCGAGGCAGAAGATAAGCCATGGTTTGCTGGAGCCTGGTATGCTCCTTGGTGAACTGCTGCATTAGCACCAGTTGATGCAATTAATATGATCGCGATAACCGAGAGTTTAAACACTACTAACTCCTTGTTGGTATTGTTTTTCAGGCACCCTACTGGGGGATCTTATGATGCAATTTATGAGCGGCGGCGCCAGAGTAACCACGCCCGTAGCGACAAAGCAAAGCCGATACCACCACTGCCGCTATCAACCTCTTCCTGAAGGACAGCGGCAACCGTTTCATTAACCGTGAGCATCATCTTGGCACTGGTTTGATTTATACCATCATCTGCGATAACAGTGATGGAATATTCAGCGGCGACCAGGGTGTAACCTTTGATGGTATCGTCTTCAGCATCGCTAAATAACCTCAGCAATGACCGATTGGCCTCGCCAGTGGTGATATTTTCTCCCCCTTTTTAGTTAAAACAGCACAGAAGTAGCTATCGGCTCACTATCTTGATTGGTGCTTAGCTGTCATGCCATGGGTGATGGAATAAGGTTCCTTGGGAAGCATCGTGGCGCTCAAAGCGATGGGCACCGAAGTAGTCACGCATTCCTTGCAACAAATTCGCTGGGCTATCAGCACAGCGCAGGCCATCAACATAAGCAAGGCCGCTGCTCAGTACTGGCAGAGCCACACCGCTGGCAATGCCATCAATTAAACACCTACGCCAAAGTGGCAATGTCGCCTCGAGTTGCTGCTGGATGGTGTGATCGCTAAATAGATGAGCCTTAGGGTTGGCGCTGAATGCGTTCACAAACTGTTGCAGCAACGGGGTCCGGATAATACAGCCCGCTCGCCATAACTTAGCGATAGTAACCAAGTCCAACGGCCATTGCTGTTGTTGCGCCTGTGCCGCCATTAACTCAAACCCTTGCGCATAATTGGCTAAGGTTGTACCGATAAGGGTTTGTTCTAAGGCGCTCTGGAACCTCTCTAGCTGAGCTAACTCAACAGCAGGTTGTGCTGGACTGGCTAAATTCCCATGCAATGCTTGCCGCAGAGCGCGTTGACTGCTTATTGCACGAGCATAGACGGCGCTGGCTAACGATGGCGCAGCAACGCCGAGTTCCAGACTGGCAATAGTGGTCCAGGTGCCGGTGCCCTTTTGTCCCGCAGCATCCACAATCAATGGCAGCAACGGCTGCTGACTGTGGCCATCCATTGCCTCCAGTACTGCGATGGTGCACTCCAGTAAGTAGCTATGCAGTTGCCCTTGTTGCCAGTCGCGAAATACGGCGGCGATGGCAAAATTATCCATTTGCCCATGCTGACGCAGCAGTTGGTATGCCTCTGCCCACATCTGCATCTGCGCATATTCAATGCCATTATGAATGGTTTTAACGAAGTGGCCGCTGCCGTACGGGCCTACGTAATCGGCGCAGGCGTGGCGATTGCTCCGTTTGGAGTGGGGCGGTAATGGCTGGCCGCTATCGGCATCAACTTGCGCTGCGATGGTCTGCCACATGGTGGCAATTTGGTCCCATGCATTGCTGTCACCACTAACCATCAATGATGGCCCGTGACGGGCACCGACTTCACCGCCAGAGATAGCTGAAGCAATGAAATGGAACTTGCTGTGATAGCGCTGCTGACGAGCGAGGGTATCGTTCCAATGGCAGTTACCGGTGTCGATAACGATATCTTGTGGTTGTAAGCCCGAGTCCAGTAATGAATCACAAATGCTATCGACTGCTTTGCCAGCAGGAACCGACAACACGATTCGTCGTGGTTGTTGGCTGATGCTAAGCAGTTGCGCTAGATCGCTGGCTACGTTAACGGTGCCTGGTAATTGTTGTGAAAGCGCCGCAGTTTCGGTTGCTTTAGCAAGTGAGTCATCGAGATCGAATACCGCTACTGAGTAGCCATGGCTGGAAAAATTGAGGGCAAGGTTGTGCCCCATAACGCCCTGACCAATGATGGCAACCTGTACATCTGAATTGGATGAAACCGTCATGGTTAGCTCCTTAAGCGCAACGGGTTAAATGGACTAATTGGCGGACACCTACCGCTGCTAACTCGAAAAAGGTGTCCCCAATAGACAAACTGTTTTATCGCTTGCTGTTGAACAACGTGTCGGCCTGATCTTGGCGTGGATCAGACCAAAAGTTGATGTTGAACTGGGCGTCATCGCTCAGTTCAATTCGATGCCAATATTGCGGAGGACTGGTAGCAAACCGGCCGGCAGGGATCACCACCTTTACTTCCGCCTCAGTTGCGTTTTCGTCGGCGAAGCCAAAGTAGGTCACGGTGCCTCGCATCACCACCAACTGACCAAATACGCCCGCGGCGGTGTTGTGGTGGCTGAGCAGTGCCGCTGGCACCGTCTCTTTAGTGAAAAATGGGGTAGAACGACGAATGGTCCAGTCTTGGTTAATCTGCTGATGGCTCATAATAGTGCTCCGCTTGAGGTTAGAAATAGGCTGTTAGTAACCTATGCTGCTGGTAGATGTCGTAGCAGTGGCAGGGCAGCATTTACCTTCTGCTCCGTCACTACCACACCAATTAATTCACCGTCGCTACCGTGAGCCTTGGCGACCATGCCGGCTTGGTCTAATTCAATCTGCCAGTTGGCTTCTGCAACAGCAGTTTGGCCAGCTAAGGCGATGGGTAACCATGGGGTTTTTACCTTCACCAACATTGGCGGAAGGCTAACCACCGTTGGTTGACCACAAAGGGTATTAGCCAGTGCATTGGCACTAATCACAACCGGCTGCAGATAGGGGCGCAGTTGCCCATTAAGCTCGGCACAATCACCAATGGCATATACGTCGTTGTTGCTGGTTTGCATTAGGTCATTAACGACGATGCCGCGGTTAACCTCGATGCCTGCAACCTTTGCTAATGAGGTGTTGGGATGCAAGCCGATGGCGCTGATAACCGCATCTACTTGGTGTTGGTGGCCATTCGCGAGTGTGGCTGAAGTGCCGTGTTCAGTGCTTATAACTCGGGTTAATTCGGTGTTAAGTTCAAACTGAATTGCGCCGCGATGCTGATTCTGTTGCGTCATTCGCAGTTGTAATTGACTAGCGACAAACTCCGGTAGCAGGTTAGGCAGTACGCGATTAGCGCGGTCAATGAGCACCACCTCTTTGCCGGACTGCGCCAGATCCATCGCAATCTCGGTACCGATTAACCCGGCGCCCAGTACTGCAACTCGTTGCGCTTGTTGCAGCTGCCGTTGAGCTCGCTGATATTCTCCAAGGCTATTGAGAGTTAACAGCTTCGGCTGCGATTCTGTCTCTAAGCTCGGCACAATAGCATTGGCACCGGTAGCGAGTACCAACTTGTGATAATGAACATTGGCGATGCCGCACTGCACCGTTTTGGTGTTGGTATCAATGCTGGTTACGGTGCTATTGGCTAACAGGGTGATCCGCTGTTGATGCGCAAACTGCACGCCACTGAGTTTAACCAGATCTCGAGCTTGTTGGTTTCTACTAAACACATGGCTTAGATCCGGTTTGCTGTATTCACTGCCATCGTCGGCGCAGATAACGGTAATCGGTTGTTCGGGGTGAAGTCGACGAATCGACTTCACTAGCTGGTATGCACCGAAACCACTGCCGATGATGACAATTGGGGTATCGTCACTGATTTGTGGGCTCGAGGTGTTCATTAGCTGGCCTGCTTCGCTGCATTAGCATCGATAGGTTCGAATACCGACTTGCCTAGACCACAGTCAGGGCAAAGGAAATAATCTGGCACTTGTTGCCAGCTTGTCCCAGCGGCAACCTCTTGGTTTGGCTCGCCCACGGCTGGATCGTAAACCCACTGGCATACTGTACACAGCATCGATTGGCCACCATCAGTGCTGTTGGTGCTAGCGCATGACTTAGCAGTTTGAACTGATGCTGGCGCAACAGGGCTGGCAACCGCTTGTACCGGTGCAACCGCGGGCAACCCTTTTAGGGCCCACTGGCGTGCGACCTGCTGGCCATGCTGGCGGCATTGTTGTAACGCACTGCCGTCGGGCTTCCACTTGGCTTTAAGGTTGTCGGTGGTGTTAAAACCAGCGTCGACCAAGCGACTGTGGATGCGGTCTACTGCACCACCATTCCAACCATAGCTGCCAAAGGCACCCGCTTGCTTGTTGCTAAAGCGTAGCCCGGTGATCTCCTCTAACATTGCAGCGATCTTTGGCATCATCACGTTGTTCATGGTTGAGGAGCCGACCAACACCCCCTTCGAGCGGAATAGGTTGCTGAGGATTTCGTTTTTATCGTGACGAGAAACGTTAAACACCTTAACCGCAACGCTGGGATCTACATCGTAGATCCCCTGGGCAATGGCGTCGGCCATCATCCGTGTATTGCCTGACATAGAGTCGTAAAAGATGGTGATGCGATCTTCTTGGTACGCCTCTGCCCATTCTAAGTACTTGTGGATAATCTGAGTCGGGTTGTCGCGCCACACAATACCGTGGGAGGTCGCGATCATATCGACTGGCAGGTTAAAACTCAGTACCTCTTTGATCTTGGCAATTACCAAGGAGCTAAATGGCGTAAGGATATTGGCGTAGTAGCGTAAGCACTGTTCGTACAATTCGTTTTGGTCCACTTCATCGTTGAACAAACGCTCGTCGCAGTAGTGTTGGCCGAAGGCATCGTTGGAGAACAACACCGCATCTTCGGTGAGGTAGGTCATCATGCTGTCTGGCCAGTGCAACATTGGTGCTTCAATAAATACCAGTTGTTTGCCGTTACCAATATCGACGCTGTCGCCGGTTTTTACTGGATGGAAGTTCCAGTCAGGGCGATGGTGATGGCCGGTGATGGAGTCGATGGCATTTTCGCTGCAGTAGATTGGTGTTCCAGGGATTTTTTCAAGCAGAGCAGCTAAGGCACCAGCATGATCCTCTTCGGCGTGGTTAATCACGATAAAGTCGATTAAGTTTAAATCTATCTCGTTCTCGAGGTTGCGGACAAACTCATGGCTGAAACGGTGATCGACGGTATCGATTAACACGTTTTTCTGTTCGCGAATGAGGTAGCTGTTGTAGCTGGTGCCTTTGGTCATTTTGTATTCTGTGCCGTGAAAGTCTTGTACTTCCCAATCGCGTTGACCGACCCAGTGGATGTTGTTCTTAACGTGGATAGACATGCAGTACCTCAAACAATAATATTTTCAAAATTCTGTCTTTGTTATTACAGGTTTCATGCCAACTTTTAAGTTATTGATTTATATTGGTTTGATGTTTTTGTAGTGTCATTATGACATTTGCATATGTTTGTCTAAATGACATTGATTTGTCATAATGACAATTGTTCTCCTCTCTCGAGTAACTAACGATGTTAGCCATTAGTGATATCACCAATCTGGCCTTAGATCTGACTTCTGGGCTCTCTAATCAAGATCGCTTCGACCGCTTACTTACTACTGTCAGAACCTTGTTGAAATGCGACGCCTCGGCGCTATTGCTCTACCAAGATCAACGTTTTGTGCCGCTAGCCATTAATGGTTTGGCTGGAGAGGTGTTGGGACGGCGGTTTGCGCTGGCGGATCACCCTCGACTCGAGGCCATTGCACGCGCCGGTGATGTTGTGCGTTTCCCTGCGGATAGTAGCTTGCCAGATCCCTATGACGGCTTAATTCCCTCACTGCATGGTGAACTGAAGGTGCACGCTTGTATCGGTTTGCCATTGTTGGTGGAGCAACGGCTTATCGGTGCAGTAACCATTGATGGTTTTGATGCGCTGCAATTTAATCAATTTAGTGACGATGAGCTGCGCATTGTTACTGCGCTGGCAGCGGCCAGTCTCAATAACGCGTTGCAGTTACAAGCGCTGGAACGAGCGGGGCGGATCGCGGTAAGTAATAGTCCGACTAAGTCTGCTAATGAAAGCAACGAGATGATTGGGCGCTGCGAAGCGATGGTTGCCCTTAAGCGTGATTTGACTGTGGTTGCGACTAGCGAGTTAAGCGTACTGGTACTCGGGGAAACCGGGGTTGGCAAGGAGTTGGTCGCGCAGCAGGTACATCAACTGTCAAATCGGGCAGGGCAACCTTTGGTTTACCTTAATTGTGCTGCGCTGCCAGATTCTGTTGCTGAAAGCGAGCTGTTCGGACACGTCAAAGGTGCCTTTACCGGTGCCATTAGCCATCGCCAAGGGAAGTTTGAGTTGGCCGATGAGGGCACCCTATTCCTCGATGAGATTGGCGAGTTATCATTGGAGTTGCAGGCTAAATTGCTGCGAGTTCTCCAGTACGGTGATGTCCAACGGGTAGGGGAAGACAAGGCGGTGAACGTAGATGTACGCATCGTTGCTGCCACTAATCGAGATCTAAAACAGGAAGTGGCCGCTGGGCGTTTTCGTGCCGATCTTTATCATCGCCTGAGCGTATTTCCGGTGCTGGTGCCGCCACTGCGAGAGCGGCATGACGATGTGGTGTTGTTAGCCGGTTATTTTCTAGAACGATGCAGTGCGAAGTTGGGGTTGGAACAGCTGCGACTAAGTGCTGGAGCACTAACGCAACTTCAGCAATACCAATGGCCAGGCAACGTACGCGAACTGGAGCACTGCATTAATCGAGCGGCGGTATTGGCTCGGGCTGAGTCCAATAAACTCGATGTGCTAATTGAATCACATCACTTGGCGCTAACGGTTCATGAAGTCGATAGCGGTGTCGACAATCGTGTGATAGCCGTGCCTGTAAGCACCAATGAGGGCCTAAAAGACGCCACCGAGCGTTATCAGCGACAGTTGATTGAGCAAGCGCTGCAACACAATAACCATAATTGGGCCGCAGTTGCGCGCCAATTACAGCTTGATAGCGGTAATCTGCATCGACTCGCAAAACGTCTTGGGCTCAAGTGATTCAATCAGGTCGCTACCCATGTCTTCGAGGTCAGCAATTGTTGCTGTTGCCATAACTTTACAGTGAACTGAGCGTTCGCTGGTATCACGCCAACCCCTTTGGGCGTGCCGGTCATAATAATGTCATTGTCGGCTAACGGTAACGCCCAGTGTATCTCCTCGAGGATATTATCGACACTGTGGATCATCAGTTCGGGGTTGCCGCTTTGAACGAGATGGTCATCAATCGACAACTCGAATCGTAGTTGCTTTAACTCGGTGGGGAGGGTGACAAACTCGGAGAACAATGCCGAACCGGGAAACGCCTTGGCACGCTCCCATGGCAACTGTTGCTGCTTTAGTGTTTGTTGTAATCCTCGTTTGGTGAGATCAAGCCCAACGGCAACTGCGACTGGTTTTCCTTGTTGTATGAGGAAACTTAATTCTGCTTCGTAATGCAGCGGCTCTTGGTGGTGACTGCACAAACTGTCGGCGATAGCGCTGCCGGGCTTGATAAATAGCACCATCTGCTGCGGTACCTCGTTGCCGAGTTCGCTGATGTGGTCGAGATAGTTGCGGCCGACACAGATAACTTTCTCAGGCTGTAGCGGTTGTTGATTGAATCGAATTGGCATCGGTAACGTCCTGTGAACGATACTAATAAGGTACCGGTACCATAGGGGAGGGATGCATTGAGGGCAACGGTAGATAGATATGAAAACGGAGCCAGTGGCTCCGTTTAGGTTAAAGGCCTAACATATCTTCTTTCAGATCGTCATCGGCGGGCTCTTCACCGAGCCAGATGGCTAACAAGGTTTGGCGGAAATCATCGCCTTCAACCATAGTCAGCAGTTGTCCGTTTTTAAATGCTTCAATGCCGGTTCCAGGAAGTGAAACCAAGGTAAATTGGTCGCCTACTTCAATCGGCTGATTGAAAACTCCTACAAAGTTATCGATGCGGTCACGCAGCTGCGCTACGTTGCCGTTGCTGGCTTTTTCAAAGCCCTCTTCGATGGTATCAACCATACGATCTGAGGTGATCATGCTGGATAAGATATTTAATCGCACCGCGCTGATGCTTTCACCAGCAATAATGGCTTCGGCAGATAGCCCATTTTGTTGTGAATACAGCGAACCAACGTACAGTTTCATAAACAATTTTTTGCGGATCCCTGCACCATAATATGTCAGTGCTTGGCCCTGCACATCGATATTAGCTTGCAACTCAACATCGGCAATAGTTTCGGCGTTGGCGGTGCCGCAAAGGGCAATAGAAAGCGATAGAGCGGAAAGTAGTTTTTTCATCAGCGTGACTTCTGGCTGTTTAGAATTATTTGATGCTAGATGATCGCATCAACCGAGTAATAAGCAACGCTAAACAGGATAGACCAGTGGTGGTAGGATGGAACCGTTATGGCCAAAACAACCGACGGCACAGGCCGGTAACGGATCGATACATTGAGCTAGCGTGCTTCAGTCGCTATCTACATGGCCTTGATGGGAAAAAACCAAGCGGCTGCTGTTACTTTTTAGTAGGTACCAAAGCGCCCATATCGACAGCAGCAAGATTATTGCCGGGCCAAGTGAAAAGGCGCCGTGCAGTTTTATGATGTGATACCCCTGCACGCAGATATCAATAATCACAATGGAGGTTAATAGCCCATAGCCATAACGCCATACTTTACCGATCCAGTGAAAACGATGCCGCAGCCCTTGTAACCATAGCAACAGTAACGCCGGAGAGCCCAATGCTAAGCCGAGATAGAAACTGAATTTATTTGGGTAGAATAGCGCGAGCAGATCCGCACCGGCTTCACGACTGGCGACAGCCCCGATGAACAAAATCCAGGTGCGGGCCAGTAGAATCATGCACAGATATAACCACGGGCTGGGGCGGAACCAACCGTGATCGTTAAGCCGGTGTAGTGGCAATTGCCGCATCAGTGGATTTGGTACTCAGTGATCTTAAAGTGCAGCCAAGAGATCCCTAAACGGCTGACTTTGGCCTTTACCATTAAGCCGTCGTGCTGGGGGCTAAACCATAAGGTGGCAACCCGGCTTTCGTTGGGATGTTTCTGGCGGTATTTATGGGTTAGCAATTCGCCCAACTCGGTGTCGATGGTTTCGGTACCAAGGTATTCAAACCAGTAATCGCGGGTTTCTTCGCCCCAGGTATAACTCAGTTGCTGCGATTCGCTGCTGTGCCCTAACTGGTACATCATAATGGTTGGCTCAAGCTCTGCCGCAGCAAATACTTCGGTAGTTAGTGGTTCGCCATTAAGTGTTACGTTGTAGCTGCCATCAATGTTCTCACCTTCCAGTAAGCGCTTGCTAAACCAACCTTTGAATTTGCTGGTGTAGTTATCGCCCCGCAGCGGCATCAATGAAAATTGGCTGCGATGATCCAGCGATTGGCTCAGCACGCAGGCTTTGCCTTCGGCTCGATACTGGTATTTACCGTTCTCTAATGCCACTAAACTAAGGGTTCCCTTGCCGCAGGGCAGTCCCGCACTCGAGGCTCGGTAACTGGCGGTGTATTCAACAGGCGCTGCATTGGTAACGCAGGCAATGAGCAGTAATGCGGCAGACAGCAGGATCTTCATTTATAGCTTGATTGAGGAATTAGGTGCCATAGGGTAATGGCTGCTGCCACAAATGCAATTATTCTTGTCTTGGGTTACTGGCTAAGTACTTAAATGCGCTATCGAGCGCATGTGTGACTTCAATATCCAACTTGTTGCGCTGCTCCACCGTGAGACTGTTGACCATATCGATGTGATAACGGATATATTTGGCTGGAAGTTGATTCAAAGTTAAGCACAACAAATCCATTAGCTCATCTTCGGTCATTGCTTTATAAAGACGGCGCTCATTGATCGCCTCTTTGACCAAGTATTCATAATAGTTGCGGATATCCCAATCCATAGCGTCCCTACCTGTGGTTATTGCCAACTTCGATATGCAGCTTGAAAGAGTTGGCTATGCCTAGGAATTAGCTCTCTCTGATCAACAGCATACCCGCCTCCAATGACTGCTGCCAGTGGCAGTTTTTGGAGGCGGCACAGGTCGATAATCATTTTATCGCGGCGATACAAACCTTCGTCGGTAATATCAAGGTAACCCAATCGGTCATGCTGGTGAATGTCGACTCCGGCATCATAAATCACCAAATCTGGCTGATGTAGTGCTAACGCCCAAGGAATGACTTCAGCCAAGACATTTAGATAGCTGGTGTCGTCGCTATGGTTGTCCAAACCGATGTCGATATCCGACTGCGCTTTGCGCGCGGGGAAGTTTCGTTGGCAATGCACTGAGACACTAATAATATTGGCATTGTTGGCAGTAAGGGTGGCGGTACCGTCACCTTGATGCACATCGCAGTCGATGATCATCACCTTTTCTGCTAATTGCTCATCCAGTGATAATTGTGCCGCAATAACTAAGTCGTTAAAGACGCAATAGCCAGAACCAAAATCGAAGTGGGCGTGGTGATAGCCACCGCAAAGGTGCAGGGCGATCCCGTGTTGAAGGGCCAACTGTGCTGTTTGCCAAGTGCCGCCGCAGGAGATTAGGCAACGCCGAGCGAGTTGTTTACTCCAGGGGAAGCCAATACGCCGTTCCGCTTTGCGATCCAAGCGGCCACTGAGTACTGCATCAACGTAGTCATGTTGATGGACACGCTTAATCAGATCTGCTGAAAGGGGCTTAGCTTCCATACAGCTGTGCTGGTCGATGAGTTGCTGTTGCAGTAAATGGTGGTACAGCAGTTGGTATTTCTGTATGGGGTAGCGGTGCGTCGCGGGCAATGGCAACTGCGAATAGATGGGGTGGTAAACCGAAGGCAGCATCGTGATAAAAACAAGTCAGCCGAGCAAAAGCTCGGCTGACGTTGATGATTACAGGTTCTGGATAGCCCAGCTCATAAAGGTTTTACGAGTAGACTCATCGGCTTTTAGGAACCAGTAACGCAACATGTTTTCGGCTTGATTGTCGCCGTTGCTTGCTTTAGGGGCATCGGTACTAACCAAGTGTTGTACAGCCCAGCTGGTAAAGCCAGCACGAGTAGCGGCATCGGCTTCACTCCACCAGTATTGCAGCATGCTGTGTGGTTGGTTGGCTACGGTTGGCGCTGGCGCGACCACAACGGTAGGTGCTGCGGCAGCAGCGACGGCAACAGTGCCCGCTGGTGCGGTTGCAGCTGCCATCGGGCTTACTGCCTGCGCAACCTGTGCGCCTCCTGTTGCAGCAACAGATTCTTGCTGGGCAGTTGGGTAAACTCCCATCAGCTGGTTGAAGATACCGCGATCGTGGCTGGCCGTGTGTACCACCTCTAGGCTTACTTGCTTACCGTTTTCATCTTTTACCACAACCATAGGCTTAACGGCGTAAGCTTCAGCTTCGGCCTGATCAGTCAGCTTGGCTGCAGATTTGAGTTTGTAATCTAAATCGGCATCGGCATCGAATGTGATAACAAATGGTGCGGAAGAAACCTTAACGTGACCATCACCAATCTCTTCGCGGATTAGGTCTTTGTACTGCAACGCCACCTTGTTTTCGCCATCAACCAACTTCTCTTCGTCATTGTGGCTAAACATGGAGGAGCTTACGGTTTTACCATTGATGGCAATAAACTCAAATTCTTGCGGGATAGTTAAGGTGCCTGCAAAGGTGATCGGACTGATCGCCAGAATAGCAGTAGCAAGTGCCTTTTTCATTGGAGCTCCTAAGTGGTTAATCATAGCTTTTCTTCTCTAGCCATGCGATACGTTGCTCGATGTAACTAATAGCCTGACGGCATTTTCCTAACCGTTGATGGGTAGTTAATATTAGATTCTGATGAGCGATTTTATCTTTACCCTGATGATCATCAAGATTTTGTTCTAATTCAAGGATCCTTTGCTGTAATTGGCCATCCCAATTTTGATGTTTGCGAAGTTCCGCATACAACTGGTGGCTTGAATTCATTACAGAGCGTGCAATCCATTGGTATTGGCTATCGTTTCGTGAACGACTGCGGCGTCGTGCGGTTTGTTGTAAGCCGCGTTTTACCGTACTGGTATTAGCGATGGCTTGCATTACCGCTTGAAAGCGATTGCCGAACCGTTGGCACGCCAGATCTAAGGCATCGCCTTTGACGTTGATGGTTATCATCTGCTCAATTTGTTGCAGATCTTTTTTCATCACCGCGAGGCAGCCAGCGAGTGTAGCACCTTGTTGTTCAAACAATTGATCGTGAAAGCGATTTTTATTGTTAAGCCACTTTTTATCATTGTCTGACAGCTGCGCGTCGTGTTGATAAACATGACGCTCTAGCTCAGCCAGCTTTGCGCGTAACTGATCTAGCTGGGATAGCTTCATAACCACGCATTCCAAGCGAGCTTGGCGGCGATAATCATGACCACAGTGATAAACACCGGTCGAATAAAGCGGCTGCCAAAGCGAATGGCTGAATGGGCACCGAGCCAGGCTCCGCCCATCAATGCAACGCCCATTGCGATACCAATACCAAAATTGACATGGCCAAGTGCGATAAAGAAGCCTAATGAAGTGGCGTTGCTGACAAAGTTCATTGAGCGGGCTAAACCCGAGCTCAGCATGATATTGATTCGGTACAGCATCATGTTTGATACCGTCCAAAAGGCGCCGGTTCCTGGGCCAGCAAAACCATCATAAAAGCCGATACTTAATCCCTGTATCCATTGGGTTCTAAATAGCTTGTTATCCCGTTTTGGCAGTTGGTTCTGTTCCTCTTTTGGGTTTGGCCCAAACAGGGTGTAAATGGCAATACCCATAATCAGCAGTGGCAACAGCTTGTCGAGCCAATCGACGCTAACCACACTGACAAACAGGGTGCCGGCCGCAGCACCAATAAAGGTACCGATAACCGAGCGTTTCCAAAAGGCGGGCGTAAATAGCTGCTTTTTATAGAAGGTCCAACCGGCAGTTGCGGAGCCGAAACTAGCCGCTAACTTATTGGTGCCGAGTGCTAGATGCGGAGGTAGCCCGGCAGTAAGTAGTGCTGGGATGGTCAGTAAGCCACCGCCACCGGCAATAGCATCAACAAATCCGGCAACAAATGCGACCGCAGCTAATGCTGAGATAACCTCCAGTGAGAGAGCCAACTCCAATGTAATACTCCTTCTGAGCTAGGCTCAATATTCAATATGGCGACGATAAGGCGGCAGAGATTCCATTAAAGAGCTGCCATAACGTTTACTTACTAAACGTCGGTCGAGGATGGTGATCCTGCCATAATCCTGTTCGTTGCGCAGTAAGCGCCCGCACGCTTGCACCAGTTTTTTTGCCGCATCGGGTACCGTTAGCTGTAAAAATGGGTTACCGCCGCGTACTTTAATGTATTCAGCGTGGGCTTGGTCTACCGGTGATGTCGGTACTGCAAACGGTAAACGGGTAATAATTAGGTTGGTTAGGTAATCTCCAGGTAAATCCATCCCTTCGGAAAAACTGCCTGTACCAAATAAGATTGATGGCTTACCGGCATCGATCCGCGCTTTGTGTTCGCGAATAAGATCTTGCCGTGGTGACTCGCCTTGCACTAATACCGGTAGGCGTTTAAATCGTCGTAATGATTCCGCCACGCCTTCCATTTGACGATAGGAGGTAAACAACACCAAGCTGGCTTGCTGTTCTTCCAGTAGCTCCGGAATCATCTTGTTGAGGGTATCACCGAAGGCATCGCTGGTCGGTTCGACTTCCATTTTAGGAATAAACAAGGTCGCATTTTGTTGGTAATCAAATGGGGATGGTAGGTCAATAAAGCGAGTGCCGTCGTCGCCACGCAGACCAACCTGATGGCGATAGTGCTCAAAGCTGCCTAGTGCCATCAGCGTGGCCGACATCAATGCAACCCCAGCGGCTTTGCTCCACAACATATCTTCCAGCATAAAGCCGATCTCGATAGGAGAGGCACAAAAGAGGAAGTCGTCGCGCTTGCCTTCTAATTTCTCGATCCAGCGAGCTTGCGGTGCACCGCGTTCTGGTACTGGCTTGGCAAGCATCATCCAGGTGCAATTTTGTCCCTCTAACCGCTGCATCGAAAAGCCAGCTTCAGTGACCAATGGCTCAGCCTTGTGGCTTTTAAGATCGCCGTCCTTAATGGCTTCCATTAGCATCTGTTGCAGTTTACCCAGTTTCTTCATCGACTCATTGGAGGACTTCATCAAGTTCTCGGCTAACGTGACAATAGCGTCGGGCAGTTCGCCCCCGATAAAGCGATGGCGTCGGTCTTCGTTGTTAAACAGTTGCAGGTTATTATCGCAAAAGGATTGCAGATGGTTGATGCCTTCGCTTTGATTGCTGATCTCTTCGCTCAGATCGCCGGCGAGGATGGCTGCTTTATCAGATGCCAGCTCTTTGGCCAGTTTGTGGGCTAGCTTCTCTAATTTATTCAGCGCTTCAATCGAGCCTTTTAACTGGGCATTGGCGGCGGAAAAGTCGCGTGCGACTTGGGGGAGGTGATGCGCTTCATCCAAGACGTAATACATGCTGTCGGGGTCGGGCAGAATCACCCCGCCGCCCAGTTCGAGATCCGCCATGAGCAAGCTATGGTTGATGATCAATACATCCCAGCTATCCATATCTTCGCGGCTTTTATGGAATGGACACTGACGGTGGGCAGGCAGTTGGCGATTGCAGCTGTGTTTGTCTGAACCGATTTGGCTCCAAAGATAATCTGGCACCGGCTCTGGCACCGAGTCGACTTCGCCATCCCATTTGCCTTCGTGATAGGCAGTGTGCAAACGCTGCAATAGCTTTACATCACCATCAGCAGGTTTGGTGTCGAACAGTGCTTGTTGATCCGTAGGAACCTCACCGGCCAGCAGTTCCAGTTTGGATAAACAGACATAACGATTACGACCTTTAGCCAAGCCGTACTTGAACTCTAAGCCGCTGTGTCGTTGCAGTAGCGGCAGATCTTTGTTTACCAACTGTTCCTGCAGTGCGACGGTTGCGGTTGAGATGCAGATCTTTTTACCGGTGGCAACGGCCAGTGGTAATGCTCCTAAGGCATAGGCCAGCGATTTGCCAGTACCGGTGCCGGCTTGGCACACCACAATCCGGCGATTCTTATCGTAACTGCCGGCAAAGGTCTTGGCTATTTCAGCAATTAGGTAATTTTGCTCTTTGCGGCGGACAAAGTTTGGGATCGCCTCGGCGATGTTGTTGTAAGCAGCGCGGGTAGCGGCTTTGACTTTGTCACTGAGCATTGGCGATCCGATATTCCGAGAGAGACAGATAATTGCTGTACATATTACCAGTGGTTGCTGACAATAGGCAGATGAAAAACGAAGTTATTGTCGATGGCTGGTTGCTCGGTCGCGAACAGCGCGCGACAGCCACCGGGCTGGAGTTGATTTATTGGTTGAGCGGTGCCAACAAACCGCGGTGCCTGATTGTGCCAGAGCAACCGTGGCAAGGGTTTATTAATAAGGCTGATGAGCCCCGTTGGCGCACATTGCTTGCCGGACAAAGCGGGTGGGAACTCAAACCGATAACCGCTCGTGACTTTGAGCTGCGCCCCCAAGTTGCACTCTACGTATATAAGCAGAGCCTATGGCAACAAGTGCGGCAGTTTGCTGAACAACAGCAGTTGCCGTTGTTGGAAGCGGATATTCGTAGCTGCGATCGCTATTTGATGGAACGCTATATTCGTGGCGGTATGGCAGCAAGGGCTAACGATAATTGCATTGTTGCTGCCAAACCGGCTAATCCAACCCATAGACCGAAACTGGTTTCCCTTGATATAGAATGCAGCCGCGACGGCATTTTATATAGCATTGCTTTCTATAGTAATGCAGATAAGCGGGTGCTGATGATTGGCGAACCGCCGTTGCAACCTAGTGCAGACTACCTCCATTTTGTTGCCGATGAAGTGGCGTTATTACGGGCAACATTAGACTGGTTTGAACGCTTTGATCCCGATGGCATCATCGGCTGGGCGGTTGCTAGTTTCGACATCGCCTTGTTGGAGCGGCGAGCCAAAGCCCACGGCCTGCGCTTGAGCCTTGGCCGCGACGGTAGCGAACCCCGCTGGCAAGGCAAAGCGGGACCGGGACGCGAGTGCAATATATGCGGCCGTTTGGTGCTGGATGGGATCGAATGGTTACGAGCGGCGTTTTATCATTTTGATAGCTTCGCTTTAGATAATGTTGCCTTCGAGTTGCTCGGTGAAGGCAAAGCCTGCAATGACAGCGCTAATCGCATGGGGGAGATTGAGCATAATTTTCACCACGACAAACCTGCGCTGGCCCACTACAACCTCAAAGACTGCGAGTTAGTGTGGCGTATTTTTGAGAAAACGAAGCTGCTTGAATTCATCCTCGCACGTGGTCAAATCACCGGTATCGAATTGGATCGTCTCGGTGGATCAGTTGCAGCCTTTACCTTTCGTTATCTACCGCAATTACACCGTGCCGGTTTTATTGCCCCAACCTTAACTGATACCGACATTGCTCCGAGCCCAGGAGGCTATGTGATGGATTCGGTACCGGGCCGGTTCCAGCATGTATTGGTGTTGGACTTTAAAAGTTTGTACCCATCGATTATCCGCTCCTTCCTAATCGACCCAATGGGAATGGTGACCGGAGCAGTTGCTCCGCCAGAGTTACAAGTTGAAGGATTTCGTGGTGCTAAGTTTCATCGTCACTACCACTGTTTGCCAGCGATCGTTACCGAATTAGCACAGCAACGGGAGCAAGCCAAACTCGCAAACGATAAACCGCTGTCCCAAGCAATTAAGATCCTTATGAACTCTTTCTACGGCGTCCTTGGTGCGGCAGGCTGTCGCTTCCATCACCCTCATTTAGCCAGTTCAATCACCTTACGAGGACATCAGATCATGAAGCAGACGCGGCAGTGGATTGAAGCTGAGGGCTATCGAGTGATCTACGGTGATACCGACTCGACCTTTGTTCACGTAGGTGACCACTTATCTAGCGAGCAAGCGGCTGTCATTGGCCCTAGCCTAGTCGAACTTGTGAATCGCAACTGGAACATTGAGTTACAACAGCTTGGATTAACCAGTGCGTTAGAGCTGGAGTATGAATCTCACTTTAGCCACTTTTTTATGCCAACCATTCGCGGTTCAGAGAAAGGCTCGAAAAAGCGCTATGTTGGAGCCGTTGCTGATGGCGAGCAGCTGCAACTGACCTTTAAAGGGATGGAAACCGTTCGCAGTGATTGGACTCCTTTGGCACGGGAGTTTCAGCAGCAGCTTTATCAAGCTTGGTTTACTCATCAGCCGATAAAGCCATTGATCAAAGCGTTGGTTGCTCAGGTACAGGCTGGAGAGTTAGATCAGCAATTGGTATATAAGAAGCGCTTACGACGCCATCTAGAGGAGTATCAAGCTAATGCACCTCATGTATATGCGGCAAATCAAGCCAACAGTAAACTGGGTCGCAACCGCTATCGCAAGGGCAGTACCATTCGTTACCTCATAACCAGCAGCGGCGCGGTTGCGATTGATGATGAAACCGCAACACCAGATTACTTCCACTACATCGACAAACAGATACGACCCATTGTTGAGCCGATTCTGGCATTAAGTGGTGATGATTTTGATCAACTTTTGAGTAATCAACTTGGGCTTGGTTTCTGATCGGTTTGGCAGAACCCCCTTCAATAAGACAGTTGTCGCATTTTTGTAGCCCCAGTTTCGTAGTCGCAACAATCGAATTGGTAATTAAGTTACATGAATGCCATTTGCAAGGCTTCAGTTGTGAGTTTTTATTGGAGTTTATCGTTGTTGGCTAAAATCGCATCAAGCTTGCTAATTGCCGCAACAACTGTGGTTGCTCGATGTTTTAAAACACGATCGATTGTAAATGCAATGTTAAGTTGTGCGATCTTTAATGTTGTACTTTGTCGTTTATTTTCGAAAATGACATTCAATTGTCATAAAGTGTGACTCTGCTCGCTTTTGCCTAACGGGTGCCTTTGCTACTGTCCATCTCGTTCAAAGGATGACGACAAAAGTTCCATGGAATCGATAGGAACACAAAAGAATTTTAAGCTCGATTTGGTTAGGCAAATTCCCGATGAAAAAGACTCTGCTTGCAGTAGCTATCCCTGCTTTGATGATGGCAACCAGCGCTTCAGCTGTTGAAATGTACAACGATGGCGCTACCTCCGTATCTATGGGTGGCCACTTCACCGTTTTGGTTAAAGACGTAAAAGACGGCGACACCAAAGTTGATGACAACTCTGGCCGTGTAAACTTTGCTGTTAACCGTGAAATGGCTAACGGCTTTGCACTGGAAGCGAAAGCTGAGTGGGGCGTAGACTTCGTTGAGCAAGAAGGCGATCTGTTTTACAACCGTCTAGGTTACATCGGTGTAAGCCACGACACTTACGGCACCATGCGTGTTGGTCAACAGTGGGGCGTATTTGGTGACGTTGCTTTAGTAGCTGACCAATCTATCCAGTACGGTAACGATTACTTGTACACCGATCACGCTGCTCTGGGTATTGCTCGTGCAGAACGTGCATTGACTTACCGTAAAGGTCACGACTTTGGTGACATGGGTAAATTCAACATCGGTCTGCAATGGCAGGGTGACAACGAAGAAGACACCTTGACTCTGAAAGATGGTGAGCTGCCTGCAGCACATTCTACTGACTACGATGACCGTATCGCGTTTGCACTGTCTTACGAAATCATGGGTGTTACCGTTGGTTACGCACAGTCTACCGGTGAAAAATCTGTAGATGGCGCTAAAAAAGTTGACGCTGACATCGATGCAATGTCCATCAAGTACGGTGATTTCAACAAAGGTTTCTTCGCAGCGGGTTCTTACTCTACTGCTGATAACATCTTAGGTGGCTTTGAAGAAGCAGTTGCTTACAACGTTGCTGTTGCTTACACCATGCAGTCTGGTCTGCGCGTAGGTACTACTTACGAGCACGTTGAAGACGACAACAACTCTGACAACGTAAGCGTTGATACTGTAGCTGCTTTCGTTGAGTACCCAATTGCTAAGCAAGTTGTTGCTTACACTGGTTACGAATTCGACCTGGAAGACGAGTACGACGACAACGACTCTTCTAACTTCACTATCGGTGCTCGCGTATACTTCTAATCGAAGTTTAAGCTAGACATCTAAACCACTGCCTTAGGGCAGTGGTTTTTTTTTGGCTGTGTCATAGTTAAGTGTTGAGGTTTATATCAAGCCTTTGGCTCTACCGATTACGGTGCTGTTGGCAGAGGATGTCGCGGTGGCGACGGCACATTCTTGTATGCATTTTGGGGGAGCTTCGCCCCCTTTGGAATCTCCCTTGCCTTAGGTCGCAGCCCCGAACACTTTGCTGGACTGCTCTAATGCGGCAGAAGAGCAACGGCGGTAGTGCTTCCCTTTGTATTGGCACGTGCCTAGCCGGTGATTTAACAGCATTGGAAACAACAACACTTAATTAGTACACGCCTTTTTTTGGCCAAAACTGAGTTAATCCTTTAGGTTGTGCGTAGCCCATTCAGTAAGGAGTGCTATCGTGCGGCTTTTCATACCCATCCTACTCTGTGTTTCAGCGTCAGCTTTTTCAATGCCCATTCACCAAGGTGAGACAACTCAACTTAATGTGGGTGGCTGGGCTGGTTTAGCCTTCATCAATATCGATGGCGATCATAAACTCGTCGATAGTTCATCCCGAATCAACCTGCAGTTTAAACGTCAAATGACACCCGACTGGCAAGCGGAAGCGAAGCTTGAATGGGGGTATAACCTAGTTGATGGTGGTGATAATTTCACCCTAAATGGCGACTCGTTACAGGGACAACGGGAATCGGAATTTTTATTTAGTCGGCTTGGTTATATTGCCCTTGAACACCAGCAATATGGTCGTTTCTCGGCTGGAAAGCAGTGGTCAATTTATTACGATGTTGCCCAACATACCGATAATTTTATTCTCACAGGGGGAATGGCCCTTGGGGTTTATAATTTCAACACTGATGGTGGCGTTTCTGGTACCGGTCGAGCTGATACCGCGCTGCAATATCGCAATAACTGGGGCAACTGGTATTTAGGACTGCAATACCAAGCGCGAACTGAGGATGAAGTTGGTTTTGAAACCCCGGATGAATGTAACTTGGATAATCCACCACCGCAGTGCGATAACTTTATCGATTACGACGATATCGAGATTGAATATGATGATAGTTGGGGAGCAAAGCTTGCTTACGATGATGGACGCTGGTTTGTCGGCGCGGCAATAAATAGCGGTAATATTGATGATAGCCGCGACAACGATGTCGATAAAGACAGTGTTTATGTGGCTACGATTAAATATGGCCAACTGTATCAACCAGGGTTATTTGCGGCGGTTTCATCTGCCATCGGCGATCATCATGAATTGGATAATAATAACCGTCTGTTTGACAGTTCGGGGGCAGAGTTGATGCTGGCGTGGACGACAGATCAGAACCTTACCTATGTGGTTGGGCTTAATTCACTCCGTTCTGACGATGCCGATTATGAGCAAAATTACGGTGACTTTAAACGAGAGTTTTACGTAGCTGGTGTTCACTATCAATGGGAAGATGGCGCCTTGGTATTTATAGAAGGGCAACTGGACTCGAGTGAATTTGGTTTCTCTAAAGAGGATGATGACAATTTCATTGGTATTGGGGTTCGCTTCTTTTTCTGAATAAATATCCTGTTTTTGTGCATTTAAAGCCTAATCGTCATGGATTAGGCTTTTTTTTTGCGTAAAACAACTGCAGCCTGATTTGTTTTTTCGAATATATGGAAACACCGTTGTAATGCAAATGTGAACGAATTGTTGGTTGGGGGTTGAAGTTATGGTGTTGATCTGATTACATCTGGACGTGAAAGATTGGGATTACCCAACAAAACCTCGGTATTGAGCGGTTGCTGAGGCAAGGAAATAAACACAATAAAAGTGTCCAGGGAGATTTACATGCTTAACACAAATACAGTGTCAAAAGCGGTTCGCTTTGCATTGATTGCAGGCGCAACGTCAGCCGCAATGACAACTGCTCCAGTAGCATTTGCTGTTGATGGTGATGAAGTAGAACGTATTGAAGTAACCGGCTCACGCATTAAGCGTGTTGATATGGAAGGCTCAAGCCCAGTTGCAGTAATTACCGCAGAAGAAATTAAAGCAACAGGTATTACCCGTATTGAGGACTTTTTGAATGACATGCCGCAGATCTTTGCGGGTCAGAGTTCTGGTATTGCAAACGGCGCGACCGGTACAGCAACCGTAGATTTACGTAACTTGGGTAGCACTCGTACCTTGGTTCTGATTAACGGTCGTCGTATGCCTTCGGGTTCACCATCTGCAGGTGGTATTGGCGCCGATGTTAACCAAATTCCAGCAGCGTTCGTTGAGCGTATTGAAGTATTAACCGGTGGTGCTTCGGCAACCTATGGTTCTGACGCGGTAGCTGGTGTTGTTAACTTCGTATTGAAAGATGATTTCGAAGGTTTCCAGTTCGATTACCAGTTCAGCATGTACCAACATGACAATGACAACGGTGGCGTGCAGCGCGAGCTAGATGCAAACGGTTTTGACAATCCAGATGGCAGCGAAACTGACGGTCACACTCGTGACTTCAGCTTTATGTTGGGTGCTAACACTGCTGATGGTCGCGGTAATGTATCTATGTACGCTACCTACCGTGATATTACCGCAGTTTCACAATCTGGTCGTGATTACAGTGCTTGTGCATTGTTCCCAACTGACGACGGTGAAGTGTGTGGTGGTTCATCTACCATTCCACAAGGTCGATTCACTGACTTTGGTACCGCGATTGGCGGTAACAGTTTCGACTTGATGGTGCAAGGCGATGAATTTGTTGACCGTGATGGCACCGTGTACAACTACGGTCCATTGAACTACTTCCAACGTCCAGATGAGCGAACTACTCTTGGTGCAATTGGTAAGTACGAAATCAACGAGAACCTAGAGCTTTACTCTGAAGTAATGTTTATGGATGACCGTTCAGTTGCACAGATTGCGCCTTCTGGTGCGTTCTTTGTAACCGAAACCTTGAATTGTGATAACCCGTTGATGTCAGATCAACAGCGTGAAGCGATTTGTGGTGCGAACGGTTTGACTGGCGATGATACTCAGAACGTATACATCGGCCGTCGTAACGTTGAAGGCGGTCCGCGTCAAGATGATTTGCGTCATACCTCTTGGCGTGGTGTGTTTGGTGCTCGCGGTATGATCAATGACGATTGGTCTTACGACACCTTCTTCAACTACGGTACTGTTTCTTATGTTGAGACTTACCGTAACGAACTGTCTATTACCAACATCGGTCGTGCGTTGAACGTTGTTGCTGACGAAGAGGGGAACGCGGTTTGTCAATCTGTTGTAGATGGCAGCGATCCTAACTGTGTACCTTGGAATATCTTCACTGAAGGTGGAGTAACTGACGAAGCTATCGATTACTTGGTTAAGCCGCTGTACTCACGTGGTGAAACTGAGTCTATTCAGGTTTCTGGTATCATCACTGGTGATTTGACTAACGCTGGTGTTGTACTTCCAACTGCGTCTGACGGTGTTGCCGTTGCATTTGGTTTAGAGTACCGCAACGAAGATCTGTTGCTTGAACCGGATACTGGCTTCACTTCAGGTGATGGTGCTGGTCAAGGTGGCCCAACTGCTGGCGTGGAAGGTAGCTTCTACGTGAAAGAGATTTTCGGTGAGATGTCTGTACCGTTACTGCAAGATGTAACCGGCGCAGAGAGCCTGAACTTCGAAACCGCTTACCGCTACTCTGATTACTCAACTGATCAAGATACCAACACCTACAAGTTTGCTTTGGACTGGCGTCCAATTGATGACTTGTTAGTACGTGGTAGCTACCAGCGTGCAGTACGTGCCGGTAACATCCGTGATTTGTACCGTCCACAGACTCTTGGCCTGTTCAACATGGACTCAGATCCATGTTCTGGTGCAAATCCAGCTTACACCTTTGAGCAGTGTGCTCGTACCGGTGTAACTGCGGATCAATACGGTAGCATCGCCGATTCTCCAGCTGGTCAGTACAACAGCATTACTGGTGGTAACCCAGATTTAGAGCCTGAAGAGTCAGACACCTACTCATTTGGTGTGTCTTACAGCCCTGAGTTCATTGACGGTTTCTCTGTGACCTTGGATTACTTCGATATCGATGTAGACAAGGCTATCAGTTCAGTACCTGAGCGTTACATTCTAGACAAGTGTGCTCTGGATAATGATCAGCAGTTCTGTGACTTGATTAACCGTGGCACTGGCACCGGTACCCTGTGGGTAGGTGATGACAACATCATGTCCACCGATATCAACATTGGTAGCTTGGCTACTACTGGTGTCGATTTCGACGTGAACTACAACTTTGTTATCGGCGACATGGGTGACATTAAGTTGAACGTTGTTGGTACTTGGTTGGACTCTTACGAAATCCAAAGTACTCCTGATTCAGACGTTATCGAGTGTGTGGGTTACTGGGACCGCAGTATCTGTGGCGCTCCAACTCCAGAATGGCGCACCAACTTCCGTGCGGCATGGAATACCCCTTGGGACGTAAACGTTTCTGCTGCATTACGCTTCATTGGCGAAGTTGATGAGTTAGATGATGGTGATACCAGTATCGATTCACAGACTTACTTCGATCTGCAGGCATCTTGGTACGCAACTGACAACCTGAGTTTCAGTGCTGGTGTGAACAACGTACTGGATGAAGAGCCGCCAATCATTGGTAACGCTCCTTCAGGCATCGGTAACGGTAACACCTTCCCAGGCACCTATGACGCCTTAGGTCGTTACTTGTTTGCAGGTGTAAGCTTGAAGTTCTAAGCTAATATTACTAACAAGGCCAGTCACTCGACTGGCCTTTTTTAATGAGAGGGATTTTTGTGAAAAAGATTATTTTGATGGCGGCGGTATTTGCATTAACTGCTTGCAGCAGTAAGAGCCCAACCACTCAAGCGTTGGAGACCATGTCTGAACAAGAGATAGCGGAAAACTCCCTAGGATATAAGTGTGAAAGCACCAGAGTTACTGGATCGATTATGTCTAAGAAGCGCTGTACCACGCGAGCACAACGGGAAGAGGCACGTCGTAAAGCAAAGGAGATGCTGGACGCTCGTAAAAGTCAAATTGGCGCGGATTCAGGTTCTTAATTTAGCGCGACAATATTCTGTTGTAAGGCCTTTATGGTCATCGACACTGATGCTGACGTAACGGTAGTAACTCTCTGCCGTTGTGTTGCCGTTTTATTCTTCGGTAAAGCGTCTGCACTAGCGATTAACTCAAATTCCCCCTCCTTTGAGTTAATATCCTCTTTGGTTGCATAAATAACCGTCACTTGAATTAAACAAACTGCCAGTGCTGTTAGCGAGAGTTATTATTTTGGCTAGCAAAATAGCGCCATTACTTCTTTAGCTATCATATGGTTGCCTGTTTTTTGACCGTCACTATATCAATTTGTTTTGGTTCCATATCTTAGGTTTTATTTAGCTAAGGCTAAATTGTATTGGTTTAGGTAATTAATGAAGCCCAATTCAGGCAAAAATCACAAACCGAACGGATGGAATAACGAGACAAAGTGAGCGAACGCTAGCTAAAGCTGGTTATTACTTCAACTTATCCAGCTCATTTTTGCTACGGCAACTGGTTGATCATTAACACCTAAGCAGAGATCTAACCCCGCCTACAGCGATAACATTTTTGCAACTAATTGCCGTAAAAAATGATTGACTGAGCTGTAAAGCGCCCTTGAAACTCTGTTTTCCGGTTGTGGTCGTTGTATTTACTGTTACTGAGTGAATCGTTTTTTTTAACACTAATGAAGAGTCGCTACTTAATATTTACCTTTGCACAGACCATTTGAAAACATGAGTGTTTACATTTTGATTGTTTGTGTTCGAATTGAGTATTGCGATTGGGTATATTTTAAAGACAAGTGAACTCACCTGTTACTGTTGTTGCGTAGTTGACACAACTTGTTGCGCTATGGAATGATGCAGAGGCCTAAACTCTCGCAAAAGCGTGAACCGGCTAATAAAAAAGCAATAAAAAACGGCACTGGCCCCGGTGCAACGCTGGACGAACACAGTGGAATAGTGTTCGGGGCTGTGGACTCAAAACAAGACTGGTTGGGAACTATGTCCGTGATGAAAAGAACCAAACTAGCCTCTACAGTTATAGCTGCTTTAGCGCTTACTGTAAGTGGTATGTCTGTAGCAGCAGACAAGCTGACGAATATTCAAGATGCCGATAAGCAGATCCAAGTGGACGCGGCTAAATCTCAACAAAAAGTGAATAAACTGTACGACCAAGCTCAAGATATGTTGTTTGAGTACCGTTTGGTTGTTGATGAAACCGAAACGTTGAAGCATTACAACGACTACGTATCAACATTGGTTTCTGATCAACAAGATCGTATTGATTCGCTGCAATCACAGATTGATGGTATTGAACGCACCAAACAGGGTGTTGTTCCATTGATGAGCCGCATGATCGAATCTTTAGACCAATTCGTTGCTCTGGATATTCCTTTCCAAATTGAAGAACGTACTGCCCGCGTAGAACGTTTGAAAGAAGTAATGGGCGACTCCGACGTTTCTACTTCTGAGAAATATCGTTTGGTCTTGGACGCGTACCAGATCGAAAACGAGTACGGCAACAAGATGAACGCCTACGAAGGCACATTGTCTCTGGATGGCAAAGAGAAGGTTGTTGATTTCTTCCACCTCGGCCGCGTTGTTTTCATGGCTCAATCTGTTGATCAGAAGCAGGCTTGGGTATGGGATAACGAAGACCGCAGCTGGACAGCAATGCCAGAAGATTCAATGCGGAACGTAACCAGTGCAATCAAGATGGCTCGTCGTCAAGCTGCACCTGATCTGTTCCGAGTTCCAGTTAAAACCGCGGAGAGTGCAGAATAATGAAAAAGCTCATCACTACTGCCGTTGTTGCAGCCGCTATGACTTTCTCTGCGAGTACTTTAGCCGCAGAACCAGCAGCACAAAGCGCTGCGCAAACCCTAGATCAACTGCTTAGCCAAATTAAAGCCGATCGCCAATCTGACGCACGATTAAACAAGAAGCGTGAAGCTGAATTTGTTTCTGAGCGCGCAGACAAGCAAGCGCTATTAAAGAGCGCTAAGTCGGCACTGGCTGGTGAAAAGCAGCGCGGTGTGGATCTGCAGAAAAGCTTTACCGACAACGATCAGGAAATCGACCGCTTAAGCCGTGATTTGGCTACAGCTACCGGTGACTTGGGCGAAATGTTTGGTGTGGTTCGTCAGGTTTCTGGTGACATGTCTGGTCAGTTAGCAACCTCTTTGGTTAGCTCCCAGTACCCTGGTCGTGACGAAGTTATGATGAAGTTGGGTATGGCGAAAGAGCTTCCAACCATCAAGGAACTTGAAGAGCTTTGGTACTCGCTGCAAACCGAAATGACTCAGTCTGGCAAGGTAGTTAAGTTTACCGCTGACGTGACTGATTCTTCTGGTGAAGTTAAAGCGATGGAAGTGACTCGTGTTGGTAGCTTTACCCTGATGGGTAACGGCGAGTTCCTTAACTTTAACCCAAACACTGGCACCATCTTGCAATTACCTAAGCAGCCAGAAGGCTACAAGGTAGCAACTGTTGGTAAATTCCAGGGCGCTGCTCCGGGCGAAACCACACAGGTGTTTATTGATCCATCTCGCGGTGGCCTGTTACAGGTTTACACCCAGAAGGCAACTCTTGAAGAGCAATTTGAAGCCGGTGGCATCGTAGGTAAGATCATTGCTGGTCTGTTGGCATTTGGTTTGCTGATCTCAGTATGGAAACTGCTAACGCTAACCGCTGAATCTGCCAAGATCCGTGCTCAAATGAAGAAGCTGGACAACCCTGGCAACAACTCTTTGGGTCGTATTCTTAAGGTTTATAAAGAAGCTGGCGACGTTGACGTTGAGACGCTTGAGTTGAAACTGGACGAAGCGATTCTGCAAGAAACTCCGAAGATTGAGTCTGGCATCAACCTGATCAAGGTTCTGGCTGCTATCGCGCCGATGTTGGGTCTGTTGGGTACCGTAACCGGTATGATCGCGACCTTCCAAGACATCACATTGTTTGGTACCGGTGATCCGAAGATTATGGCTGGTGGTATTTCAATGGCGTTGGTAACTACCGTATTGGGTCTGGTTGCTGCATTGCCATTGATTTTGATGCATGCATTTGTTGCTGGTCGTGCCAAGTCTGTTACAGATGTGCTTGATAAACAGAGCACCGGCATCGTTGCGTCTCACGCTGAACAGCGAGGCAAGTAATTATGCTTTACCTGGTAGAACTCTGGGAGTCTGTCAGGGACTTCATGGCCACGGGAGGCGATGTACTCTGGTTGGTTGCAGGAGCGCTGTTCCTGATGTGGGTGTTGATGTTGGAACGATACTTTTTCGTTAGCTTTGTTTTTCCAAGCGTACGTAAAGAGATTATCGCCAAATGGGACGCTCGCGAGGACAGCACTTCTTGGTATGCCCATCGCATCCGTGAAGCGTGGATCTCCCAGGCACAAGAACAATTAAATGCACGTATGGGTTTAATCAATGCTCTGGTTGCTATCTGTCCAATGTTGGGTCTGCTTGGTACTGTTACCGGCATGATTGCAGTATTTGATGTAATGGCAATTCAGGGAACTGGTAACCCTCGTCTGATGGCTGGTGGTATCTCTATGGCCACAATCCCGACAATGTCGGGAATGGTAGCAGCTCTATCCGGTGTCTTCTTCAGTACACGTCTGAAAGCCCGTTTAAAGTTGTCTGCAGAGCAGCTAGTAGATAACTTGCCGCATCATTAAAGAGAGTTTTTTATGGCACGTAAGAAGCATTCCACAGGGATGGAAGAAGCCGAAGTCGACATGACTCCGATGTTGGACATCGTTTTCATCATGCTGATCTTCTTTATCGTAACTACTTCGTTCGTTAAAGAGTCTGGTATTGAAGTGAACCGTCCAAAGGCTCAGCAGGCGTCTAAGAAGCCGTCCGCTAACATCTTCATCGCGATCAATGAAAACGGCATCGTTTACATGGAGAAGCGTGAAGTTGATGTACAGCGTGTTCGTGCGAACGTTGAGCGTATGCTGGCTGAAGCGCCAGAAGCGCAAGTAATGATTCAAGCGGATAAAGAAGCTAAACACGGTGTCGTTGTGAAAGTGATGGACCAAGTTAAAGCGGCTGGCATTGACCAAATTTCGGTCTCAGCGGAGGCTAACTAATATGTTTAGATCACTGTTAGCCCTAATTGTTGGTGCTGCGGTGACCTTCGCTTTGTTCTCTTTTATGGCGTTTTTGGTTGGTGGCGGTGCGAAACGTAACGCCAACAACTTTGAGACGCCACCAATTGAGATTGTGATGGAGCGGCAAGACGCGCAAGCGCAAAATCGTGACCGTCCAAAGCCGAAGCCGCCAAAGCCGCCGCAACAGCCGCCAAAGCCTGTTGAAATGGAACCAGATACGGCCGATGTGAGTGACTCGATTTCAGTCAACATCTCTGGCCCAGATCTTGGTGGTATTGATACTGGACTTGGCGATCCAAGCAACGCAATGGCTCGTGATGGTGATGCAACGCCAATCGTACGAATCGAACCTCGTTACCCTGTGAAAGCAGCACGCGATGGTAAAGAAGGTTACGTAGTGTTGAGCTTCACGATTAATGAGTTGGGCGGTGTTGATGACGTTAAAGTTATTCAAGCTGAGCCTCGTCGTTTGTTCGACCAAGAAGCGCGTCGAGCATTACGTAAGTGGAAATACAAGCCGAAGATTGTTGACGGTAAGCCGGTAAAACAGCCAGCTCAACAAGTTCGTTTGGATTTCTCACTTGATAAAGCTAACGGTTAAGGTAGGAGGAAAATATGTTCAAGAAGACCAAATTTATTCCTGCTTTATTGCTGACCGTCGTTGCTGGCTCGATTACGTTGCCAGCACTGGCCGCCGAAAAATGTCCAATCGACCAACGTAAGAGTCGTGCGGTATCGGAGCGGGTAGGTAAGAAGGTTCAGAAAGCCTACGAGCTTTACAGCAACGAGCAAGTTGATGAAGCGCTTGGAGTCCTACTGGAGATTAAAACCAGCAGTGACTTCGATAAAGCTTACGTTTCGCGCATGATCGGTAGTTTGTACGCCGGTAAAGATGGCAAGGTAGATACCGCAATGAAACACCTTAAGGTGGCGGTAGATATTAACCAACTTGGCGGTAGCGATCACGGTAACGCGATTAAGTTGTTGGCCGATCTGAGTATCTCGGAGCGTAAGTTTGATGACGCATTGAAGTACTACCAAGATTGGATGACCTTCACCTGTAAGGAAGACGTTAACGTTTACTTGCGGATGGCGAGCGCGCATTACGAGAAGAAAGAATACAAGCCAGCTATCAGCTTTGCTGATAAGTCTATCGCCTTGCAAAAGCGTGTTAATAAAGCACCTTACAGCTTGAAGATGGGTGCCTACTACGAGACTAAGCAATACAAAAATGCAGCAAAAATTGCTGAAGAGATTGTTCGCTTATTCCCGCAAGAAGGCCGTGCTTGGGTTCAGTTAGCGCAGATGTACATGTTGGGTGAAGATTATAAAAAGTCTTTGTACACCATGGACGTTGCCTTCCGTAATGGCTTTCTGGAGAAAGCGAGCGAGTACAAAATGCTAGCTCAGCTTTACGCTCAGAATGAAGTGCCGCTTAAGTCAGCTCAGCTACAAGAACAATACTTGAAAGATGGGTTGGTGGAGCGTGACGTTGGCGCCGTTTCGATGTTGGCTAACACTTATCATCAGGCAAAACAGATTGATAAAGCAGTGAAGTTCTATGGGGAAGCTGGCGAACTGTCCGGCAACTCAAAGCACTATATGCGTCAAGCTGGTCTGTTGATGGAGCGTGAGCGTTACGGTGAAGCAAAGACTGCGGTTCGCAAAGCACTTGATGGCACTGGCCTCAAGAGCACTGGTGAAGCACAGATGATCTTAGCGCAAGCTCACTTCTATCTAGATGAGTTCAAGTCTGCTTATAAAGCATGTATGGCGGCGACCAAAGATAGTAAGACGGCTAAAAATGCCAAGAGCTGGTTGTCTTACATTGAAGACACCGCTAAGCGGAAAAAAGTATCGGTGAGATAAGTTATCTCAGTACCAAAAAGCCCCGCACTGCGGGGCTTTTTATTATGTTGTGTACCAATTAAGTGTTGTTCTTTCCAATGCTGGTAAAGTACCGGCTAGGCGAGTTTTGATACAAGGGAAAGCACTACCGCCGTTGATCTTCTGCCGCATAGGAGCAGTCCAGCGAAGCGTTTTGGACTGTGACCTAAGGCAAAGGGGGATTCCAAAGGGGGCGAAGCTCCTCTTAAGAGTACTGCAATCGGTAGACCGGAAGGCTTGATATAAACCTCAACACGTAACTGTTACACCGTCTTTTTATTATGCAAGGAGCACAACTATGGGTTTTAAACTCTCAGTCGTAGCATTGGCGACAGCGGCAATGATCAGCGGCTGCCAGCCTGCTGCAACGGATACTGTAGTTAGCAACGTTGTGGTCGAAGTGGCTGATCTTCGCTTTGATCAATTAGCGCAAAACTACTTTGATGATGGTATCGATCTTAATCCATTGATGGGAACCTACATCGGTCGAGCTGAATACAACAACCATCTCGCCAATACCAGCAGCGATGAATACCTAGCAAAAAGTAAGCAAATTAATGCTAAGTACCTTACGGCGGTGACCGAATATGACCGTTCAACGTTGACAGCGCAGCAACAACTGAGTCGCGATATTCTGCAATATGAGCTTGAGATAGCCATTGAAGGAGAACAGTTCGCCGCTGAACTGCTACCGATGAATCAGTTCTACAGCAAGGTAATCACCTTTGTGCAGCTCGGCAGTGGGCAGAGCGCGCAGCCGTTTGCCACCGTTGAGGACTTTGAAAATTTTATTAGTCGTATCGACGACTTTGTTGTGTGGCTTGATTCGGCGCAAGCGCGAATGGATCAAGGTATTGAACAGGGGGTCGTGTTGCCAACGGTATTGGTTGAAAAACTAATACCGCAACTGTCGGCACTGGTCGATGTCGATTTGCAAGATAGCCCATTCTACAGCCCGTTGGTTAACCTCAGCGACGCCATTCCGGAGTCGGCGGCGACGCCGTTACGTAATCGCTATCATGCGGCCCTAGCAAATAAGCTAATGCCGGCGATAGCGCAGTTGCGAGACTATTTCACTGAGGTCTATTTAGGGGCGAGTCGTCAATCCCATGGGTGGGGGCAGCTACCTAATGGTGCCAAGTGGTATCAGCATCTTGCTAATAAGCACACTACTACCGAGCTACCGGTCGCTGAAATCCACCAGTTGGGGCTAGAAGAGGTAGCTAGGATTCTTGCTGAAATGGATAAGGTCCGTGCTCAGGTTGGTTTTGAGGGCGACCTAGCAGCATTCTTTGAGTACCTTGGTTCCGATCCGCAATTCTTTTTTGCTAAACCAGAACAACTGGTTGAAGGTTACAGTGAGATCCGCACCAAGATTAATACGGTATTGCCGCAGTACTTTGATGTGATGCCGAAGGCCGATTACGTGGTTAAGGCGGTTGAGCCGTTTCGGGAGAAGTCGGCTGCTGGCGCCAGCTATCAAGCGCCAGCACCTGATGGCAGTCGCCCAGGGGTATTTTACGTTAATACCTACAACCTGAAGGCACAGCCAAAGTGGGGGATGACCACGCTATCGCTGCATGAAGCGTCACCAGGACACCATTTTCAGATTGCGATTAAGCAAGAACTAGAAGGTATACCGAGTTTCCAGCGTTTTGGCGGCTATACTGCCTTCGAAGAGGGCTGGGCACTGTACTCTGAATATCTTGGCATTGAGATGGGACTGTTTGACGATCCCTACCAGTATTTTGGCAAACTCTCCGATGAGATGCTGCGAGCGATGCGCTTGGTGGTCGATACCGGCTTACACGCTAAAGGTTGGAGCCGTGAGCAGGCTATCCAATACATGCTTGATAACAGTCCCTTGGCAGAAACCGATGTAATTGCTGAGGTAGAACGTTATATGGCGATCCCGGGGCAAGCACTGTCGTATAAGGTTGGTCAGCTAACGATTTTGCGCTTGCGCGCGGATGCTGAAGCTCAATTGGGTGATAAGTTTGACCTACGTGATTTTCATAATCAGGTACTTTCGTCAGGCTCGTTGCCAATGGCATTGCTGGAAAATAAAATCGATTTGTGGGTTAAGCAACAGCAAAGCGCATAGCCACAGTAAGTTACGATCTAGGCAGCCTCAATTGTATGTCGGCATCACCCTCAATCCGCACGGGCTGAGGGTGATGTTTTGGCAGCAACCAAAGGTCAGTTGAATCTACTTAACTTGTTGCAATACTCTAAAGTCATACCGTCAGCTATGGGGCCTGTAAGTCCGTTCACGAATTTGTTGTTCTAGCCCAAACCGGTGATCTCCATTTTCTACGAGATCCCTTGAGGGCAGGGCGCCCATTACCTACAATGACCGCCTTTATACGTACTTAAGGCCAGCAACATGACCGATACCACTGCAAAACCAGCATTACCTGACCACCTTTCAAGCAACCCGCGCAGCCCACATTATGTGGAAGCGTGTTTTGAGCATGAAATTGGTATCCGCTTGAACGGCAAAGAGCGTAATGATGTAGAGGAATACTGCATTAGCGAAGGCTGGGTAAAAGTTGCCTCTCCTAAAGCACTAGATCGTCGTGGTCAACCGATGCTGCTTACCCGTAAAGGCACCGTTGAAGCCTTTTACATCTAAGTAGCTAGCACGGCCTGATGACGGTAGCGTGCTAATACGATATTTCGATGCCCAGCGTTGAGTCTGGTGCATCGATAATCCCACTTAGCTATCGCTTTGTTTTAACCATTATTGGTTCAATCACTTTGGTAATGGTTGACCTTTGGCGATCTTACGCAGCCAAAACCTTCCCGGTGCCAATAACTTCTGTAGATCTTCAGCTAACGGTCTAGGTTCGTCTAACATTTGGCTTGTTAATAGCTCAGCGCTCAAGCCCGCACTGCATAAGCCACGAGAGCCAAGTCCTGCCAGTATAAACAGCCCTTGCTGTAACGGTGGGTCGTTAATCGGTGTATTGTTGTCCACCAAATCCCAATCTAAAACTGGCCCAACTAATGGCAGATGATCTCTCACTGCAGCGCGAACGGAAGCACGGCCGTGGTCATCCTGCTGCAGTTGTGTACGCCAAACGTAGCGGCCAAAGCTGTTATCCATTCGGGCATCAATCTCGATCTTATCCTCAGATCGCCATTTGCAACTATCGTCGCCACGGCCAAAACTGGCACCACAGGTTAGTCGCCCATTAAGGCTGGGTACTAGGTAACCATCAGCACACAGCACGGTTTTTAGTGGTGCCGTTAGTGGTTTTTCCGGCGGGTAGGCAATCTGCCCTCTAACTGGATTAAGCGGTAACGGTTTGGTTTGCTCGAAGCCAACACTATGGTGTCCCATTGCTAAAACTACCGCGTCACTGTTCGCTGTTACTGTTTGTTTATGGTTTGCAAACTGCAGTTGCCAGCCATCGCGTTGTTGCGCTAATCGATTCAGCTGGTGTTGAAAATGACAGGCTAACAACCCTGATTTAGTGGCTTGCGCGATAATTGCTGCTGTTAGCTGAGCGGGATTAAGCCAACCACCATATGGGTAGAATAAACCGGGCTGCTGTATATCTATATCGGCAATGTGGCTAGCTTGTTCTGCAGTAACACCGTGAGCTAACTCTGTCGGCCATGGATAGTGGCTTAAGCCTTCAATTCGTTTTGTTATTGTCGCATTGGGTGCCAGTTGCAACACGCCGCACCATTGATGGTCAATATGGTGATTTTGACTCAGCTGGTTTAACGCTTGGCGGGCAAATACATATCCTTGCTGGAAGAATTGCGACATACCGTCGTTGGCAAGATTCAGTAGCGGGTAAAGCGCCCCTTGGCGGTTGCCTGATGCGCCCCCGGCCGGCTGTTCATCCTTACAATAAAGATTAACCTTGATGCCACGGCGCACTAAGCTTAGCGCGGTGCTGGCAGCGGCAATTCCTGCGCCGACAACAGCGACCTGTGAAGGAGAGGGAGCGGCGTTTGTTGACCCCTCACTGTTGCGTTGGCCAAAGATCATTTCGCGTTTTCCACGAAAACCTTGGTCTTTTTGCATCGCAAAACCTTCTGCGATAAGGCCTTTGCGAACCGCACTGGCGGCGGTGAAGGTAGCAACAGTTGCGTCGTGGCGTGAGAGGCGTGCCATCTGTTGGTACAGTTGCGGTTGCCACATATCGGGGTTCTTACTTGGGGTAAAACCGTCTAAAAACCACGCATCAACAATGCCGTTGTTGCCGGTGGAGAGTTTTGGCAATTGCGCCAGTACATCACCAAACCATAGATCGACGATAACCTTGCCATCGTCCAGCACCATCCGGTGGCAGCCGTCTATTGGCAGTGGGTAGTTAGCGCGGATCTGCGCGGCCATTTCCGCAAATTCCGGCCACTGTTGATGAGCTCGGTTGAGATCAGTTTCGCTCAACGGATGTTTCTCGAAACTGACAAAATGCAGCCGTTGGCAGCGATTTTTCGGGTATTGCTGTTGAAATACCCGAAAATGTCGCCATAACACCATGAGATTTAGACCAGTGCCGAAACCGGTCTCGGCAACACAAAAATAGTCACGTTGATGCTGTATCCATCTTTGTGGCAATTGGTTGTGTTGCAGAAACACATAGTCGGTCTCGGCAATGCCGTCTTTTTTGGAAAAGTAGAAATCGCCAAAGTTGGCAGCAAGTGGTGCGGCGGGATCTGACCAATCGATCTCAGCAGGGGTAATCTGGCTCACGGCTTCTATTTCGATAGTGAAAACTGGTGCCATTGTAACGTGGTAACAGGAAAGCCGACCAGTTGCTAATTCGCTTCGCGCTAGGATAGCGGCGTTAGCACAACATATTATTTTTAGGATGAATCAATGAAAAGAGCGGTCATTACTGGTATCGGTGTGATTTCCAGCATCGGCAACAACGCCGATGAAGTGACAGAATCACTGCGCGCTGGACGAAGTGGTATCAGCTACTCAGAGCAATTTGAAGAGCTTGGGTTACGTAGTCGAGTATGGGGTGATCTGAAAATCAATCCAGCTGAACACATCGACCGCAAAGTGATGCGTTTTATGGGCGATGCTGCGGCGTACGCTTACTTGTCGATGGAACAAGCGATTGAAGATTCCAAGCTAACGCCAGAAATGGTGAGCAACCCACGCACAGGCATTGTTGCTGGCTGTGGCGGTGCTTCGTCACTGAACCAAGTACAGGCCGCTGATACCCTGCGTGCTAAAGGCGTTCGTCGTGTTGGTCCATACTTGGTGCCGCGTATTATGTCTTCTACTGCATCTGCCTGTTTGGCAACACCGTTTAAGATAAAAGGCATCAATTACTCGATCTCCTCTGCTTGTGCCACCAGTGCTCACTGTATTGGTCATGCGGTTGAGCAGATCCAGCTAGGCAAGCAAGACGTTATCTTTGCCGGTGGCTCAGAGGAGCTGCACTGGACCCTAGCAATGGGGTTTGATGGCATGGGCGCGTTGTCTACCAAGTACAATGACGATCCAACTAAAGCTTCACGTACTTACGATACTGCGCGCGATGGCTTTGTCATCTCTGGTGGCGGCGGCATGGTTGTGGTTGAAGAGCTGGAGCATGCGTTAGCACGTGGTGCTCACATCTACGCTGAGATTGTTGGTTATGGTGCCAACTCAGACGGCATGGACATGGTGGCGCCGTCAGGCGAAGGGGCAGTGCGCTGCATGAATATTGCGTTAGCGGAAGCGAAAGCTGCCGGTGCGCCACCGGTGCAGTACTTGAATACCCACGGTACGTCTACTCCAGTAGGCGACACCAAAGAACTTGGCGCCATTGCCGAGGTTTTTGGTGATGACATGCCAATGATCAGCGCCACCAAAGCGATGACCGGTCACGCCCTTGGTGCTGCCGGTGTACATGAAGCGATCTACAGCTTGTTGATGATGAAGCATGGCTTTGTTGCACCAAGCATCAACGTTGACCAGCTCGATGAAAAAGCGGAAGGGATGCCAATCATTACCGTCGCCAAAGATGTGCAGCTTGATACTGTAATGAGCAACAGTTTTGGTTTTGGTGGCACCAATGCTGCCTTGGTATTAACGCGCTACAAATAAACGTTAACACCTTCTCCATCAGGCTCGGGCTGCACCCCGAGCCTGCATCGGTTACACTGCTTTACCCAATCCCTCGTTAGAACATCAGAATGTCCATTATTGCCGACGAAAACATGGCTGCATTGGCGCCATTGTTTGCCGATTATGGTGACATCAAAACCTTTCCTGGCCGCGATATCGACCCGCATCATGTTGATGACAGCACCAAAGTGATGTTGTTGCGTTCGGTAACTAAGGTGGATGCCGCGTTACTCGATGCTGCGCCAAATCTCGAGTTTATCGGCACCGCAACTATTGGTACCGATCATTTTGATATTCCGCAGATTGAGGAGCGTCGGGTGCGTTGGAGCAACGCCCCTGGCTGCAATGCGCAAGGGGTAGGTGAATACGTACTATCATCACTGCTGTTGCTGGCACAGCGTTCTGATGAGGATCTGCAAACCAAAACCATCGGAATCGTTGGCCTTGGTAATACCGGTACTGCAGTAGCGCGGCGCTTGCGAGCCCTTGGTTATACGATCATGTGTTGTGATCCGCCACGACAACAGCGAGGAGACGCAGGGCAGTGGTATTCACTCGAGCAAATAATAGCGCAATGTGATGTGATTACACTGCATGTACCGCTCAGCAGCGATACGTTTTATTTACTGGATAATCAACGACTCAGTCAGTTGCAAGCAAACTGCTGGCTTATCAATGCTAGTCGTGGTGAAGTGATTGATAATCGAGCGCTTATTAATTACAAACAACAGCAACCAACACTGCGTTTAGTGCTTGATGTGTGGGAGAATGAACCCACCCCTATGATGGAGCTGGTGGCACTGGCAGAGATTGCTACGCCGCACATTGCCGGTTATTCCGTTGAAGGCAAGATCCGTGGTAGCCAGATGCTGCATCAGGCATTGTATCAAGGGAAACAAACAACCCCGACGCTGGCCGAGCTGATTGATGTGGAGCCCTTGCCTGTGGTTACGGCTCCCGCGCAGCTAGAGCAACAATGGTTGGCGCAGATCTGCGCCACCGTATATGACATAGCGCAAGAAGATCTGCGCTTTAGAAGCGCTTTACCAACCGGTTTTGATGCTCGCCGCAAAGCCAATTTGGCGCGACGAGAGTTTAGTGCTCAACGTATTATTGGTGCCCCAGCTGGCATGGCTACAACGTTGAGTGAGTTAGGTTTTACCATTTAAGAGAACGTCAATCATGGCATATAACATCGCGGTTTTAGGCGCCACTGGAGCAGTGGGCCAAACAATGATAGAGATTTTAGAGCAGCGCGAATTTCCGGTTGCCAAACTTATCCCGCTGGCCAGCAGCAATAGCGTTGGTAAAACCGTTAGCTTTAACGGGGAAACGCTGGATGTGATTGACGTAGAAAGTTTCGACTGGAATGAAGTTGAGATTGCGTTATTCAGTGCCGGTGGCAGTGTATCCGAGAAGTGGGCTCCCATAGCTGCTGATGCCGGTTGTGTGGTTATCGATAACACCAGTCATTTCCGCAACGATCCAGAGATCCCATTAGTGGTGCCAGAGGTTAACCCTGGTGCACTGGCGGAGTTCCGTAACCGTAATATTATTGCCAACCCTAACTGCTCCACCATTCAAATGGTGGTCGCGCTTAAGCCGTTGCACGATCACTACGGCATCGACCGCATCAATGTGGCGACCTACCAGTCAGTTTCTGGCGCAGGCCGCAGTGCCATCGAAGAGTTAGCTAAGCAATGCAGTCAGTTGTTGAATGCACAGCAAGCGGAAGCTAACGTTTTTGAGCATCAGATTGCTTTTAACGTATTACCAAAGATTGACCAGTTCATGGACAACGGCTTTACTCGCGAAGAGATGAAGATGGTCTGGGAAACTCAAAAGATCTTCGGTGATTTATCCATTCAGGTTAATGCCACTGCTGTTCGGGTACCGGTTTTCTACGGTCACGCTGAAGCCATTCATATCGAGACACGCCAGCCAACCTCGGCGGATGAAGCGAAATCTCTGCTTGAGCAAGCCGAAGGCATCACCTTGATGGCCGATGATGAGGATTACCCAACCCCATTTGGTAATGCTCAGGGCAATGACGACGTCTACGTTGGCCGTGTTCGCCAAGATCTAGCTCGTCCATACGATCTGAACCTATGGGTTGTGGCCGACAACATTCGCAAAGGTGCCGCATTAAACTCAGTACAGATTGCAGAGCTTCTTATCCGCGACTATCTGTAATATGCTGAATCTAAGCTAAAAAGGAATTAACAGGGGGGCTCTGCCCCCTGTTTTACTGTGGAATAGATATCCAATGAGTCATCTTTGTCGTTGCGCGACTCGCGCCTTGTTATTATCTGGCATGCTGTTTTCTGCCGTTGCGCCAGCGCAGACACTGTTGTTGTCTGGGCCGGACGGTAAGGTACAGGTAGAAAAACAAGCCCTAGGTCAATATGGCCCAACTACACGAAACGATACGTTATGGCGCATTGCGACTAAGGTGCGTCCGGATACACAGGTAACCGTGTATCAAGTGATGCAGGCGTTATTTGACGCGAACACTCACGCCTTTACTTCCGAAAACTTTAACTCGCTTGAACGTAATCATGTGCTCACGATACCAACCCGTGATGTGATGATGGGTTATCCCGCCAGCGAGGCGAAACAACAAGCGAAGAACCACGATTCCAATTGGGTGCCAACCGATGAGGTAAAACCAGCTAAGCCGGTAGCGCTTCCAGTTAAGCAGATTGAAGCCGCCGCAGAGCCGGCGGGTAACACTGAGCAGCAACTGGCGCAACTTCAGCAAGAGAACAAGCGTCTAGCTAATGATTTAGACAGTCAAAAAGATACAGTGCTGCAGCTACAAAATCTGCGCGCTGAGCTCGATGCTAATGCCGCACAGATGGCGTTGATGGTTGAACAAAACGCGATATTGCAACGCCAGTTACAGCAGCTATCGCAAGAGTTGTCAGTGCTGCAAATCGCATTGGATGATCAACAATCGGTTAATCGGATGCTTGAGGAGGAGCTTGATGCACAGCGCTTTGAGCCTCTGCCTAAAGCCGTAACCAACAGCCCTGTAGTTAATGAGCCTGAACAGGAGCCTGTTCCGTCGTTCTGGCAAAGTCTCGGTGAAAATACCTTAGCGTTAGTGACCATTGGGCCATTGAGTATATTGTTAATCATTGGCCTATTGTGGTTTGTGATGCGTCGCCGCCATCGTCCTATTTCGCCTAATCCAATCCAGGATGGTGAGATGATCAAGCCTATCTCAACTCCGTTAGATCCATTAACTGAGATGGTGCCAGAGCCGGTTTCACCGGTAGTTCAAACTCAAGCAGTAGCTGAGTCTACGCCCGCCCCAGTGATGCCAACGGCGACCTCTTTGGCAGAGTCAGAACAATCTGTAGATGAAGATAATGACGTGATGTCGTTGGATGATCTGCTTAAGGATGAAGAGCTGAACGCGGCCAACGCAGAATCGGAAGCGATATACGGCGACAATAGCGACTTTGAGCAAGCATTGGCTGAGTCAACTGCAGAGATTTCGGCGGCGTCAGAACCACCAAAGGCAGATAATAACTCTGCCTTCGGTGATGATGAATTTATCGATATTGATAAGCTGCTGGCTGAAAGTGAGAACAGCCCAGGTATGTCGATGTCCGATACCGAAGCCGACACCATTGCCCCAGCATCTGATCCTCTCAGTGATGATGGTGGCTATAGCGCCAAACTCGATTTGGCTCGAGCCTATATTGAGATTGAAGATGTCGATAGTGCCAAAGCATTGCTGAAAGAGGTTAAAACGGAAGGTAATGAGGCGCAGCGTAATGAAGCGGACAGCTTGCTAAAACAGCTGTAAGAGCTAACCAGCTAAGTAATTCTAACGGCGACCTTAAAGGTCGCCGTTTTCGTTGGTTTGGCTTACTCCACGTCAAGCTAAGATTTGGTATACTCCGCGCCTAGATTTTTTAAGAGGTGAACACATGCGCATTGCTTTGGGCATTGAATACGATGGACACGGCTACTTCGGTTGGCAAAAACAACGTGAAGTGATCGGGGTGCAGCAGAAGCTGGAAGAGGCATTAGCCAAGGTGGCTAACCATCCTGTTGATGTGTTGTGTGCAGGTCGAACGGATGCGGGTGTTCATGGTACAGGCCAAGTGGTTCACTTTGATGCACAGTTTGATCGTCGTCCGGCTGCGTGGACTCTAGGCGCCAACGCCAACCTACCAGACAATATCGCCGTGCGTTGGGCACAGCCAGTAAGTGATGACTTCCACGCTCGCTTTAGCGCTACTGCCCGACGTTATCGCTACGTTATTTACAATCACCGCCTGCGCCCGGGAATCCTCCGTCATGGAGTAAGTCATTACTATCATCAACTGGATGAAAAACGGATGGAGTTGGCCGGGCAAGCGTTGTTGGGAGAGAACGATTTCACCTCATTTCGCGCGATCCAGTGTCAATCCCATAGCCCATGGCGCAACGTGCATCATATCCATGTAGATCGCTTCGGTGAGTACATCGTGGTGGATATTAAGGCCAATGCCTTTGTTCATCATATGGTGCGTAATATCGTAGGCTCATTGCTGGAAGTGGGCATGGGCAATAAGCCGGTTGAGTGGATTGCTGAATTGTTGGCTGCCAAAGACCGGAACATTGCTGGAGCAACCGCGAAGGCGGAAGGACTGTACTTGGTTGAGGTGGATTACCCTGCTGAGTTCAATATTCCGAAAAGCACCCCCGGTCCTTTATTCCTACCAGATAGTTTGCGTTAATTTGCTACGAACTGGTGGCGAACCTGTGCAAAACGGCGGGTACGACCAGTTTTCGTTAGAAGCCCTTAGTAGCTTGTGGTTTAATGACCGTTATTCCCTGTCGTAGTTGACAGAATCTCGCCTGCAAGGCCATGAACTTGGTAGTGACTTTGCCCTACCTTACGAATAAAAACGTAAACATGGTCCCTATTGCCCAGATGGAGACAAGGCCAAAATGAGTTGGTTAACTAAAATATTGCCGAAAAGCCAAGCGGTTTCCGATCGACGCCGAAGCGTACCGGAAGGGGTTTGGAGCAAGTGCACCGAGTGTGACCAGATTTTGTATCGCGCTGAGTTAGCGCGCAACCTTGAGGTTTGTCCTAAGTGTGACAACCACATGCGCATCAACGCTCGCGAGCGTTTGCTACAACTGCTCGATAACGACACCAGCAGCGAATTAGGTGAAGAGCTTGAACCGCAAGATAAGCTGAAGTTTAAAGATTCAAAGAAGTATAAAGATCGCATCAGCCAAGCAACCAAAAGCAGTGGCGAAAAAGATGCTCTGATCGCCATGCGTGGTGATCTAAAAGGCATGCCGGTTGTCGCGGTTTCGTTTGAATTTAGCTTTATGGGCGGTTCAATGGCTTCGGTTGTTGGTGCCCGTTTCGTTCGAGCGGTTGATGTGGCTCTGCAAGAGAACATCCCACTGATCTGCTTCTCAGCCAGCGGCGGCGCGCGGATGCAAGAAGCGTTGTTCTCGTTGATGCAGATGGCAAAAACCTCAGCAGCACTTGCGAAAATGCGCGATCGCGGCATCCCCTATATCTCGGTGTTGACCGATCCAACCATGGGTGGTGTATCTGCTAGTTTGGCGATGCTGGGTGATCTGAACATCGCAGAACCGAAAGCTTTGATCGGTTTCGCTGGCCCACGGGTGATTGAACAAACCGTGCGAGAAAAGTTACCAGAAGGGTTCCAGCGCAGTGAATTTTTGCTGGAAAAAGGGGCTATCGACATGATTGTCGACCGCCGCGAAATGCGCGACACCTTAGCGCGTTTGCTGGCTAAGTTCACTCATAAATTGGCAACCGACGGCACCGATGAGCAAGATAGTTTAGATGACGTAGTTGAACCTATTATTGAAGACGTTGAGAAGCCTCAGCAATGAGCCAACGGCTTACTGCCAACCACTCCCTTGCGGAGTGGTTGGAACATATTCTATCGCTTCACCCTTCCGAAATTGATCTTGGGCTAACCCGCTTAAGACAAGTCGCTAGCCAGCTTAACTTAACGGCTCTGCCAGATAGCACCGTTATTACCGTTGCCGGTACCAACGGCAAAGGCACCAGTTGTGCTTTGCTGGAACAGATCCTCACCAATGCGGGTTATCGAGTTGGTGTATTCAGTTCTCCTCACATTGAGCACTATCGTGAGCGAGTCCGTATTGATGGTAACGAGCTAAGCGATCAATCCCATGTAGATGCCTTTACCGCCATAGCAGCGGCACAGGCAGATGTTAGCTTAACTTTCTTTGAGTATTCGGCCCTAGGAGCGCTGTGGTTATTTGCGCAACATAGACCCGATGTGGTGCTGCTTGAAGTTGGGCTTGGTGGTCGTCTTGATGCAACCAATGTCATTGATGCGGATCTAGCACTTATCACCACCATCGATCTTGATCACCAAGATTATCTTGGCGATACCCGTGAATTGGTTGCGGTGGAGAAGGGGGGCATTATGCGCGCCAACAAACCCGCGGTGTGTGGCGATCCCAACCCTCCACTAACGCTATTAGCCCAAGCCCGCCAACTCAGAGCTAATCTAGTTTGTCGTAATGACGACTTTAGCGTTGAAGTTGCCGACTCTTCATGGTGTTTCCGCATGGGTAACATGGAGTGCAATGGATTGCCGCTGCCTCAGATCCCAGTGGATAACGCCGGCGCAGTGATTGCTGCACTGCAGCTGTTGCCGCTAAATGTTAGTGACGCAGCGATAGTGTCTGCATTGGAGCAGGTATCTGTTCCTGGGCGGTTGGAGTCACTGGCTAAAAATATCGTTATCGATGTGGCTCATAATCCGCAAGCAGCACGCTATTTGGCTACTTGGTTGGCACAGCAGTCTGCGACTAAAATTATCGCTGTTTGCTCAATGCTCGGTGATAAAGACATGGAAAACAGCATTGCCCCGTTACTGCCGTTGGTTGATCAATGGCTGATAGCGCCGCTAAACGTTGCTCGCGCGGCAAACGCTGAAACGATGCAACAGCTACTTCCGCAAGCCGATTGTTTTGATTCGGTTGCTGCTGCTTTTAAGCATGCCATTGAAAATGCGTCGGCCACTGATCTGGTGATTTTGTTCGGCTCCTTTTACACTGTGGCACAAGCAAAGCAGTATTGGCGTCAAAGGAGATAACGGTGGCGAGTGCGTTTCATAATCGTCTAGTAGGGACAGTGGTGTTAGTTGCCGTTGCCGTACTAGTATTGCCGGAGATCCTTGATGGCGAAAAAGCCACATTGGAGCAACAGTTTGCCACTATCCCGCTGCGACCTTCGGTTGAAGTCGTGGAAGTGGAGTCGGTTGAGCCGATTCAGGAGCTAACCAAGCCAAGTTGGGAGATTGAGTCAGACGCGGAGATAGCAGCTGCAGTGCAAACTGTAGCAAAGGTAGAGGCGTTGAAGGTTGACAAGAAGGTCGCTAAGGCAACCAATACCAAACCTAAGTCAACGTCGGTTAAAGCGGGTTGGAGTGTCCGTATGGGTAGCTTCCAGAATGCCGACAATGTTAAACGACTGGTTGCTAAGCTGCGGCAGCAGAAATACCCAACTTATACCATTCCGGCCAAGCCTATTGATGGCGCGCTAACGGTAGTATTTGTTGGTCCAGAGATAGATAAACAACGGGTAGAAACCCTAAGAACCGATCTGGTTAAGAAAATGAAGATGTCTGGCACCGTAGTTGCCTACGACCCGCTTCAACTTTAAGCTCGCATTTGCGAGCTTTTTATTAGGGGTGTTAATACCCTACGGGTTTGCTAAAATCGCGCCCAAAAATAAAGGACTGAACTGCTCCCATGCTTTGGATTGACTACACCATCATGGCTATTATTGGCCTATCCATTCTTATCAGCCTGATCCGAGGCTTCGCTCGTGAAGCGATGTCTTTAGTGGTTTGGATTGGTGCCTTCTTCATTGCGAGCAGCTTCTACGAAGATCTGGCGGTCTATTTAACCCAGATAAGTGATGACACCATTCGTTTAGGCGCAGCCGCGGCTATCCTGTTTATCGCCACCCTCATTATTGGTGCCTTGGTTAACTACCTGATTGGACAGTTAGTGGATAAAACCGGGTTATCGGGTACCGATAGATTATTAGGTGCCTGCTTTGGTGGCCTGCGCGGCATTCTCGTCGTTGCAGCTGTGCTGTTTTTCCTTGATACCTTTACCGGCTTATCGGATTCAGATTGGTGGACAGACTCAACCCTAATCCCAGAGTTCAAAGTGGTTATTCAATGGTTTTTCGAACACATTGAACAATCATCCAGTTTCATCACAAGGCAGGTTTAACCTGCCTTATTTATACCTATAAGAAAAACCCTAAATAGAACATCGACCTTTGTGAGGACTCTCTAACATGTGTGGTATTGTCGGGATTGTTGGACACGCCCCGGTCAATCAGCTGATCTATGATGCCCTGACCGTTTTACAACACCGCGGCCAAGACGCGGCAGGTATCGTAACCGTTGATGACCAAGCGTTTCGATTACGAAAAGCCAATGGACTGGTTAAGGATGTGTTTGAAATTAAACATATGCACCGTCTACAAGGTAACACTGGCCTTGGCCATGTACGTTACCCAACGGCCGGTAGCGCCAGCTCCTCAGAAGCTCAGCCTTTCTATGTAAACTCACCGTTTGGGATCTCTTTAGCTCACAACGGTAATCTTACGAACTACCATGAGTTGATTGAATCGATGGCAGTGATGCGTCGTCACATCAACACCAGCTCTGATTCTGAACTGATGCTAAATGTGCTGGCTCATGAACTGCAAAAATTCGACACCTTAACGTTGTCACCGAGTCAGATCTTTACCGCGGTCACCAAGCTTAACGAGCAGGTGCGTGGCGCTTATGCTTCTGTTGCGTTGATTATCGGCATCGGCATGGTGGCATTTCGCGACCCATTTGGTATTCGTCCACTGGTATTGGGCCGAAAAGTTACTGCCGCAGGCACCGAGTACATGGTAGCGTCTGAGTCGGTTGCACTTGATGCTTCTGGCTTTGAAACCATGCGCGATGTAGCGCCAGGTGAAGCAGTATTTATCGATTTTGATGGCAATCTGTTTACCGAGCAGTGCGCACACAAGCCACAACATGTGCCGTGTATCTTTGAATACGTGTACTTTGCTCGCCCAGATTCAACCATTGACGGCATCTCGGTATACGGCAGCCGTGTCAACATGGGCCGCAAGCTTGGTGCTAAGTTAAAGCGTGAGTGGGAAGATAATGACATCGATGTGGTTATCCCAATTCCAGAAACCTCGTGCGATATCGCTTTGCAGATCGCCAACGAACTGGACCTACCGTATCGCCAAGGCTTCGTTAAGAACCGTTACATTGGGCGTACCTTCATTATGCCGGGTCAGATTGAGAGGAAGAAATCCGTTCGCCGCAAGCTTAATGCCATCAATGTTGAATTTAAGGGCAAGAATGTATTGCTGGTAGACGATTCAATTGTGCGTGGTACTACTTCTGAGCAGATCATCGAGATGGCCCGCGATGCTGGAGCTAAGAAGGTTTACTTTGCGTCAGCGGCACCAGAGATCCGCTTCCCTAACGTCTATGGTATCGATATGCCGAGTCCGAATGAACTGATCGCACATGGCCGCGATGTTGAAGAGATTCGTCGTCAGATCGGCGCCGATGGGCTGATTTTCCAAGATATCGATGATTTAGAAGCGGCGGTCCGTGAAGGAAACCCAAGCATTGCTCACTTTGAAACTTCGGTATTTAGTGGTCGCTACGTTACGGCTGATGTGGATCAGAATTATCTGGATAAGCTGAATGAGTCTCGTAATGACAATGCCAAGACTGCTAAGGCCGGTGAGCAGAGTAGCAATCTAGAGATCCATAACGTTTGTCACCCATAATGCCTTTTGGTCATAGACGCTAGTAGAGCTACCGCAACCGCCGCGAACGACAATTCGCGGCGGTTTTTTGTTGTCACTTACAATTGAGGCGTTGCCGATCCAGTGCTACCTCAATGTTGGTGTGTTAGAGGCTCTAGCTGCATGGAAGCAGAGCGATAAACACGACAGATGCCAGCAAACCAATATCGGTTACCGCTTGAGATGCCATTACCGCTTCTGGTAGGTACTGATTAGCGGTGTCACAGTTAAGTGTTGAGATTTATATCAAGCCTTCGGCTCTACCGATTTCGGTGCTTTTAGGGGAGGATGTCGCGGTGGCGACGGCACATTCTCGTATGCATTAGAGGGGAGCTTCGCTCCCTTTGGAATTCCCCCCCTTTGCCTTAGGTCGCAATCCAAAACGGTTCGCTGGACTGCTCCAATGCGGCAGAATAGCAACGGCGGTAGTGCTTTCCTCTTGCATCAAAACTAGCCTAGCCGGTGCTTTAACAGCACAGGAAAGAACAATACTTAGCTGGTACAAAGCCTATTTTAATGGGGATAGGTTGCATTGGCAGCGGTAAGCTCGATAACCATTGGTTCGGTATATCAACGCATTAAATACTGCCAGCGCTACATTTGGTTTAGCTGATGTTGAGCAAGCTGAGACTAACCAAGTTACCCCAAAATAGCGCTGTATTAAGCCTAGTGGTTAGCCAATATAGGACGGGCCGAAGCCATAGCTCCAAAGGATCACTGAAGAAGCCATTATTCCCACTAGTAGTACTAAGCCACAGGTAACAACGGAGCTAGCGTAAATAAAGCCACGCTCTTCAGGAATATTCATAATGATTGGTACGCCTGAATAGAGCAGATAAACCGAATAGGCGATGGCCGCTAATGCTGCCAACATGACAAACCACAAAACGGGATATAACGTGGCAAAGCCCATCATAAACATCGGGGTGGCAGTGTAGGCAGCCAGCTCGAGTGCTTGCGAAAATTGGGGCTTGGCGCCAAAGGTTTTTGCCATCCAGTGGGTGAGATAGGCGAGTGCAAATACGCCTGAGACTAAAGCGAAGTACATGGCTATTGCCATCATCTGAGCGCTTTCTCGGGTTAAGTGGATGGGATCACCCGCACCGATAGACCAACCAATGTGGGCAGTGGCAAAATAGGTGCAAATACTTGGAATTAGAGCAATAACAAGGATGTGTATCAGACTCGAAAAGATGCCTTCATGGCTTCGTTCAATCAGTTTCCACTCTTGTCTAGGATGCGCGTATAAACCCCAAAGATGATTCAATATCATAGTTATCGTCCTTTTTTATCAGGTCACTCGTGGTGTCGATACCGCAGACAAAACAACTACTGTGCACACTAGTTATTGGCGATCGTTGAACCTGCGTCAAGTATTACCTTTACACGTCAACGCGGCTGGTTGACGCAATAACCATAATTTAAGGATAGATGCAGATGGAATTGCTGCTGCAACCGATTCGAAATTTCTTACGCTGTGAGACGCCCAAGGCTTGGTTGGAGCAGGTGCCAAACCAGCTGCATACCATTCTTATTGACCATGCCAATTGTGAGCTCAAAGCTGCCCAAGCGGCAGTGAGGATGTTGAAGTTATACGGGCCTAAACCAGTTGCACTGGCGTGCCTTGATTGGATTAAACCCTATGAGGATGCGGCTTATGGTCGTACTGCCGTGGCCGAGTTTTTGCAACTTCCAATTACTCGGCCAAATTTTACTCGCTACGATGACCCGCTGGTCGAAAAGTTAGTGATGTTAATCCGCGAAGAGCTACACCATTTTCATCAGGTCTTGACCATCATGGCAGCAAGGCAGGTCGATTACCCATTTCAGTCATCGTCCCGTTATGCGCCGACGTTACATCGTCAATGCCGGACTCATGAGCCTGCTCGACAAGTAGATATGTTGATTGTTGGTGCTTATATTGAAGCACGTAGCTGTGAGCGTTTTGCGGCGATGATTGATTACGTTGATGACGAGTTGGCGGCGTTTTATTGGTCACTACTTCGTTCGGAGGCACGTCATTTTGAGGACTACTTGGCCTTGGCTCAAAGCATTAGCGATACATCGATTGCAACGCGGGTGCAGCAGTTAGGGGTTATCGAGGCGGAGTTAATAAAGGCCGAGGACGATTGTTTTCGTTTCCATTCAGGTAGTCCTACTGAAACTTAGCGGTGGGCTAGAGTGGCCTTATGAGTAACTGCGGCTAATACGCTTTAGCTGCATATACAAGGGTTAAAGCGGTTTGCTCAGCAGTTCGCACCCAGCTGGGGTAACGATTAAGACGCTGTCTTGTTGGTACCAATCACCGACAACTAGTCGTTGCTTGTTGTTAGCCAAAGCGTGGATCGCTGGTTTGTGGGTGTGACCATGGATCATCTGCTGGGCGTTGTTATCTTTAAGCATCTTATCTACCGCCGCCGGAGTGACATCCATTATCTCATTGCTTAGCTGCTGAGTTCTGGCCTGGCTGCGGGTACGGACGTTGGCGGTCATCTGCTTGCGCTTAGACAGTGGTACGAAGATAGGAAGCAATTTGTATAAGGGCCACAGACGTCGATATTTTTGGTATTCGATGTCGGCAGTGCAGAGCATATCGCCGTGCAGAACGACGGTAGAAACGCCGTAAAGATCAACCTTATGTACCTGCGGAAGCAGCGTCATTCCAGCCCGCTTAGCAAAACGTTTTCCTAGTACGAAGTCGCGATTACCATGAGTGAAGTAGATAGGCAGCTGTTTGCTCGCTTGATTGAGCATAGCGGCAACACTGTCGGTAAAGTCATTGCGGTCATCGTCGCCGATCCATATCTCGAATAGATCACCAACGATATACAGCGCATCGGCGTAATCAAGTTGGGTTAACAAGAAGCGTTCGAAGGCTGCGAGGATATCGGGACGTTCGGCGCTAAGGTGCAGATCGCCGATAAACAGAGTACGAGGGGCAGGGCTGCCCCCCGTCGATTGAGCATTAACCTTCAACGGTTACGTTCTCAATTACTACGGCTTCCAGTGGCACGTCTTGATGCATACCATTGTTACCAGTGCTAACGCCTTTGATCTTCTCAACAACGTCCATGCCCTCAACTACTTCAGCAAATACGCAGTAGCCAAAGCCTTGCATGGATTCGTTTTTGAAATCCAAGAAGGTATTGTCATTTACGTTGATGAAGAACTGTGCCGTTGCAGAGTGTGGATCTGGCGTACGAGCCATAGCTACGGTACCGGTTTTGTTCGATAAGCCGTTGCCTGCTTCGTTTTGGATGCCAGCGCCGCAAGGCTTCTGCTGCATCTCGGCGTCAAAACCGCCACCTTGAACCATGAAACCATCGATTACACGGTGGAAGATGGTGCCGTTGTAGAAGCCGTCGTTCGCGTACTTCAGGAAGTTTTCAACGGTGATAGGCGCTTTTTCTGCATTGAGTTGCAGTTTGATGTCGCCGTGGTTGGTGTGCAAAGTAACCATAGTGGTCTCAGTCTCTTAATGAATAAAGCAAGCACAGAGTTTACCTAATCCGGCGGAGAGTAAAAAGGTCGGAGGTAAACCGTTACTGCATTCCTGGGTAATCTTGGTGCGATCGTCTTTAAATCGACCATAGCAGCGATGCCACCTACAGCAATTGCGTGATAGTATCCGTCTTTCAATCTATTTTTCCGTCTTCACGACCTAAGTAAGAGCCTAACGATGCTGCAGATCTATAACACCCTGACCAGACAAAAAGAGGAATTCAAACCAATTCAGCCCGGTAAAGTGGGTATGTATGTTTGTGGGGTTACCATCTACGATCGCTGTCATATCGGCCATGCTCGTACTTACATCGCCTTTGATATTGTTGTGCGTTATTTACGTAGCAAAGGTTTGGACGTGAAGTACATCCGTAACATCACCGATGTGGATGATAAGATCATTAACCGCGCAGCCCAGAACGGTGAAAGCTGTGACGCACTGGTTGAGCGTTTCACCAAGGCGATGCACGCGGATTTTGATGCCTTGAACCTGTTGCGCCCAGATATGGAACCAACGGTAACGGGACACATGCCAGAGATCATCGACATCATTCAAAAGCTGGTGAACAAAGGCCACGCTTACCACGCTAGTAATGGTGATGTGTTGTTTGAAGTGAAAACCTTCGATGACTACGGCAAGTTATCTAAGCAAGACCTAGAGCAGTTGCAGTCGGGTGCCCGAGTAGAGGTAGAGACTGCCAAACGTAACCCAATGGACTTCGTGCTGTGGAAAAGTGCTAAGCCAGGTGAGCCACAGTGGGATAGCCCATGGGGGGCCGGTCGTCCGGGTTGGCACATCGAGTGTTCTGCCATGAACGGCAAACACCTAGGTGAAGTGTTCGATATCCATGGTGGTGGTAGCGACTTGATGTTCCCACACCATGAGAATGAAGTCGCTCAAAGCTGCTGCGCGCACAATGGCAACTACGTTAACTACTGGATGCACTCCGGCATGGTGCAAGTGAATAAAGAAAAGATGTCTAAATCGTTAGGTAACTTTTTTACCATCGGTGACGTGTTAGAGCAATATGCAGCAGAGTCAGTGCGTTACTTCCTGTTGTCGAGCCACTACCGCAGCCAGCTGAATTACTCAGAAGAGAACCTTGGCCAAGCGCACTCTGCATTAGAGCGACTGTACACCGCTTTACGCGGCGTTACTCCAGCGGCAGAGGCTCAGTTAGACAATGACTATGTTGCTCGCTTTAATGCGGCCATGGATGATGACATCAACACTGCCGAAGCATTGCCGGTACTGTTTGAGCTGGCGCGCGAGATCAATACTGTTAAAGAGGGTGATGCTGCGAAAGCGTCACAGCTGGCGGCGTTGATGCTTCACCTTGCCGGGATCCTTGGCCTGCTTAGTCAAGATCCTGAAGCTTTCTTACAAGGGGGCGGCAATGATGACGAAGTCGCACAGATTGAAGCGTGGATCGTGCAGCGTAACGAAGCCCGAGCAGCTAAAGACTGGGGTAAGGCCGATGAAGCTCGCGATGCGCTCAACGCATTGGGTGTGGTATTAGAAGACAGCGCCAGTGGCACCACTTGGCGTCGTAAGTAAGTTTCTACACTTACTAACCAGCAAAGCTCGAACCAAAGAGGCCAGTCAATTGACTGGCCTCTTTATTAGGCTGTGTACCAATTAAGTGTTGTTCTTTCCAATGTTGTTAAAGCAGCGGCTAGGGGAATTTTGACACGAAGGGAAAGCATTACCACCGTTGCTCTTCTGCCGCATTGGAGCGGTCCAGCGAAGCGTTTTGAACTGCGACCTAAGGCAAAGGGGATTCCAAAGAGGGCGAAGCTCCCCGCTAATGCATACAAGAATGTGCCGTCGTCACCGCGACATCCTCCCCTAAAGAGCACTGCAATCGTTAGAGCGGAAGGCATGATATAAACCTCAACAGCTAACTACGACACAGCCCTTAATTATACCAATATCTAGCGATGGTACTGTTCACAAGCGAAGAGTGTGTTCTCTAGCAAACTGGCGATGGTCATTGGACCAACGCCACCGGGAACTGGCGTAATAAAACCAGCCTGTTCTTTAGCTGTTTCAAAATCTACATCACCAACGAGCTTGCCGTTCTCTAGGCGGTTGATACCAACATCGATCACGATGGCGCCAGGCTTGATCCAATCTCCAGGAATAAAACCTGGTTTTCCTACCGCTACAATCAATAGATCCGCTTGGGCGACGTGTTGCTGTAGATCCTTAGTGAATCGATGGCAGGTTGTTGTAGTGCAACCCGCTAACAGCAACTCTAACCCCATTGGTCGACCAACAATATTGGAAGCGCCAACGATAACCGCATGCAGGCCTTGAGTGCGAACACCGGTAGAGCGGACTAAAGTCATAATCCCTTTAGGAGTACATGGGCTCAGCACCGGAATCCGTTGAGCTAAGCGACCGATGTTGTATGGGTGAAAGCCATCCACATCCTTATCTGGATTGATCTTCTCAATCACGCTAGCACTATCAATGTGTTCAGGCAGTGGTAATTGAACCAAGATGCCGTCGATGTCTTTGGCATCGTTAAGCTCGTCGATTAATGCCAGCAGTTGGTCTTGGCGAGTGTTTTCTGGCAAATCGTAGCTGCGTGACACAAAGCCAACCTGTTCGCACGCTTTACGCTTATTATTTACGTAGACCCCAGAGGCGGGATCTTGGCCAACTAAAATTACTGCCAGTCCCGGTGCACGTTTGCCATCGGCAACACGACGGGTGGTTTGTTGTTGGAGGTATTCACGTACTTCAGCGGCAATCCGTTTACCATCAATGATCTGAGCAGTCATTTTAATCCAGTGCTATTTTGGTGTGAGGGCGCGCGCAGTTTACCGCTGAACCAAAGATCTGTCACGTTTCGTTAGCAGCTTCTGTTTAAAGCGTGAGCGAATGAATCAGTAACGCAAAAAAATGTTTGACGCGCTCGGGGCTCATCGCTAATATGCGCCCCCGTTGAGAGGCGAAAGCCAACCGGTAAGTCTGAATGATTTATGGGTCTTAACATTCTCGGTGATTAGCGCAGCCTGGTAGCGCATCTGGTTTGGGACCAGAGGGTCAGAGGTTCGAATCCTCTATCACCGACCACTTTTACAGTGTACGCAGCAGTCGTAGACTTTGCGCCCGTAGCTCAGTTGGATAGAGCATCCGCCTTCTAAGCGGATGGCCGCGGGTTCGAATCCTGCCGGGCGTGCCAATAAGTATCAGTGGTGGCTATAGCTCAGTTGGTAGAGTCCCGGATTGTGATTCCGGTTGTCGCGGGTTCAAGTCCCGTTAGCCACCCCATCATTCAAAAAAGCCGCTATTTATAGCGGCTTTTTTACATCTAAAATTCAGTATTTGTGTGGTCATCGTCGGTGACAACCTCTCCGCCAACTCATTGCGTACATCGTGATGATTTAAGTAGATTGAACAACGTCTGATTAGTCCGCTAGAATTGCTCGCATTTTGTTCTTATTTTGGTTGTTTTGTGGTCAATGTTGTCATTGATCTGCTTTGTCATTTGTGAATTTACTGCTGCCTCGACTCTTTCCATAGCTGCCGCTATAATGGCGCGTCCTTATTTTAGGCTTCGATGCCTGAAGTACCGAATACGACGATAAAAAAGGCAGCACAATACTGCTTCGAATTCGTTTTATGTGTTTCGGTATGGCTCATTGGCTTGCGGCTTTTTTGCCCGCCAATATCGAATTATTCGTTGTTGACAGGTGTCGGCAGCGTTAAAAGAACAGAGAGTATTTGAGGTAGCGTAATGCAAGTTTCCGTAGAAACCACTCAAGGCCTAGAGCGCCGTATGACCATCACTGTGGCTGCAGCTGAATTTGAGCCTAAAGTGACTGAAGAGATGAAGAAAGAATCCAAGCGTGTACGTCTGGATGGTTTCCGCCCTGGTAAGGTACCAATGTCTGTATTTAAGAAGCGTTTTGGCGCTTCTATCCGTGCTCAGATCCTGGGTGACGTAATGCAGAACTCTTTCTTCAAAGCGGTAGTTGACCAAAAAGTTAACCCAGCTGGCATGCCACGTTTTGAGCCTATCAAAACTGAAGAAGGTCAAGATCTGGAATTCGCTGCAGTATTTGAAGTGTACCCAGAAGTTGCTTTGGCGGATCTGGATGCTATCGAAGTTGAGCAACCAACTTGTGAAGTAACCGACGCCGATCTTGACATCATGCTGGATACCCTGCGTAAGCAGCACGCTGAATTCAACGCTGTAGAGCGTGAAGCTGGCGACGAAGACCGCGTTAAAATGAACTTTGTTGGTTCTATCGACGGCGAAGAGTTTGAAGGCGGCAAGTCTGACGACTTCGAACTGGTTATCGGTTCTGGCCGTATGATCCCTGGCTTTGAAGATGGCGTTAAAGGCCACAAAGCTGGTGATGAATTCACCATCGAAGTAACCTTCCCAGAAGAGTACCACGCTGAAAACCTGAAAGGTAAAGCAGCTAAGTTCGAAATCACTCTGACTGAAGTGAGCGAGCAGGTATTGCCAGAATTGAACGACGACTTCGTTGTTAAATTCGGTATCGCTGAAGGTGGTGTTGAAGCCCTGAAGACCGAAGTTCGTAAAAACATGGAACGCGAACTGAAGCAAGCGCTGAAGAACGCTACCAAGACTCAGGTTATTGACGGCCTGCTGAAAACCAACAATGTAGACGTACCATCTGCTCTGATCGCACAGGAAGTTAAGACCCTGCGTGAGCAAGCGATGCAACGTTTCGGCGGTGCTCAGGCGCAAAACATGCCAGAACTGCCAGCTGAACTGTTCGAAGAAGACGCTAAGCGTCGCGTACAGGTTGGCCTGCTGTTAGGCGAAGTGATCAAGACCAAAGAGCTGAAGGTTGAAGACGAGCGCGTTAACGCTCTGATCGCTGAAATGGCTACTGCCTACGAAGATCCACAGGAAGTTGTAGACTACTACGCTCAGAACGAAGAGATGATGCAGAACATGCGCAACGTTGCTTTGGAAGAGCAAGCAGTTGACGCATTGCTGGCAGAAGCTAAAGTTACTGAGAAAGCTGTGAACTTTGAAGAGTTCATGAATCAGCAGCGCTAAGTCTAGCTCGATTTGACTTGGCCACCTCGGCCAATCATATAATGGCTCGTATGAGGCTCGTCCCATACGAGCCATTTTGTTAGGGAATAAACAAATTATGTCGTATCTGCAAGACTCCCCGATGAACGCATTGGTGCCAATGGTGGTAGAACAAACTGCCAAAGGCGAACGTTCTTATGATATCTACTCTCGACTGTTGAAAGAGCGTGTCATCTTCTTAACTGGTCCAGTAGAAGATCACATGGCTAACCTAGTAACGGCGCAGCTGCTGTTCCTAGAGTCAGAGAACCCAGATAAAGACATCTACCTTTACATTAACTCTCCGGGCGGCTCAGTCACTGCAGGTATGTCTATCTACGACACAATGCAGTTCATCAAGCCTGACGTGAGTACTGTATGTATGGGTCAAGCGGCAAGCATGGGTGCATTCCTGCTGGCTGGCGGTGCGAAAGGCAAACGCCATGTACTGCCAAACGCCCGCGTGATGATTCACCAGCCATTGGGTGGTTTCCAAGGTCAAGCTTCGGATATCGCCATCCACGCGCAAGAGATCATCGGCATTAAGCACAAGTTGAATACCTTGTTGGCTGAACACACTGGTCAGCCGATGGAAATCATCGAACGCGATACCGACCGTGATAACTTTATGAGTGCCGACCAAGCCGTAGAATACGGATTAGTTGACTCAGTATTGTCTCGTCGTGCGGCTGAATAAAGCAAAAGCTTAACCATTGGCTTACACTGTAAAGATACCGTAGAGCGCCTGGATGAGGGGTTGTAAATGAGTGATATCCAAAAGGGTGACGGTGACAACAGCAAGTTGTTGTACTGTTCTTTTTGCGGCAAAAGTCAGCATGAAGTTCGTAAACTGATCGCCGGTCCTTCTGTTTATGTGTGTGATGAATGTGTAGAGCTCTGCAATGACATCATCCGTGAAGAGATAAAAGAGCTTTCGCCAAAGCGAGAAGCCGATAAGTTACCAACGCCGCATGAGATCCGTGCCCACCTTGATGAGTACGTGATTGGCCAAGAACCGGCCAAAAAGGTTCTTGCGGTAGCGGTATACAACCACTACAAACGTCTGCGTCATGGCGGCGCCAAAGCAGAGGTTGAATTAGGCAAAAGTAATATTCTGCTGATTGGTCCAACCGGTAGTGGTAAAACGCTATTGGCTGAAACCATGGCGCGCTTACTGGATGTACCTTTCACCATGGCTGATGCCACCACTTTGACCGAAGCCGGTTACGTGGGTGAAGACGTGGAAAACATCATTCAGAAATTGCTGCAGAAGTGCGATTACGATGTAGAAAAGGCCCAGCGTGGCATCGTTTACATCGATGAGATTGATAAGATTTCGCGTAAGTCTGATAACCCGTCCATCACTCGTGATGTATCTGGTGAAGGCGTACAGCAGGCGCTGCTGAAGTTGATTGAAGGTACGGTTGCGGCTGTTCCACCACAAGGCGGTCGTAAGCACCCACAGCAGGAGTTCTTACAGGTCGATACCTCTAAGATCTTGTTTATCTGTGGTGGCGCATTCGCTGGTTTAGATAAAGTAGTTGAGCAGCGTGCCCACGTTGGTACTGGTATCGGTTTTGGTGCGGAAGTCCGTAGCAAAGACGACGGTAAGTCCATCAGCGAAAGCTTGGCTCAAGTTGAACCGGAAGATCTGGTTAAGTACGGTTTGATCCCGGAATTCATCGGTCGTTTGCCAGTTTTGGCAACACTGGGCGAATTGGATGAAGACGCGCTGGTACAGATCCTTAATGAGCCAAAGAACGCACTTACCAAGCAATACGGTGCGTTGTTTGAGTTGGAAGGTTCTGAATTGGAATTCCGCGATGACGCGCTGCGTGCTATCGCAGCCAAAGCGATGGAGCGCAAAACCGGTGCTCGAGGCCTCCGCTCAATCGTTGAAGGCGTTCTTTTGAACACCATGTATGATCTACCTTCTAAAGAGAACGTAGAAAAAGTGGTAGTCGACGAGTCGGTTATCCGTGGTGAATCAGAACCGCTACTTATCTACCGTAGTGAAGCGAAAGCTGTTGCATCCGAGTAATTCCAACCTAGGTTGATTTTACTCAGGTAGGTATAAAACACCTTATCTGTTTTGCAAAAGGAGCCAATCGGCTCCTTTTTTGTTATGCCTCATTGAATCGGATGAGATCAGCCCCATATACTGAGTAATAATGAGATCCAATCCCAGATTAGAACCATAATCGATTGGAAATTATAACTATTTCCCCCGCAGCAAAAGGAATCGAGCGATGACCTTAGAGCGAACCGATCACGTTGTCATACCGGTATTGCCACTACGCGACGTGGTGGTTTACCCCCATATGGTGATCCCGCTGTTTGTCGGCCGGCAGAAGTCGATAAGCTGTTTAGAAGCAGCGATGGAGCAAGACAAACAGGTACTGTTGGTTGCTCAGAAAGAGGCGGATCAAGACGATCCACAAGAGGACGATATCTACCACGTAGGCACTATCGCCTCTATTTTGCAGCTGCTAAAACTGCCAGACGGTACCGTTAAGGTGCTGGTGGAAGGTGGCCAACGAGCCAAGATCACCCAATTTACCGACAGCGACCCGTTCTTTGTCGCTGAAGCCGAGTTCCTCGCCTCCAAGCTGATCCCTGAGAAGGAAGAGGAGGTGCTAGTTCGCACCGCCATCAATCAGTTTGAAGGCTACATCAAGCTTAACAAGAAGATCCCGCCTGAAGTATTAACCTCCCTTAACGGCATCGAAGAAGCTGCACGCTTAGCTGACACCATGGCAGCACATATGCCGTTGAAGCTGTCTGAAAAACAGGCCGTGGTTGAGATGATTGACGTTTCCGAACGGCTAGAATATCTAATGGCAACCATGGAGTCCGAGATCGATATTCTTCAAGTGGAGAAGAAGATCCGCACCCGTGTTAAGAAACAGATGGAAAAGAGTCAGCGTGAGTATTATCTCAACGAGCAGATGAAGGCCATCCAGAAAGAGCTGGGTGAGTTGGACGATGCACCAGATGAGTTTGAAGCGCTCGCTAACAAGATCAAAGAATCGAAGATGCCAGCAGAGGCGGAAGAGAAGGCCACTGCTGAATTGAACAAGCTGAAGATGATGTCACCAATGTCAGCGGAAGCTACGGTCGTGCGCAGCTATGTCGATTGGATGATTGGTGTGCCTTGGGCCAAACGCTCTAAGGTTAAGAAAGACCTTGCGGTAGCCAGTGATGTGCTCGACTCTGATCACTTCGGTTTGGAAAAGGTCAAAGAACGCATCCTTGAATACCTCGCAGTTCAGTCACGCGTACGTCAGCTCAAAGGACCTATTTTGTGTTTGGTTGGGCCTCCTGGTGTGGGTAAAACGTCACTGGGCCAATCCATAGCCAAAGCCACTGGCCGCAAATATGTGCGAATGGCACTAGGTGGCGTACGTGATGAAGCAGAGATTCGTGGCCATCGCCGTACTTATATCGGTTCCATGCCAGGCAAACTTATTCAAAAAATGAGCAAGGTTGGGGTCAAGAACCCGCTGTTCTTGCTGGATGAGATTGACAAGATGAGCTCAGACATGCGTGGCGATCCAGCTTCAGCATTGTTAGAGGTACTTGATCCTGAGCAGAATAACGCCTTTAACGATCACTACTTAGAGGTCGACTACGATCTTTCGGACGTGATGTTTGTGGCAACCTCAAACTCGATGAATATTCCCGGTCCGTTGCTCGACCGCATGGAAGTGATCCGCCTTTCTGGTTACACCGAAGATGAAAAACTGAACATCTCCAAGCAGCACTTATTGGATAAGCAGATCAAGCGTAATGGTTTGAAGTCCGGTGAAATCACCGTTGAGGATTCCGCCATTATTGGCATTATCCGTTACTACACTCGAGAAGCTGGCGTGCGTAGCTTAGAGCGTGAGATCTCGAAATTGTGCCGCAAGGCAGTAAAACAATTGTTGTTGAAGCAAGCGCAAAAGCCGGTAGTGATTAACGGCGATAATCTGAGCGAATACCTTGGGGTACAGCGCTTCGATTACGGTAAAGCAGAAGAGAGTAATCAGGTCGGTCAGGTTACTGGTCTGGCGTGGACAGAAGTCGGCGGCGAGCTTTTGACCATTGAAACCACCTCGGTACCGGGCAAAGGTAAGCTTACCTATACCGGCTCCTTAGGTGATGTGATGCAGGAGTCGATTCAAGCGGCAATGACAGTAGTTCGAGCACGAGCAGAAAAGCTGCGGGTTAATGCCGACTTTTATGAGAAGCGCGACATCCATGTGCACGTGCCAGAAGGTGCGACACCAAAAGATGGCCCATCTGCTGGTATTGCTATGTGTACCGCTTTAGTGTCCTCATTGACCGGTAACCCAGTTCGTGCTGATGTTGCCATGACTGGTGAAATTACCCTTCGCGGGGAAGTATTACCCATTGGTGGATTAAAAGAGAAATTACTCGCAGCACACCGTGGTGGAATTAAACGAGTACTAATTCCAAAAGAAAATGAACGTGATCTGAAAGAAATTCCGGATAACGTTAAAGCTGATTTAGAAGTGTTACCGGTTCGTTGGATCGATGAAGTATTATCCTTAGCACTGCAAGATGAGCCAACGGGTATTAGTAGTTAATTCAATAATTGCTAATTTTCTTTAAAAAATGCGCCTTTTCAGGCGCATTTTTGGCTTTTTTTGTTGAAAAAAGGGTTTTCAATGAAAAAATACGTGGTAGTGTAGGCATCGAAGCTTAGAAAGCGCTGGAAAGCCCAGCCTCACTGGGTTTTAGCCGTATCCTATAAAAGGAATTAGCAGTCTGGCTGGTGCTTGAACTTGTTATTCAGGCTTGATATAAAACACACCGCAGACCGCGCTGAAATATGGATTTCACGGCGGCGCGTATAATAGAATTCAAGGGGATGAAATGAACAAATCTCAACTAATCGATCAAATCGCTTCTGGCGCAGATATCTCTAAAGCGGCTGCTGGCCGTGCACTGGACTCTTTCATTGACTCAATTACTGAGACTCTGAAAAACGGTGACAAAATCTCTCTAGTTGGTTTCGGTACTTTCGAAGTACGTGACCGCGCAGAGCGCACTGGTCGTAACCCACAGACTGGTAAAGAGATTAAAATCGCAGCAGCTAAAATCCCAGCTTTCAAAGCCGGTAAAGCGCTGAAAGACGCAGTAAACTAAAATTAAGTTTAACGTCTATCGCTCAAGTCACGGCTTGGGCGTTATTATTTTAGCGATGTGGCAAAGCCATGTTGTAAGATAGATAAAAGCGCATCCGTATTGGTGCGCTTTTTTGCGTTACAAATAAACTCCACTACATAGAAAGAGAAGGCAGATGCTTGAGAAGATCCGCGAAGGCTCACAAGGCGTAGGCGCGAAGATCATCCTCAGTTTGGTGATCCTGTCGTTCGCCCTGACCGGCGTTTACAGCTACCTTGGCACCAATACCGGCCAAGTAGCAGCGATAGTTAATGGCGAAGAAATTAGCCGCTACGATCTGGATAAAGCCTTCCAGAATGAACAAAACCGCATGCGCTCACAAATGGGTGAGATGTTTGACACCTTGATGGGTGATCCAACCTACATGGCTAATATGCGTCAAGGTGTATTAGACCGCATGGTATCTGAGCGCTTGCTTGATCAGAAAGTTGCAGCCATGGGGTTGCGCGTTTCTGATAGCCAAATCCAACAAGCAATTGTGGCGATGCCAGAGTTTCAGGTTGACGGTAAGTTCAACAACGAGCATTACCAAACCGTACTGCGTCAAAACAACCTAACTGGCAGCCAGATCCGCGACATGATGCGTACCGATATGGCGCGCCAACAATTGTTGATGGGTCTGCTGGGTACTGAGTTTGCAACCGAAGCTGAAGCTGAAGCGTTAGCGAACCTGCAACAGCAAACTCGTGATATGCGTTACGTTACCGTTGCTGCAGATGAGTACCGCGACGGCATCAACATTGGCGAGGCTGAAGCACAGGCATACTACGACAACAACCCATCGCAGTTTGTCCAACTTGAACGCGTTCAGCTTGAGTACATCGAACTGGATGTTGCTGAGCTGAGTAAACAGATTGAGATCGATGAGCAAGACGCTCGCGATTACTATGCGTCACAAAGCAACATTTACAGCATGCCAGAGCGTCGCCTAGCGGCTCACATGTTGTTCGAAGGTGACGACGCTAAAGCTCGCGCTGAAGCAGCGTTGGCTCGTGTTCGTGCTGGTGAATCGTTTGCTGATGTAGCCGTCGCAGAATCCGATGATTCATTTACCGCAGAAAATGGCGGTGAACTGGATTGGATGACTCCTGGCACCATGGATGAGCAGTTCGACAACGCTCTATTTGCATTGGAACAAGGTGGCGTATCTGAGGTTCTGGAGACCGACTTTGGTTTCCAAATCGTCAATGCCAAACAGATTGAAGCCGGTACTTTGCGTCCATTCGAAGAGGTTCAGGCTGAGATCAACGCTGCGTTGTCGGCCGATAAGGCTCAGCAGGAGTTCTATGACCTGCAACAGCAGTTGGCTGATGTGAGTTTTGAGATCCCAGATTCGTTGCTGGAAACTGCCGAAGCCATTGGTGCTGAGATCCAAACTAGCCCAATGTTTGATCGCAACACAGCACCGGCTAAATTGAACAATCCTAAGCTGCTGGCTGCAGCGTTCTCTGATTCAGTAGTACTGGATAAGATGAACTCTGACGTTATCGAGCTGGGCACCAACCACATGATCGTAGTTCGTGCTAAAGATTATCAAAAAGCTGGCACCTTGCCATTTGCCGATGTATCTGAGCAGATTTCTGCCCAACTACTGCAGCAGCAAGCCTCTGATTTGGCACAGCAGCAAGCAGACCAGCTGCTGAGCGATTGGAAAGCTGGTACTGCACCGGCAGACAGCACATCAGTAAAGGCCGTTAACCGCATGGGTAACGGGATCTTAGACAGCACTATGGTAATGGAACTGTTTAAGATGGCTAAGCCAACTGATGGCGAGACTATCGCTTCAATCAAATTGCCAACCGGTGATATTGCGGTAATGGCTCTGGATGCGGTTAACGCTCCGGCAGAGCTAAAAGATCTGGAAATGTTGCGTGGTCGTTTAGGCCAACAATTAGGACAATCCAGTTACCAAGCCTTGATTGCCAGCTTACGCGCTGAAGCTGATGTGGTATTCCCACAGGTTGTTGAGCAGCAGTAAGTTTTTGCAGCTGCGACAAAAAAGCCACCGCATGCGGTGGCTTTTTTTATGGCTGTGTACCAATTAGGTGTTGTTCTTGCCAATGCTGTTAAAGCACCGCAACCGCTAGAGCCCAAGGCTTGACATAAATCTCAACATTTGACTGTGGTACAGACTTTTTATGCCTATTTGTTTACTGCTGTTCAGGCTGTGGCGGGTATTGCCCTAAGATTGCTAGCACCGCCTCCTGCACCGCGACGGTTCGCTCCGCTGGTGTTAGGCCTTTTTTTATTGTGTCAGTACCACTGCCGCGCCAAATCAATTGGCGACTTTTGGCATCGATCAGGTCGACCACAAGTGTACCTTCTTTGTACTCACGTACTCGCGTTTCGGTGGTGTAGCTGCTATGAAAACGGCGATTACCGTAATAGTAAGGGTGGTAACCAAAGTCGCTGTAGAAGGTGTCAATATCGACCTTCTTCTCTACCGAGGTGAGGTAGTTAACCAGTAAATCCGCCTGCTCTAACTCAACCTGCTGTAGGCCCTGTTGCCCTAACTGATTAGCAACTGCGGCACGGATCCGTTGATCTTGTAAGCCGTTTTGCTGATAAGCAGCACTACTTGCTGTGGCGGTTGGGGTAACCCAAGCCCAGCTTTGATAGCCGTTAAAGTCGACTTCGGTGTTGTAATCTGTTTCGGTCGAAATATTGGCACAACCCCCAAGGGCGAATGCCAACGAGATCAAAAGCAATCGTTTCATAGTGAGCTTCCGTAAATCAGTGTTGGATGATTGTTAAGACCTAATATACCGGAAGTTTGTTCCCAAGTAGTGCTTTAGCGGCAAACGTCATTATCATCATCTAATCTAGATTCAGGTTTACCAAGGGAGTATTAACCATGAATGCGATGAAATGGTGCGTGATGGCGTTGACTGTACTGGTTTCAGTGAGCGCGCCAGCGGCCACTAAGCAAGAGATTGACAGTATGGTCAATGAAGCGTTAGGTGAGCTCTATAAGGAGTCGTCAGCGGCGAAAGAACTGGCAGGCAAGGCTAAGGGGATGTTGGTATTCCCTGAAGTATATAAAGGCGGCTTTGTCATTGGCGGAGAATATGGCGAAGGCGCGTTACGCGTTGGCGGCAGTAATATCGCCTACTACAGCACAGCGGCAGCATCCATTGGTTTGCAGATTGGGGCACAGCGTAAAGCACAGGTCATTATGTTTATGGCGGATGAGGCCTTGACGAACTTTCGTAATAGTGACGGCTGGGAGGTTGGGGTCGACGGCTCGGTGGCACTGGCGACCTTAGGTGTTGGCGGAACTCTCGATAGCAACACCCTGCAACAGCCCATCATCGGTTTTATCTTTTCCAATGAAGGGCTGATGTATAACCTGACCTTTGAGGGCTCAAAGATCACCAAATTAGAGCGTTAAACCGCAGGGTTAGCCTCAAGTAGTTGGTTTAGTTGAGCGACCAAGCGAGGCTGCACCGGTTCGCGAATGTCGAGACGATGGTTGAGATTTTGCCCTAGTGGCATCTGTTGGGTAACCAATAACTCAACCCCATTTCGATCTGGTTCCCACGCCAGTTGTAGAATTCCAGCGTAGTTGCAGTCTTTGCCTGACTCGAAATAGAACTGCTGCAAAAACGGTACCTGATAACGGCTCTGTTGCGGCAATGGCTCCAGTTCAGTATGAGTTAGGGTAAAACACAGCTCACTCATGGCGGCAAACACTTGCTGTTGCTGCTCTATTGCGACAATCTCGATGGCGTCGGTGTCTTGTGGATCCGGTGCCATTGGTACATCCAGCTCCGTTTGCAGCCAGGTTTTGACTCCGCCGACAGATAATGGAGTAAAGCTCGGTAGCGCCAACTTTACTGGTATAAACAGCTCGCTGTTGGCGGCAATGGTAAGTTGTTCTGCAAGGGTACAATGAGCTATCTGCACCGGCGTTTGGTTGGTCGCTTGGGTCCATACTGAGAACTTGATTGCGTCGATACGGGAATCGTTGCGGCCGCCGTCGATTTTCACTTGAGCATGCAGGGTTTCACCAGGGTGATGTTGCTCTTGCTCCAATAGGGTATCAACACGAATGCCGTTAAAGCCGATAGTCGACATCACTCGTCCAATCCAAGACAAATTCTACCTCGTTAATTTTTTGTTGTAGGGCGGGGGAGAGCTGGAGCAGCTAGATGTATCTGTTACAATCTAGCCCTATTCTCATTTTTGTATTCTGCACTTTATGATGTCCAACGATAACTCGCAACTGGTGTATAGCACCGATTCAGGCCGTATTGATCAATCCCAAGCAACTGAGCAGGTGCCACAAGGGGATGGGGTGGTGCGAATCAAAATGGAGCGCAAAGGACGCAAAGGCAAAGGTGCAATGGTGATTACTGGGCTAGGCTTGGATGCCAAAGCATTAAAAACCTTGGCTGGCGAACTTAAGAAAAAGATGGGATGCGGTGGTGCCGTCAAAGGGTTCGACATTGAGATCCAAGGTGATGACCGCGACAAGCTGAAAGTGCTGCTAGAGAAACACCAATATAAGGTCAAACTGGCTGGAGGCTAACCATGCAAAGCTTGGATCACCACCTGTTGATCGCCATGCCATCGTTGGAAGACCCGTACTTCAATCGCTCAGTAACTTATTTGTGCGAGCACAACGAAGAGGGAGCGATGGGGCTTATTATCAATCAACCGGTAGATATTAGCCTATCGCAATTGTTGGTAACTACAGGCCTTAAACAGGAGCCGTATAGCTTACCGCCCGGCTTGAGCGATCAGGTGATGCTGGGTGGTCCAGTAGCAACGGATCGTGGCTTTGTGCTGCACAGTGCCATCGCTGGGTTAGAGCAAAGCCATCAGCTGGCTGATGACCTTATGCTGACCTCCTCTCGAGACATTCTCAACCTGATCGGCAGCGAAACGCCACCAGAGCATTACTTGGTGGCATTGGGCTATGCCGGTTGGACTGCAGGTCAACTGGAGCAGGAGATTGCCGATAATTCGTGGATCACCATTCCAGCGGAACCAGAGCTTATTTTTGACATACCCCATGAACAGCTGTGGCAGCAAGCGACGGCACGATTGGGAATAGATGTATGGCAACTTTCTTCAGACGTAGGACACTCATGAGCACCTTACTTGGGTTTGATTTTGGCACCAAAAGCATTGGTGTTGCCGTAGGACAAACCATTACTGGCACGGCCAGACCACTGATTGGTATTAAAGCGCGTGATGGAATTCCGCAGTGGGAACAGATCGAAGCGATCATTAAAGAGTGGCAACCAGACAAATTAGTGGTGGGCTTGCCGTTGAATATGGACGGTACCGAGCAAGAGGTTACCCGACTGGCGAAGAAGTTTGCCGGCCGCTTGTTTGGCCGCTATGGCGTCGAAACCATTACCCACGACGAACGACTGACTACCGTAGATGCCAAGGCGGATCTGTTCGCTCGAGGTGGTTACAAGTCACTGACTAAAGGCGCTGTGGATGCGCAATCAGCGGCAGTGATTTTAGAGAGTTACTTTGAGTCACAGTACGGTGCGTAGGTAACGCTGCGCTTAGTTAATCCAGTGCATATTTAGCTCAACAAAAAGTGCCGAAGCAGCGATGCCTCGGCACTTTTGATTGGGCGGGGAGGATGTCGCGGTGGCGACGGCACATTCTTGTATGCATTAGGGGGCCCCCCATTTGGAATTTAGGTCGCAGTCCAAAACGCTTCGCTGGACTGTTCCAATACGGCAGAAGATCAACCGCGATAGTGCTTTACCCTTTGTATCAACACTCGCCTAGCCGGTGCTTTAACAGCATTGGCAAGAACAACACATAGTTGGTAAGCAGCCTTTGATTTCAGCCGTTATGAGCTAACCACGTCTGCTTTAAAGCGATATTGCGATGCTAACCGACTTACTCCTAATCCCGCTTGTTTCTCTATCTCAATCTGCACCGGTAGCCGTTCTTTTAAAGCCTCAACGTGACTAATAACACCAATGGTTTTACCACTGGCGTTAAGTTGGTCGAGGGCATCCAAAGCGGTGTCGAGGGTATGTGGATCCAAGGTGCCGAAGCCTTCATCAAGGAACAGTGAATCGATACGGGTTTTGTGACTGACTAGATCCGATAACGCCAGCGCCAACGCTAGACTAACCAAGAAGCTTTCACCGCCAGAGAGGGTTTTGGTGTCACGGCTGCTATCGCCTTGCCAAGTATCCAGAACCAGCAGCTCAAGGGTTTCACCAGCTTTGCGGGTCAGTTGATAACGACCGTGCAGTTTGTCCAGCTGCCGATTAGCTAAGTGGATTAGGTGATCTAAGGTTAGCCCCTGAGCAAATCGACGGAATTTGGCGCCGTCGCGGGAGCCAATTAAGCTGTTTAGATGAGCCCAATCATCGTAACTTAATTGCTTGGTGGCGATATCTTGTTGCAGCAAATGTTGCTGAGCACGCTTACGATTATCGTTATCTAGCTCAGAGCTAATATGGCCAAGTTGATGTTGGCTAGCGTCCCGCTCATTACTTAATTGGCTGTGATTTTGTTGAAGTTGCCCGAGTTGTTCGGCGCTTGCCTGTGTCGCTAAGCTATTGGGGCGGTTCAGCTGATGCTGTTGCTGTTGAGAATGCAGTTGCTTTACCCCAGCATCAGCCTGAGTAATGGCTAGTTGCAGCTGTTGTTGCAGTTGCGATAACCGTTGGTACTCAGTCAGCTCCAGCATCGCATCCGCCAGTGCGGTCATATCGGCATAGCCAGCTGCAATGGCTGCTTGAGTTAATGCTTCACCGTGTTCCAATAGTTGCTGCTCAGTTTGTTCAAGCTGGTGCTGTAGGCTCTGTTGCTGGCCCTCAATACTGCTCTGCTGTTGCTGCAATTGTTGTAACTGTTGTTGGCTATGCTGCAGCTGTCGACTGGCATGTTCAGTCAACAGCTGGCAACGTTGCTGTTCCGCTTCTACCTGCTTATCGCCAAACAACAGCTGTCGTTTGGCCTGCTGTTGTCGCTGTTGCTCGGTATTGCTAGCGAGTTTGCTTTGCATCAGATCAACAGCACTATTGCTATCTTGCAGTCGTTGTTCAAGGTGCTGCAACGACTGAGTTAAGCCATTTTTATGCTGGTCGAGTTGCTGCAGTTGTTCGCGCTGATAACGGAAGGCATCTGCGCGCAGTTGCAGCCCGTTGAGCCAATCATCAAGTTGGTCTAATTCCGGCAACTGTAACTGGTAACTAAGTAGCTGTTGCTGCCACTTGACCAGCAGTTGCTGCTGTTGCTCTGTTAACGCCTGGCGTTGTGTTTGCTGCGCAGATTGCTGTTGTTGCAGGTGAGCTAGGCTCGTTTGCGCGTTAACTAGATTGTTACTAGCGCCACTGTGTTGTTGCTGCGCTTGGCTGTGAGCAACTGTCGCTTGGTGTACCGATTGCTCTAACGCTGAACTGTGTTGTTGCCGCTGTTCTAGCGCTTGTTGTTGCTCAGTTAACTGCTGCTGAGCAAGCTCTTGCGCTGGTACATCGTCGATAGCAAACCCAATTGTTAACTGAGTTTGGAGCTGCTGCCATTGCCGTTGTAATTGCTGCAGTTGCTGTTGCTGAGTATTGGCTTGGGCTGTTAGTTGCTCTAGTTGTTGTTGAATTTGTTCAACCTTAGCTCTGGCCTGTAAGCCATCGGTTTTCAGTTGTTCCCACTGCTGCTCCAATGCCTGTAATTGGTGCTCGGCATCCGACTGCTGATCTTGTTGATATTGTTCAACCAAAGGGTGTTCTAGTGAACCACACAAAGGGCAGGGGGTATCGGGTTCAAGTTGTTGACGTTGTAAGCTTAAATCGTTGATCTGGCGCTCAATATCAACCAACTTTTGCAACCGGGTACGCTCCGGAGTTAGGCTTTTCATCTGCTGCCGCCAGCCATCCATCTGTTCGCTCAGTTGGTTTTTTGCGCTCAATAATTGCTGCAGTTGCTGCTGGTTATTGCGCTCACTTTGGTGAAGCTGCAGATAGTTGCTGCTCAGCTTGGTTAGCTCAGGCCAGCGCTGCTGCAGTTGTTGCAGATATTGCCGTTGTTGTTGCCGCTCTACCGTTGGGTGTTGCTGCAGAAAGTCGTCCAACTGCTGTTGGTGCTGCTGTAACTGCTGTTGGCTGCGTGTTTGGGCGGCGGCGGCACTGTTTAGCTCGTCTTGAGCGTGGTCGATCTGCTGTTGCAACGCATCGAGTTGATCGGCACTAATGGGTTGCAGCGTTAGCAGCTGTTCGGTTAGCTGTGTTAACTGGCTGGCAAGCTGCTGCCAAGCGGGCAGCTGGCCAGCGAGCGTTTCGTCTAACTGGTGCTCGTTGAGGTATTGCTGGTGTAGCTGTAATTGTTGGAGAAGTTGAGCTAATTCTTGTTCTGCATTGCGCTGTTGTTGCTTGAACTGTTGCTGCTGCAATTTGCCATCATTGGCTTGTTGTTGCAGCTCGCTTAGCACTTGTGCCAACTGCTGCAACTGGTTGTCTAGTGGTACCACTTGCTCAACTATCAACTGCTGCAGTTGTTGTTGCTGCTGTTGCGCCGAAGTAAGTGCTTGTTCAGCTTGTTGGTGAGCGCTTTGCTGTTGCTGCAATTGTGGCTGTAGTGCCGTTGCGGCCTGCTGTTGCTGTTGCTGTTGTTCGAGCAGTTGTTGTTGTTGCTTTAGCAGTTGTTGCTGTTGTTGATAATCTGCGCGCAGTGGTTGTGCCGCTTCAGCTCGTTCGAGTTGCGCCAGACTTGATGCTTGTTGTTGCAGTGACGTTTTAGCCTGCTCGAATCGTTGTTCGGCGTTGTTAAGTTGCTGGGTAAGCGACCCTTGTTGCTGTAACCAGTCGATACCCGCTTGGCTTTGTTGCAGCTGCAGTTGCTGCTGCTCAGTAAGTTGAACTAACTGCTGCAACTGCTCCTGCTTGTCGCTACGCTGTTGTTCAGTGAGCAGTTCCATACCTTGCAGCTTGGCTTGCAATAACTCCAGTTGAGTTTTGGCCTGAGCGGCATTGTCGTAAACTTGAGCGGAGATCTGGCCGTAGATCTCGGTGCCGGTGAGCTCCTCAAGGAGATCGGCACGATCGTTGGCGCTGGCATTAAGGAATGCGGCGAACTGACCTTGGCTAAGCAGCATAGATTTAGTAAATCGGCCGAAATCCAACCCGGTAAGCGACGCCACCAGCTGCAGCTTATCTTTTACTTTGTCTGCGAGAATCTTGCCGTCGCTAAGCTGAGCCAACTCTACGCTTGGGGCTTGGAGCTTGCCATCGACACTGCCACGGGCACGGCGTTGGCTCCAAAAAGCGCGATAGCCTGCCCCCTGCACCTCAAACTCTACCTCGGCTAAAGACTCGGAGGTATGTCTAGTCATCAATTCGTTTTGCGTTGGTGAGACTTTGAGTCGAGGGGTTTCGTGGTAAAGGCCAAGGCAGATTGCATCGAGCAGAGTGGTTTTACCGGCTCCGGTTGGGCCGGTGATAGCAAATAAGCCATTGCTGGCAAAAGGCTCATCACGAAAATCGATCTTCCATTCGCCTTTGAGCGAATTGAGATTCTTAAAGCGCAAGCTAAGGATCTTCATTGTGTTTGCTCCAGCTGCGCTAGGGTAGCGGCAAAGTGCTGTTCGATTCGCTGTTTACGTTGTTGATTGTGTTCGCCTTCGAACTGTTCTTGCGCCAATCGACGCGCAAATACATCATTTACGCTCAACTCTGCCAAGGTTTCATTATGTTGCTGGCTCAGGTTATCGCGCTGCAGTAATCGTTGCCGCCGCACGAGCAGTGCCTCAACCGGCAGCTCTTGGCATAGGGTTTCGATACGCCCTTGTAAGTCAGATAAGTAGCTTTCGCTCTGGACCTCAATATCGAGCCAGGTGATCTGCTCAGCTGCGGTAAATTGCTGCAACTGTTGCTCAATGTCAGCCAAGTCGCCTTTGATAAGAGCCATCGGCTGGAAGGTTGGAATAACCAGCTCAGTCACCACCGCGGGCTGCTCTGCGTCGACGTCCACCAAGAGAACTTTTTTATCGCTTCCAAGTTCATCAAAGCTAAGTGGGATAGGGCTGCCGCTATAGCGGATGCTGTTATTCCCACCAATAATCTGGCTGCGATGAATATGACCAAGAGCGACGTAGTCCGCTGGTGGGAATGCGCTGGCTGGAAACGCATCTAAGGTGCCAATATAGAGATCGCGGACCGAGTCACTACTACTGGCACCAACGGTGGTTAAGTGGCCAGTAGCAATAATTGGTAATGCCCGATCAGCTTTTATCTGCTGCGCTGCTGCAAAAAGTTGTTGGTAGTGTTCAGCTATTTGTAGCTGTAGTTGTAACTGTTTATCGCTGGCGCTTTGATCGGCACTGGAGCGTTGGATATCACGTGGTCGCAAATAGGGAACCGCACAGACGATGCCAATGGCTTCGCCGCTGCTATTGGTTAATTCGACCAGTTGACTATCGATGTCGTCGCTGGCATTGGCGGTAAGGTGTGTGCCTAATTCTGCGAGTAAGGCTTTAGACTCGTTTAACACCGCAACCGAGTCATGGTTGCCGCCAAGCAGCACCAACTGACAGTCAAGCTTACTCATAGCGGTAACCAAGCGATTGTAGATGGCGCGGGCGTAACTTGGTGGTGTGCCGGTATCAAATAGGTCGCCGGCAACGATGAGCGCATCAACCTTATTATCGACGATTTGGCTGAGCAGCCAGTCAATGAAGGCGTTGTGTTCTTGCGCACGGCTCTTGCCGTAGAAATATTGGCCTAGGTGCCAATCTGAGGTGTGCAGTAAGCGCATACAGGCGATTAATATTCTGAGTATAAAACGATTATGACTATCCTACTGCCGTTGAGACACTTTGTCTGTTTATGAGGAAATGTTTTGTTTGGCCGCTCGCGGCGTGATCTGTGTCGCGAAAATCGCATTGTATTTCCGGTTAAATTTCATTCAAAAATGGCCTCTGTTACAAGTACTAACGAATACATTTCCACTAATTCGCCAGTTTGTCTGAGGAATGTGGATGCCATTGCGAAGGAGTTGTGATGGATAGAAAACTGAAAGGGATCTGCTTCCTACATAGCCTGAGCCATATCTCTGCGTTACCGCAGCTGTGCCGCTCTGCTGGACTAGAGGTAATTGAGGTTCAGCATCAGCAGCAATTGGATGCTCAACTGAAACTAGCGCCGAAAATGCTAGTGATAATTGCTGCTGAGCAACTACCAGGGCTCGCCTTAAGTATACCTAAATGGATTGAGAGGATTATGGAGCACCACGCAGTGGCTCTATTTGACGTGCAGCGTAATAGCATCGATCCAGTATATTGGTTAGTGAAGGGAGGCCATGGCTTCATTTATCAAGAAGAGCGTTACGAAAAATGCCTTTCTGCGATTCAAGCGATGCTCGATGGGCAGTTGTGGTTTAGTCGCCTCAGTCTTGAGATGGCACTTAAAGATCTGTTGCTGGACAATCGTCGCTTGCAGCATTGCGATTGCGAAGGGATTGATAAGTTGACTGAACGCGAGCAAACCATAGTAAGGCTAGTTGCATCAGGTGCAAGTAACAAAGAGATCGCCAAGCAGCTGTTTATTAGCGATAACACCGTTAAAGCTCATTTAGCGTCGGTATTTAGAAAAACGGAAACGCGTAATAGAGCTGAGTTGGTTGGGAAGTTGTGGTGATATAATAGTTATTCTATTTTCAACTAAATTAACGGCTCCCGATTATTGGGAGCCGTTTGCACCTAGGTGTTAGAAGTTACCTTGTGTAACATATGCTTCATTTGCATAACCATTTTGAGTAATGGTTGCTGAGTTATTAATGCCCGACTGCTGTACTGTGGCAGTGTTACCAATTTGGTGTTGTGTTACCGTAATCAAGTTTCCATCACCAGATTGATCACCCATAAAGGTATTGTCGTTGCCCAACTGCGAAACGATTAGATCGTTGCTTCCGCCGTTGCTTTCAAAGTAACGTGCATCGCTGGAGTGTTGGCCCATACCGTTGACACTATTATTCTCACCTAATTGAGTAATTAGTGCAGAAGACTCATCACCCATCAGATATAAGCGCAGTTCGTTTTCATAACCTGATTGCCAAGCTATAGAAGAACTTCCGTTGCTGCTAACTCGGCTTTCAGCATGGTTTTTATCTCCCAATTGAACTGTTTTGGTGAATGAGGTTGAACTATAACCGTTCGCCTCATCCATCACATAGTTATCGTCACCCCACTGGAATATACTGACTGAGCTACCAGTTCCTTGTACATAAGCTCGAGCCTCATTGTTATCACCCCATTGGGTAATGTCGATTACGCTCAAATCACCTCTGGTGTTTGCAAAGGAAGTATTGTTCGAGCCTATTGCTGAAATATTGGTTATGTTATCATCGCCTGTGGTTAAAATATCTATGTCATTAAGTTCTGAAGATTTGTAATAGAACCAACCAATAGTTGGGTTTACATCCACATTTACCACGTTGTTAGAACCACTGGAATCGGAGTTAATATTGTTTTGATGTCCAGTCACATTGAAATTTGTTCTGTTTGAGTTACCGGTATCGAGGGCAGTAAATTTATTATTATTCCCTTTGGCTTTAAAGGCTGAAGTGTTAAAGTCACCGACTGTATCAGACATTAATTCGTTAGCATTACCTTTTACGATAGTTGATATTTGATTATCATCTCCAGAAATGTCATAGATAACGGTATTGCTATCACCGGTGATATAGTCAGTTCTTGTAGACCCTTCTCTTTCACCAACTTTATTTCGGTCTCCGAGTATATCAACAGTTAAAGAGTTTTCTGTCCCAGTTACAGAGAGCTCGGTTTCGTTGCTGTTACCTTCTTGTTTATATGTTGCCGTGTTTCCGACAGCAGAGTCATACTTTGCGTAGTTGGTGTTACCTTTCTGGTCAATTGTTACGCTGTCATCTGCGAACGAAGCACAGGCAAATGTAGCAATGGCAGTTGCAATCAAAGTTAATTTATAATTACGATTCATCATTTACTCCTAAGCACTACTTGTAGTGATTTATCGTGAGTTGCTGAAAATCACCAGTTTGTGATATTTGTTGCTCATTGATTGAAAAACCAACGCCATAATCGTTAATCTGTATTTGGTTATGTTCACCAGTTTGAATTAATGAGTAGCTCTGTTCATTTCCTATCTGGTTTATCGAGGCACGATTATTTTCGCCGGTTTGTTCTAGACTAATAAAGTTACTGTTTCCATACTGAACTGTTATTGCTTCATTTCCTCTGCCTGTTTGAGATACTAACGTTTGGTTATTGTCTCCATATTGAAGTATCGCAACTAAGTTTTGATATCCACCAGATTGGCTTATTGTCGCTAAGTTACTATTCCCTACTTGGTTAATTGTCGCTGCATTGTATTGCTCTACATTGAGCATCTGCGTAACGCTCTGTTGCTCGTAGAGTGCTTGCAGTGCTAACGATAATGGTGTTGCGGTAACCATTGGCGATAAAATTAGCAAGTAAAGTAAAGATTTCTTCATATCAACCTCTTTAGTCTAATCATGAGATTAGCTAGTACTAACGAAGAATAATATTACCTATAAGGATACATTCTACTTACTATTAAGTGATTGTTTAAATTGGGGTTTAATTAGGTGTGGGTTGGGTTAGCCTGAGTGGTTTCAGAATTGGTTATGGGTTAGCCTGAAAAAACGCCACGGTTATGTGGCGTTAATGATTTTAATAAAGTCGAACTTAGCTTGCTGTCCAAAATCCCTTTGCTATTCCTTGTTTTATAATCTCATGCACAGCGACTTCTAGAGCTTGTTTTACACAGATTTGCACCGGTTCATTGGTTGAGTAACCGGCTTCGGCTTCGGCTAAACGATTTAAGCTTACGTAACGCATAAATCCGGCTCTCAATTCCTGAGAGAATATATTTTTGGTAGCCGAAACCGACATCAGTATATTACCAGTTTGCACATCAACAGCCCGAAGGTAGAGGGTTACTTGGTCTTTTCTAAATAACTCTGATGCACCAATTCCGTAATATTCCATGCCAATGCCACCGGTTTCGAAATCGGTATCATAAGCAACGATACCGCCTTCAAATAACAGTCTCGCATCGGATAGATTTTTCATTTCCGAGCTGTCTTTTGGTAAACCTTGGCGAATTATCTTTCGTTCGGTTAATAGGTTTTGTAGCCCTTCGCGTTCAACGGGGTTAAACCAGTGGGTATCCAGTAGCACCTGGGTCAACATTGAGGTGGCCCCTTGGGTTACCGCAGTTGAGAAAGAACTGACGTTTTCTTGTGGTTTGTATTGTCCGGTTTGATCGCGAAATGCGTAGACGGCAACAGGAATTGGATACTGCGGTGTTTCAGCTTGTTGTAATGATAAAATGAGCTCACTTGGCGGGTCTATCTTGGCAGGTTCGATGGCAAATTCAGGCTTGGGTACGAGCGCACACCCATTAATCAGAAGGCTACCAAGTAAAGCGGCAATAACCAGTCTCATAAGGTTATCCTCGGCATAATAATCTCGGTCATTTCTCCGGTAGCAATATCAGTGATTTGGACAACAACGTTGGCTGGATCGGTATCGATTACCTGCACAATATATTCGCCAGTATTGTAAGTGCCTGATGCAAAATCACCATTGGCAATATCACTGGTTAAGCTATATAGAAGGTTACGCTCTAATGCATCTTGAAACTGTTCTACAAAGCTCGCCTCTTCATAGTCTTCGGTATGGTCATTTTGAGATTGCGCTTTGCTGAGTAAAAATGTGCCATTTAAGGCATTGCCACCGAAGCTAGGGTTGACTGGGGTATAGGTAATTTGCGTTGCACTAAGTGGTAACGATAAACACGTTAACGTTAACAGTAGTTCCTTTTTCATTACGCTCTCCTTGGCGTTACCAGCGCTCTTCGCCTTTTCCTAACATCACTTCAGATTTCACTCGGGCGACGTGTTCGATGGTTATGCGCATGGCTTGATCGGCACGCTCTTTCATCTCGATCTGTCGACGGCCGAAGTAGGTTTGGTACACCGTAGTTTGGTTAACGTCGATCCACAATTTGGTGCCAGCTTGCGGATAAACAGTTTCGTAAATAGTGACGGAAAAACCGGTGGTGCCGGGCAGGTCCCGCCAATATCCCCCGTAGTAGTAGATAAAATCTTGGCCAAAGCGGGTGATAGTGCGATCGATGAGAATCCCATCAAGCTCGATTTCGTTGGCTGATTTGGCAGGCGCAACCAATGTCGAAAATACGGCTACCAGTGCGATCAATAAGTATTTAAACGACAGAGGCTTAGTCAACAGCATCGGGTTACCCTCAACTTGATTAGGTTGAGAATAACGGGGCGTAAATGGCACCTATATCGCCCATTTGGGTTATTCAGTCTGCGGCAAAAGCAAATGGGCTAGGCCAATGGTAAAAGTGTGATCTAACTCACTGGATGGGTTGATTCAATTATCCTACCAACAGACGTGCTGTGCAGATAGCGGTTGCTCAGTTAAGCTGCCAACCATTCTGTTTTAAGGTTCCTCATTGTTATGTCTTTATCTCATCTCGCCGCTAATACCATTGTTGTACTCGATTTTGAAACCACCGGTTTATCACCAAAACAGGGTGATAGGGCGATTGAGATTGGTGCGGTTAAGTTGGTTGATGGTCAGGTGGTGGATCGCTTCAGTGAATTGATGGATCCGGGCTTTCGGGTGAGTGGCTTTATTGAAAGCTATACTGGCATTAGCAACAGCATGTTAGCTGGCGCGCCAGCTTGTGCCGAGGTGATGCACCGTTTTGCTGACTTTATTCAAGGCTGCAATATGCTGGCGCACAACGCTTCATTTGATCAGAAGTTCTTAGATGCCGAGCTCGCTGCAATTAGCCGTGATTACCAAGGTAGCTTTGTTTGCTCGTTGCTGATTGGTCGCAGGATCTATCCTAATGCACCTAACCATAAACTTGGCACCTTAGTGGAATACAAAGGTGTTCAGCACGATGGTGTGTTTCACCGAGCGTTAGCCGATGCGGAAATGACGGCTAAGTTGTGGTTGGCGATGCTGGCAGATTGTGACACTAAAATGACATTCAAGCAGATGCATACACTGAGCAAAACACCTAAAGCCAAGGTTCCAGACTACTTATCGGCATTAACATAGTGCCGACGTAAACTCTGAATATTGGTCGTTAGTCGGTTGTTCGAATGGCGTTTTTAGGTTGTATACATCTTCTGTACTAACGTTTTGCCGCAATAGCCATAATTATGCTTTCGAATCAGCCTATTGGCTCTATTTGTTCGGCTTAAAAATCTTCCTTTAGAGTATTGTTTCGTGGCATCGATCCCGTTAGGTTTGTCGTCTCACAACGGTTGGTAACGTGTCACAAGGAACGTGTATGACTGAAGAGAATATTGGGGCTCTGATTGAAGGGGCTTACGACGCCGCGATTGATGGATGTTGGTACGAATGGCTGGAGCAGTTACGGCTGCAAATGGGGGCATGCGGTGGCTTTTTGGCACATATGTGGGGCACAACTACACTGCCAATAGCCTGCGGTGACGATATCCACCGCAACCATCTTGAACGTTATCTTTCAGTTCGCAACAACGACCCGTGGTACCAAACCGCCAGTAACCAGCATAACCGCTTGGTATCGGTGGATGAACAGCTGAGCCAACAGCGCATTCAAAGTAATATTGAAGGACTTTGGTTGAATTTGCAGAGTCATTTTCATATTGGCAGCGTACTTTCCAACACCTCAGGCGAGAGCATTTTAACGTTGCATCGGCGCCCACAGCTGGGGGATTTTAGCCCCGAGCAGTTGGAGTCGCTATCTCTGCTGATTGAACACCTTCGCAGTGCTTTGGCGTTAACGCAGTTGCTGTTTGAACAGGTAGAACAGCGCTTACAACAACAAGGGCTGCTTAATGCCGCAATCCCGCAAGCGGTGGTACGAGCCAATGGCATCCCCGCTTATATGAACCATGCGATGAAATCTTACCTAAGCCAAGCTACTAATATTGTACTGCGCCAAGGGCGGATGGAAACCGCAGAGCCGATGGTGAATCGGCTTATCCAGCAAGCACAGTTGCGAGCTTGCGACGAACGTCGGCGTGAAAGCCGCTTGCCGCTTGATGGTTTGCAACTGATGCTTTCTCCGCTCGATGAGACGGTGCTAGCTAATGCTGCATTGTGGCAAATACAACCTCATAATTAATGGTAAACACCACTAACTGTTGTTCTCTTCAATAGTGTTAAAGCACGGGCTAAATAAAGGCTGTGTACCAATTAAGTGTTGTTCTTTCTAATACAGTTAAAGCACCGGCTAGGCGAGTTTTGGTACAAGGGGAAAGCACTACCGCCGTTGATCTTCTGCCGCATTGGAGCAGTCCAGCGAAGCGTTTTGGACTGCGACCTAAGGCAAAGGGGGATTCCAAAGGGGGGGGCGAAGCTCCCCCCCCCCCTAATGCATACAACAATGTGCCGTCGCCACCGCGACATAACCCCTTAAGAGTACTGTAATCGGTAGAGCCGAAGGCTTGATATAAACCTCAACTGCTAACTGTGACACAGCCTAGATAAATAGTAGATACAAAGAATAAAACACTGCTACCTTTGAGCTTTGCTTGCATTGGAGCAGGCTAGTGAAGCGCTTGGGCGGCGACCTAAGGCAAAAAGGGGGGACCAAAGATGCGAAGCTCCTCTTTGGCGGCCGTCGCCACCGTAACGTAACCCCAGTAAAGCACCTTAGTTAAAGCTGGCGTACGTTTAATGGAATCAGTAATTAGCTAATTCTTGTGATAACTGTTGAAAAATAAAATGCTGTCCCCATCTCTGTTGAGACACATTATTTTGCGTATGTTTTTCAGGAGAAACCCATGTCCGTGCAGCAAGAAACCCACGGTTTTCAGACAGAAGTTGCCCAGCTACTGAAGCTAGTAACCCACTCACTGTATTCCAATAAAGAGATCTTCCTGCGTGAGCTGGTATCCAACGCCGCTGATGCAGCGGATAAATTGCGTTACAAGGCGCTGTCTAATGCCGATCTTTACCAAGGTGACGGTGAGTTACGTGTGCGTTTGTCAGTAGACAAAGACGCGGGCACTCTGACCATCTCTGATAACGGCATCGGCATGACCAAAGATGACGTGATCAACCATTTGGGTACCATCGCAAAATCCGGCACTGCTGAGTTTTTCTCACACCTGTCCGGTGACGCAGCTAAAGATTCACAGCTGATTGGGCAATTCGGTGTTGGTTTCTACTCAGCCTTTATTGTGGCTGACAAGGTAACTGTAAACACCCGAGCTGCCGGTGAAGCTCAAGCGGTCCAGTGGGAGTCTAATGGCGAAGGTCAATTCACTACTGCTGAGATTGAAAAAGCTGGCCGAGGTACCGACATCATTCTTCACCTTAACGAAGATGAGCAAGAGTACCTCGATGATTACCGCCTAAAAGCGATCGTATCTAAATACTCCGATCATATCTCCATTCCAGTAGAGATGTGGCAAGAGGGCGAAGCAGAGCGTGAACAAGAGGGTGAAACCATCCCCGCGACCGAAGGTAAGTGGGAATCGGTTAACAAGGCAACTGCGCTGTGGACTCAGTCTAAATCTGACATCAGCGATGAGCAGTACCAAGAATTCTATAAGCACGTTTCGCATGATTGGGAAGACGCGCTGAGCTGGTCGCATAATAAGGTCGAAGGTAAGCAGGAGTACACCTCGTTGTTGTACATCCCAGCTAAGGCTCCATTCGACATGTGGAACCGCGACAACAAGCATGGCTTGAAGCTGTACGTGCAGCGTGTATTCATCATGGATGAAGCAGAGCAGTTTTTGCCGCAGTATCTTCGTTTCGTGAAGGGCCTGATCGACTCTAACGATCTGCCACTGAACGTATCCCGTGAGCTGTTGCAAGACAACAAAGTAACCCAATCACTGCGTACTGCACTGACCAAGCGTGTACTGGGGATGCTGGATAAGCTGGCGAAAGACGAAGACAAGTACAACACCTTCTGGAGCCAGTTTGGTAATGCTCTGAAAGAGGGACCAGCGGAAGATATGGCTAATAAAGAGAAGATCGCCAAGCTGTTACGCTTTGCTTCTACTCATAACGATTCCTCTGCCGAGACTGTGGGCTTAACTCAGTACATCGAACGCATGAAGGAAGGCCAAGACAAGATCTACTACATCGTAGCAGACAGCTACAATGCCGCTAAGAACAGCCCACATCTTGAGTTGTTGAAGAAGAAGGGAATCGAAACACTGCTACTGTCTGAGCGTATCGACGAGTGGTTGGTGTCGCACCTGACGGAGTTCGATGGCAAACAACTGGTATCGGTAACCAAAGGTGATCTTGGTCTGGATGATCTGTCCGACGAAGAGAAAGCTGAGCAAGACAAGCAGGCGGAAGAGAATAAGCCACTGTTGGAGCGTTTCCAAACCACCTTGGGCGCCAAGGTAAAAGAGGTGAAGATCTCCCAACGTTTGACTGACTCTCCTGCTTGTATTGTTGCCGGCGAGCATGACATGTCGTCGCAGATGGTGAAGATGATGGAAGCGATGGGGCAAGAAGCTCCAGAGCAAACTCCGGTGTTTGAACTGAACCTCGAACATCCGTTGGTGCAGAAGTTGGCGGACGAACAGGACGAAGCACGCTTCGACCAGTGGGCTAATCTGTTGTTGTCACAAGCAACCCTAGCGGAACGCGGTAGCTTGAAAGACCCATCCGAGTTTGTCGCTCAGCTGAACACCTTGTTGTTGGACTTAAGTAAGTAATTCAGCCTTTTTAGCCCCGCCACCGTGCGGGGCTTTGTTTATCAGAGCCAAGATATGTCAGATAACATTTTTAACGCCAACGCCCAGAACATTCAGCAGTTAGTGGAAGCTTCGAAATCTCGTCCAGTGGTAATGAACTTCCACTCTGCGCAGGTTCCTGAATGTGCCGAGATCACCAACGCCCTGCAAGCGCAGGCGCAAATATACCCAACTCATCTGGTGCTGGCCAATGTCGATTGTGATACCCAGATGGAGTTGGCGCAGTATTTCCGTATTCAAGGTTTGCCAACGGTGTTGGTGCTGAGCAATGGCCAACCGGTTGATGGCTTTGCCGGGCCGCAACCGGCAATTGCTGTAGAAACCATGCTAGCTAAACACTTGCCTGCAGAATGGCAGTTAAAGCTTGAGCAGGCGTTACCATTGCTCGATGCGGGGGAGTTTGATCAAGCAGTACTGTTGCTGCGTGAAGCGCTGGCGGCAGAGCAAAACGGTGCCACCTTGCTGAGCTTGGCGCAGGCGCTGCTCGGCTTGAAAAAAACTGAAGAAGCCGAAACTTTATTGGCCTTGGTCAAGTTGGAAGATCAAGACAGCCGCTACACTGGGTTGATGTCGCAGTTGTCGTTGTTGAAAGAGTCAGCCGATACCCCTGAGATCCGTAATTTGCAGCAACAGTTAGCCGCTGAACCAGACAACCACAGCTTGATTGTGGAGCTTGGCAAGGCACTGCATCAAGCGGGTCGAAATGAGGAAGCGTTGGCGCAACTGTTTGATGTTTTGCGCATGCGTTTAGATGCCGCTGACGGCGATATGCGTAAAACCTTTTTAGATATCGTTAACGCGTTGGGTAGCGCCGATCCGGTGGCCAGTAGCTATCGTCGCAAATTCTATGGTTTATTGTATTAAAATTGATGCAATTGATGGATCTATGACCAAAGTGTGATGGCTTTGGTCTTCACTATTACGGTCGCCTGTGACAAGATCCGCGCGTCAAACAATTCATACAGTCGAGAGGACAGAGCATGCGCATTATTTTGCTGGGTGCACCGGGTGCCGGTAAAGGTACACAAGCACAATTCATCATGGAGAAATACGGTATTCCGCAGATCTCTACTGGTGACATGCTGCGCGCTGCGATTAAAGCAGGTACCGCGCTGGGTCTAGAAGCGAAGAAGCTGATGGACGCTGGGCAACTGGTTCCAGATGAAGTAATCATCGGTTTGGTTAAAGAGCGTATTGCTCAAGAAGATTGCAAAGGCGGCTTCTTATTAGATGGCTTCCCACGCACTATTCCTCAGGCTGACGCCATGACCGAAAACGGCATCAAAGTTGATCACGTTATCGAATTCGACGTGCCAGACGAAGAGATCGTTAAGCGCATGAGCGGTCGTCGAGTACACCCTGGTTCAGGCCGCGTGTATCACGTTGTATTTAACCCGCCAAAGGTTGAAGGTAAAGACGACGTGACCGGTGACGAACTGCAGATCCGAGCGGATGACGAAGAGTCTACCGTTCGTAAACGTTTAGGCGTTTACCATGACCAGACTGCGCCACTTATCGCCTACTACAGCGATGCAGCTGCGCAAGGTGCAAACCAATACCATAAGATGGACGGTACTCAGCAAGTTGCTGCAGTATCAACCCAAATTGGTGAACTGTTAGGCTAAAGCCAACAGCAATACTGGTTGAAATCAAAAGCTCGCTTCGGCGGGCTTTTTTGTTATTTGAACTGGTGCTAGTCTTGTCGCAGTTTCTCGAATGGAAGTGTTGAAAAGAATGACAAAGCCTAGCTATGGTGTGCTGCTGGTAAATCTCGGCACTCCCTGTAAACCGACGCCAGAATGCGTACGTTGTTTTCTAAAAGATTTTTTAGGCGACCCGCGAGTAGTGGATCTGCCCCGCTGGCAATGGAAGCCAATTTTGCACGGCATCATCTTGAATACTCGACCGAAGCGAGTCGCTAAGGCGTATCAATCGATATGGAGTGAGCAGGGCTCACCGCTGAAAGTGATAAGCATGGCGCAGCGCGATGCCCTAGCCGCCAAGCTGAAACAACAAACTGGCACTGATATCCCAGTACAACTGGGCATGACCTACTGTAAACCAGGCATGGCTGAAGGCTTAGACAAGCTGAAGCAAGCAGGGGTTGATAAAGTGGTTATTTTGCCGTTGTTCCCGCAATACTCCTGCTCAACCACCGGTGCGGTGGTTGATGGCTTAGCGAAGATTTTTGCTAAGCAACGGGCGTTGCCAGAGTATCGACTGATCCGCGATTATCACCTAGAACCAAGCTACATCGATGCGCTTAAAACTAGCGTTGAAAGCCACTGGGCTGAGCATGGTCGAGGCCAAAAGCTATTGATGTCATTCCACGGTGTGCCAGAACGATACATCACTGAAGGCGATCTCTACCGTGACCACTGTGAGGCGACCGCTAAGGCACTCGCTAGCGCATTAGGGCTATCTGCAGAACAATGGCTGCTGTGTTTCCAATCTCGGTTTGGCAAGGAGCCATGGTTACAACCCTATACCGATGAAACCCTTGAAGCATTGCCGAAGCAGGGCACCACCAAAATCGACATTATCTCTCCAGCGTTTTCCGTGGATTGCTTGGAAACGTTAGAAGAGTTAGCGATTGAAGGTAAAAAAGAGTTTCTCGATGCTGGCGGTGAGTCCTATAACTTTGTGCCTTGCCTTAACGACAATAGCGATCATATTGAGATGATGGCGCAACTCGTTACCCTCAATGCCGGTAATTGGAACGGCAGTTAGCCCGCTTTACTAACCATTGCTCTTAATTAAAACGCCACTATTTCAGTGGCGTTTTTGCTTGCCTGCCCTGTTGTTTGGCAACAGGCAATTATTTTTGGTGGTAGCTGCTGGTTTTTAGAGGTCGGTCATGGTTATGGGCTTAATGGGGTGCGAATGGTAGTCGTTAATGCTTAAAGTCGTTGTTCGCCAAATTAAGCTAATAACTCGATCAATATTGGCGCATTTCTCTTTTAAGGACATGAAAGATGACTGCAACACAAGACAGCTCAAATACCTTGCTTGCCCGCCGTAACTTTTTGAAATCATCCACTGGTGCCGCTTTGGCTTCGGTAGGGGCGTTGGCATTTAGTGGTTCTGTACAGGCTAAATCGCATAAACCCCACAAACCGCATAAACCGTCAAAACCAAACGAAAAATATTGGAAGCAGATTGCTAAAGAGTTCGTTTTAGATAAACGTACCACTTACATGAATGTCGGCTCTACCGGTTCAATGCCTCGTGATGTGTTGGAAACCTTCACTGACAACAATTTGATTGTTGCTAAACACCCGTACGATATGTTGGATATGTTTGGCCCTTGGCCGCACATGGAAGCTATGGTTGAAACCGTTGCTGGTGGTTTTGGTGCTGAGACTCACGAAATTGTATTAAGCCGTAACACTACCGACGGCATGTGCAGTGTTATTCACGGTTTGCAGTTTGAAGCTGGTGATGTGGTGCTTACTACTCACCATGAGCACATTGCCGCACTGTCACCATTGCACGTTATTGCTCAGCGTTATGATGTTGAAGTGGTTGAGTTGGATATCCCAGTGTACAACGGCCGTAACGAGATAACTGAAGATCAATTTGTTCAGCTATTTGCTGATGCCGTAGCTGAGTATGGTGACCGCGTTAAGTTAATCACCTTCTCTCATATTACTTACAAGACAGGTACGACCTTACCAGCGAAGCGTATTTGTAACGAGGTTGCGGTACCAAACCAGATCCCAACCTTGGTTGATGGCGCCCACGGCATTGGCATGTTAGATCTGGATTTCCACGACATGGATTGTGACTTCTATGTTGGTGCTGGCCATAAATGGCAGTGTGGCCCGGGAGCGACTGGCATTCTGTATGTTCGCGATAACTGCAGTCGTATCAGCGAATATTGGCCAGAGCGTGCTAATCCGTTCTCCTACATCAACTCTTCACTCGCGCACTACGGTATGAATGCTGCTGATACTATGCAGTATGTTGGTAACGATCACTATCCAGCAAAACAGGCGCTGGTTGACTCCTGTGTGATGTGGGATGAGATAGGCCGTGACGTGATTGAGGAGCGGGTTCTGCATCTGAGTACCCTTTGTAAGAGTGAGTTAGAGCAGAGCTTCCCAGATGCATACATCTACTCACCAAAGCAGCTTGAGCTAAGCAGTGGTTTAACCACCGTTAACCCGTTTAACGATCAAGCTGATGGCGATACGCTCAAATTGTTTAGAGATCGCTTGCGCGAAGAGTACGGCTATATTGTTCGCACAACGGACTTCTATTTCGCTAAGGCGGATAACGTTAAAACTTACGCACTGCGGATTTCCACCCATTTATTCCATAGTGAAGATGATGTTCGTGGCTTAGTGAGAGCAATGCGAGAATTATTTGACGAAATGAGCTAAAGGCAGAGTTTGTCTGTGAGATGCCACCGCAGCCGGTGGCATCTCTTATTGTCACTGTTCCCCAGAGAACACTGAGTTCCGGTTTGCGTAATAAATTTTTGCGACATAGAGCACGGCAATAAAATCCCTTTGAATCAAACTCATAAAATAATAAAAAAGTTTCTATGACAGTGTTTTGTTCGCACATACACTAACGGCACCAACGTAACTATTGGCAACAAAATTAGATAACTATTCAGCCAATACAGCTCTACGACATAGCCATAAAGGCAATGTTATTTACATATTGATGACATAATGAAAACTATATTTACCCATCACTATTTGGTACGTTTTTTGGTCGGCGTGTTGTTTATGGGCACTATTAATACCCACGCGCGCGATCTTGATGAGATTATCGAAGCTGGACAGTTGCGACATATCGGCATTCCATATGCCAATTTTGTTTCATATTACGATGATGACTCACAACAAATATTAGAAGGCCTTGATGTGGAGCTTATGAAAGGCTTTGCGGCACATCTTGGTATCGATTATCACTATGTTAACGCTACCTGGCAGAACGCTTTTGGCAAACTAACGGGACAAGAGGCGTTGTTTGTTGGCGGTAAACTGTCACGGGGGGCCAATGTGGTGATTGAAGGAGACGTTATCGCCAATGGCCTAACTGTTCTCGACTGGCGCTACGGTGTGTTGGATTATTCCGATTCCTATTTCCCTTCGGCAGTGTGGTTGGTGGCGCGAGCCGACTCCGATCTACAACCGGTGCAACCGTCGGGTTCAATCGTGACTGACGTAAGCGCAGTAAAAGCATTACTGCAAAACAAAGACGTATTGGCTATGCGTCAGTCATGTCTAGACCCTGATCTGTATGACCTTGATGCAACCGGTGCCAACGTTATCTTGCCGGTTAAACAGCGCAAACTGAACGAGATGGTACCGGCGATTATGAATAATGATGCTGAAACCACCTTGTTAGACGTTGCAGATACCTTAGTTGCCTTAGAAAAGTGGCCGGGAGAGATCAAGGTCGTGGGGCCAATCTCATTGGAGCAAGAGATGGCGATGGGATTTCGTAAAAATTCACCTAAATTGCGCCATGCCTTCAATCAATATCTAGCCAAGATCAGAGCTGATGGCAGTTTTCATCAACTGGTAAAGAAACATTACCCCTCAGTGTTTTATTTCTATAGTGACTACTTTCTTAAGAACGGCGCCAGTTAATTTAGGTAATGAGCATCTTTAATTTCAGAAAAAATCAGATTGCGATTACGTCGGCCGGTATATTATTGATCGCCTATCTATTGATCCTGCTTGGGCTTACCCATATCGGACAAAATCGATTGAAGGAAGCGCAGTTGAATGAGTTGCACCTAAAGGTGAACAACTACAGTCGTAATTTGTACGGCAACTACATGGTCAATAAGGAGGAACTTGCCCATCTCGCTGCCGATAAAAGTGTGCAGAGCTTCTTTGCTAACCGGGCCTCGGGTATGTCGATGGAGTATGGGTTGGGGGCGAGCCTATTCAATGTTGACCTACTTTTTAGCAAAACGTTAGCGGATAAACGTGTCGGTGATGCCTGCAAATATAAGCGACTGCAGTTGGTATCGTTTGATCAGCAGGTCATTATTGATAGCCATCCAAGTCAACCCTCAGATCTGAGTTACATCCCTTTTGCTAAGCTGTTATACGGCAAAGAAGGCCACAAATTGTATTCGGTTCAGAAGGGCCTTGGGGCGGAACTGCGTTTGGTCCAAAAGGTTTATCACTTTGATAAAGCGGTAGCGTTGTTGATAGCCGATATTAACAATGAGGTAATTATTCAAGGGCTAGCGGCTCAGGAGCATGAAAACTACGGCAGTTTCCTCGCCTTGCAGACGGGTAGCGGTCGTGTCGTTGGCTGGAACTCGTTCGTTAAGCAGTTCGCTGAAAACGCCGCTAGCAATGTGAGCATCAGTAGCAAAGTTGGTGATACTGATTACTCAATTATTGGGATATTTGAACCTATATCTCAACATGATCTGTTTACTTCATCGTGGTTTATCGCTGCAATTTCATTGCTGGCCTTTCCGGTTTTAGGTGGCTTTTTCTATCTGATCAAAATCAATAACTCCAACATTGTTCTGCGAACTGAGATCGACTTGTCCGAGCGGCAGCAGCATGAATTAGCGGTACGCAACAACCAACTTTCGGTAGAAGTAGCACGACGTGTTGAGTCGGAGCAACAGCTGGTCTATCAAGCCAATCACGATGCGATGACAGGTTTAGCGAACCGAACCTGTGCACAAGAGTTACTGCAACAGCTGATTAATCAATGGGATGCGAGTAAAAATTCCATCATGGTGATATTGGTGGACATCGATCATTTCAAACAGATCAATGACTCTAAAGGGCACTTCATTGGCGATGAGGTACTCAAGCAAACCAGCGAACGTCTGCAAGGGTTGATGCGTAAAGAAGAAACCGTAGCCCGTTTTGGTGGTGATGAGTTTGTGATTATCTCTCCTTGTATAGAGAGTAGGGATGTCGCTGGGGCGTGCGCTAGCGAGATCCTGTCAGTATTTGAACAACCATTTGTTGTGGACGGAACAGAATTTTTCGTCACCGCGAGCATCGGCATTGCCAGTTACCCCTGCAATGGCCATACCGCAGAAACCGTGGTTCAACATGCCGACTCAGCGTTGCATCAGGTTAAAGATAGTGGCCGTAATGGTTACCGTTTCTTTGATAGCAGCATGAGCCATGGAGTTCAGCGAAAGCTGTTAATGGATAGCCGCTTACGCAAAGCACTTAACAACAATGAGCTGGAACTTCATTACCAACCCATAGTTGAACTGGCAAGCGGTAAGATCATTGCAGTAGAGGCCTTGATGCGCTGGCATGACGCTGAGCTAGGTTTCGTTTCACCAACGGAGTTTATTCCGTTGGCTGAACGTACCGGAGTGATTAACCAACTGGGTGAACAAGCTCTCCGACAAGCATGTATTAACGCTCAGGCATGGCAATCGATTGCGCCAATCAGCGTTGCGGTTAATTTCTCTAGTGTCCAATTTCGTCAATGCGAACCACTGCTGATGAAGATTGAGCGAATCCTAAGTAGTACTGGCTTAGACCCAAAACGATTGGATATTGAAGTGACTGAAAGCTTGCTTATCAGTGAAAGCGGCGAGCTGCGGCAGACACTGCAACAACTGCAAGCGTTGGGGCCACAACTATCGATTGATGACTTTGGTACCGGTTATTCGGCGCTTAGTTATCTGCAGCGTTTCTCCTTCAATAAGCTCAAAATTGACCGCTCGTTTTTACAACATATGGAACACAATGAGCCAGATCAGGCGCTGGTTAAAGCGATTCTGGCTATGGCCGCGGCACTGGATCTTAAAGTCGTTGCTGAAGGTATTGAAGCGCAGTGGCAAGCGGATTTTCTTACCAAACATCAGTGCCAATTCGGACAAGGTTACCTCTATAGCAAACCATTGCCAGCAGAAGAGTTTGAGGCACTATTGCGGCAACAAACTCCACTTTAGGCTAAGCCGCACCAACCAATGTTGATTTACAACGCCACCTCATTTTTGCGGTGGCGTTGTTGCGTTATGACATTTGCTAACAGATTAGTCGTAGCCAAAAGTTGCCTTTATTCATCGTTATGGTGATGCTGGTCACTACTGTACTTTGCATTAAATCAAAGAGTTAAGGATCACGGATGAAACCTTGGATTGCCCTTATCGCTATGGCAGTAGCTGCCAACAGCCATGCGAACCCCAACTTAAATGAGCAAACTGACGGCAACGCTGCCAGCATTGAAGCCATGACTCCGCTGACGCTCACTGATGTATTCGCATTGGAATACGCAGCTGAGCCGCAAATCAGTCCTGATGGTAGGCAGGTCGTCTATGAGCGCCGCAGTTATGATGTGATGAGCGATGCCAGCCGCAGCAATCTATGGCAGCTCAATATCGATGGTTCAGCTCATCAACCGCTGCTCAGTGGGGCAGTACAATATCGACAGCCTCGCTTTAGTCCCGATGGTGAGCGGCTCGCCTATTTGTCGTCTGTTGAGGGCTCGACTCAACTTTACGTGCGTTGGCTGACAAGTGGCAATACCGCCCGTATTGCCGATCTAACCGCGAGTCCCAGCAGCTTGAGCTGGTCGCCGGATGGACACTGGCTCGCATTTTCGATGTTTACTCCTGCCAAACCAAGCCGTTTAGCGATAGATATGCCTCAACCCCCTAAAGGGGCTGATTGGGCTGACTCGGCTACTTATATTGATTCGGTCCGTTACCGCAGTGATGGCGGCGGCTATCACAAATCGGGGCAACGACAGATCTATATAGTGCCTAGTGACGGCGGGACACCGACTCAACTTACCAGTGGAGATTACCCTCATGGGGGCGGACTGGTATGGTCAGCAGATAGCAGCCAGATCATCTTTGCCGGTGATCGTCATAGCGACTGGCAGATGCGGTCACGGCAAGGTGACATCTTCACCGTCGATATTACGACCAAAAAAATCAGCGCGCTAACGAACCATAGTGGTGTCGAGTCGAGCCCGGCCTTAAGCCCAAATGGTAAGTTAGTCGCATACTTACAGCTGCCTGACAGCAACATGAGCCATGTTAATCCCACGGTTTTCGTTATGAACGTTGACGGAAGTGATAAGCGCGAACTAACCCCAACGTTGGATCGCCCCATCAATAAGATCCAGTGGAGTGATAATGGTAAATCGATCTATTTGAGCTTTGTTGATCATGGTACAACCAAGGTGGCACTGGTAACGTTGAAAGGGAAACTGACCACGCTGGATGTCGAGCTTGGGGGGCAGTCACTTGGGCGGCCATACGCCAGTGGAGATTTTACCGCCGCTGATGGCAAAGTGGTTTTTACTGGGGCCGATAGCCATAGCCCAGCAGATTTAAGTGTTGTGAATACACGAGGGAAAATCAAGCAGTTAACTCAGTTGAATCAAGATCTGTGGCGCCAGCGCAGCGTTGCACCGGTGCAATCACTGGAGCTCAAATCCAGTGTCGATGGCCGCGCAATTGACGCTTGGGTTGCATTGCCACCGAACTTTGATGCAACCAAACGTTATCCACTGATTTTAGAGATCCACGGTGGCCCCCACGCGGCGTATGGTGCTAACTTCTCAATGGAGGTGCAGCTAATGGCGGCACAAGGTTATGTGGTGGTGTGGGCTAATCCTCGTGGCAGTTCATCTTATGGCAGTGAGTTTGCCAATCTTATTCATCACAACTATCCGTCTGAGGATTACAACGATCTGATGGACGTTGTTGATGTGGTGCAAGCCAAGGGCTATATCGATGAGGAGCAGTTGTTCGTCACCGGTGGTTCTGGCGGTGGCACCCTGACGGCATGGATTGTTGGCAAGACCGATCGTTTTAGAGCGGCAGTGGTGGCAAAACCGGTGATTAACTGGATGAGTTTTACCCTCACTGCCGATATGTACCCTTATTTTTCTCAGTATTGGATGTCTGCTAAGCCGTGGACCATTGCCGATCACCTTTGGCAACACTCGCCATTATCGTTGGTGGGTAACGTTACTACACCAACGATGCTGTTAACTGGCGAGGTCGATTATCGCACCCCAATTAGTGAAACCGAGCAATACTATCAAGCCTTGCAGTTAAACCATGTTGATACTGCAATGGTGCGCATTCCCGGCGCCAGTCATGGTATTACGGCTCGGCCGAGCAACCTGATGCAAAAGGTCGCTTACATCTTGGCGTGGTTTGATAAGTACTCTGAGCAATGATGGCCAAATGTGTAGCTCAGCAGAGCTAAATTTGACATAACAAAACACCCAGTACATTGCTGTACTGGGTGTTTTGGTTTGGCTGTGTCACAGTTAACTGTTGAAGTTTATATCAAGCCTTCGGCTTCACCGATTACGGTGCTTTTGGGGAGGATGTCGCGGTGGCGATGGCACATTCTTGTATGCATTAGGGGGAGCTCCGCTCCCTTTGAAAGCCCCCTTGCCTTAGGTCGCAGCCCAAAACTGCTCCAATGCGGCAGAAGAGCAACGGCGGTAGTGCTTTGCCCTTGTATCAACACTCGCCTAGGCGGTGCTTTAACAGCATTGAAAAGAACAACACTTAGTTGGTACACAGCCTTTGGTCTTGTTATAGGCCGTGCTGTTTAGAACAGCCAGCCGTAGAGGTAACCGGCGCTGATGGCCATAGCAATAATCACTACTAGAAATGCAGCAACCAATTGGTTCTTGAAGATAGACTTCAGCAAGATAACCTCGGTTAAACTTGCGCCGGCGCTGCCGATAATCAATGCCATTACTGCACCCAAGCTCATGCCTTTGGCGGCAAGGGCTGCTGACAGAGGGATAACTGCCTCAGCACGGATGTACAGTGGAATGCCAATTACCGCAGATACTGGTACAGCAAATGGGTTGTCTTTGCTGGCTACGCTGGCTACCCATTCCGCTGGTAAGAAGCCGTAAATCAATGAACCTAGCGCTACACCAGCAGCAAGGTAGGGCAGTACGGTTTTAAAGTCTTTCCAAGTTGCACGCCAAATCTTTACCCACTTGCTAATTGGTTTGCTGTTACCGCCACAGCTGCTACCACAGCAACTTGGTTTAGCGGCCTCCAATGCTTCAGGTTTGATAAAACGTTCGAAACCAAGACGCTCCAAAATGATACCCGCAAACAGCGACACCCCCATCGCGACAGCGAAGTAAAACAGGGTTACTTGCCAACCAAAGGTCACCAGAAAGAGACCAATTATTATGGGGTTAAGCAATGGGCTCGCGAACAGGAATACCATCATGGTGCCGAATCCGGCTTTTGCTCGTAACAAGCCCTTCAGGAAAGGAATAGTTGAGCAGGAGCAAAAAGGAGTGATTGCCCCTAATAGTGCCGCCATAACGTAACCTTTGCCCTTCTTGGCACCCAAGATAGATTGGATCTTTGCTGGTGGTATGTACTCCTGCAGCACTCCAACACCATAGCTGATGATCAAGAACAGAAGGGTAAGTTCAGTCGCGAGAAACAGGAACATTTCAGCGGTTTGTTGCAATGCAGCGAGGTTCATAGTTATAAACTCTATATTTCTAGAATATTGGAAATATAGAGTTTTACGCTAGAGCGATCAACATATTTCTGCTATTGTCGAAATATTAATTATTTAGGAGTCATACCAATGGAGCTAGAAGCGACAGCTAAAGCACTGAAAGAGTTAGGCCATCCAACCCGGTTGGCGATCTTTAAGCGACTGGTTAAGTCAGGCTTCCAAGGCATTGCGGTGGGTGAAGTACAGCAACAATTAGGGATCCCAGGCTCGACCCTCTCGCACCACCTGTCGAGTTTGACCTCTGCAGGGCTGATTACCCAACGAAGAGAGGGGCGAACACTTTACTGTGTGGCGCAGTTTGAACAGCTTAATGAGGTTATCGAATTCTTGCAGTCAGAATGCTGCTTAGATGAAAGCCCTAACTGTTGATTGCTACAGGTTAGATTTCAGACGATGAACTGTGCGGTTGCTCCGGTACCGATCAGTCGTCTCTTATCAGCATATAGTGAGTTAACAGAATGGCCATACTTGCCACTGGTGATACTAAGTGACCGATGGTGATGGCAATGATAAGCGAAACAAAATAATGCCTCACTACTCAGATCAGCCTTGTTGCTTGTCGGCTTACGCTGGTGGCAGTCCCTTCGGGCTGTCTTGGTGGTAGAGTTTGCAAATTCAAACTGATGAACCCAGTAAAATTTAAAGAGATAATCAAACAACCCTTGACTGTGCTATGCGCACAATGAGGATATTAGCAATCACATCATCCATTAATTGATAATTGATTACCGTTAACTTAATCATTTTTTTGAAAATTTTTACTTTATTAGGTAGGCCATTAAATGGTTAGTACGGCACAATGCCCGAGACGGTTACTCGATCTCCGGCGCGAGGTGGAGACTTCAGTGCTGTACATGACATCGCTAACTGCTGCAGCAAGTGGTTTTGTTAGGTACTCCCTTATCTGCTGATTGTCGTAGTATTTTGATTGGCAGTATCGATAGTAAATCGATAGAACTGGACTCATTGTTTATCCGCTTTGCCATTTTAGTAACCGGCATGTTCAGACGTTAATTAGTTAATAATGAGTTAGTTTTCTAACGTCTGTTAATTTATTTAATTTCAATTAAATAGCTTAATTTTTTGCGATTAACATCAAGTCAATGACAACCAGAACGGTAGCTATAGCCGCCTCCGAGAATGACGGCCATGGCTCTATTTGTGACAGTTACTGCGTTGCTGCAGCATAAGTTTTATAACCACCAATTAAGTTGCGAGCACGATAGCCACGGTTAACCAATTGGCGTTGGGCAACATGACCACGCAGTCCGACTTGGCAGATGACAATGATCTCCTTGTCCTTTGGCAGTTCAGCCATGCGCTGCCTTAACTGGTCTACCGGAATGTTGATGCTGCCGTCGATAAAGCCGACTCGTTCTAATTCACCTGGGCTGCGAACATCCAGTAATAACTGGTCGTTATTTAACTCATCGAGTTGATGGAAATGAATGGGTTGAGTGAGACCGGAGAGAATGTTATTGGCCACAAAAGCGGCTTGGTTTACTACGTCTTTAGCTGAACCGTATGGCGGCGCATAGGTAAGCTCGAGATGCTGTAGTTGCTCTATCGTCATACCGGCTCGCTGGGCAACGGCGATGACGTCGATACGTTTATCGACTCCGTCTTTTCCGACCGCTTGTGCGCCGAGTATGCTGCCATCGGTCAGTGAAAATAGCAGTTTCAGCGAAACGATCTCGGCACCAGGATAGTAGCTAGCGTGGCTAGCACTGTGAACATAGACTTTCTCGTATTGCATCGCTTCTTGTTGCAGTTGGCGTTCATTTTTTCCTGTTGAAGCTACTGCGAGATCAAATACCTTACAGATAGCGGTGCCTTGAGTCCCTTGATAGCTAGCACTACCTCCAAGCATATTGTCAGCAGCCATGCGCCCTTGTCGGTTCGCTGGGCCAGCTAGTGGGACCAGACTGGCTTTGCCAGTCACAAAGTCCGATTGCTCCACTGCGTCGCCGACGGCATAGATGAAGGGATCGCTGGTTTGCATGGTTGGCGTGGTAAATATTCCGCCACGGGTCCCCAATTTTAGACCGGCCTGTTCAGCCAATGATGTTTCTGGGCGTACACCTATCGCCATGATTAACATATCGGTATTGAGAGTTTGGTTATTGCTAAGCAATAACTGCAGGTGGCCATTAATGTGTTGGTGTGCAATGGTTTCACCTGCTTCTTCAGTGGCGATGTAATTATCGGTAACGTACTCGACGGCCGTTAGAGCGGTACCAAGGCGAAGATCGACACCTTTGGCTTGAATCTCACTATGAACAAACCCCGCCATCTCACGGTCAACTGGGCTCATAACTTGATCGGCAAGCTCAAGTAATGTGGTCTTGATGCCAAGATGGGTAAAAGCTTCCATCATCTCAAGACCAATAAAACCGCCGCCAACCACAGTGGCATGCTCGACATTATTTACCTGCAAAGTTTGCAGGATCTTATCCATATCGGGAATGTTACGCAGTGAGTGTGTTAATGGATTATTGATGCCCGGGATAGACGGCACAAACGGGGCGGCTCCGGGGCTAAGCAATAAGTAATCGTAGTGTTCGGTATAGTCGCTACCATCTTTGAGGTTAGTAACGGTGACGGATTTATTGGTGCGATCGATGCTAATTACTTCGCTCATCACTCTAACGTCTACGTTGAAACGAGCTCGGAAGCTTGCTGGTGTTTGTAATAGCAGTTTACTTCGGTCGGTGATTTCGCCACCAATGTGGTACGGCAAGCCACAGTTAGCAAATGAGACGAAGGGGCCGCGTTCAAACATAATAATTTCAGCGTTTTCCGATAGGCGGCGAGCACGAGCTGCAGCGGAGGCCCCACCAGCGACGCCTCCCACAATGACAATTTTGGTCATAATCTTTTCCTTGGAGTGTTTTTTTTGGGCTGTGTACCAATTAAGTGTTGTTCTTTCTAAGGCTGTTAAAGCACTGGCTAGGCAAGTTTTGATACAAAGGGTAAAGCACTAACGCTATTGATCTTCTGCCGCATTGGAGCAGTTCAGCGAAGCGTTTTGGACTGCGACCTAAGGCAAAGGGGGATTCCAAAGGGGGCGAAGCTCCCCGCTAATGCATACAAGAATGTACCGTCGCCACCGCGACATAGTCCCCTAAAAGCACCGAAATCGGTGAAGCCAAAGGCCTAAGATAAGCTTCAACAGCTAACTACGACATAGCCTTTTTTTGAGGCTACCACATAGCCATTAAATTAGTTAAGTCTAATGTTGATATTGATTCGATTTACCGTATGTTGTTAGCCACTTAACAATTGTTAAGTGTTCGCGCTAATGAAGATCAATTAGCGTCGATAACAATGTTGTTGTTAGCGCACCAACGGTGAATGTTCTGGGCAGACTCTAAAGCTGTGATGCTATCACCGTGGAGGCAGAGGGTATCCACGGTTAACGGCAGTTGCTGGCCGTTTATCGTAGTAACGCTGCGCTGCTCCACCATCTGTTGCACCTGTGTCAATACTTGCTGCGGCTCAGCGATGCAGCTGCCTGCCATGGTTCGAGGTGCTAGCAAGCCACTATTGAGGTAGCGTCGGTCAGCAAAGCCCTCTTGCTTTATCGACAGGCCATGGGCGGTGGCTATTGCTACCAGTGGGCTTTGGGCTTGGCAATAGAGCATGCAGTTTGGGTATGTCGTTACTAACCAAGCGCAGATCTGCTCTGCCAAAGTGACTTGATGATTACCACGATGGTAGAGCGCGCCATGAAGCTTAATATGGTGCATCGTGGCGCCAACTGAATCGATTAATGTGGTGAATAGTGCCAACTGTTGCTGCAATGAATCGAGGATCTGTTTATTACTGAGATTAAGTTCAAGCCTGCCAAAATTAGCGCGGTCGTCGTAGCCTGGGTGCGCACCAATGGCGATCTGGTGTTGCTGCGCGAGTGTAATAGTAGCTAAGGTGTGTGCCGTATTTCCCGCGTGGCTACCGCAGCATATATTGGCTGAACTCAATAACGGCAACAAAGCGGCATCGTCGCCAGCCTGCTCACCAATGTCACCATTAAGATCCAGCTTGGTCATTGTAGCCATTTAGCATGAGCCGCTTGGCGCAGTATTTTTAAATGACGTTGCTGGCGTCTCTGCCTAAGTTTTGCTTCTTCTAAACTGATTGGCTCGAACCATAACTCTTGGTTGGGGCGTAACTGCGCTAAGGTGGTTAAGCTGCTTTCACATACCTGAGCAACTTTAGGGTAGCCACCGGTTGATTGACTATCGGCACCTAGAATCAGTGGTAGTCCGTTGGGTGGTAACTGCACCGTGCCAGGCAATACCGGCTCTGAGGGCATGTCATTTAACCGACTATGGTTGAGTGGTTGGCCGGAAAGTCGTAAACCGATGCGATTGGCATGCTGGCTCAACTGCCATGGCTGTGTGCTTAATGCTTCTATGCCATCTTGCAGCTGATCGGTGTGAGCACTGGCAAACACCGCTAACACAGGTGTTAGCGGCCAGGTTAAACCAACCCAACTATGGCAATCAGCCACCGGGCCAGTATACGGCGTGATCGACAAACGGTTGTCTCGTTGCAGCTGCAGTCCTAATCCGACATGGCTTTGGTAGCTGACGCTGCCAAGCACGTCCGGGGTTGATATCCCGCCTTTTATTGCGAGGTAACTACGACAGCCGTGGGCTGCTCGCCCAATTACTACAGTTTGTCCGGCTTTTATGGCAATGGTTTGTCCTGGCTGGTGCAAGTTGCCATCGACCTTAACAGTCATGGTTGCGCCGGTTAATACGATGGCGCTGTCGCAATGAAACTTAAGAGTTGGTCCTAATAGGGTACATTCCAATAACGGCATATTGACGTCTTGGTCTAACAACAAATTGGCGGCGCTTGCCGCGAGGGGGTCCATGGCACCGCTGCGGGCAAAACCCAGTTGGCGCCAACCGTAGCGGCCTAGATCTTGAACGGTGGTAAACAGTCCCGCTTGGATAACCTCAATCATGACTGTCACTCCATTGCTGATATTGCTGCAGCGAGATGGGCTCGAAGCTGACGGTATCGCCTAACTGAAATCGACACGGTGGCATGCTAGTAAGGTTCAGTAATGGCTCAGGGCAAGAGCCGATAATGTGCCAACCGGCTGCACTGCGTTGTGGATAGATAGCACTATGACTGGCGGCGATGGCGACGCTGCCGGCAGCCACTTCTAACCTAGGAGTTTCCCGGCGGGGGAGCTGCAATGACGGGTGTAACCCAGCCAGATAAGCAAAGCCTGGGCTAAACGCGGTACTGTCGACGGTGTATAGCGTTTGATGGTGATATTCGATTATCTGTGCCACCGATAACTTGGTTGCTGCGGCAACCTTATCGAGGTCTAGCCCCAGTGAGGGGTGATAGCAGACTGGTAGCGCATGGTGTTGAGTGGCGCAGATGGCTAATTTTTCGATAGGGTTAACCGCCATCCATTGCTGTAATAGCTGCGATAACTCGCCGTTGTGACGCTCTCCTATGATCGCTAGGGTGGTACTGGCGGCAATCACATCGATCACCCAATCGCACTGGTTAAGTGCCAATTGCAATTGGCGTACTTGAGTTAACGCATCGGCGTTTGGCCATCGCAACAAAAGTGCCTGTTCAGCCATTGGTTCTACTATAAATGGAAGACGCACCATAAGTTATCCGTAACAGGTTGGCTTATCTTTAAACATACCAGTGGTTAGAGAGTTAACCAACTGAACTGGTTTATTTACTATTTTTGTTTCGAGGGCGAGGGTTGCTTCTATTCAGAGGTGAATGTGATAGAATTCTGCGCCAAATTCGGGCCTTAATCTAAGGTCTTGTGCATCGCAGGAACGGATTGAATGATTCGCGATGGCAACTACATTATCTTTGCATGGAATGCGATAACGAGCTGAAGTGATCCCAGCATGAAATTCCCAGGTCAACGTAAGTCCAAGCATTACTTTCCCGTCGAATCTCGGGATCCGCTTACCAATGAGCTTAATCCGGTAATCCGCCCTAAGCACACCCACGTCACCGGTATCGACCAAACCTTGGTTGATATTGAAGCGCACGTGGATGAGGCATTCATTCAGCGCCATAGCCTGATCAAAGGCAATTCGATGCTGATAGATGATGCCGCCGCACATGCATTGTACAGCGAACTGCAGCAGCACGATTTGGTTACGGCTGAGTTTGCCGGCGGTACTATTGGCAACACACTTCACAACTACTCAACGCTGGCGGATGACCGTTCGGTGATGTTTGGTGTGATGAGCCGTAATCTGCAGATCGGCAGCTACGCCTACCGCTACTTATGTAATACCTCTTCTCGGGTGGATCTGAACCACTTGCAACCGGTCGATGGTTCCATTGGTCGCTGTTTTACGCTGATAAGTGATTGTGGCGAACGTACCTTTGCTATCTCTAAAGGCAGCATGGACAAACTGCGTGCCGAGTTCATCGACGAAGAATTGGTAAAAAGTGGTTCTGCCTTGGTGCTTACTGCTTACCTTATGCGTGCTGGCGGTGATCCCATCACCCAAGCTGCCATGAAGGCTATTGGCTTTGCAAAAGAAGCCAATGTACCAGTAGTACTGACCCTAGGTACTCGCTTCTTGATTGAGCAAGACCCACAATTCTGGCGCGACTTCATTGCTGAACACGTAACCGTGCTGGCGATGAATGAAGAGGAAGCAGAAGCGCTGACGGGCCAAAAGGATCCATTATTAGCCTGTGAGTCAGCGTTGGATCTGTGCGATCTGATCCTGTGTACTGCTGGCGCCTCCGGTTTATACACCGCTGGTTGGACCGACGATGAGTTTAAGCGTGAGACCAGTCACCCATTGCTACCTGGTGCTATTGGTGAGTTCAACGAGTTTGAATTCTCTCGTCCTATGCGCCGAGATTTCTGCTCAGATGCCTTTAAGGTGTACTCTCACATTGCTCCGTTTATGGGGGGGCCAGAGAAGATCTCTAACACCAATGGAGCCGGCGATGGTGCATTAGCGGCACTACTTCATGATATGTCCGCTAATGATTATCACCGTCTCAACCTGCCAGCCTCAAGTAAGCACCGTTATAGTGGCTTGTGTTACTCGTCGTTTGCACAGATCTGTAAATATGCCAACCGTGTCAGTTACGAAGTGTTGGCTCAACATAGCCCGCGTTTGTCCCGTGGCTTGCCAGATCGTGAAGATAGCTTGGAAGAGGCGTACTGGGAGCGTTAAGTTCTTCATACATGCCTTCTCTACAGAAGCCGCCGTTAGGCGGCTTTTTTGTGTCTGCAGCTATCTTGTGGTTGTGTCACAGTCAGGTGTTGAGGTTTATATCGAGCCTTCGGCTGTACCGATTGCAGTGCTCTTAAGGGGTTATGTCGCGGTGGCGACGGCACATTCTTGTATGCATTAGGGGGAGCTTCGTCCCCTTTGTATCGGGACTCGGCTAGCCGGTGCTGTAACCGCATTGGAAGGAACAACACTTAGTTGGTACACAGCCTATCTTATTGCAAAGCGGTATAGGGTGACCCGTATATTCGGTTTGCTAGCGCCGCTTTTTGTCCACTTTTAGTCATTTTGTCGCACAGATGCTGGCGCATGTGACTGTACCGACAACCAATATCATTGAATTCCCATTAAGGTGATCTGCATCTCATTATTGGTTAAAAGTTTCCACTCATAAGTTGCGATAAAGTTACTGCTTGGTGGTTGTCTTGATCGTAACTGTTCTGATTGGTCTGACCAAACCCCTTCGTTGTTAATTTGCCGTTATGTCAATGGTTGTAAATGTGTTGCCAATAGCAATGCCTCGCAATAACAACACGTAAAATAACCTTATAGTCACAAAGGGCAAAGGCGATATTCGTTGTGCTTGATGTCACAGAATAGAGGCGGCTAAAACGTGATCATCCTCTGACTTACGTTAATAACGCTAACTGCGGAGTGCTCGATGAAAATCGCTCTATTTACCCCCTGTCTGGTCAACCAGATGACACCACAGGTTGGCATTGCCACAGTGGAACTGTTGGAAAAGCTTGGCCATGAAGTAGTGTACCCACTAGGCCAAACTTGTTGTGGCCAGCCAATGACCAACTCTGGCTGTTTTGATGATGCAAAAAAAACCACCCTGAAGCTGTTAAATGCATTCAAAGGGGTAGAGTGCGACTACATCGTTTGTCCTGCTGCATCATGTATGATCGCCGCTAAAGAGAACTTCCATGAATTTGATTGTAGCCCTGAAGCGACCGCGGTTATCGGTAAGCTGAAGGAGTTGACTGAGTTCCTGTTCGATATTGATGGGTTGAAACAATTCAACAAGCCATTTCCACATAGAGTGAGCATGCAGATGTCCTGTCACGGCATTCGCATGTTGGACTTAGCCAGCCCATCGGAAACCATGGGGAGCGGTTATAACAAGATGGAGTCGCTGTTGAGCAACATTAACGGCATTGAGCTGGTTTACCCGGAGCGCCGCGATGAATGCTGTGGCTTTGGTGGTACCTTCGCGCTCGATGAGGGTGGTGTGTCCGGCAAGATGGGCAAAGACAAGGCGCGTGCCCATAGCAACACCGGCGCCGATTACGTCGTTGGCTTCGATCCCTCCTGCCTACTGCATCTCGATGGCGTAATTCGTAAGCAAGGGTTCCCTATTAAAACCCTGCATATCGCCGAACTCATCAACAACGCGTTGTAAGGACAGGATCATGACATTGATTAACGGTTTACAAACTCACGCTGAAGCGGCTGATGACTTTCTCAAAGATGAAGCGCGGGTAGATTGGCACGACAAAGCATTGTGGTCGTTGCGACATAAGCGTGACATCGCCGCAAGCTCGGTAACCGAATGGGAACAGGTCAAACAGCTTGGTAGTGAAATCAAACAACATACTTTAACTAACTTAGCCACCTACTTAGTTGAGTTCGAGCAGAAGTGTAAAGCTAATGGGATTGTTGTTCATTGGGCTAAAGATGGCCAAGAGCACAATGAAATCGTGCACGGTATTCTGGCTAAGCACAACGTTAAGCGACTGGTAAAATCTAAGTCGATGCTGACTGAAGAGGCTCACCTTAATCCTTACCTTGAGTCTAAGGGAATTGAGGTGGTTGATACCGATCTGGGCGAGCGGATCATTCAGCTACGCAAGGAGCCGCCGTCGCATATTGTGGTACCGGCGATTCACCTAAAGAAAGAGGAAGTGGGTGAGTTGTTTCATCACCATCTTGGCTCAGACAAAGGCGCATCTTGTCCTACTTATCTAACTAAACAAGCGCGTTTGCACCTTCGCCAAAAGTTCCTCGAGGCAGATGCTGCGCTCACCGGCGTTAACATGGGCGTTGCCTCTGAAGGAGCGGTAGTTGTCTGTACCAACGAAGGTAATGCCGACATGGGCGTGAACCTACCTAAGGTTCAGATCCATTGCATGGGCATTGATAAGTTGGTGCCAAATATGGACTCGGTTGGCGTACTAACTCGGATGCTGGCACGTAACGCGACCGGTCAACCCTGTACGACCTACACCACCATGTACAAAGGCCCGAAAGAGGGCGGTGAGATGCACATCGTGTTGGTCGATAACGGTCGCACCGAGCTATTCCAAGACGAGCTAATTGGCGAAGCGTATAAGTGCATTCGTTGTGGCGGTTGTTTAAATACTTGTCCGGTATATCGCCGTTCATCTGGTTACGCCTACAACGCGCTGATTCCGGGCCCAATTGGCATCGCCGTTTCTGCGGGGAATGATGAAACTCACTCGCTGGCCTGGGCTTGTACGCTGTGTGGTTCCTGTACCAAAGTATGTCCGACTAAGGTGCCATTGGACTCGATTATCGCTAAATGGCGCCGCATCCATGCGGACAACAAATCACTGCCTTACGGCAAAGGCAGTTACATGCCATATCTTGGTAAATTGATGGCCAGCGAAGGGCTGTTGAACACCGGCGGCAAGGCTGCTCGAGTTGCGCTAAAAGTACTTCCTGATTCGGTGATGAAGCCATTTTCTGGGGCTTGGGGCCAGCATCGTGAGTTGCCTGAAGTCGAAACCACCCAATCTTTTGAAGCTTGGTTTAAACACAACCGGGAGAACAAATAATGTCTAGTCGTGACGCAATCTTAGCTGCACTGGAAAAGGTAAAAGTGCCGCATATGGCGATGCCTAAGATCACCATAGAGCCGAATAACCAAGACTTGGCGGGTCAGTATCTTGAGATGATCGCCAAAGTCGGTGGTACTGCCATTGAAGTAACCTCGCTGGTGCAGGTACAGGATTATTTAAATGACAAGATTAGCGCTAATGAGCAAGTATTAAGCTTGGTTGATGGCGTTAGCGGTAATCGCCAATTGGATGCACAACAACACGACCTGCATAACGTTGATTTGGCGTTGGTGCCGGCCAAGTTTGGCGTGGCCGAAAACGGTGCGGTGTATGTGTCGTCACAAGACACAGGCCATCGTGTAACGCCATTTATTGCTGAAAATCTGGCGGCATTGCTGCGACGCTCCGACTTGGTTGCCAACATGCATGAAGCGGTAAAACAGGTAGAACTTAACTCCGGAGAATTAGGCTCCTTTATTGCGGGGCCGTCAAAGACTGCCGATATTGAACAGGCCTTGGTTATCGGTGCTCACGGCGCGTGTTCTATGACCATCTTTCTGATCGATTAATCCCTAGTTGATCTAAAGCGAAGCAAGCCCGAGGCCGCCACCTCGGGCTTTTTTGTCGCATTAAATACGCTGTGAACCAATTAAGTGTTGTTCTTGCCAATGCTGTTAAAGCACAAGCTAGGCGAGTTTTGCTACAAGGGGAAAGCACTACCGCCGTTGATCTTCTGCCGCATTGGAGCAGTTCAGCGAAACGTTTTGGACTGCGACCTAAGGCAAGGGGGGATTCCAAAGGGGGCGAAGCTCCCCCCTAATGCAAATAAGAATGTGCCGTCACCATCGCGACATCCTCCCCTAAAGCACCGCAATCGGTACAGCCGAAGGCTTGATATAAACCTCAACACTTAACTGTGACACGGCCATTAAATAGATACCATGTGGTTTAGGCCTCAACCACACTGGTTGCATAGCTTTGGTAGGCGCTGCCCAGTTTGCGCGCGAAGTCATCTGGGTAGAGGTGAAATTGACCAGCAGCCATTGCAGTAACAATCTCTTCGGCAACTAACTCTGGACCGTTGTCGCTTTTCAGACCAAGGTCAACCGCCATATCGGTCGCGATAGGGCCTGGGTGAACACTGACCACGGTAACTTTATCAAGCCACTCTTTGCGCAGCCCTTGGGTGATGGCGTAAGAAGCAGCTTTTGAGGTGCAGTAGGCGGCATATGCTGGATTGGTGCGCAGTGAAGCTACAGAATTAAGTTGCACTAAGGCGCCGTTACGTGCTTCCAGTTGTGGTGCAAATGCCTTCGCAATGCGAATCAAACCGTAGACGTTAACGTCCATTTGGAGCTGTAAGCTCTGTTCAATATTGTCTGCTAGTGGCGACGTTTGTATTGCCACGCCGGCATTATTTACTACCACATCTACATCGGCAGCTTGCTCTGCCATGGCAGATACAGCTTGTTGGCTGCTCAAGTCGAGTGCAACAGGTTGCACCTTATCTTGATACTTGGCTTCCAGCTCAGCTGTTGAACTGATATCGCGCACTGCCAGATACACCTTAGCTGCACCGTGGGCTAGAAACGACTCAACGATGGCTTTACCGATACCGCGGTTAGCGCCAGTGACCAAAGCCACTTTGCCTGCGATGTTAAACGTCATGAATAATCCTATTTCAAAGGTAAGTCAGTAGCTGAATATTGTAATGGCAAATAGTGGTGTGACCCAGTTTGAGTAGGTAATTTACCTTATCTGCAAGCGTTAACGATAACTCGATCGGGTATCCTCAGTTGGCATCGTTAAGGTGTGGTAATTACCGGATGTTATTCGGCTCTGATAACAACAAAGCCCCAGCGTTGACCGAACGTTGGGGCTTTGGTTTAACAGATGTTATCTGCAGATCTTTTTAAAAAGGACCTAAACCAATCATCTGAGCGATGATCACCGCAATAAGTGCTGCACCAGTCCAGAACAGGAACAGCGGCAGGAAGAACTTAACCCATTTACCGTAGGGAATTCTTGCCAATGCTAATACTGCCAGCAAGCCACCGTTGGTGGGATAGATGTAGTTGGAGATACCGTCACCAAGCTGAGAAGCCAATGCGGCTACCTGGCGGGTTACGCCACCCATATCTGCCAATGGCACGATGATAGGCATGGTGATAACTGCTTGGCCTGAGCCCGAAGGAATAATTAAATTGATGATCCCTTGGGTTATGTAAATCGCTGCTGCCGAGACCAACTCAGAGCCGCCAATTAAGAACTGCGACAGATAGAAGATGATGCTATCGATGATCTTGGCGTCTTCCATGATGCTCATAATAGAGCGCGCAAAGAAGATGATCAGTGCTGCAACTAATACGTCAGAGGCGCCCCGAGTCCAGTAATCACAGATTTTGTTTGCTGATAGACCACCAATGATGCCAGGGATCATCGCCGCAGCCATAAAGCAGCCAGCCATCTCGGTGAAGCCAAATGACATCGCCAAGGTACCGTAGATCATATAGCCGAAGATCAATAGGAAGCTGACACCTGCAGCTTTTTCACGGCCGCTTAAGGATTTAACCTCAACGTTGGTATCGTACTGATAGTTACTGCCATGCAGCAGGCTCTTGGTTGGATCCGCTTTTATCTTAGCCGCATAGTGCAACACGTAAGCCATGCCGGTAAGTAGCATGAACACCATAAAGATGGCGCGGTACCACATGCCTGAGTAGATAGGTAGTTCAGCAATATTGTGGGCAATGCCAGTAAAGAATGGGTTGGCTAATGCCGCTGCAAAACCGGCACAGCTAGACAACAACACAATGCCGAGGGCCGTAATGGCATCGTAGCCAAGCTTGATACAGATCGGAATCATCAAGGTAATGAAGATCACGTCTAGTTCACGCATGCCGGTAAAGGTAACGTTAATGGCGATGGCGGTCATTACGATTGGTGCAATTACTTTCAGGCCACGCTCTTTTAGTTTTTCAGTTAGCCCATACACGGCGGCATCAAGCACGCCCATGTATTTCATAACACCAAAGGCACCACCGACAAATAACACCACACCCATTACGCCAGCGGCGGATTTAAAACCGGCAAAGAACGCTTCAAAGAAGCCGGCGACAGTGGTTGGATTGGACGCCAACGGGGTAAAGCTGTCTGGGTTAACAATGGTGCGACCTTCGAAGGCGACCCGTTCAAACTCACCTGCGGGAATAATGTAGGTGGCAATGGCAGCCACAATCACCATGATAATCAAGCTGAGGAAAGGGTGGTTAACTCCCTTTGCCGACTGCTCTAGTGCGCTCATCTGTGCGGCGCTCGGCAGCGTATTCGCTTTAGGCATCGTAAGTATCCTACTACATTGGGCTGATCGGACACGGCAAAAACATCAGCAGAAAATCTGTGATGTCGTCGCAAAAATGACCAGCAGTCAAAAGAAAGATGCAACCTTGCCCAACTAGAACAAAAAATTCAAAATATCGGGTCGGTTTCATTGTAAAAACATGAGCTGAGTCGCTGAACTGTTTATTCGCTTCGATTAGGCACCTTGTCAAGGTTGACTGGGGCCAAAGTGGTTACTTAAAAATTTCAGCAATGGTGACTTTTGTTTTGTTTTTGCTGTTTGTTTGAATTAAATCTGTTTCAAGGGGGGATGTGGCTTATTAATTGCGCAATATAACTTTGTTATTCGTGAGTGAAGGAGGCAATTGGATGCGCTAGTGGCATTCTTTTTGGCGGTGTACCAACTAAGTGTTGTTCTTTCCAATGCTGTTAAAGCACCGACTAGCCGAGTCGCGATACAAGGGAAAAGCACTACCGTCGTTGATCTTCTGCCGCATTGGAGCAGTCCAGCGAAGCGTTTTGGACAGCGACCTAAGGCAAAGGGATATTCCAAAGGGGCAAAGCTCCCCCCCTATTGCATACAAGAATTGCATCCAAGAATGTGCCGTCGCCAGCGCGACATAGCCCTTAAGAGTACTGCAACCGGCAGAGCCGAAGGCTTGATATCAACCTCAACACTTAACTGTGACACAGCCTTATTTTTTGTTAGTTGCTTTTGCCTCTTTCGGATGACTGGATTCTGCTACACTGCGCGCCTTTCTCCTTCTTTGGCTGACGTTATGACTTTTGCTGATCTCAATCTTGATTCCTGCCTTCTCCGAGCCATTGCAGAGCAGGGCTATCAACAGCCGACCCCAATTCAAGCGCAGGCCATTCCTGCTATTTTGCTCGGCAAAGATGTGATGGCTGGTGCTCAAACCGGTACCGGCAAAACCGCTGCGTTTACTTTACCGATTCTGCAGCAACTATTAGCTCAGCAATTCGACCGCAGCCGCTTACGGGCTTTAGTTCTGGTGCCAACTCGTGAGTTGGCGCAACAGGTTGAAGCCAATGTGCGTATCTACGCATCTCATACTGACATTAAGGTGGCCATCGCTTATGGCGGAGCCAGTATTGGCCCGCAAATCGTCGCAATTAAGCAGGGCATCGATATCTTAGTTGCTACGCCGGGACGACTATTGGATCTATTGTCGCGACAGATCTTAAGCTTAGATGCGGTACAACACTTGGTATTTGATGAAGCGGATCGCATGCTCGACATGGGCTTTAAAGAGGAGATCAATCAGATCCGTCGCCGTTTGCCGAATCAGCGTCAGAACCTGTTGTTCTCCGCCACCTTTGACGATGGCATGTTTAATTTCAGCCAACGTATGCTGACTGAACCAGAGCTTATTCAGGTAGACCAACGCAACAGCGCGGCGGCTAAGGTCAGCCAGATGCTTTATGTGGTTGATAGCGATCGCAAACGTGAGTTTACCTCGTACCTTATCGGTTCCAAGAATTGGCAGCAGGTACTGATCTTTACCAAGACCAAGCAAGGTGCCGATGAGCTCGCTCGTGAGATGAATAAAGATGGCCTTAAAACTGAGGCTATTCATGGTGATAAATCTCAAGGGGCACGGGAACGTGGGTTACAGCAGTTTAAAAACAAAGAGATCCGTGCCTTAGTTGCTACCGATGTAGCGGCCCGGGGCATCGATGTACAAGCATTGCAGTACGTTATTAATTACGATCTGCCCTATATTGCTGAGGACTATGTACACCGTATTGGCCGTTGTGGCCGTGCTGGATTGGAGGGAACAGCGGTATCGCTGATGGCACCAGGTGAAGAGTATCTGCTGGAAGAGATAGAATCAGTTTTAGATGAGCGTATACCGCAACAGTGGTATCCGGGTTTTGAACCAGACTTTACTAAAGAAGTGGCTGATAATAGTAAAAACAGTCGTGGTGCGCAAAAACGCCGAGCGAAGAAGCGCAGCGGTGGAGGTCGCAGTGGTAATCGCCGTCGCGGTTAACCGCAGTCACAGCTTCAGCTCGTATCTAGCTATCGCGACTAATATAGCTGTGGCTGCACACAGCATTAATTAGTTTGCATTTTGATAGGTGTATCATCCACGCTGTAACATTTTAGGCTGTGTCGTAGTTAGCTGTTGAAGTTTATCTTAAGCCTTCAGCTTCACCGATTTCGGTGCTTTTAGGGGACAATGTCGCGGTGGCGACGGCACATTCTTGGATGCAATTCTTGTATGCAATTCTTGTGTGCATTAGGGGTGGAGCTTCGCCCCCTTTGGAATCCCCTTGTCTTAGGTCGCAATCCAAAACGCTTCGCTGGACCGCTCCAATGCGGCAGAAGATCACCGGCGGTAGTGCTTTGCCCTTGTATCAACATTCGCCTAGCCGGTGCTTTAACAGTATTGGAAGAACAACACTTAGTTGGTACACAGCCCATTTTTAGCAGCGTGGCTATCACTATTCTCCAGAGCCACTGCTATCGGCTCTAACTGGTGCATCGATGGCTAACATCGCTGTTGCTAGCGTCTCCTCAAATTACATTATCGAGCACGTTGCCCTCAGCTAGTGACGGCGTATCCTCGTCAGTATTGCGGCTTAAGTTCCACTGCTAGCACCGAGCAAATAGCGCCACGGATAGCTATTGCAATAGTTATCTCTTTCTTCTCATCGCCACTCGTAGCTAGGCCAAAATCGCTTCAACGTGAATTGGTTATTTCTCGTGTAAGGCATAAATAGCCTAATCAATACGCAAGCGAGTTGATGTTATTGAGCTGTTTCATTGCTGTGCCGTAACGGTGAGCTAGAACGATCTACATCACGCAATTATCTTCAATTAAATGAAAAATAATGAGCTTGATCAAATAACAGCTAAACAGACAAACGAAATACATGTATCCAACTTAAATAAGAGATAGAGTTAGCTCAATAAACAAGTATTTGAAATGCAACATTCGGAGTTACCCCATGTTTTGTATGCAATGTGAGCACACCATCGTCACCCCTGTAGCCAAAGGCTGTTCTTATGCCGCTGGTATGTGTGGCAAGACTTCTGAGATTTCTGATCTGCAAGATGTTCTGGTTTACCTTATTCAAGGCGTATCTTCATACGCTCACCTCGCTCGTAGCATGGGCATTAAAGATGTTGAAGCAGACGAGTACTTGCCGCAGGCGTTCTTCTCTACTTTGACTAACGTTAACTTCGACGAAGAGCGCTTGGTTGAATACACCAAAAACTGTATGGCGTTGCGTAATCGCTTAAAAGCAGCTTACGAAGCAGCCTGTGCAGAGCAGGGCGTTACTCCAGAACAGCCTGAAGGCGCAGCTCAACTTGATCTGAGCATCGATAAAGCTGCAATGTTGTCGGTAGCGCCTCAAGCGGTTGTGAACCGTGGTTTTGAGCAGGTTGGTGAAGACATTATTGGTTTGCGCCTGCTGGCTCTTTACGGCCTCAAAGGCGTTGCTGCGTACATGGAGCACGCTCGCGTGTTGGACCAAACCAGCGACGAAGTTTACGCTGAATTCCACCGCATTATGGCTCGCTTGGGTGAAGACCCAACTGAGATGGAAGAGCTGCTAGGCCTAGCTATGGCCATCGGTACCCTGAACTACCAAGTAATGGAAATTCTGGATGCAGGTGAAACCAACGCTTACGGGCACCCGAAACCAGTACAGGTAAACATGAAGCCAATTGCTGGCAAATGTATCTTGGTTTCTGGCCATGATCTTATCGATCTGCACCACATCCTTGAGCAAACTAAAGACAAGGGCATCAACGTTTACACTCACGGTGAGATGTTACCTGCACACGCTTACCCTGAGTTAGGTCACAAGTACCCACACTTAGTTGGGAACTATGGCAGCGCATGGCAGAACCAGCAGAAGGAGTTCGCTAACTTCCCTGGTGCTATCGTGATGACCTCTAACTGTCTGATCAACCCTGAAGTTCAGGGTTACGCAGAGCGGATGTACACCCGTTCTATCGTTGGCTGGCCTGGCGTAACTCACGTTATCGGCGACGATTTCTCTGTGGTTATCGACAAGGCACTTGAGTGCGAAGGCTTCAAGTACGATGAGATCCCGCACTACACCACTACTGGTTTTGCTCGCAACGCCTTGATGGAAGCAGCACCAGCGGTAATTGAACAGGTTAAAGCTGGCAACATCAGCCACTTCCTGCTAGTGGGCGGTTGTGACGGTGATAAGGCTGAGCGTTCTTACTTCACTGACATCGTTAAGCAAGCACCTAAAGATACCGTTATTCTGACGTTGGCTTGTGGCAAGTTTAAGTTTAACGACTTGGAGTTTGGCGACATCAATGGTATCCCACGCTTCTTGGATGTTGGTCAGTGTAACGATACTTACTCTGCTATCCAGTTAGCATTGGCGTTGGCTGATGCATTTGAGTGTGGTGTCAATGACTTACCATTGACTCTTATCTTGTCTTGGTTTGAACAGAAGGCGATTGCAGTATTGTTAACGTTGTTGTCCTTGGGCATCAAGGACATCCGTGTTGGGCCTACCGCTCCAGCATTCCTAACCGATAACCTGTTGACTGCACTGAATGAGATGACCGGCCTGAAGCTGATCACCACCCCAGAGCAAGATTTGAACGACATCTTAAACGGTTAATCCTCGCCGGCCTTGGTTGCGCGATACAACGTTTTAGTCTGTTGAAATAGGGGATCGCAAGATCCCCTTACTTGTGAGAGTACCTCCTATGCAAATCACCTGCACCGCGGTTCAAGTTGAAACCGATACCGTTACCAGCTTTCGTTTTACTGCGGATCAAACCGTCGACTTTATCCCTGGTCAATTTTTGACTTTGGTGGTTCCGGTTGAAGACCGCAAGTCGGCCCGTGCGTATAGCCTTAGTTCGATTCCAACGGATAACGAGTTGCAACTCACCATTAAGCGGGTTGACGGAGGGCGAGTATCTAATCACTTGCTTGATAACCTCAAAGCCGGTGATAGCTTAGAAGCACTTGCACCAGCGGGTGAATTCCATCGTGATGCTGCTGGTGGTCAACCGTGGTTGCTACTGGGGGCAGGTTGTGGCGTTACGCCCCTGTACTCGATGCTGCGTGATCGCCTTAGCAAGCAGGCAAATGCTGACATAACAGTGGTGTTCTCTGCTCGTTATGACAATGAACGCCTGTTCGCAGGACCATTAGCTGAGCTGGCGTTAAAGCACCCCAACTTAAAGCTGCATTGGTTGATCTCAAGTGAAAGCGGCCGTTTAACCGCGGAACGTTTGGCCGAGCTTGCCCCTGATATTGCCGATCGGGCCGTAATGACCTGTGGCCCGCAAGCCTATATGGATGCTGCCGTTGCCAATGCAAAAACGATGGGCGCTACTAATGTGCATTCTGAAGCCTTTATGGCGGTGAATGCCTCACTATCTTCTCACGAGGGTGAGATGGCGACAGCCGAGATGTCGCTATCGGTTGATGGTATTGAGCTACCAATTCTGCCAAATCAAACGGTATTGGAGAGCCTTGAAAAAGGCGGCATTCAAGTGATGGCTGCTTGTCGTGCCGGTGTTTGTGGTACCTGCAAATGTAAGGGCGAAAAGGGTAAATTTAAATCAACCTCGACCATGGGCCTAACCCCGGAAGAGATTGAGCAAGGTTACTTTTTGGCTTGTGCATCGACAGCGACAACGAGTATGGAAGTGGAAGTCGACGATTAATCGCGATGACAGATAATAAAAAGGTTGTGTCATAGTTAAGTGTTGAGGTTTATATCAAGCCTTCGGCTTTACCGATTGCAGTACTCTTTAGGGGTTATGTCACGGTGGCGACGGCACATTCTTGTATGCATTAGGGGGAGCTTCGCCCCCCTTTGGAATTAGGTCGCAGTCCAAAACGCTTCGCTGGACTGCTCCAATGCGGCAGAAGGTCAACGGCGGTAGTGCTTTCCCCTTGTATCAACACTCGCCTAACCGGTGCTTTAACAGCATTGGAAAGGACAACACTTAGTTGGTACACAGCCAATAAAAAGGCCAACGACATTATTATGTCGTTGGCCTTTTTTGTAACACGAAAATTAATACATACGTCGCCAGTTCAACATGCCCACCGGTGGGGTGGTATCTTCGAAATACTTGTCTCCGACATAAATACGTTTCTTCGCCTCACAGTCGACTTGGCAGACCGGCGTTGGGTCGTCTGGATCGACATTATCCGGTGGGCTTCCAGCATCATAAGGCGGTTCCATAATCACCGTTGGTGCCGGCGGAATGTACTTGAACTGATAGCTGTTCTTGAGCAGACCATTGTGTAGGTTGAGCTCCATATACCAACCGTCTCCGCCACCACTACAAGGATCATCGTTTGGTGCCAAGGTGGTGAAGCTAACGGTATCGATGAGCGACAAGCTGGTTGTGACTTGGCGTTCACCGCGGTTATTGGTGTTGTTATTTTCAGTATTGATTAAATCGATGTAGAAACCAAAATCGGTAGTCCAATCAATTACACTTTGCGTTAGCGAGCGCTGCTCATCGACCTCTTTGGTGATCTTTTGCTGCATCAACTTATTGTAAGTTTTGTCAGTACCGCTGCGTGAATCATCGATACGAGAACCGTCCAACTTGTCCCAGATTGAGTAGAAGGTTTGGGTTGGTTGATTGGTGGCAGACGCATCACCATAGCCAACATAGAGGCCGGTTCCGAACGACACCATAATGCCATCGCTTAAGCCGTGCTGATGCACTGCAAAGGATGGTCGTGAGGTGATCGATTGTGAGATCACGTTGGTGCCATCTGACGTACTTGGACTGGTAGCGGTAAACAGAGGCTTGAGGTCGTTGGTTGCGACTTTCCAGTTACCAGGGTCACTATCGGTAATATCGAAAGACCACATATTACCGTACAGATCTCCAGCGTAGATACGATCGGCAACGCCATCACCGTTGGTATCCAGCACTGCTGGTTCCGCAAGTGCATTAGGGCGAGAATTACCCGTTGGATCGGTTTGCGCTCCTACCGACAATTTAGCGATTAAGCTGCCATCAGTGACATTGGCAATGTAGATAGCACCGTCACCACCGGCATTAAAGCCATTGGGGAATATAACCCCAGTTTGGCCATTTTCTAGGGTGGCGATGGTCGGTTGAGCTCCGGTGTAGCCTAGATCGGCAAAGTCACCGGTAGCGGTTATTTCCCACTTGATGGCATCTTTATTCACTTTAACGTCGCTATTATCAAATTGAAGGGCGTATAACCCTTTAATCCCATGGCCTAGAGTGCCAACGACAGTTGTGGTATTGGCGGTTGTATCGGTAAAACCGCTGATAGCGCCATCAACGGTAAAATTATGCGCATAGGAGTTTTTTACGAAACTCCCAAGGTGTTGGTAGACTTGGCTTGGCATGTAAGCGCCTAGCTCTTTGCCGTTACTGGTTCGTACAACATGAACCATGCCATCGTTGGCGCCAAAGACAATAACCGGTTTGTTGACCGAGTGGCCGTTAACGGTGTCAACAACATAGGGGCTAGAGTTAATCACATCACCTAAGCGTGACTCCCGGACTCTTAGGTCATATGCACTGCTCGGTGATTCATGACTTCGATCACCGCCGATGTAGTTGATAACCGCTTCTGCATACGCTGTTTTTTCAGCGTCTGTGCCGCTAAAGCCATCGAGCAGGTGCAGGATTTGAGCTTGACTCCATCTGTTATTTTTCCCCGCAATGGTTACTCCGTCTGGTGTTGGAACCTTAAAGCGGAAAACGGTGCCACTTTCATCATTTCGAGTAAAAATCCTGCGCACGGAATCAACCACGATATCGCGCTCATCAAGCTCTTTGGCAACGCTCCATTTTTCGGTGGTGGAGAACTCCCCTGTAGCATCGACTTCATAGGCTTTAACATCGCCAGACCACTTGTCAGTGGAGTAACTGCTTTGATAGCGCACCGAGCCAGCAGTGAGGAAACGGTTGCTGAATTGCGATGTTCCTGCGCTGTCTTGGTTGGCGATATTCTCAAATGCTTTGCGGAGGTTATCAGCCAGCTCGCCGGCGTTGGTTACCGGGAAGTAACTATCTGGGATGCCGTCGCCATCGTCATCCCACTCTTCAACGAGATCGGGCTTGAGGTTGTCATTACCGACCTCGTCACTTTCGACAAAACCACCGTATTTGGCGGCGTAGTAAAGTGGCGAAGGCAAAAATTCAGCGGCTCGGCTACTTGCTTGAGGGAAGAAGTGCCTGCTACGAACTCCAATAATTAGGTCGGTGGCTCTCTCTGTGCTGTTACCAATCGTACGCAGGTTGTTGGGGTAGGGGAGATCGGCAGAAGAAACCGTATCTAAATAATAATCTGTTGCGTTAGCGTCACCTTGATCTCGCACGTCTAGGTAGATGCCATCTTGGCTGGTGCCGGAAATTACATAGCCCGCATGTTGCTCAATACTACCGGCAGCGTAATCTGAGCTTAGTGTTACCTTAACGCCTTTGGCTTTTTCAGAGTCTAGGCAGCTTTGCCCAGCAATTGGGCAAAGATCGTCAAACACCTCATAGCTGTAGGTGACGATCATATCCATGTCGTGATCTGCACCTTGTTCAACATCTTCGAAGTTGATGCGGAATACACCACTGGTATTGGTAATGTTTTCAACGTAGTAGTCGACAATGGTGTTGGTTGGTTGGAATTTATCGACCCCCGGTTCAATGCTAAAGCCGTTAACTGATTTCGCGTACGGCACCAAACGGATAGTTTGGTCATCGATAGCGATATCAATCTCAGGCAATGGCGATGAGATTGCGACCACTGAGGTCAAAATACTTTGGTGACCATCTTTTGCGGGGAATAGGTCAGTCTTTCTGCCGTAGTACGCGACACCGGCGGCGCTGTATGAACCTAGTTTGGTTGGTTCTTGTGGCGCCAAACCATAGATGTTGTTTAGGTTTGTAACGATTTTGGCCGTCGGTGCGCCAACACCGAGGCCAGCGTCGGATTCTGAATAACCGATAAAGTAGTTGCCTGATATACCCTCTTGGCTGGAGACATCAGCAACAAGGGCTTTAGCGTCAAATCCAGTTAAGGTGCTGCCGCTGTAGGTATTACCGCTGGCAATGGGGCCGGGAAGCTGATCAGCATCATACGAGGGATAAATATCGCCAATAACCAGATTATTTGGTCGAGCACAATACTCTCGAACATCGAAGGGTTTATCCCAGCTGTCTACTGGTAATCCGTATTCGGTGCCGGTGCTAAAGCTCGCACTAGCAGTGCCTTGATCATGAAAGTAGCGAGTACTTTCATATAACATTTCGCCGATAGGGTTGCCCCAAGAGTTACATTCACCATTGCTAATTGGCCCTTGGGTTTTCCAACCGCAATTGCTGTCGTAGGAGTCACTGGAGTAGCTAAACCCTTGGATACGGAGAGCATCGATGGTTTTAACAATGCCATTGGCACTGGTATCGAAGACGCCACTATCGCTATCGACTTCATTAGCGAAGTTATCGACAACGTGCCTTAATACTCCACCTGACAGGTTGTTGGCGAAACTGCCACTAAGCAAGCCGAACTCCATGCCATCGCTTTCGCCAAATTCGTGCAGCAGCCCGGTCGGTTTATAATTGCCGTCGGGGTATTCTTGGCAGTTTTGTTCAAGTAACCCAGCGACGCAGACTTTAACTCTAACGGTGTAGTGGCTATCACTGCTGCCCTCTGGGGTGCAGTTGTAGTTGCTGTTGGGGTCGTCTGCCAGAACAGGTCTTTCGGTACTGGCCCAATCCCAGATATCACAGGTTTTGCCACTTTTCGCTTGTTGATTCAGGCGAATTCGAATTTCAGGTTTGCCACCGTCACTAAAGCTCGCAGTACCAAAAAAGTGCTTGCCACCGCTGGCTGGCAAACTAAATGGGGTGTATTGACTAATGTCGTAACCGTCAACGGCGACGGAGCTATATTGCTTACCCCAGCTGTGTGCGTCTTGTGGAATAAAGGTGCGCTCAAGCACTGTATCGCTACCGGTATCTACTTTGCGCATTCCACCGTATAGCACCTGTCGTAACACGTCGATACGTGCCATCGTTAAGTAGTTAAGAAAGTCACCACTCCAGTGGTTGCTGTCGCTGCATGCTTTGTTGGTTGTGGTCGCTGCAGGGGTAAATAGATCTGACGAGTAGGAGTAACATTTGTAGGAGTCAAAATAACCGGCATAGTCGATAGTAGCTGGTTTATAACCAACGTCTAGCTGGCCGTCATCATTGAGGTCTGAGGCATCATTATAGGCTTCATAGTAGAGGGTGTGGTCACGACTCAACACCAGCATCACCATTGGTGGTACATCGGTGCCAACACTCAGTGGCCCATTGGCCAAACTTACGTTCTCGGCACAGGCAAAAGGTGCCAGCAGTGAAGCGGCAAAAAATGCACAAATTCGATTTGAGATGTAATTTTTCATGGTGTCCTTACCAATTCCCAAAGGGTTACCAACAGTGGCTTGCGCTGGCAGAGGTTTGATTGCTGCTGTTCAGCGAAAGTGAACCGCACTCATCGGTGCTTTGCGATCCCGCCGGTGCAGCGGTCAAACTATAACTGTTTGCTGCGGCTGAGGCGGTTAGGGAGTAGTATTCATCAAAGTCACCGCTAGTGGTAAAGATCGTTAAGGTTGAACCGCTTACCGCCCCAGTGAAGGTTAAGTTTTGGGCGTAGTAACGTTCTAGACGTTGGCTCGCCTCAACCAAGGTGGTTTTGGCAAGCGCACGGCGAGAGCTTTGTACGTAGTCGGTGTAGCTGGGGTAGGCTATAGACGCCAAAATGCCGAGGATGGTTACAGCTATCATCATCTCAATTAGGGTAAAACCACGGGATCTATTCATAGGTTATTCCATTACTGCCACATAGGCTTGAACGACAGATTCTGCTGTGCCATCACCGTTAGCGCGGGTGGACACCTTAATAAAGCGTCGTCGGGGTAATGTGCGTCCCAAGTCTAAACTTGGTTCAAGGCCTGCATCTTCGAGGAGGTATTCCGGATTACCATCTAATGCGTTACCACTGTTATCGACTAAAGCCACGGCGGCGTTCCAATTGCTGTCGGTTTTCCACCAATCAGCATTAATGAACTCCGCTTCGACAATGGTACTAGCGTCATCGGGATTGAGCTTGTTCGATACCGATGGGTGGTTATCGTTGATAATCGCTCGGGCTTCAAACAGCGCAGATTCCGCCCGTACAAAGCTGTTGGAATGGTCATAGTAGACGGTGCTGTTACGTCGAGAATCGATGACCTGCTTGCCAATCGACACCCCAAGGATAGCGACGATAAGAACCACTACTAAGGCACTTATTAGCGCGACACCATGTTGACGGCGACAACTATTGTGAGTGTCCATGCTAACCCCTGTTATTCGGTAGATTGATGTTGTCTCGCACTACCTGCCGTACTTTGCTATCGCCAGAGATGGTGTAGTTGGTGCCAAGCAAGTTATAGGTTTGAGCTGTCGCGTTCTGAGCACGCTCCATTTGGTTCGCTACCAATACTGCGATGCGGAGGTGGCCAACATCGGCCCAGTCGTTAACATCGTTGGCGTTAACGTACTCGTAGTCGCCAGCGAGGTTGGTGGCGAAGTCGACTTGCAGCTGATCAAAATCATCGTCAAAGGTGACGGTGCCAGATGCATCTAGACAGGTAAGCTCGTTGGTGTTGGAAACATAGAAGGTCAATGTATTCAGGGTTCCAGCAGCTAAGGTGCTGCCGTCACATTGGTAGACTTCGCCATCGATGGCGTCACTGCCGTAGTAGCGGATTGAGATAACATCACTGCCGGCGAGCGCCCCACTAAAGGTGGTTTGGTCATTCATGGCATTAATTATTTGGCCTTCGTTCCAACTCCAGTTCACGCTGCCGATGGTTTCCGTTGCTGGGCCGGGTTGCTCATTACTCATGATTTGGTCAAAGTTTCGGATGCCCGCCTGCTGCAGATAAAAGCGCAGGGTATAAAGGTTCATCCTACTTTTATTGACTAGTTGATTACTGGCGTGTGTGGCCTCGTAGGTGGCGCCATCAGCTAATACTGCAGTAAAAATCACCCCGATAATGAGAAGGGTTAAGGCTAGAGTGAGCATTAATTCGATTAATGAGAACCCTTGCTGGCGCAGCTTTGTTATCGAATCCATAATTGCATCCCTACGCATTGATGACTTTGGCCATCACTGTTGCACGTATCGACCCCGACTCCCGTTAGTGCCGCATCCCAAGTTATCGAAATATCGAAAATGTTTGGTTGCAATGGTGTTTGTGTAACCGCAAAGCGCAGCTGTGGCACTGAGGTGCTGTTGTAGTTAAACCACTCTTGCAACTCGTACAGTGCAAATTGCGCGCGTGAACAGCTGACGGTGGTCGATAAACAATCGACAGCAACGGGAGCTGTGCCAGTGGTTAGATTGGTGAAGTTGAATTCACCATCGATAGCCGCTCGAGGTTCAGAACGGATCCGTTCACTTAGGTCGAGCATCGCGCTGTAAGCCGTTTGGCTAAACCGCGCCTCCCGAGCATTTTGCAGCGATGACACCTGCAGGCGCGCAAATCCGAGCAGGGCGATAGACACCACCAATACGGCAATCAGCAATTCGATCAGAGTAAACCCTTGTTGTTTAGCTGCAATGGCTAGCTGCTGCGACATAATCTACCCTCCCAACGCGATTGATGCTGAAGCGGCGGTCATCGACGTTGTCTGAGCCGCTGCATATGCTAAAGCTCGGTGCAGCGCCACTGACATCGGCAACATGGCCACTGGGGAAAAAGTGCAGTTTTACCGAAGAACCTTCAATCTCGGCGGCATCAATAGTGGTTTGGACAGAGATAATTGAATCATTGCTGCTAGTGAAGTTGTCGTCGCGATCTTGATCTAAAAAGATTAACCAACCACGATCTGCCGCCCAGGCGGAGCTGCAGCCGGTACCATCAACTGAAGGGCATAAATAGGCGGAGCGGCCACTGCGAATCGCTTCTTGTTGAGCGCGCTGAATGGCACTGGTTAGAAGATCTTGGGTCGTTTTTACGCGACTACTTTCAATGAGCTGATTAAACGACGGAACGGTGATAGAGAGGATAATCATTGCTATCACAATGGTTATCATCAGCTCGACCAGCGTAAAGCCCATTGAACGGTAGCCGGCATTCGGTGACTTGCTCATTATAAAATCCCTTTATACTTTGAGTGTCATATGCGGCTGAATACCAACCAATTAAGTCTAAGTCGTTGACCTTATAGTGTAAAGACTTTCGGTTTATTGAAGGTAAGGTTGTTAATGATTAAGTGTTAAATGTAACTACTGCAGGGGCAGATGCGGTAACTATGAGTGATGTTCGCGGGATAATGTGTTGGTGATGTTGATGGTTGCAGTAATGCATATAAAAAGGCTGTGTCGTAGTTAGCTGTTGAAGCTTATCTTAAGCCTTCGGCTTCACCGATTGCGGTGCTTTTAGGGGAGGATGTCGCGGCGGCGACGGCACATTCTTATATGCATTAGGGGGAGATCCGCCCCCTTTGGAATCCCCTTGCCTTAGGTCGCAGTCCAAAACGCTTCGCTGAACTGCTCCAATGCGGCAGAAGATCAATAGCGGTAGTGCTTACCCTTTGTATCGCGACTCGCCTAGCCGGTGCTTTTACCGCCTTGGAAAGAACAACACTTAGTTGGTACACAGCCTATAAAAATGCTGTGTTGGGGTTGGCTGTTTAAGTTTGTCTTAAGCCTAGGGCGCTAACGACTATCGTACTTCAGCTGAGTTATGGCACCGCTGTGACGGTTGTCAGGGGAAAGCTTCGTCCCGCTCAGCCACCGGTTGCAGTCTAAAACGCTCCGCTGGACAGCGTTAATGCGGCTGAAGCTCAGAGCCAATAGTGCTTTATTGTTTTCTGTAACCCGCCTAGTCGGCATCTTAATGCGCAGGAAACGGTCATTGCTTGGTACAGCGCCTAGAAAAAAGCCAGAGCGGTTGCTCTGGCTTAGAAAAGTAACATTGGTTGCCGCTGTTATTTAGTAAGTTCAGCTATGTGAGCTTGTAAACCTTCGGCCAGCTCAGGGTGGCGCAGAGCATACTCTAGGTTAGCTTTCATGTAGCCAAGCTTATCGCCACAATCGTGAGACTTACCGGACAGGTGGAAGGCTTCAACAACCTCTTGCTCCATCAACATAGCAATGGCGTCGGTAAGTTGGATCTCATCTCCAGCGCCAGCAGGGGTTCGTTCCAATAATGCCCAGATTTCGTCGGAAAGGATGTAGCGGCCGACCACAGCAAGGTTGGAAGGAGCTTGCTTACGAGCTGGCTTTTCAACTACTCGGCTCATCGGCTTCGATTCACCGGCCTGTAGTACTTCGCCATCACAGTCGGCCACACCATATTTATGTACGATCTCCATTGGTACTGGCTCAACCATTACCTGTGAGGTGTGGGTTTCGATGAAGCGTTGACGCATTTTTGCCAAGTTGTCGCGGCTTAGATCGCAGACGGCGTTATCGATAAGTACATCAGGCAGTACAACCGCAAATGGTTGATTTCCGATCATCGGCTTAGCACAAAGCACCGCATGGCCAAGCCCTTTTGCTACGCCTTGACGAACGTGCATAACGGTAACGCCTTTAGGGGTAATCGCTTGAACCTCTTCAAGCAATTGGCGCTTAATACGTTTCTCGAGGGTGGCTTCCAATTCAAACGAAGTGTCGAAATGGTTTTCGATGGCGTTTTTGGATGAGTGAGTGACCAAAACAATCTCGGTGAAACCTGCAGCTGCACACTCTTCGACGATGTATTGGATTAGCGGCTTATCGACTACCGGTAACATCTCTTTAGGGATCGCCTTAGTGGCAGGTAACATGCGGGTGCCAAGACCAGCTACTGGGATCACTACTTTGGTTAGGCTCATTGGTGCCAAGCTCCATCTTAATTCTTATAAAAAACCGCGCAATTATAACGGGTACCGTTTCAGCTTGCTTGCTTGCTCTACTGACAAATTTCAGCTGGGCAGTTGCCGTTATGCGCTGCTCGATCACAACATATTCCTCAAATATCAAACATAGGTGATTGACGCCAAGCTCGATAGGTAATTTCGCTAATTGTTAGATTCACAACATTTAACGATAAATTATGTCAATAACTGAATTTTCAGTACGTTTTTTGTCTACCTGAGTGAAAATTGTGACCTTGATCGCGACAGAAGGCTTGGCCATTCACACCGCTGCTCATAAACTTCACGCAAACGTTTGCGCAAAGGTTTGCGTGACTTCAACTCCTTTTGTAGTTTAGGTGTATTGATGAGAAAAGCGGCTCTGCTCAATAGTGACTTAGCACGTGTTATCGCACTATCTGGTCATACTGACGAGATCACCATCGGTGATGCGGGTTTACCGATTGCTGCACGTTGTGAACGCATTGACTTGGCATTAACTCACGGAGTGCCAAGCTTTATCGATACGCTAACTATTGTCGCCACTGAGCTGCAAATTGAAGCGGTAGTTTTAGCCACTGAGATTAAGACCAATAGCGGCGAATTTCATCAACTGTTGCTAAACACCTTAGCTACACTCGGTGATGCTCAGGGGCAAGCTATTGCCGTTAGCTATGTGAGTCATGAGCAATTTAAGCTGCAGAGTCAAAACAGCCGAGCAGTGGTGCGTACCGGTGAGTGTACCCCTTACGCCAATATCATTTTGCAAGCGGGAGTTGCGTTCAAATGATCCCAGTACTCAGCTTAGCTGGCATCGATAAATCCTTCCCCGGGGTGAAAGCCCTCGATGCTGCTCAAATCAATATCTATCCAGGTCAAGTGATGGCACTGATGGGGGAAAATGGTGCTGGTAAATCGACCATGATGAAGGTCATGACCGGCATCTACCAACCTGATGCGGGCCAGTTAACCCTTAATGGTAAGCCAGTCAGCTTCGCCGGCCCGCGTCAATCTCAAGCAGCTGGGATCAGCATCATTCACCAAGAACTCAATCTGATTGATGAGCTGTCGATTGCTGAAAATATCTTCCTCGGTCGTGAACCACGAAAATTTGCTGGCCTAATCGATTGGAAGCAGATGTTCGCTGACGCCGATGCATTGCTAGCGCGGCTTAATGTGCAGCGAAACAGCCGCGAAAAGATGGGATCGCTGCCGCTGGGCGAACAACAGATGGTAGAGATCGCCAAGGCACTTTCGTTTGATTCCAATATCATCGTTATGGATGAACCAACCGATGCCCTGACCGATCGTGAAACTGATAGTTTGTTTGCGGTTATTCGAGAGTTGCGGAGACAGAACGTTGGGGTGGTGTATATCTCTCACCGCTTGCAAGAAATTTTCGAGATCTGCGATCGCGTTACGGTAATGCGCGATGGCAAATTTATTGCTGAATCCGCTATCGAAGACCTAGACGAAGCGAAACTCATCGAACAGATGGTTGGTCGTAAGCTGTCTGATCTGTACCCACGCATCGAGCATCAGCACGGTCAGGTATCGCTAGCGGTTCATCAGCTTTGCGGCAATGGCGTTAGTGACATCAGCTTTAATCTGCACGAAGGCGAAATCTTGGGGTTCAACGGCCTAATGGGAGCAGGCCGCTCCGAGTTGATGCGAGTGCTGTTTGGTGATGCCAAGCGCCAATCTGGTCAAGTTAGCTTGTATGGACAAAGCATTGATTGCTGCCACCCAAGCCAGGGTATTGCCGCTGGAATAGCCTATATCAGTGAAGACCGCAAAGGTGATGGGCTAGTACTGGGCATGTCAGTTAAACAGAACATGAGTATCAGCTCGCTGGCGGCACTTAGTAAAAACGGGATAATCGATGCCAAAGATGAGTTGGCACAAGCCAACTACTTCAAAGACGCGTTCAACGTAAAAACCCCGAGTTTAGAGCAACCGATTGGCAAACTTTCCGGCGGCAACCAGCAAAAAGCGGCGATTGCCAAAGGGCTGATGGCCAAACCGAAGGTGTTGATCCTCGATGAGCCGACTCGCGGTGTCGATGTTGGCGCTAAGAAAGAGATCTACCAACTGATAAACCAATTTAAACAAGAGGGGATGAGCATCATCTTGATCTCCTCTGATATGCCCGAAGTAATGGGTATGAGTGACCGCATTCTGGTGATGAGCAATGGCCGTATCAACGGTGAGTTTGATGCCAGAGACGTAACCCAAAAGCAGCTTCTTGCTGCGGCCATCGGCAACCATTAAGTAGAGTAGTAACCATGACAACCTCCGTATCCAATGCATCAAGCAATGGCGGCAAAGCCGTGGCGTGGCTGAAGCAACAAAAAGCACTGATTGCCCTATTGGCACTGATTGCAGTGGTATCACTGTTAAATGATCAGTTTTTCACTCAGGGCAACCTGATGAACATCCTTCGCCAGACCTCGGTTAATGCCATCATTGCGGTAGGCATGACCCTCGTTATTCTTACTGCAGGTATCGATCTCTCTGTTGGTGCGGTTTTGGCACTAACCGGTGCCTTAGGAGCAACGATGGTGGCGGCAGAGCTACCATTGATAGTTAGCATTCCAGCAACCGTAATGATAGGTGCGGCCTTTGGTGCTATGAACGGCGCCTTGATATCGAAAGGTAAGGTGCAGGCATTTATTGCCACCTTGGTAACCATGACTGCAATTCGCGGCCTGACCATGGTTTACACCGAAGGTCGGCCAATCTCTACTGGCTTTACCGATACTGCTGATCGTTTTGCTGAGATTGGTACTGGCTGGGTTGCTGGCGTGCCTGTACCGGTGTGGCTGATGCTGATTACCTTTGTGTTGGCGTGGGTGTTACTCACTCATACTCGTCTAGGCCGATACATCTATGCCATTGGTGGTAACGAATCCGCCGCTCGTCTGTCCGGCATCAACGTCGACCGAGTGAAAATGGCGGTATATGGCATCGCTGGTGCTACTTCGGCATTGGCTGGGTTGATTGTTACCTCGCGTTTATCTTCGGCGCAACCAACGGCGGGTACCTCTTACGAACTGGATGCGATCGCTGCGGTTGTGGTTGGCGGTGCCAGCTTAGCCGGTGGCCGAGGCTTTATTTGGGGCACCTTGGTTGGCGCCTTGATTATTGGCTTCTTGAATAACGCCCTCAATCTGTTGGACGTGTCCTCCTATTATCAAATGATTGCCAAAGCTGCTGTGATTTTACTGGCTGTGTTGGCTGATCGTAAATCACATCAATAACTCAACGTTAAAGAGCACAATTATGAAAACTCTGATCCGTACCGCTGCAGCCGTTGCCCTTACCGCTGTTATGGCCACACCAGCAATGGCAAAAGATACCGTTGCTTTGGTTGTTTCTACCTTAAACAACCCATTCTTTGTCACCATGAAAGAGGGGGCAGAGAAGAAGGCTGCGGAGCTTAACGTTGACCTTATCGTCCTCGACTCGCAAAACGATCCAGCCCGTGAACTGGCAAACATCGAAGATTTAACCGTACGTCAGGTAAGCGCTATTATGCTTAATCCAACCGACTCCGACGCTGCTTCTAATGCTGCTCGTATGGTTAACCGCGCTGGTATTCCACTGTTAACCTTGGACCGAGGTGTTACCCGCGGCAAGGTGGCGAGCCACATCGCTTCAGACAACGTCGCTGGCGGTAAACTTGCAGGTGACTTCATCGCTCAAAAACTGGGTAAAGGCGCTCAAGTTGGGCAGCTAGAAGGCGTTGCTGGTACCTCTGCTGCTCGTGACCGTGGTGAAGGTTTTACACAAGCAGTGAGTGCTAATGGTTTTAATTTGCGCTCGTCACAACCGGCAGATTTTGACCGCACCAAAGGCTTGAACGTTGCTGAGAACATGTTGGCCTCTAACCCAAAGTTGCAGGCTATCTTTGCGCAGAACGATGAGATGGCTCTGGGTGCCTTGCGCGCGGCCCGTGGTGCCGGTAAAGAGGTATTGATTGTTGGCTTTGATGGTACCGAAGAGGGCATCGCCGCAGTTAACCGTGGCCTGTTGGCCGCTACTGTTGCTCAGCAACCAGCCTTGATTGGCTCTATGGGGGTTGATGCCGCAGTTAAGGTTATTAATGGCCAAGCGGTTGATGCGGTTCAACCGGTTCCATTGCAAATTATCTCTAAGTAAATCCATTTTAAGGGCCGCGTTGCGGCCCTATTTGTGAGGCGCCATTGGCGAACTAACATGGCTAAGTTAACCGTTCTAGGCAGTATTAACGTAGACCACCTGATGCAGGTTGCCGCTGCCCCTAAAGCTGGGCAAACTCTAACCGCCAAAAACTATCAAGTGGTTGCTGGCGGCAAAGGCGCCAACCAAGCGGTAGCCGCCGCCAAGTTGGGGGCAGAGGTTGCTATGATTGGCTGCATCGGTAGTGACGCTATCGGTACGCAGATGAAGGCTGAATTTACGCAAGTGGGTATCGATACCAGTGGCATAACTGCTGTTGCCGGTGAGGCCACGGGCTTGGCGATGATCTACGTTGAAGACAGCGGTGAAAACCGGATTGGCATATGGCCAGGTGCCAACGGTGCCTTGTCCGAAGAGGTTCTAGTACATCATCGTGACCAAGTAACCGCTACCGATCTGCTGTTGATGCAGTTAGAAACCCCAATTGAGACACTGGTTACGGCGGCTGCTTTAGCCAAGCAAGCGGGAACAACGGTGGTACTTAACCCTGCACCAGCGCAAGCATTGCCTAAGGCATTGCTGCAAAATGTTGACATCATTACCCCCAATGAAACCGAAGCGGAACAACTTACTGGCGTTACCATCAATAACATGGACGATGCCGACCGTGCCGCCAAAGCGCTGCATGACCAGTTTGGTATCGAATTAGTATTGATTACCCTTGGTAAGCGAGGAGTGTGGTTATCGAACCAAGGACAGGGCAAGCAGATCAGCGGATTTAGCGTTAATGCGGTTGATACTACAGCAGCAGGAGACACCTTTAATGGTGGTTTCGTCACTGCTTTACTGGAAGGCAAGTCGTTATCTGATGCCGTTCGTTTTGGCCAAGCGGCAGCGGCGCTGTCGGTAACTCGCTTAGGCGCGCAAAGCTCAATCCCAACTCGCGCTGAAACCTTAGTAATGATGGAATCATAAGTGGCGACTATTCGTGATGTAGCCAAGCTCGCTGGGGTATCTACCACAACTGTATCTCACGTGCTGAATGACACTAGGTTTGTTTCTGAACAAGCCAAAGCCGCAGTGGAAGCGGCAGTAAAACAACTCAACTATGTGCCAAACGCGGTTGCTCGTAGCCTTAAAGGCGGCAGCAGCCGAGTGCTGGGCATGTTGGTTACCGATTCAAATAATCCGTTTTACGCTGATCTGATCCAGTGGGTCGACAAGGTAGCTTATCGTCATGGTTACAATCTGATCTTATGCAATACTCAAGGTTGTGCTGAGCGGGCATCGGATTACATTGATATGCTTAATCAACGGCGTGTTGACGGTATGTTGGTGATGAGTGCTGACGCACGACAGGTGCCGATGTCGGCGTTTGGAGCGATGCCATTAGTGCTGATGGATTCCGGCCCAGCAGAGGTGGGCTGTGATCGTATCCTTGATGATTCTGAACGAGGTGGCTATTTAGCAACCAAGTACTTGCTGGAACAGGGCCACACCCACATCGGCATATTAGCGGGGCCCTTGAATAAAAAAAACAGCCAAAACCGTTTGGAAGGTTACCGCCGCGCCTATGCTGAAACCAATCTCGAGTATGCTTCGACTTGGGTGCAAAGTGGTGATTTTAGCTATCAAGGCGGCTACGACGCCATGGCCGCCTTACTGCAGCAACGGGGCCGAGTATCGGCAGTGTTTGCTGGTAATGATCTTATGGCGATGGGCGCGGCTCGGGCTGCTTCAGAGCAGGGCTTAAGGATTCCGCAGGATCTGTCTTTGGTCGGTTACGACGATATTCCTGGGGCACAATACTTTAATCCACCGTTAACGACCATCCAGCAACCGGTGCAACAATTAGCAGAGCAGGCGATTGAGCTGCTGCTAAAACGTATTGCCGATCCTAAGCGGGCGGGAGAGTGCGCAATGCTAGCGCCAACCCTGATAGAACGGCACTCGGTAGCACCATTAAACTAACTAAGAACTGCAGTTCTATGTCAATTTTGCCGCTTTAGCACTTGTCTAAAGCGGTGAAAATGCTACTTTCTCTCTACTTTTGCCCAATCGGAAATATCACCATGCCAAAGGCCAGTGAAATCAAAAAAAATGCCGCCATTGAACACAACGGTAAGGTTCTGTTCGTTAAAGAGATCAATAAGCTGACCCCAAGTGGCCGCGCTGGTGCAAGCTTATACCGCATGCGTTGTTATGACGTAGCAACTGGCCTTAAAGTGGATGAGAGCTTTAAAGCCGACGAGATGATCAGTCTAGCTGACGTACGTCGTCATGACGTAATGTTCTCTTACGTTGATGGAGATGAGTATGTCTTTATGAACAATGAAGATTACACCCCATACAACTTCAACAAAGAAGCCATCGCCGAAGAGTTGCAGTTCATTACTGAAGAGACTCAAGGGGTGCAAGTGGTTACCGTTGATGATGCGCCGGTAGCAATTGAACTGCCAGCGACGGTGGAACTGGTGATTGAAGAGACTGACCCGTCGATCAAAGGTGCTTCTGCCAGTGCCCGTACCAAGCCAGCCGTTATGACCACCGGCTTGACGGTGCAGGTGCCTGAATACATCGCTTCTGGTGAGAAAGTAAAAGTCAGCACCTCTGAAGTAAAATTCCAAGGCCGTGCTGACTCAAAGTAAGCCTTGTTTGAATCGACCTAGGCGGCCAATCGGTCGCCTTTTTTTGGCTTTGGAATCCCGTTTTCAGTCCAAAGCGCTGTGCTGGGCAGCTCAAGTGCGATGCAGCAACAACTGCGTAGTTAGCTGTTGAAGTTTATCTTAAGCCTTCGGCTTCACCGATTGCGGTGCTTGTAGCGGATGATGTCGTGGTGGCGACGGCACCCAAAGGGGAAATCATCCTTTGCCTTAGATCGCAATTCAAAACCCTTGGCTGGACTGCTTCAATGCGGCAGAAGATAAATAGCGCTAGTGCTTTACCCTTGGTATCGCGACTCGCCAATGCTTTAACTGTATTAAAAAGAACAACACTTAATTGGTACACAGCCAAATTAATGCGGTTGCCCGATATCACGAGCGCTAAAGGCGGGTACAGTTAACTTGGTTGAGCATTAGCACAGATGGTTTTAGTAATGAGCATTAACGCCGTAACTGTAATTAACTGCGTTTTATCCGTACTACATTCATCACTTCAATTTCAAACCCAGCGACGTTTTCAGTGCTGACATAATAGGTCAAGTTGATGCGGGCGCCCTGCAGACTGCGATACTGTTTTTTACGCTTGTATTTGAATGGCACCGAGTGGCCTTCAATCATCAATGTATTGACGAACCAGTCCCCATTTTCACGCTGCGTATGCGAGCTGACTTTTTGGTTTTCGCTGTGGATCAGTTGTTGGTGTTGCTTGAGCATTTTGTCGGGATCTGAGTTCATCGGTCGGGAATGGTCATGCGGGTTTGTTTTACTGTAACACTTTCTGCGCTTACGAATAATCGTTAACGAGCCACTGTTGTGCTATCGCCTGCGCCACAAAGTCTGCTGACAATGGCTGTAACCTCGAAAGCCACGGTTTTCGTGATAACTGCAACTGCGATAATTGCTGGTGAACTATTGGGATAACGGCAATTGAGTCTTTGGTCGGGCTAATTAACCACAATTGTTTATCTTGCTTAGCTATATCTAACTGTGTTTGTTTGCCATTGAGCAGACGTCTAATGGTGCTCCATATCTCGTCAATAGCATAATAACTGGTGACGACTGACACGCCTTGATTCAATTGCCATGGCAGCGACAGCTTGGCAGACGATATGTCGGACAACTGCTGTAGGCACTGCTCAGGACAAACCGGATTCCACCTTGGAGCAAAGTACGCTTGGTGCCAGGCGCACTCCCAATTAATCAGTGCCACGATAAACGGGTAGTCCTGCAGTATGGGTTTAGCTTGAGGCTGCAGGGCTAGCCAGCGGCAAAATCCAACGCCCACTTGTTCTAACGACTTCGCTACTGGTCGTTGCTCGATAAATTGCATTGCGATGGTGGCAAAGAGCGATTCAGACAGTAAGTAAACCGCACAAGGGAAGGTTTTTAGCAGCGCCTGGATCTGCACTCCTTTACGGTTGTTATGGTAGATGGCTAGCGCTTGTTCGAGAGAGCTCGCTTGGTTGTTAGAGTCGCTTGGTTGGTTAAAGTATTGCAGAGGGTCTCGGCTAGCCAACCTTGCAGGTAAGGGAAAAGGTTGAGGTGGTTGTTGATTCATAATGCAGCTCTCGTTGCAGCGGTATACATCAGCTGATGTGCTTTGTTTGCTTCATCAAACAGAGCCTCGAGGGGAGGGATATTATTATCCCATTCGATAATTGTGGGCTTTGGCCCAATCAACGTTAAAACCTGTTGATACAGTTGCCACACTGGCTCGGCGATTTTACTGCCATGGTTATCGAGTAATAGTTGTCCTTGCTGTTGGTGCCCTCCAAGGTGGTAATAACTTACGGCAGACAGCGGCAGATTTGCCAGCATTTGGTCGCTATTGAGATTCAAGTTGTGGGCAGTAACAAACAGATTGTTAATATCGAATAGCAAGCCGATCCCAGTTTTTTGTACCAGTTGTGTCAGTAGCACACCCTCATTGAGTTGATCATCTGGGTAACTGAGGTAACGGGATACATTTTCCAGTATAAACGGGCGTTTAAAGTAATCCTGAACTCGTCCAATGCTAGCGCACAGCGGCTCAACAAATTGCTGTTGGTAGCTGATAGGAAGCAGATCATGACTGTTTACCCCGTTCAGTTCACTGGCACTGAGGTGATCGGAGATGGCGATGGCATCGATCTCATCGGCCATGGTTTTGATCTTGGCCAAATAGCTTACGGCAGCGCCGCCAGAGCCGATTGAAAGACCAACGCAGTGTAAAACGATGGGGTAATGCTCCGCCAGTTGACAAAGCGCGTGATAGTGAGGGCCACGGAGGGAGAGATAATTGTCCGCCAGTATCTCAATAAAGGGCAGCGGCGGACGCCGCTGCAATAGCTGCTGTAGGTGTTGCTCGCGGACACTAATGCTAATTGCTGTGGCCGCGATACCTGGCAGGGTCGTGGTTGCCATTAAGACTTTTCCATGCCTTTGGCTGGTTTTACTTTGGCGACCTTGCCCCCTAACTTTTTACAGGTGCCTTGGGGTACATAGACCCACTCATTGGCACTGTTGTCGGTTTTGGCTTGGGCGGCACAGCCGTGGCTTCCATCCAGTGAGCCGCAGTCATTCATCCCTTTTTGAGCTACTCCAGCACACTTTTCCCACGCCTTAGGCTGGTCGGGAACGGCTTGGGCAGCACCTGCTGCCAATAGTAGCCCAGCAGACATGATGCCTAGGGCGGTGGTGTTCAATGTTTTGCGCTTATCCATGTTGCTCTCCATCTCTTGGGTTGGGTTAACATCAACCAGAGTAAGCAGGTGATTGGTTCTGAAGCACTCACTTAGGTTGCTATAAGAGAAAGGGGCAGTGAGGATCTGCTTTCTATTCAATTAAGAACAATTAGAACCATTATTAGCATCGAAAAGCATTAACAAGTCAGTTAACTGAATTTGTTAGCGATTTATTTTGAACGGCATGGTCGTATCAGCAGGAAACGTGGGGAAGGTTGACTGCCTTGCTCAGCAGCCCTATGTCGAGATAACTATTGCGCGAGTTTAAAGCCGTTGCGGCCATGTTTTTTTACTTGATATAACGCCTTGTCGGCTCGTTGCAGTAATTCGGTTGCCGCCAATTGTTGTGATGGTACCAGCGTTGCAACGCCAATGCTGATGGTTACAACCGACTCAATCCCAATGGCAATGTGAGGGATCTTTAGCTCTAGCACCGCGTTAACCAATTTGTTGGCTATTTTCTCAGCCGCGCTGGTGTCGGTATTGGCTAACACCAAAACAAACTCCTCACCGCCATAACGGGCCATCAAATCACCAGGCCGTTTAGCAAATTGAGCCAATAACGCAGCAATACGTTGCAGACACTGGTCGCCCATCTGGTGGCCGTAGGTGTCGTTGTATTGCTTAAAGAGATCCACATCCAATAGCAGCACCGACAGCGGCTGCTGTTGTCGAATACCGCGGCGCCACTCTTGATCAAAAAATTGAGTAAAATGGCGGCGGTTAGGCAGTGCGGTTAGGCTATCGAGTAATGTTAGCTCGCGGACCTCTTCTTCTGCATTTTTCTGCTCGGTGATGTCAACATGGGTTATGACAGCAAATCTCTGCCCATGGTAATCGATAGCAATGGCACTCATTTGGTACCAGCGTTGCTGCTGGCCGGTATGGTAGTGGTATTGATAGCCGTAGGAGTCGGCTTGCTTTTGTAGCATTTTGGTCAGTGCGCTAACTACGGTTTGATCTTGATTGCACACATCCCAATAGCTGTAGCCAACCCATTCATGTTTCTGTTGGTGCAGCTGTGCGAATTCGATCCAAGCTTGGTTGACGAATACGATGGTGCCTTCGGAATTGATTACCGCCACATGATGAGGAACTGAATCAAGAATGACTCGGTGAAAGTGAGAAGCAACTTCCATTGAATGGCTGCCTAAAGTTAGATGAATGTGCTGAACAGTTGAGCTGTAATCAGAATTTTTTTCGAAATGGTACATTGGTTGACCTGTCACTGCGTCGATTTTGTTCACGTTTATACCGCTCGATAGTTATCGCTACCTAGGAATGTGATCTAATGACTATTGTTAGCTTTGCTGCGCTTGCTACTTCGGTCAAAATTGTAATCACTTGCTTATATCTATTAGGCGGTGTCACAGTTAAGTGTTGAGGTTTATATCAAGCCTTCGGCTTTACCGTTTGTGCTGTTTGAGAGCGGAGGATGTCGCGGTGGCGACGGCACCCAAAGAAGATCTTCGCCCCGTTTGGAATCCCCCTTGCCATAGGGTGCAGTCCCAACCCCTTTGCTGGACTGCTCCAATGCAGCAGAAGATTAATAGCGATAGTGCTTTACCCTTTGTATCGCGACTCGCCTAGCCAGTGCTTTGACTGCCTTGGAAAGAACAACACTTAGTTGGCACGCAGCTATCTATTAGCCCAAATACATCGTGTTTGCGTTGCTTGTCTTTGCAGCAAGCAGTGGCTCCATTGTTGGCTCAGACTGCGCCTATTCGCAACAGCCTTGTAGCTGCCGTGGTTAGCTAATGTGCCGCAAGAATAGGTGTTGAACTGCTGCGGTCAGCGCTACTATGTGATGCTGACAAGCGGTTAATATTTGGTCGATTAAACCAAGGTTGCCATTGGTCGTTGGTTGGGGATAAGAAGTGCTATTGAAGGCTGACTGGAGTGGTTTGCATAGTTAGGGTTCAGATTGGGCTGAAGCGACGTCGATGATCAGGTACACTTGCGCCGATTTTGAGTGGGAGATATCAGTGTGCAGCAACATCAACGGTGGATGAAATACGCGATGAGTTTGGCCGAAAAAGCCGAGCAGCTCGGAGAAGTGCCTTGCGGTGCCGTATTGGTGCACAACCAGCAGGTCATTGCTGAGGGGTATAACCGTTGCATTACCGATAACGATCCCACCGCCCATGCTGAGATCCAGGTTCTGCGCCTAGCTGGGCAAGTCTTGGACAACTACCGTTTGCTTGATACCACACTGTACATCACCCTAGAGCCATGCCCAATGTGTGCTGGCGCTATCGTTCACAGTCGGGTTGGAACCGTGGTTTATGGTGCCCCTGATCTAAAGACTGGAGCGGCGGGAACGGTAATGAATCTACTTGATGACCAACGTTTGAATCATTGGCCCAAGGTTATTGGAGGGGTATTGCAGCAGGAGTGTGGCGAACAGTTAAGTGCCTTTTTTCGCCGCAGACGGGCAGAAAAGAAGGCACTTAAATTGGCTCAAAAAACCGCAGCGGACTCTTCTAGTTCTACTTGACCGAGTGTAGCAAACTGCTTGCTACGATGAACGATACGCATGTGAGTGCGTTTGCGGCACTGACGACGTCGTTCGCTTAAACTTTTGTTTGCCAGCTTTCTTCTGATTGAACGTGACATTGGCAAACCTCCTTTCTTCGTTAGTCTTTCACAAGACGGGATATTGCTGTCGCGATATGACAGTAAGGCTATTCATCGTTGACGTGTTGATGACAACATCGACTTAGTAATCTAAGTAAGTTGATGAAAACTGCGTACCATAGTCTGCATATTTCGAATAGCGGTCAATAGAGCCATGACAGAAGTTATCGATTAGGGCGTTCAATTTGTAGCCTACATCAATAACTTGCTCGCGGTGTGATGCCGGTCCAAGTAACTATTTACCTATTTTGTTGCGATTAGCCAGATTTACTCTGACTGAAGTTAACCGCGAGCACAATGGTTAAATATTACACCAGTGCCGCCATCAAGCACTGATGTAACATTAAAGTATGGCAAGTTTGCTTGGGCAGCTATTCAGGTGCCACTGCCGTTGCGGGCACCACCGGCGTATCAAGATGACGCTCAGGCTCGCCTTGGGGGGCCTGTTGGGAGTCCAACCAGACTAAGGTGTCGTAGTAGCGGCGAATATTATCAACGTAATGTACCGCTTCATCGCCTCGGGCGTAACCGTAGCGGGTCTTTTGATAATATTCCTTCTGCCGCAGCAGCGGTAAATGCTTCTTAACATCGCGCCAGCTGTTGGGATCTTTGCCTGCGCGTTGGGTGATTACCCGCGCATCCTCTAAGTGCCCTAAGCCTATGTTGTAGGCGGCCAGGGCGAACCAGCCTTTTTCATCTTCAGGGATACTCTTAGGTAGGCGTCGAATTAATTGTTTTAGATAGTTGCTACCGCCACGAATGCTTTGCTCTGGATCGAGTCGATTGGTGACGTTCATCCGTCGGGCAGTTGGTTGGGTGAGCATCATCATGCCACGTACCCCAGTTGGACTTTTAGCTTTCGGATTCCAATGAGACTCTTGGTAGGAGATTGCGGCAAACCGGCGCCAATCTATATCGCCAGCATAACGTTGGAACATCGCCTTATATTTAGGTAAGCGGCTTTCTACCGCGCGAATAAACGCCATGGTATCGACGTAGTCAAAGCGTTGCACATGGCCAAAGTATTTGTCTTCGAGTCGCTGTAACCGTCCGGTACGTAACTCGCTGTTCCAAAACTCCAGCATAGCGCTGATTAACCAAGGATCACGCTCTTTATCAAGAGCCCATGCAACCGACTCTGAATCGCCAATTTCCAGCCCTTGTCTCAGTGACGGGTAATAGCGCTGCGCCAGAGCCAGCGAGGTTGAGTCGGTCACGGTATATTTGAGTTCGTGGTTGGCGACTTGGCGCAACAACTGTTGGGTATCTAGCTGTTTAGATTGTTGCCACTGAAAATTAGGGTTGCTCCGCTGGAACTGGTGTAGCAGCTCAGCGTGATTCGAGCCTTTTACTACGGTGATGTCGCCACTGATCTCGGCCAGCGATTTCGGGCTCCGATGGTTCTGCCTGTGCACCACAACAGGAGTTACTTCATAAAGCGGTGGGCCGAATATCCACTGTTGCTCACGCAGCGCGGTACGGGTTAAACCAGCCGCAATGATGTCGATTTCATGATTTTGGAGGGCGTCAAACAGTGTTTCCAGTGAGGTGAACGGAGTGATTTTTATCGGAACATCAACGTATTCGCCAAATTCTTTTGCCAATTCGTAGTCAATTCCAATCGGGTTTTGATTACGTAGTTGGTAGCTTGCTGGCGACGATAAGGTGCCAAAGCGCACCACAATAGGCTTTTGTGGAGATTCTGCTGTTATGGGCTCTGCGATTTCAACGCAAGCCACCAGCAATGAGGAGGTCAAAATTGCCGCAAATCGAAAAAGAATAGTGCTGATTTCCTTACAGTAATAATTTTTTCGTGATCTTATTATCAGTTTGCCTAAGGGTGTTATGGCAAAGGGTTTTCCCTATAATACCGCCACCTCAACCCCTACCTTGCATCATAACTATATAAAGGTGAATTGACGTGATTGAGATCCTACGCGGTGCGCCGGCCCTATCTGCGTTTCGTCTTGCTAAGCTCATGGACGCTTGTCGAAACGCAAACCTGCCAGTAACCGACCTTTACGCCGAACATTACCACTTCGCACATCTCTCTGCGCCACTGTCCGATGGACAATCTGAACAACTCGCTAAGATCCTTACCTACGGTCCGAAACTGGAAGAGCACGAGCCAAGCGGCAAGCTGCTATTGGTTGTGCCTCGGCCTGGGACGATTTCGCCGTGGGCATCGAAAGCGACAGATATCGCTAATAACTGCGGCTTAACAGCAGTACAGCGATTAGAACGTGGCCTTGCATGGTACGTAAATTTAAGCGATGAACTGAGTGAACTACAACAAAAACAATTACTCGGTTTGATCCACGACCGCATGGTCGAAGCGGTGTTACCAAGCTTTGACGATGCAGCGGTACTGTTTGAGCAGACCGAACCTAAACCGTTCTCATCGGTTGATGTGCTGGCAGGTGGTACCGAAGCACTGGCGCAGGCTAACGTGAAGTTAGGCTTGGCGCTGGCGGAGGATGAGATCGAATACTTGGTCGATAACTTCCGAAAACTTGGGCGTAACCCGAACGACATCGAACTGTACATGTTTGCTCAGGCGAACTCAGAGCATTGCCGCCATAAGATCTTTAACGCCGATTGGACCATTGATGGCGAACAGCAACCAAAGTCGCTGTTTAAGATGATCAAGAACACCTTTGAACTAAACCCAGAACACACCTTGTCAGCTTATAAAGATAACGCTGCGGTTATGGTTGGTTCGAATGCAGGTCGCTTCTTTGCCGATCCAGATGGCAGCTACCGCTACCACCAAGAGCCGGTGCACATTTTGATGAAGGTGGAAACTCACAACCACCCAACCGCTATTTCGCCATACCCTGGCGCGGCGACGGGCTCCGGTGGTGAGATCCGTGACGAAGGGGCAACCGGTCGCGGCTCTAAGCCAAAAGCGGGTTTAACTGGCTTTACCGTGTCTAACCTGAAGATCCCAGGCTTTGTGCAGCCATGGGAGCAAGAGTATGGCAAACCAGATCGCATTGTGTCAGCGTTGGACATCATGGTTGAAGGTCCGCTCGGTGGCGCCGCCTTTAACAATGAATTTGGCCGCCCAGCCTTGAATGGTTACTTCCGTACCTACGAACAGCAAGTCGAGAGCTTTAACGGCAACGAAGTTCGTGGTTACCACAAACCAATTATGCTGGCAGGTGGCTTTGGCAACATCCGCGAAGATCACGTACAAAAAGGCGAAATCCCAGTTGGTGCTAAGCTGATTGTCTTGGGGGGGCCAGCGATGAACATTGGCTTGGGAGGTGGCGCTGCCTCGTCGATCGCTTCCGGTCAACAAGCGGAAGATCTTGATTTTGCCTCGGTACAACGAGAAAACCCTGAGATTGAACGCCGTTGTCAGGAAGTGATTGATCGCTGCTGGCAGTTGGGTGACGACAACCCAATCGCATTTATCCACGACGTTGGTGCTGGCGGCCTATCTAATGCTATGCCGGAGTTGGTGGATGATGGTGGCCGAGGTGGTAAATTCCAATTGCGTGATGTGCTATCTGACGAAAAAGGCATGTCGCCGTTGGAGTTATGGTGTAACGAATCGCAAGAACGTTATGTGATGGCGGTTGCGCCAGAAAACCTAGCGACGTTTGCAGCGATTTGTCAGCGCGAACGGGCACCGTTTGCGGTTATTGGCGAAGCGATTGAAGCGCGCCATTTGACTCTGGAAGACAGCCACTTCGATAACACTCCAATCGATATGCCAATGGACGTGTTATTAGGTAAGGCTCCGAAGATGCACCGCGATGTCGCATCAACCGTAACGGCAGCCCCAGCATTAGATCTCAGTGGAATTAGTGTTGCTGATGCAGTTCGTCGTGTATTGCGACTGCCTGCGGTGGCCGAGAAAACCTTCCTCATCACTATTGGTGACCGTTCGGTAACCGGTATGGTTGCTCGTGATCAAATGGTTGGTCCATGGCAGGTTCCAGTGGCCAACTGTGCATTAACTACTGCAACACTGGATAGCTACTACGGTGAAGCTATGTCGATGGGGGAGCGCACCCCGCTGGCACTGATTAATTACGGTGCGTCAGCGCGTATGGCCGTAGGTGAGTCCCTCACCAACATGGCTGGGGCGCAGATCGGGTCACTTGAGCATGTGAAACTCTCAGCCAACTGGATGGCAGCTGCGGGTCACCCCGGTGAAGACGCTGGCTTGTATGAAGCGGTTAAAGCTGTTGGTGAAGAACTCTGTCCAGCACTGGGATTAACTATCCCGGTGGGCAAAGACTCCATGTCGATGAAAACCGCTTGGCAGGATGATGGCGAGCAAAAGAGCGTAACCGCACCACTGTCGCTGGTTATCACTGCCTTTGGTCGAGTTGAAGATGTCCGTACCAACGTTACCCCGCAACTGCGAACCGACGCTGGTGATACCATGCTGTTGTACATAGATACCGCCGCTGGAAAACAGCGCTTAGGTGGTTCTGCGTTGGCGCAGGTATACAACCAGTTGGGCAATCAAGCACCAGATGTTGATGACGCTTCAGTTTTGAAAGGCTTTTGGCAGTTGATGCAGCAGTTGGTTGCCACTCAACAGGTATTGGCCTATCACGACAAAGGCGACGGTGGCCTGCTGGTTACTCTGGCTGAGATGGCCTTTGCTGGCAATATCGGTATCGATGTCGATCTTGAGGGGTTGGGTAATGAACCATTATCGCTGCTGTTTAACGAGGAGTTGGGCGCGGTAATCCAGATCCGTAAAGAGGACTTTGAAGCTGTGGTTTCCGCCGCAATTGTGCACGGCCTAGACCACTGCATTCATGCCATTGGTGCACCGGCGACCGGCAACGAGATTGTTATCCGCCAAGGTGATAACGAGTTGCTGCGTGAGTCGCGTTCTGAGCTGCGTACCATCTGGGGGGAAACAACATTCCAGATGCAGGCGATGCGTGATAATCCTGCCTGTGCCAAAGAGGAGCATGAAGCGAAGCAAAACCCGAACGATCCGGGTTTGAGTGCCAAGCTAAGCTTTAATCCTGCTGATGATATCGCCGCACCGTTCATCCTAAAGGGCAATGCGCCAAAGGTTGCGGTACTGCGCGAACAAGGGGTTAACTCTCACGTTGAGATGGCGGCCGCATTTGATCGTGCTGGCTTTGATGCCATTGATGTCCACATGAGCGACATCCTTGAAGGCCGTTTAACCTTGGAGCAGTTTCAAGCTTTGGTAGCCTGCGGTGGTTTCTCATACGGTGATGTACTGGGCGCTGGCGAAGGTTGGGCTAAATCGATTCTGTTTAACGACCGTGCTCGTGACCAGTTCCAAGGCTTCTTTGAACGTCCAGATACCTTATCGCTGGGAGTGTGTAATGGTTGTCAGATGTTATCTAATCTGAAAGAGATCATACCGGGTACTGATTTGTGGCCACACTTTG